>NZ_CAJPVI010000015.1 GCF_905397435.1 Cupriavidus numazuensis
CAAGCTCAGCGAGGGAGAGCGGCAGGCCGTGCTGGCGGCGGCCAACAGCCCCGGCTACGAGAGCCTGACGCCGCACCAGATCGTGCCGAAGCTGGCCGACGAGGGGCGTTACCTGGCCTCGGAATCGACGTTCTACCGCGTGCTCAAGGCCGAAGGCCAGGCGCACCGGCGCGGGCGCGCCCACAACGCCAAGTCGCGCGCGCCGACCACGCACCGTGCCGATGGCCCCAACCAGGTGTGGTGCTGGGATATCACGTGGATGCCCACCACGGTGAAGGGCCGCTTCTTCTACTGGTACATGATGCAGGACATCTACAGCCGCAAGCTGGTGGTCAATGAAGTGCACGAAAACGAGTCGGACGAGCATGCCAGCCGGCTGCTCGAGTTGGGCTGTCTGCGCGAGCAAACGGCTGGCCGGCCGCTGGTGCTGCACTCGGACAACGGGAGCGCCATGAAGGGCACCACGATGCGAGCGGCGATGGATTCCCTGGGTGTGGTGGCGTCCTACAGCCGCCCCCGCGTGAGCAACGATAACGCCTACGCGGAAGCGTTGTTCCGCACGGCCAAGTACTGTCCGCTATGGCCTGAGCGGCCGTTCGACACGTTGGAGCAGGCGCGCGACTGGGTGTATCGGTTCGTACGTTGGTACAACGAGGAACACCGCCACAGCGGGCTGAAGTACGTCACGCCGAACCAGCGGCACAGTGGCGAAGCGACGCCCCTGCTGGCGCGACGAAAGGTGGTGTATCACGCAGCCCGTGCCCGGCATCCGCAGCGCTGGTCACGGGGCATCCGGAATTGGAATCTGGATGCCGTGGTCTACCTGAACCCCGAACGGGCCGAGCCGCAAACCACGGAGTACAGGAAAGCAGCATAGCGGCGGACGCGACAACTACCTTGACACACGCCGCGAGCGACAAAAAGTGACCAAAAAGCGCGTCGTTGCCGCTGGCCATCAATTCCACGGTGGCAGGGGTTCAAACGGCTTTGGATTCAGTTTTGGTGGTCGGCCGTTCCACCCTGCTACGCCATGTGAGTCAGAACCTGTGCCTGGCGCGGCACGGCGTTTGGACGATCCCCAAGACGGACTCGGGTACAGCGTTTCAACCAGGTCAGCGGTGGGACGCCTTCGGCTGCGCTGCGCGCACGTCGTCGTCTGGGGGCAAGCTCATCATCGTTGCAGGTGCCCAAGTCCCCCGTTCCAGTTCCTAATTTCCTGTCTCTACGCGCATGCAATGCGCCCAAGGCATCGTCACCGAGGCGAGGTTCGGGTCAGACCTTCGCGGACTTACTCCGAGCCGCGCGTAGCGCAGCCGTCGGCGTCCCCGTGAGGGCGATATTAGAAGGGACCACTCCGTAATCCGGGTTCGCTCGTACGCGCTGTCCCATCCTAATCATCTACGCGGCAGGCAGTCCAGCGGTCCTCTGATGCAACAATGGCATTGGGCTCTCGATTGACCACGTAAACGCGCTTTTGCCTCCTTTTGTCGCTCGGACAAAAGGAGGTCGCCGGCTACGCCGGCGAAACAGCAGCGCCAGCGAAAATCGACAACACACCCCCAACGAGAAGCCCCATCGGCTACGCCGGCGAAACAGCAGCGCATGCCAAGAACGATACCCCCGCAATTCGGCGATGACCCTTTGTTTTGTTCCTGGCCTGGATGCACGTCCCTACCGCACGCCCGTCATTGGATCGCACTTCCGCGGCTGGCGGCAGGGCCAAGCCATCGCCGGCTAACAATCCATTACAAATACAAGGATTGGTTTGCACTATCCTCCGGAGCCAACATGACGCGGCCCGCTCTGGCCGGTGACTCACGAGGCCTGAGGCCAAAGAATTTATGAAGACGATCCCCGCGCTTTTCCTGATGGTCTCGGCCGGGCTGGCAGCCGCAGGCGCTGCCCATGCGCAGCGTGTCGTCGGTGGCATGGGCGAGGAAGTCAGGCTCGGCGCTTTTTCCGAACCAGGCCATGCCAGCCGGAACCGTGACTATGCTGCCAATATCCGTACCTCCAAGGCCGGGCCGGGACGAACGCCAGTCATCAGCCAGCAGCCTCGCCACGCTGTCGGGCGCTCCCCGGTCGTCCCGCTGCCGGGCAAGCATCTGCCCTAGACGACCCGGGTGCATGGAACCATCAATGTCCGGAACCTCATGAGTCTTCCGTGCCGCGATCAAGATGGATCGCGCTTCTCGCACACGTCCCTGCGCTAACCGTTATATCGCGCACGTCGACGAATCAACCGAGGCATTGTGGTCGTACAGCTACAGACTCCTGTCGCGCCGGGAGTGACCAAACAGCTTTGCTCCGAGCAGTATGCCAATGCCCAGCGCCATGGACGCGGCACGAAGCGGATGCGCATTGATAAACGATTCAGCGCATTCTCGTCCCGTTTCCCACTCGTTCTTTACGCGTCCGGTGACACGCTTGGCGACGTCCGCGGATTTGGCAACTAGTTCTGTGGTGGTCCTTGTGGATTTGGCGGCAAATTTCAGGAACTCCGCCTTTGCCTTGTCCCGATCTTCCCCGACAAGACCCGGCAGCCGATCCAGCAGTTTGTCCAGTTCGCGCGACAGGCTTCGCGATGCATTCTCTTCCGCTGAAGCCGCCGCATCCTGCGTCCTGTCATTTGCAGGAGCGGAGTGCAAGGTACGTTCACCGTCGCCGTAGGAAGAAGTTCCGATTTGCGCACCTGGCGCAAAACTACCACCCGTTGCGCCTGTTCCGCCCGTTCCGCCCGATTCCGTCGTTTCCATCGCCTTCCTCCCGAATGATTGCGCGCGCCCGCGCGTCGTTTCCCATGAACGCGTGAGCAAAAGGGATGCCTGCGGGCCCTTCCACTCTTTCTGGCAGGAAGGCTGCCCGTCACGCGCGCAGACATGCCATAGGGGGTCTTCTCAGTCATGCGGGCTGCAGCGTGGCGGCAAAATGGCCGCGAGCGCTTAACTGCTACGCCGGCAGATTGCAAAAATTTACGGGGAGCGTCGTAATTTTGCATGCGACCAATTCCCGGTCGATGCAGCCAACCCAGGCTTAGACGGCGTCGAGGTAGGCCTTTACGTCTGCCACCCCGAGTTGGATCAGGCCCCGCGTCTCGGTAGAAAGATCGTCCGCCTCCGCAAGGACCGATAGCGCCAGCGAAAGCTCGCGCAGCCGTTCCCGCAATTCACGCTTGTCGGTTCTCGCGAGGCTTTGGAAGTGGATGAACGCGTTTTCCGCGGCGTCTGCGATAGAAGTGGCCGTCACCTGCCCTTCTTCCCCCGCCCTGTAGGCAGCCTTCAGAATTTCATCGACATAGACCGCGACGATTGGCGTGGTGACGCCACCCTCACCGTTTAGCGGATGTTGTCCTGCATTGCCTTGACCACTGACACCCATGCCTGCTCGCTCCCGGTGGCGTGAGGGACTGGAAGGCGGCGGGAGTTGGCCGCTGTGGCGCAATGACCCGAATCGCCGGGCGAAATGCCAGGTAAATTCGGCCCCCAACAGGAAAATCTGCGCGGCGTAGTACACCCATAGCAGCAACACCACCAGCGACCCCGCGGCGCCATAGCCGCTGGCAACACCGCTCTTGCCGATGTACAGGCCGATCAGGAACTTTCCCAGCGTAAATAATGCCGCGGTCACGACAGCGCCGAGCCAGACGTCGAACCATCGAACCTTCGTCCGCGGCATGAATTTGTAGATCATCGCGAACACCACCGTCGTCAGGACAAGACTCACGATGGTGTCCAGGACGTGGCCGAAGGCCTCGCGTATGCCGAGCAGCGGCCCCCACTCCCGGCCCATTGCCGAGATACCAGCACTGAGCAGCAACGAAACGACAAGCAGGAAGCCCATGCCCAGGATCATGCCGAACGACAGCAAACGCGAGCGGATGAGCGAAAACAGGCCGGATATCTTTTGGGGCTCGGGCACGCGCCAGATTCTGTCGAGCGCCGACTGCAATTCGGAGAACACGGTGGTGGCGCCCACGAGCAAGACCAGTACGCCAACAATGGCTGTCAGCGTACTGGCCGCCGGTTTGCTGACCGCCACCAACATCTCTTCCACGGCCTGCGCGCCTTCTGTGCCGATCAGTCCATTCAATTCGCCGACCACCTCGCCGCGCGCCGCTTCCGGACCGAATATCACGCCCGCAATGGTGATGACAATCATCAGTAATGGCGCAATGGAGAAGACGGTGTAGTACGCCAGCGCCGCGCCCATACTGGGCGCGTAGTCGTCGATCCACGAATTGATGCTTTCGTGGATGAGCTGGGACGCGGTACGTGCGAAGACGGTGCCAGGGAGAAGCATGGGACGATATCGGAACGCCTTCCCCGAATGAAGCAAATATCATTCCTGTGCCGTCGCGCGGCTGCGGCGCGCCGGGCCGGACAGAACTCCGGAAAAGCTGCCGAAACAGAGAGCAAGCGGCCCCAGAGCGGGCTCGTGCAGCGAGCCACGTGAAGGCAGGAAAGCACCACGGCGCAGGCGACGGTGCAAAACAACGACACGGGGGACGCTAGCTGGCTTCAGACTTTTGCCAAGGGTTGCCAGCAACGACGCCAAACGGCGCGGGCGCACACACCCGCGCCGTGTCGATTCACGCTTTCGGCTTGATGTTCTGGTTGACCCGGAACAGGTTATCGGGATCGTACTTCGCCTTGATCGCGGCAAGGCGCGTGTAGTTCTCGCCGTAGCTCAGTTCGACTCGGTTCTCGGCCTCGTCGGCATCCATGAAGTTGACGTAGGCACCTTGCAGATTGAACGGATGGACAGCGCCCCAGTAGGCACGGCCCCAGGTCTTGAGCGCCTCGGCGTCCTTGGGATCCGGGCTGATCCCGGCAATGACCATCGAAAACGAAGCGTCCCGCGCGCTCCATGGCGTGGCATCCCCGGCGACCCGCCGAACGGCGCCGTCTATGGGATAAAGGTGCATCAGGCAAAACGGGGTCGGTGCCTGGATCGCATTGGCGATGTGCACATCGATTGCCTCATCAGGCAGCGCCTTGACAAAGTCGCCCTTCCAGTACCATTGCAAGCCTTTGGGGAAGAAGGGGTCGAACAGGCTGTTGATGGCAGTCCAAGGCATCTCGCCCATCCAATTGAACAACGGGGCGGGCAGTTTACCGAGCAACGAGTCCACGAGCTTCTTGCCCTCTTCGATCGGCCCGTTGAACGCACCGATCAGCGCACAGGCGCGTTTGTTCCAGTGCTCCTGAGGGAAAGGGTCGGTGGGAGGCACGGTCTTCAGCCCGACAAACAGGCCGAGTTCCTCAGGGGCATTCGGGATGAAATCGCGGTACGTCGACATGACCTGCTTTGCATCCTTCGCGTCCCAGAAGATAGGGCCCGCGAACACCATTTTTGCTGGGTGGGCCTGAAACAGAAAGCTCGTGACCACGCCGTAGTTGCCGCCACCACCTCGCACGGCCCAAAAGAGGTCGGTGTGCTTGTCCTTGTTAGCGGTGACGAAAGAGCCGTCGGCGAGCACGACATCCACCTCCAGCAAATTGTCGACCGTAAGGCCGTACTTGCGCGTGAGATAGCCGGTGCCTCCGCCTAACGTCAGGCCTGCCACGCCCGTGCTGCCGACGATGCCCAGCGGTACGGCGAGACCAAAGGCGTGGGTCGCGTGATCGAGATCGGCCGCTGTGCAGCCCGGTTCGACACGCACCGTGCCGCTCACCGGCTCGACGCGCACGCTGCGCATCTGGGACAGGTCGATGACCAGTCCATCGTCGCAACTGCCAAGACCGGGCCCGTTGTGTCCGCCTCCGCGGATTGCGAGAAGCAGCTTGTTCTCACGCGCGTAGTTCACCGCCGCGATGACATCGGCGGCGTCCGTGCAGCGAGCGATCAGCTTGGGCCGCTTGTCGATCATGCCGTTGTACAGCGCTCGCGCCTCATCGTAGTCCTTGTCGGACGGGCCGATCAGCCTGCCGCGAAACCCCTGAATCGCAAACTCGTCCATGGCGCTCCCTCCTTGAAGAGTGACCCATCGCGCGCCCACGCAACCGTGCTATCCCACCGCAGCCTCGCGCGGGACAGTCGGCAGGATGCATCGAACGCACGTGATCAATCGGCATCCGCGAGTGCGACAACGATTCGCAGTGATCGGCCCCGCACCTCGCTCGATAACGAGCATAGTGCGCCAATGCCATTGCCGGAAGGAACTTCCGATGGGGAAATGGAGGGTGACGCCGCGATTGAAAAGGCGCTCCATGACGGCATGCTTAATGCCGTCATGGAGCGCGGTTTCCGTGACCATCTACTGCCCGTCGGCGCAATTGGCCAGCAATTGCTGGCCGGCAGCGTCGGAACAATGGGCAAGTACCGTTCCGGAAACACTGGATCGCATTCTCACGCTGATCCGCCGGCAGGCCGGCTTTGATCTGAGCGGATACAAGCCTTCACCACTGCTCTGGCGTATCCCGCAGCGCATGGATATGCGACGCGTCCACACGTTTGAAGACTACGCCCTGCTGGTTGACGGTGACGTGGTTGAACTCGAAGCATTGGTCCGCGGCCTGCCGATCCCTGTCGAGACTTCATCGGGAAGTCTCGTGGGATCGTTGTCCATGTATTTTGCGAAACCTCGGGAGCCGATCAGCCTGGACCTCGACTGGCCGCCGCCTTTACGCAAACGGCGGGCGTCATTATTTCCAGGCATCAGTCGTCGTGAGTGCTTGGGCTTGTCACGGGTTTCCGCTCAATTCTGGCCTGCGATCGTGGTGAGGCAATCCGCCCGTGTCACGCGATCCAATGTTGACTGCCCCCCGAAGGAAAACGAACATACTTGGCAATCACCTGGCCCCAGCGCCCACGAACTGAAGTCGGCTCGAAGCCTCCTCCATCAACTCGGCCAGCCCCTCGCTGACAGCGACCACGCCTGGCGCCCCCGCCGCGTCGTCGCGCGTGATGAACACCGTACGTCCGGCCGCGAACCAGCCGCCGTGCCGGACCTGCCGCACCATGCCCAGCTGCGCGTAGTGCCGCACCGCGCTTTCCGGCGCGATCGTCAGCATGCGGCTTTGCGCGACGATGCAGAGATTGGTGTGGAACGAGAAGGACTCGACCGTGGGCTGCGGCGGCACGATGCCGGCGTTGAGGAACGGCGCTTCAAACAGCGTACGCGTATGGGCGCCGCGCGGCGTGATCACCCAGTCGTAATCGCGCAAGTTGGAAAGTCCCAGCGCGCGCTTCCTTGCGACCGGGTGGTCCAGCGCGCAGGCAATGGCCAGGCGCTCTTCCCATAGCGGCGTCACGCGCATCTCGCGCGTCGCACTTGCTTCGAGGCTGCTGCCGACGCGGCCGATCACACAGTCGAGTTCGCCGCGGTCGAGCATGCCCAGCAGGCCGGCGACCGTGGATTCGTGCACCACGAGGTGTGGACAGCCCGGCCGCGAGGCCATTCTTGCAAGCAGCATGGGCAACGCGACGACGCCGGCCAGCGGCAGGATGCCGAGGCGAACCACGGGCACCGGCGGCGCGGCATCGATGGCTTCCATCGCAGCAGACATTGCATTGAGGGCGATCCGCAAGCGGCCGAGTGCGAGTTGCCCGGCCGGCGTCAGCGCCGCGCCGCGTGTCGTGCGCGCGACCAGTTCAGTGCCGAAAGCCGCTTCAATCTCCTGGAGCATCTTGGTGGCGGCAGGCTGGCTCAGCGCAAGCTCCGCGGCCGCGCCCGACAGCGAGCCGTGCGCTTCGATCAATCCGAGAAAACGCAGGTGACGGATGCGCAGGCGGTCGAGGCGACCAGCCAGCCTCGCCTGCCGCGTCTGCGGCGTGTTGTCACTCATAACAAAACGTGATGACTTGATCAATAACTAATAATTTACAGGAAATGCCAGGACTCCCACAATCGACACCATCTTCCAGACCATGACAAGGAGACCACACGGTGCGCACGACAGGAAGACTTCTGACCAGGCTGGGCCTGGTGGTCGCCATTGCAGGCGTTTCCTGGACGGCCGCCACGGCCGCTCCGGCCAGCGAAAGCGCCTTCCCTACCCGGCCAATCCGGCTGATCGTTCCCTACGCGGCCGGCGGCGGACCCGATATCCAGGCGCGCAAGCTGGCGGAAGTCGCCGCGCGCGAACTCGGGCAGCCGCTGGTGGTCGAGAACAAGGTCGGCGCGGGCGGCATTCTGGCGGCGGAGGTGGTCGCGCAACAGCCGGCCGACGGCTACACGCTGATCCTCGGTGCTTCCACGCACATCACGCAAAAGCTGCTTCAGCCATCCGTCAAGTTCGATCCGGTCACGAGCTTCACCCACATCATCCGGTCGGGGTTCAGCCCGCAGGTGATGCTCGTGAAGAACGACGCGCCCTATCGCACGGTGGCTGACGTCGTTCAAGCCGCGCGCAAGTCGCCCGGCTCGCTGAACTACGCGTCGGGCGGCATCGGCAGCGCGGCACATCTGGCGGGGGCGGCATTTGCCAATGCGGCAGGCGTCGACCTCGTCCATGTGCCGTACAAGGGTTCCGTCGAAATCGTGCCGTCATTGATCCGGGGCGACGCGACAGTCGGCTTTCCGGTCGCGTCGACCGCCATTCCGCAGTTGCAGAACCACGCGGTGCGGGCGCTGGCAGTAACGTCCGCGCAGCGGCTCGCAGGCTTGCCGCAGGTGCCGACGCTGAACGAGGCGCTTGGCCGGCAGGATCTCGTGCTGGACGCATGGATCGGCATCTGGGCGCCAGCGGGCGTGCCGAAGCCGGTCGTGGCGCGGCTGCATGCGGCATTCCTGAAGGCACTCAACGACCCCGGCGTGCGCGACTTCTACCAGAAGGCCGGCACGATCATCGACCCCACGCCAAGCCCGGAAGCGTTCGATCGCTTTATCGCCGACGAAACGGACAAGTACCGTTGCATCGTCAAACAAAGTCATATTGCGTTGCAGTGAGGCCGACATGAATTCGACAGAACTCTCCTTCGCCCCGCTGAGCGGGATCCGCGTGCTCGACTTCTCGCACGTCATCGCAGGGCCACTGGCCACGTTCTACCTTGCGCAACTCGGCGCCACGGTACTGAAGATGGAGAACGCCAACGGTGGCGACGTCATGCGTCGCACCGAGAAAGGCCGGCAGGGCTTTGTCGCGCTGAATGCCGGCAAGCAAAGCCATGCGGTAGACCTTGGCAATGCGGCAGACCTGGCCCGGGCGCTGGAAATGGCGGCGACTTGCGACGTGGTCGTGGACAACCTGCGCCCCGGCGTGCTGGAGCGATTCGGCCTTGGCTTCGAGGCGATCCGCGCGGTCAACCCGAAAGTCGTGTACTGCACGATCTCGGGCTATGGCCAGAACAGCGGCGACGTCACCGGCCGGCCGGCGTACGACCACGTGATCCAGGCCGCCACAGGCATGGCCTTCATGGCCGGCACCGAAGACGACCCGCCGATCAAGACCGGCTTTCCGGTCGTCGATGCCGCAACGGGCATGCAGGCCGCGCTGGCGATCCTGTCGGGGCTGCGCGAGCGGGACCGGCTGGGCTGCGCCGTGCAGCTCGATGTATCCATGACAGGTGCCGCGCTGCAACTGATGTACTCGTTCGCGTGCGAGGCGTTGACCAGCGGCACGACACCGCCGCGGGTCGGCAACCAGGGCTATTCCGGCAGCCCGACTGCCGACTTCTTTGCCACCGAGGACGGCTGGATCGCGCTCGGCGCCAATACGCCGCGCCAGTTGATGCGGCTATTGGAAGTGCTCGACCTGTCGCACCTCGCATCCGATCCCGCTTACTTTGCCGAGCCGCTGGATCCGGACACGCCGGTATCGTTCGTACGCTCCGTCGATCCCGCTCGGCTCAAGGCCGTGATCGCCGAACGCGTCAGGACGCTTGGGGCGGCAGACCTCGAACACCGTCTCGGCCCGCGCGGCGTGCCAGCCGCCAAGGTGCGCAAGCTTGGCGAATTCGCCACGGAAGCGCAGCGGCATGGACGCGTATCGACCGTCATGCTGCAGGACGAAGACGCTTCGGTGATCTCTCCGGGGCTTGGCTTCGGGGTGCGGACGCATCGCTGAAATCTCCTTTCGCAACGCCGGCGCGGGCCCGGGCGGTCTTCCGGCGACCGCCTTAGCGCGGTATGGCCGCGTAGATCGCCTGGATTGCCGCAATGAGGGCCGCCGACGATTCCAGCGTCCGGCCGGGCGATGCCGGTGTGCTTCCTGTTGCCGCCGTCGTGGCGCGCGGCGCGGCATCAGGGCTCGAGGAAAACTTCACCACGCTCAATCCCTTTGCCGGATTGATGTAGATTTTCTGCCCGAATCGCCCGCCGGCCTCGACGGACCCGTCGCCGTCGTTGACCTGGTACCAGTAGTCGCCATAGGCGTAGCCGGGCTTGCCCGCCGCGAGCCGGCCCCTGGAGAAGCCCGCCTGGTTCGCGGCCGGCCGCAAGGCAAGGCGGACCGCCTGAGTGGAAATCCCCGCGCTCGCATCACCGGCGGCTGCGCGCCGGACCGCGTCCGCAAAACGGGCCGCGTCGCGCAGGGTCGTGCTCAGACCGCCGCTGGCCATCTCTGTACCGAGCGAGTCCACCTGGATGTAGGCATCGTCCTCCGCCAGCCTTGACCAGATCCGTTCCTGCGCCAGGCTGGCCCACGACTTGCCGGAGATTCGGCGTATCGCCCACGCGACCGCTTCCGCCGATCCGTTCTGGTAGAACCAGTAGTCCGGCGCGGCAGCGTCCTTGCCGGCACCGACAGTCTTGAGAAAGTCGTAGATGTTGTCCGGCATGCCCGCGCGGCGCGGAATGATGCCGACCGCACCGAACAGCCCCAGATCGGGTGGAATGTCCGGCGCATAGGCGACAGGCACTTCCATGTCGAGATTCTTCTGTACGGTAGCCTCACCGAACGGATTGCCCGCCAGCTCGGGCACATAGGTGGCCAGCCTCGCCTGCGGATCCATTCTGCCTTCGGCGATCAGCGTGGCCGCCAGCAGGCCTGTCACCGACTTGGTCATGGAGGCCCAGATGTGTGGCTGCGTGGGGCCGAAGCCTGCCAGATAACGTTCGAAAACGATCTGCCCGTTGTGCAGCACGATAAAGCCGTCGGTGTGTGTGTCGCGGAGATACTCCGACAATCCGACCGACCGCCCATCAACTTCAAACTGCAGGTCGTCGAGATGCCGCGCGGACCGCTCCGTCAGCGCAAGCGGGACCGAAGCGCGCCGGATACCGGTCGTCGGCGAGGTCTCGCGGGCATGGCGGAAGGACCAGCGCAAGTTCGCAGGCGCGAAGGCATTGGCCTTGTTCACACGCAGCTCCGCAGGCGGTGGAAAGCCTTCCATGACGCCGGCCGCCGTCGGTTCCTTACCCGGACCCGGCTGCGGCGGCTGTGCCATCACCGCCCCGGCGGCCGCAACGAGCAGCGCCATCGTTACCTTTGCCCGGTACTTGCGCAGGCAATGCGTGCGGCGGCGTATGGTATCCATTCTGTCTCCTGTGCAAATTGTGCTCAGGAGTATGAAAGGCAGGAATCGCCCCTCACAAGACACTCAGGGGCATTACGTCATAACCGATGGGAATGTCCGGGCCCAGGTTCGCAGGAGACGAACTTCGCCACCGGTCACCGGACCGGTTCAAGCCGCCTGTACTGGTGAAAATGCCGGATCGCGCGCTGATGGTCGCCCATGGCTTCGTGCAGCCGTGCGGCGTTGTAGTGCGCGTCGGCCAGATCGGGCGCCAGCGCGATACATGCATGGTATTCGGCAAGGGCCGCTTCAGCGTACCCGCTGTCTTCCAGCGCAACGGCAAGATTGAATCGAATCAAGGGCCCGTCGAGCCCTTGATCCAGTGCGGCGCGATACAAATCGACGGCATCCGCGTAGCGCCCCCGGTCACACAACAGGCAGCCGAGGTTCACGTAGGCGTCCAGCAGGCCGGGATCGGCGGCAATGGCCTTGCGGTAGGCTATCTCGGCCTCCTCGGGATCCTCTCGTTCGAACTCCTGCGCAATCTCGAACAACTCATAGCCGCTCAGGCAGACGGCGGTGGCCGGTAAGGGACTCAGGGGAAGCACGGGCGCGGAGTGGTCAGGCGCTTCGAAGTCCATGATCCGCTGTCCGGTCTCTGCTTGCCATTGACCGTGCGCGTCCTTCACGGCCACGGATCCGCCCAGCGCCGTGATACGGATGCCGGTCAAAGGCCTGCCCGTGCCAAGCGCATCCAGCTTCTTGAGCGATCGAACGACACGCCGCGGCGGGACATTGGCGGCACGCAGCGATTGCGCCGTGCGGAACAGCAGCAGGTCCTGGAAGGAGAAGCGATACTGGCTCCCCGGTCCACGGGCCGGCGTCACGATGCCCGCTGCCACCATCGCATGGACCATGGAACGCGAAATGCCAGCCAGCGTCTGCACGTCGCGCAAGCTGAACGCCTGCATGCTCAGGCCTTCTTCGCGCGCTTCGGAATGGCTGCCACCGTGGCAGTGGTTCGCTTGGCGCTCTTGCGCGGCGCGGGTGGCTCCGCGGCAGGCGTCTTGGCCGTGGCTGTCTTGCTCGCAGCCGCAGACCGCTTGCCAGTGGACAAGCTCTTCTTCAGCGCCTCCACAAGATCGATTACCTGTCCGGACGGTGAAATCTCCACCGGCTCCTGAGAGATGATCTCCTTGCCGGCGATCTTCGCATCGATCGCCGCCAGGACGCGCTCCTTCTCTTCGTCGCGATACTCGCTGGCATCGTAGTGGTCCGCCGACGCCTGCTCGATCAGTTGAATGGCGAGCTTCATTTCGGCTTCGGACACGGCGACGTCCTCGACATGCAATTCGTCAATGGACCGGACTTCGTCCGCGAAAAGCAACTGCTGGAACACCAGCCCACCCTCGATGGGCCGGATCTGAACCATATGCGACTTGCCCTTGGATGCCCATTTCGCAATCGCGCACTGGCCCGTCTTTGCCATGGCGGCGCGCAGCAGGCTGTAGGGCTTGCCGCCGCGCTTGTCCGGGGCAATGAAGTAGGTCTTGTCGTAGTAGATCGGGTCGACACCCTTTTCCGGCACGAACGAGACGATCTCGACGATATGGCTCGCGCCCTCTTCGAGCGCCTTGAGTTCGTCGGGACTGAAGATCACGAACTGGTCTTTCTCGAATTCGTAGCCCTTCACCATCTCTTCGCGCGGTACCACTTCCCGCGTTTGCTCCGAGACGTATTGCTGCTTCAGCCGCGAACCGTCCTTGCTGAGCAGGTTGAAGCGCACGGTGCTCCCGGAATCCGTCGCGGTGTAAAGCTTCACCGGAATGGAGACGAGGCCGAAGGTTAGGGAAAGCGAGGCAAGTGATCGCGCAGCCATCATGCAATCTCCACGTCACGAAGGACAATCAAGACACCGTCAGCCCAAGTGCCTCCATGGCATCCTGAAGGCTCTGCGCCGTCGACCAGAAGTCACTCCACGGATCATTCGTGCGGAAGCTCAGGTATTCCCGGGTGTTCCGCACCGTCCACTGGTCGGCGCTTTTCAGCTGCGGCAGTTCATCCCATGATAGTGGCATCGACACGCCCATGCCGGGGCGCGCACGCGCCGAGAAGGCAGCGGCGGTAGTCTGCGCGGTGCCGTTGCGCAAGTAGTCGACAAACACCCTGCCCTTGCGATGGCCCGCGCCGGCCCTGGCCACGAAACGCTGAGGGAGGGCTTTGGCCAGGTGCAGCACGGCGGCACGCGAGAAGGACTTTACGGTGTCATAGTTGTGCTCCGGCACCAGCGGCACGACGACGTGCAGCCCTTTTCCGCCGCTGGTCTTGAGCCACGCTGCGAGCCCCAGCTCGCCAAGCAGTGTCTGCACCAGTATTGCTGCCTCCTGCACGTGTTGCCACGGCACGCCTTCCCCGGGATCCAGATCGAAGATGACGCGATCCGGGTGGGCAAGATCGGCGGCCGTGGAATTCCATGTGTGGAGTTCGACCACATTCAGCTGCGCGGCACCGACGAGCGCTTCGGCCGAGTCGATCGTCAGCAGGCGGTTATGTCCCGGCCACAGGGACGCCGGCTGCTCGGTCAGCCCCGGCAGCTTCGTGGTTTCAGCGTGCTTCTGAAAGAAGACTTCGCCGCCGATGCCATCGGGCGCGCGCAGAAGCGCCACGGGACGCGCGGCGAGATGCGGCAGCATCCAGTCCGCCACGCTTTCGTAGTACCGCACCAGGTCCAGCTTGGTCATGCCAGTGGTGACGTCAATCACTCTCTCGGGGGTCACTTTCACGGCAGCGCGCGTGGCACCGGGATCGACCCGCACCGCTTCCCTGCGGACATCGCTCGCCGGAGTCTCGCTGCGCAGGGCTTTGAACGATGATTGACGTATCTGGCCCGACGGCGTCCATTCGGCAAACTCGACCTCCGCCACCAGTAACGGCTTGACCCAATGCGGCGCACTGGTACTGGTCGAGCCCCATCTGCTGCGGCCCTTCGAGGCGGGGGCAAACGGCGCTGCATCGGTCTTCAGCTTTGCGAGCCGCGTCCGCAACGCGGCGGCGGTCTTGCTGTCCCATCCCGTGCCGACGTTGCCGGCATCGCGCAGTTGCCCGTCCTCATAGACGCCCAGCATCAGGCGGCCAATCTCGCCGGGCGCACCTTCCCGGTCCCCATAGCCGCAGATCACGAACTCCTGGCGCAGCCGGCATTTGGCCTTGAGCCAGTCGGCATTGCGGGACGAGCTGTAGGCGGAGTCAGCCCGTTTCAGCATCACGCCCTCCAGCCCTAACTGGGACGCGGCCTGGAAGACCTGATCCGCCGGCGCCTCGAAACTCTCGCTGAAGCGAACGCGCTCGGAGCGGGCGTCGACAAGTCGTGCCAGATGCGCCCGACGCTCTCGCAATGGCACGCGGCGCAGGTCGCGCCCTTCCCAGTACGGAATATCGAAAAGGAAGTAGACAATCGATTCGGTGCGATGGCTGTCGATGGCGTTCTGCAGCGCATTAAAGTCGGGCAGGCCGTCGCGCAGCACCACGATCTCACCGTCGAGCCATCCCTCGGAGATATCCAGCGTCTCGACTTCCTTTGCGAGACCGCCGAGCTTGCGCGTCCAGTCGTGACCGTTGCGCGTCATCAGGTGCACCTTGGCGTCGACGATCCGGGCCAGGAGCCGATAGCCGTCGAACTTGGTCTCGATGATCCAACCTCCGCCGCTGGGCAGTTTTGCCGTCGGTGTAGCCAGTTGCGGGGCCAGGCGTGGCGGCGCCGGTGCCGGTACTGCGGCCGACAGATCGGGGGCAGCAGATGTCGATGTGGTCGATGTGGTCGATGCGCTGCCATGCTCGCGTTTCTCGACCCGACCAAGCGGATGCGCGAGCACGCTGTCCGGCAACGCGGTGATGACATCGAACTCCGCATGCGGCCGCGCCCATCGGTCCCGCTTCTTGAACAGCATCCACTGGTCATCGGCATCGCCGGGCTTCGAGATTCGCACCAGTTCCCAGCGGCCGGCGAGCTTCTGGCCGTGCAAGGCGAATTCGAGCTTGCCTTTCGCCATGCCGGCCTGGGCGTCGCCCACCGGCTCCCACGTGCCGTTGTCCCACACAATGACGGACCCTGCTCCGTACTGCTTCGGCGGGATGGTGCCTTCGAACGCCGCGTAATCGACGGGATGGTCTTCGACGTGGATGGCGATGCGCTTCTCGGCCGGATCGAAGCTGGGTCCCTTGGGAACGGCCCAGCTCAGCAACACGCCATCGAGCTCGAGCCGGAAGTCGTAATGCAGGCGCCGCGCCCAGTGTTTCTGTACGACAAAGCGCAGTGGGCCCGGGGCGCGGCGGGTACGTGTACGCGGGCCCGGTTCAGCCGTGACCTGGAAATCACGTTTTTCGCGGTATCGGTCAAGGGAAGTTCGTGCCATGAAAACAGCATAGGCGCACGCTCACTGGTCCCGTAGCTGAAGGATTGGGCCGCCGCGCAACAGGTGGACCAAGTTCCACGTCCCTGAACTTATCGCTTGCGGCCGTCTCTCAGCGGAATCGGCTATGGATACGTGCCGGGGGTACGCACAATGCGATTGCAGGGAAAGACCGCTCTGGTGACAGGCGCCTCTGGCGGCATCGGGCAAGGCATCGTCGAGCGCCTGGCGACTGAGGGGGCCGACATTATCGTTGCCGTCCATACGGCCAACGACGCGGCGCAGGAAACGGCGGAGGCGGTGCGCGCCCGCAGCCGGCAGGCGTGGGTCATTGTGGGCGACCTGGCCAGTGCGACTCAGGCCGCCGACGTTGTGAACCGCGCGGTGGCGGCGGCCGGCCGCCTGCACATCGTCGTCAACAACGCCGGTATCGAAGTCCGTGCGCCGTTCTGGGATGCCACCGAGACGGATTACGACCGCGTGCTCGACACCAACCTGAAGGGCCCGTTCTTCCTGACCCAGGCCTTCGTTCGCCACCTGCGCGCCGAGGGCCGTGGCGGCAAGGTCATCAACATCAGTTCGGTCCACGAAGACCTGCCGTTCCCGCACTTCACCAGCTATTGCGTCAGCAAGGGCGGGCTGCGCATGCTGATGCGCAACCTGGCGATCGAACTGGCGCCGCTTGGGATCACTGTCAACAATATTGCGCCGGGCGCCATTCAGACACCGATTAACCGCAAGCTGACGCATGACCAGGCCAGACTGGACGCGCTGATGGCGCAGATCCCGCTCGGCCGCCTGGGCCAGCCTGCCGACGTAGCCGGACTGGCGGCCTTTCTCGCCAGCGACGATGCAGATTACGTGACCGGCACGACCTTGTATGTCGACGGCGGCCTGCTCTGGAACTATGCGGAACAGTAAACGCGATGGATGAGGTGCGCTTTCGAGCAGGTGCCGCATAAGATCCATGGCGCAGCTCGCTCCTGTTTTGCAGCGCACTTTGTAGAATGGTTCTGTGTAGGAACGCAGCCATCAAGTCTTTTTGGCTTCCCTGGCATTGCCTGAAGCCTGATGTCCTGATTGGCTCGAAGAGCATGCTGCCATCGGCCAGGGCCGGCAGGCCATTCTGCGTCGGGGCAGCGGCGAGGCAGGTGACCATGCAGGCCAGCGCATATCCGTATCATCCCGTGCGAGAACGGCGCACCCTGATTTGTTTCCTGGCGGCGCTGTTCATGCATATGCTGCTTGGCGCGCTGCTCTACTATGGCGTGCGTTGGCGCAGCGCGGCACCGGAAGGGGTTTCCGCCGAACTGTGGGAACCCATCGCGGAGGCCGTTCCGAATCAGCCCGCGGTCGCGCCGACGCCAAGCGCGAAGCCGGCCGAAGAAGAGCCCGCCGATATCTCGCTGCAGGAACAGCGGCGCAAGGCCGAGCGCGCAGCGCGCGACGAAGCGAACGCGCAACGCGAAAAACAGGCGCGCGCGGAAGCCGAGCGCAAGGCGGCACAACGCGAGGCACAGCGTGAAGCAACGGAAGCGCAGCGCCAGGCCAGCAATGCCGAACGCCAGAGCGAACTGGCCCGCTTGCGTGCGCAGGCCGGCGGCGCCAACGCGAATGCCGGCACCGGAACCTCCGGCAAGCCTTCGTCCGGCTATGCAGAGCGCGTCCGGCAGCGGGTCAAGCCGAACATTATTTTCAACGAGGACGTCAACGGCAACCCGGCGGCCGTGGTAGCCGTCCGGATGGCCCCGGACGGATCGGTGCTGTCGACGAGGCTTGCCAAATCGAGCGGAAACTCTGACTGGGACAACGCAGTCCTGCGTGCGGTGTCGCGCTCGGACCCGCTGCCACGGGACGAAAACGGCGTCGCGCCGTCCGAAATCAGGATCACGTTCTGGCCAAAGGACCAGGGGGGCTGATCCTCTGTTCCGGCTGTCGTTCCTCGCTTACTGTGCGGCGAACTCGCTCGACGCTGGCTCGATCGGCACGATCCCCTGCGTGACGCAAGTGTTCATCGTGTTTCGCGCTCGGCATAACGCTCCGCCACGGCCGCCAGGCTTCCGCCGCCGCCCTCGAAGGCGCGCACGATGAAATCCAGCAGCACCTTGACCTTCGCCGGCATGTAGCGCGTCGGCGGCGTGATGGCGTACAGCGTGGTGCCCGGCGTGCCCTGCACGGTGTAGCCCGCCATCAGGCGCCTGAGCCTGCCGGCCTTGAGCGCGGATTGCGCCACGTAGTCAGGCAGCACGCCCACGCCGAGCCCCTCGGTCAGCGCGCGCCGCAGCAGCGTCAGGTCGATGCATTCGAGCCGCGTACGGATCTTCACGCGCTCGATGTCTTCGCCACTATCCAGTTCCAGGAAGTCGCGGATGTACTGGTCGACCCAGGCCAGCCTGGCCAGATCCGCGGGGCTCGACGGCTCGGCCTTGTCAGCCAGATAGGCAGGACTGCCGCAAATCAGCCAGTGCACCGAGGCCAGCTTTCTGGCGACGACGGACGGGGCCGGCGAATCGGTGATCTGCAGGCTGATGTCGACCTTCTTGCCAGGAAAATCCGGCACATGGTTCTTGAGGATCAGCTTCAGGTCGACCATCGGATACTGGCTGCAGAAATCGACCGTCAGCGGCGCGACGACCTCTCGTGCCAGCATCGGCGGACAGCTGAGCGTCACGGTCCCACGGACCGAGCCGCTCAGGTCCCACATCGCTTTCTGGGCGTAGTCGACCTCGGCGCGCACCAGGCTGCAACGCTCATAGAAGAACGCGCCGGCCTCGGTCAGCTCCATGGAGCGTGTCGTGCGGCGCAGGAGCTGGGAACCCAGTTCCTGCTCCAGCTCGTTGATGCGGCGGCTGACGCTCGAGCGGTCCAGCCCCATCTGGCGCGAGGCGGCGGCAAAGCTGCCGGCGTCGACCACATTGGCGAAGAAAACGAGTGAAGTGGCTTCCATGCAATTCCGCTATCGCTAACGATTGGTGCATCCAGCACACCAGCATAGTGCATTGGCGGCGTCTTGTGCACCAGTCCGTCGGATGCAAACATGTCTGCCAAGCGGGCAACAGCTCCGCATGGCTGGATAAGGTCGCGTTTCAAATCGCCCGGATGCCGCCAGAACAGACAGGAGACAAACACCTTGGCCGATTACCCACCGGTCCATCCACCGCTGCGTGCATCCATGCAGGTGCGCGGCATGGATGACATCCGCGCACTCGAACAGACGCCGCTGCACGTGGTCATGCCACAGCGCAGCACCTACGAGCTGATCCACAACAGCAAGGCCGCGTTCGGCGACAAGACCGCCCTCACCTTCCTGCATACCGGCGATCCCGCCGGCCCGGCCACCAGCTGGACCTTCGACGCGCTGTTCGCGAAGGTCACGCAATATGCCAACGTGCTGCATGCGCTGGGCATGGGCAAGGACGATGTACAGGGCGTGCTGCTGCCCAGTTGCCTGGAGTATCAGCTTGGGCTGTGGGGCGCCTCGGCTGCCGGCATTGCCCAACCGCTGAACCCGCTGCTCAGCGAAGACAAGCTGGTGTCGCTGCTGCAGGCCTCCGGCGCCACGGTGCTGCTGGCCTGGGGTGATGAAGCCGAAGCCGGGTACTGGAGCAAGGCCATGCGGCTGCGCGAGCGGGTGCCGGGACTGCGGCTTGTGATCCGGGTCGCGCCGCCCGGCGAAACACGCGCGCAACGCCCGGTCCTGCCTGAGGGCGTGCATCACCTGGACGCTTTGATGGCAGCCCAGCCGGACAATCGGCTCGTCAGTGGACGCCGCATCGCGCCGGAAGACGTCGCGTCCTATTTCCATACCGGTGGCACCACCGGCGCCCCCAAGCTCGCCCGCCACCTGCACGGCGGACAGGTCTACACGTGCTGGGCCACGGTGGAGGTCGCCGATTTCCGCGCGAGCGACGTCGCGCTCAATGGCAGCCCGCAGTTCCACGTGGCCGGTACGCTGGCGGGCGGCCTGCCGGCAATCGCCGCGGGCGTGCACCAGGTGATTCCGACCGCCACGCTGTTCCGCAACCCGGAGGTGATCCGCAACTACTGGCGCATCATCGAGCGCTTCCGCATCACCACGAGCGGCGGCGTGCCGACGGTGATGGCCGCGGTCTGCCAGGTGCCGATCGGGGACACCGACATCTCGTCGCTGCGCTTCTGCCGCTCGGGCGCGGCCATCCTGCCACCCGAGCTGGCGGCGCGCTGGGAACGGCTGACAGGCCACAAGGTCCACGAGACGCTCGGCATGACCGAGACTTCGGGTGTGTCGACCACCACGCCGCTCGGGATCGCGGGTCCAGCGGGCAGCGTCGGTTTCCGGCTGCCGCACATGCAGATGCGCCTGGTGGAAATGGATGCCGACGGCCAGGCGACCGACCGCGACGCCGCACCCGGCCAGCCCGGCATCGTCCTCTACAAGGCGCCCAATGTATTCGCCGGCTACCTCAACCCGGCCGACACTGCGAAGGCCTTCACCCACGACGGCTGGCTCATTACGGGCGACATCGGCTGGCTCGATGCGCAGGAGCGCCTGCAACTGAGCGGCCGCGCCAAGGACCTCATCATCCGCAGCGGCCACAACATCGATCCAAAGGTCATCGAAGACGCCGTCGGCGCCCATCCGGCGGTCAAGTTCGCCGCGGCGGTCGGCGCGCCGGATGCCTATGCCGGCGAGCTGCCAGTGGTGTTCGTGGCGCTGCACGAAGGCAAGCCGGCCAGCCCGGAGGAGTTGATGGACTTCGCCGCCGCCCGCGTGGACGAGCCGCCGGCCCGCCCCAAGCGGGTGTTCATCATCGACGCCATGCCGATGACCAACGTCGGCAAGATCTACAAGCCCGAGCTGCGCGCCATGGCGGCGCGGGCCACGGCCCAGCGCATCGTCGACGGCCTCAGCGACCAGTTTGGCGTGCCGCAGCACGCGCGCCCCGGCGCCGCGTGCTCCGAGGCCGATGGCTTGTCCGTGATGCTGAACGGCACGCACAGCCCCGCCTTCGAAGCCGCGCTACGCGCCGCGCTGGCGGAGCTGCCGCTGAAGCCGCAGCGCGTGCTGCGCGCCGCATGACTCCGTGCGCCTGTCTGGATGGCGGGCGCACTTCACCGACTTTAGGATTCGAGTCCTGCCCGGCCGCCTTTCGGCCCGGCGAAACACCCAACCTGAGAAACGCCCCATGTCCAAGCTGCCTGACGTCCTGCGCGCGCCGCGCCTGCCCATCATCTGCTCGCCGCTTTTCATCATCAGCAATCCCAAACTGGTGATTGCGCAATGCATCGCCGGCGCCATCGGCAGCATGCCGGCGCTCAACGCCCGCCCGTCCGAGTTGCTTGACGAGTGGCTTGCCGAAATAACCGAAGGCCTGGATGCGTGGAACCGCGCCCACCCCGACCGCCCCGCCGCGCCCTATGCCATCAACCAGATCGTGCACAAGAGCAATGACCGGCTCGACCACGACATGGCGCTGTGCGAGAAGTACAAGGTGCCCGTAGTCATCACCAGCCTGGGCGCGCGCGAGGAAATCAACCAGGCCGTGCATGGCTGGGGCGGCGTGGTGCTGCACGACGTCATCAACAATGGCTTTGCCCACAAGGCCGTGGACAAGGGCGCGGACGGACTGATCGCCGTGGCGGCGGGCGCCGGTGGCCATGCCGGCGTGAAGAGCCCGTTCGCGCTGGTGCAGGAAATCCGCGAGTGGTTCGACGGCCCGCTGGCGCTTTCGGGATCGATTGCCGATGGAGCCTCGGTGCTCGGCGCGCTCGCCATGGGCGCCGACTTCGCGTACATCGGCAGCGCCTTCATTGCCACCGAGGAAGCGCGCGCGCCCGAGGGCTACAAGCAGGCCATCGTCAATGCAACCTCGGACGACATCGTCTACAGCAACCTGTTCACTGGCGTGCACGGCAACTACCTGGCCCCGTCGATCCGCGCTGCCGGCCTGGACCCGGACAACCTGCCCACCAGCGACCCGAGCGCGATGAATTTCGGCTCGAACGCCAAAGCCAAGGCGTGGAAGGACATCTGGGGCAGCGGCCAGGGTATTGGCGCGGTCAAGGCCGTGGTGCCGGCCGGCGAGCTGATCGGGCGACTCGAACGCGAGATGGAGGCTGCCAGCGCGCGCCTGCACGGAATCCGGCCGGCCGCCGGCCACGCGTCCACGGCGGCCAATCAGCCGGTCGTACAAGCCAAGGCGTAATCGCCGCAGCGGCTGCCTCGGCCGCTTGCCCCGCCGCGGTACCTGGCCATCCCGCCTCACGCACAGGAGACGACATGAGTCATCGTCAGCCTTTCCCGTCCGCCGGCATGCCGCTGCGGCGCCTGCTTGGCTCCCTCTTCGGCGCGGCTGCGCTGCTGCCGCTCGCCACACCGGCGGCGCATGCCGCGGACGCCTAGCCAACCAGGCCGGTCCGCGTGATCGTCGGCATGGCGCCCGGCGGCGCCACCGACGTGCTGGCGCGCATCCTGGCCGAGAAGATGGGTCCGGCGCTGGGGCAGCCGATGGTGGTCGAAAACCGCCCCGGCGCCGGCGCCATCATCGGCACCGCCGCGCTGGCCAAGTCCGCGCCGGATGGCTACACGATCTCCGTCATCCTGAGCAACGCGGTCATCAGCAACCAGTTTGTCTACAGCAAGCTGCCCTACAACCCGGACACCGAGATTGCCTTCGTCTACCAGCTCGTGGACGCCGCCGTGGTACTGGTGGCGGACGCGCGCCAGCCGTACCGCACGGCGAAGGAGTTCGCGAGCTATGCACAGGCAAATCCGGGCAAGATCACCTATGGCTCGTACAGCACGGGGTCGTATGGCCATGTGGCAATGTCCTGTCTGGACGAACGCCTCAAGAGCCGGATGACCCACTTTCGGGCGCGAAGCTGTAGTCGATCAGCTGGCGGCGCGGCGAGGCCGGTCAGCGCCTAAACTGGAAAGTCCCCGGGCCGCCCGCCCATGAACCGGAGCGCTCCATGCCAGACGTCGCCGTTACCGCCGCCGACCATGCCATCGGCCCCGACACCGCCAGGGTTACCGTCGTCGAGTATGGCGACTTCGAATGCGAATACTGCCGCATGGCCTACGGCGCCATGAAGATCCTGATGGAGCACTATGGCCCGCAGGTCCGCTTCGTCTATCGCCACTACCCGGTGTCGCACTGGCACCCGTCCGCCGAAGCCGCGGCCGAATGTGCGGAAGCGGCCGGCGCGCAGCAGAAGTTCTGGCAGATGTACCGGCTGCTGCACGAAAAGCCGAACGGCCTGAAATCGGAAGCGCTGCGCCACTACGCCGGCATGCTCGGCATGGACCTGGACCGTTTCGACAGCGACATGGCGGCTCACGCGCACCTGCCGCATATCCGCGATGACATGCGCGGTGCCACGCAATGGCAGGTACGGGGCACGCCATCGTTCTTCGTCAATGGCATGGTCCAGGACGTGACCTTCGGCATGGAACGGCTGCAGCGCGCCATTGACGTGGCGTTGGCGGGTTGAGCCTGGGTTTCACGGCGAAACCACGGCTACCCTGTGCCGTTGCGCGGCCATGAACATGATGAGGCCGAATAACTGCAGCGCTGCCATGCAGAGCGCCAGCTTGACTGTCGAATCCAGCAGCAGCGGGACCAGCAGCGCCGACATCAGGAAATTGCCGAACTGCTGCACCGTGACATAGCCGCTCGAAGCAAGCCCGCGCCGTTCGGGGAAACAATCGAGCGCCAGCAATTGCAGGCTCGGCTGCGTGATGGTCATGCCCGCGCCGTAGACGGGCAGTGCAATCAGCGCCCACGGCATGGCCGCGGCGTGCAGGGTCGTGACCGCAATGTTCAATATGGCCGCGACCAGCATGACAGCGTGCCCGAGCAGCACGCTGCGCACCGGGCTGATCTTGCCGGCCATGCGATGCGACACCAGCGAGCCCAGCATGATCCCCGCTACGATCGGAATGAACAGCCAGCCGAACGACTGCGCACCGAGCCCGAGATGTCGGGTCACGAACGTGGGCGCGGCAAAGATATACACATAGATGCCGACGTTGACCCCGGCGTTCGCGAGCGTCAGCGCAACAAAGCGCCAATGAGTCAGCATGGACCCGTAGCCGCGCGCCAGCAAAGCGGGATGAAGCGGATGCCGGCGTGCCGGCGGCAAGGTTTCCGGCACCCATCGCCAGCAGGCGACGAGAAGCAATGCTGACACCAGCGCCAGGAAGACAAAGATGCTGCGCCACCCTGTCCACAGCAAGAGCCAGCCGCCGCAAACCGGCGCAATCGCCGGAGCCAGCGCGAAGATCATCGCGACCAGCGCCATGACCTGCTGGGCCTGCATGCCGTCGAAGACATCGCGCACCATGGCCCGGCCGACGATCACGCCAATGCCGGCACTGACGCCTTGCAGGGCCCTTCCCGCGTGCAGCGTCTCAATGCCCGTGGCGCCAGCGCAGATCAGCGAGCCGATGGTGAACAGCGCACTGCCGAGAAGGATCATCCGCCGGCGGCCCACGGCATCGGAGATAGCGCCGTGCCATGGCAGCATCAGCGCAAAGGGCAGCAGATACGCCGTGAGCGACTGCTGGACCTGCGCGTTCGTGGCATGCAGGGCATCGCCCATGCTCGCGAAGGCGGGCAGGTAGGTCGCGATGGCAAACTGCCCGAGCATCGACAATCCCGCTGCAATGGCCGCCATGGCGGCAATGCCAGGAAGCGCCTTCGGCAGTGGATCGCTCTGCGGGGTCAGCAAACCGGATGCTGCCCGTTCATCAGGTCCGCTGCCCTTCAGTTCCATTCGGGTCTCCCTGTGCCAGGCAGCACAATGTATGGACCCGATGGTATTGGCGTGAAGCCTTTCAAAAGGCACAAATCGCGCCAAAAGAATGGCAATTCATGCCACGCAAGGGTTTACGCCAATCAGTTTGATGGATTCGATCCGCTGCAGGCCTCACGCGATGCCTGTTCGATGGCCGGTTCGATGGCTCTTCCAGTCATTGCGCGGTCTGCTGCCTCTGATATTCGTTCAGCTTCATCGTCATGTAGGCATCCCGATCCACCTCGTGCAGCTGGCGCGAATATTTCTCCGTGGCATCGAACCAGTTGGCCAGACGCTGGCCAAGGCGCTTGGCGGGTGGAACGGACAGCGTGGCGAGATACGCGTCGATGGCCAGGTAATAACGCATCGTGTTGCGCTCCAGGAGGCCTCGCACCCCGCCGATATATTCGGTCTTCCCGGTCGATGGATCACGCGTGGTGGTAAAGCCCACCTTGCCACTGCCCAGGGTCGCCAGATAGGTCTTCATCGCCACGCGCCCGGCAGTGCCATAGCTGTATGCGTACGTCAGATGCACGAAGGTACGGCTGGCGGAGATCGAAGTGGCCTCCAGTACGATGCGGTAATCGCGCGTGCTCATCGGACCGCTGTCCGCGTTGAGCCTGACCTGGAAGTAGTCGGGTCCAGAGGCCACTACGCGGTAGTTGAATTGCACGCGGTACGTGGAGGAGAGTTTCTCCTCGACCTTTCTGCCCAGGTTGACGGTCAGGCTGGCGCCGTTTCCGCTTGCCGATGCCCGGCAATATTTCACGTTCAGGTGCAGGATCAGCGCGTCGCACCAGTTGGCAGGGCCCTGCACCGGATCATTGAGCGATCCGTTGACGGTGGCGAAGGGGTAGTCGACCACGGCATAAATATCCCCGGTCAGCGTGGAGTCGGTTTCCGTTGACGCCAGGTATAGCTGGCGCTGAAACGGGTTGCGGCTTAACTGCTCGGTCAGGCTCGCGTATTTGTCGCGCAAGCGCGCCGCATTGCCGGTTTCCTGCGCAAACACGCAGGGGCTCGCGCCGATGAATGCAAGGACGGCAAGGATCGCGAGGATCAGTCCCAACGCATGTTGTCTGCCGTTTGCTGGCGTCATCGCAAGTCCGATCATTAGCTGTCATCCGAACGCAAGGCCTACTGCGTACACTTTTCCTGATACACCTTCTGCAATTGCCTGCGGGTCCGGTCGCGCTCGACCGTGGCCACATCGTTGCCCTGGCTGTTCTCGACCGGCGCGTTCGAAGGCCGGTAACTGCGGCTCGGCGTCTGGCCGATCTGTTCGGCAAGCCGGTCGCACTGCTCGTCACGCGAAAGTGGTTGGCTAGGAGTGGGCTGGAACCGATGCGACCCTTCTCGTACGGCATCGGAGATGGCGTCATTGATGGCGGGGTCCGGCGCAGATGGCCGCTGGGTCTGGGCATGGCCACTGAACAAGGGCGCCAGACCGGCGAGCAAGGCGAGTTGGCACAGATGGCGGCGCAGTGACATGGAAGGCTCCTGGCTGGATGTACTGGTACACCGCAACATGCGGCAGGCGCAGACTCGGTCCCATTCAATATACCGTGGTATGTCCCGGCGCGTTCACTGCCTCATCGGGAAGTCTGGATACCTTCACCGTCGTTGCCTAGACTCAGGGGACAAATCCGCGCCTCGTTGCGCGAGGCGCTCCTGCGTTTGGCCACCGGAGAGCGACACATGAAATGCTTCTTCTTCGCCACTTGCATTGCAGCCCTGGCTATGTCCGGCCCCGCGATAGCCGCGGAGAGCACGACAAAATCGGCCCCTGCCACCAAGAGCACGTCGAAAAAGAGTACGACAAAGACCACCAAGGCCCCGGCGGCTCCTGCCGGCGAGAAATGGCAATGCGAGCTGGGGACCGTGATGTACCTGTCCGGTAACCTGCAGGTGGACCAGGTGATCGGCCTGCGCTTCCAGGGCAAGAACTATCGCCTGCCGCGCGTGGCCACCACGACTGGCGCCGATCGCTATGCCGATCAACGCTCGGGCATGGTGCTTGTCGTGATCCCGAGCAAGGCAATGCTGCTCAACAGCAAGGGCGGCCACCGCCTTGCCGACGAGTGCCAGACCGAGGCGATGCTGGCGGGTGCAGCCGCACCCACCCAGGCCGGTGGGCTTCGCGGAGGACCCAGTACGGGTCTGCTGGGGCCATCGACCTCAGGCGGGGCGTCACAGCCCCAGTCTCAGCCCCAGTAGTGGACTGGTATCGCCGTGAAGCCGTGATGCCTACACCAGGCTGATCCACGTCGTCTTCAGATCGGTGTACTTGTCGAGCGCGTGCAGCGACTTGTCGCGCCCGGAGCCCGACTGCTTGACCCCGCCGAACGGCACGGTGACATCGCCGTCCATATAGCAGTTGACCCACACGAGGCCGGCGCGCAGTCGGCGCGACACCCGGTGGGCCCGCGACAGGCTGGCGGTCCACAGGCCTGAGCCGAGGCCATACGGCGAATCGTTGGCCATGCGCACGGCTTCGTCTTCGGTGTCGAAAACGGTCACCGCCAGCACCGGCCCGAAGATCTCCTCGCGCACGATGGCGAGTGACTGGCTCGGGCACTCGAAGATGGTGGGCTGCAGGAAGTAGCCGCCAGTGTCCGCGCGCACGCGCTCGCCGCCCAGGCGCAGGCGCGCGCCTTCGCGCCGCCCGCCATCGACATAGGACATCACGCGATCGAGCTGCCGCGCGTCGACGATGGCGCCCATCGCCGAGGCCGGATCGAGCGGGTCGCCGGGCTGCATGGCTTTGGCACAGGCCTCCAGCTTCGCCATGAATGGCTCGTAGACGGCCCGGTGCACATACAGGCGCGAGCCGGCGATGCAGATCTCGCCCTGGTTGTTGAAGATGCCGATGGCGGCGGCCTGCGCAGCCCTGTCCAGGTCGGGGCAGTCGTCGAACACGATATGCGGCGACTTGCCACCGCACTCCAGCCAGACCCGCTTGAGGTTGGACTGGCCCGAGTATTCCATGAAGCGCTTGCCAGTCGCCGTGGACCCGGTAAAGGCAATGCAATCGACGTCCGGATGCAGGCCCAGCGCCTGGCCTGCCTGTGCGCCCAGCCCCGGCACCACGTTGAACACGCCCGCGGGAATGCCCGCTTCCGCGGCAAGCTCTGCCAGGCGCAGCGCGGTCAGCGGCGACTGCTCGGCCGGCTTCAGGATGACGCTGTTGCCCGCCGCCAGCGCCGGCGCGACCTTCCAGCTTGCCATCAGCAGCGGATAGTTCCATGGCACCACTGCCGCGACCACGCCCAGCGGCTCGCGCGTGATGGTGGCCAGCACATTGCCGCCAGTGGGCGCGATTTCGTCGTAGACCTTGTCGATGGCCTCGGCGTACCACGCGAACGTGCGCGCGGCCTCCGGGATGTCGTAGGCCAGCGTGTCGCCAATGGGCTTGCCCATGTCCAGCGTTTCCAGCAGGGCCAATTCCTCGCCATGGGTTTCGATCAGCGCGGCCAGGCGCAGCAGCACGGCCTTGCGTTCGCGCGGCGCCAGGCCCGCCCACACGCCTTGCTCGAACGACCGGCGCGCGGCTGCCACGGCACGATCCACGTCCGCTGCGCCGCACGCCGCCACCCTCGCCAGCACGCGGCCGTTCGCCGGGTTGATACTGTCGAAGGTGGCGCCGTCGGCGGCGGCGGTCCATTCGCCGCCGATACAGGCACGGCCTTGCGGACGCAGCGTGGCCGCGCGCGCCTGCCAATAGGCCAGATCGCGAATTTCGCTCATTGGGTTCCTCGTTTGGTTGAGATGGTGGCGGGCGCCGGCAGCGTCTGCGTCAGGCCAGCCACCACGATCAGGGCAATGCCCGCAAGCGCCAGCGCGTCAGGCCAGCGGCCAAACCACAGCGCGCTGTAGACCAGCGCCAGCAGCAGGTGGAAGTAGTTCAGCGGCGCCAGCCGCGAAGCCGGCGCGCGTTGCAAGGCGAGAATCAGCAGCACCTGCGCCGCCGCGCTCATCAGGCCCATGGCCGCTATCGCCAGCCAGTCGGCCAGGTCCGGCCACACCGGCGGCGGGAAAAACGGCGCGGGCAAGCCGGTGGCGACCATGCAGATCAGCGCGGCAAAGCCATACTGCACGCGCGCATCCACCTGCCCCGCCATGCGCCGCGTCAGCAGCTGCAGCATGGCGTAGGCGAGCGTGGCGGCCAGCATCAGCACCGTGCCGAGCCACGACACCGCACCGCCCGGACGCACGATCAGCAGCATGCCGCAGAAGCCGGCGCCTACGGCGAGCCACTGGCGCGGCCCGACCGTCTCGCCGAGCATCCACGGCGACAGGCCCACCACCATCAGCGGCGCCATGAAGTAGATGGCGGTCGCTTCGGCCAGCGGCATCCACAGCAGCGCGGTCATGAAGCAGGTGCCCACGATGGCCAGCATCAGCCCGCGCAGCACAAGCAGGCCCCGGTGCGGGGTATGCCAGAAGCGCAGCCGCCCCGAGCCGGCGAGCATGGCCACGGCCACCGCCAGCGTTGCGGCGTAGCGCACCGCATTCAGAAACGGCGCGGGATAGCGCCCGACCAGGTGCTTGGCGGTGGCATCCACCGTAGCGAACAGCATCACCACGCACAGGAACAGCAGTCCGCCGCGCCACCAGTCCGGCGCGCCCCGGGCCGCGGCGGTCATGCGCCGGCCTGCGCCACCATCGCGCCCAGCAGCACATTGGCCCCGGCTTCCAGGTGCTCGGGCCGCGCGTCTTCCACTTCGTTGTGGCTGATGCCGTCCTTGCAGGGCACGAAGATCATCGCGGTCGGCGTCACGCTGGCCATGTAGACGGCGTCGTGGCCCGCGCCGGTGACGATGTCCTGATGGCTGTAGCCGCGCGCCATGGCCTCGCCGCGCACGTGGTCGACAAGCTCCCGTGCGAACGGAGTCGGCGGGAAATACTGCACGTCCTCGATCTTCACATCCAGGCGCGCCCCGGTGGTCTTGCCCTGGGCCAGCGCCTCGCATGCGGCGCGGAACCTGGCATCCATCCCGGCGAGCTTGTCGGCGTCTTCATGGCGCAGGTCGACGGAGAACTTCACCGCGCCGGGAATGACATTGCGCGAACCCGGGTGGATGTTCACCACGCCCACCGTGCCGCGTCCGTGCGGGGCAAAGTCGTTGGCAATGCGAACGACTTCCTGCATGACGTGCGTGGCGCCGAACAGCGCGTCGCGGCGCAGCGGCATCGGCGTGGGGCCGGCATGGGCTTCCATGCCGGTCACGGTGACGTCGTACCAGCGCAGCCCGAGCGAGCCCGTGACCACGCCAATGACGTTGTCCGCAGCCTCCAGCACCGGGCCCTGCTCGATATGCGCCTCGAAATATGCGCCCACCTGACGCCCACCCACTTCCGCGGCGCCGGCATAGCCGATCGCCTGAAGCTCGTCCGCCACGCGCTTGCCGTCGACATCGGTCGCGGACAGCGCTGTCTCCAGCGGAAAGATGCCCGCGAACACGCCCGAGCCCATCATCACCGGCACGAAGCGCGTGCCTTCCTCGTTGGTCCAGATGGCCAGCTCCAGCGGCGCCTCGGTGGTCACGCCGTGGTCGTTGAGCGTGCGCATGACTTCCAGCCCGGCCAGCACGCCGAAGCAGCCGTCGAACTTGCCGCCGGTCGGCTGGGTATCGATATGGCTGCCGGTCATCACCGGCGGCAGCGCATCGTTGCGGCCCGAGCGGCGGCCGAAGATATTCCCCACGCGGTCCACGGTCACGCTCAGGCCGGCCTCGCGCATCCAGCCGCAGACCAGGTCGCGCCCCTGCCCGTCAAGCGCGGTCAGCGCCAGCCGTGCATTGCCGCCCTTCGGCGTGGCACCGATCCGCGCCAGGTCCATCAGCGATTGCCACAGGCGCTGGCCGTTGATCGCGATCTTGCTAGTCATTGCTGTTCTCCTGTATTCGAAAGTGCGCCGGCCCGCTCAGGCCATTGCCGGCGCGAAGCCGGCCAGGAATGCATCGAGCCCTCGCCCGATCGCCTCCACCTCGTAACCGCCCTCCTGCACCACCACCGTGGGCAGGCCCAGCGCGTGGATGCGCTCGCCGATGCCGCGGTAACCGTCCATGCTGACCTTGAGCACGCTGATGGGGTCGTTCTCGTAGGTATCGAAGCCCAGCGCCAGCACGACCGCTTGCGGGCGGTAGTCGCGCAGCGCGTCGAGCGCGCCGTCCAGTGCCGACAGGAACTCCGCGTCGCCGCTGCCGTGTGCCAGCGGGAAGTTGAGGTTGTACCCGTAGCCTGCACCATAGCCGCGCTCGGTGGCATAGCCGGTATAGAACGGGTAGTAGCCGGCCGGATCGGCATGCAGCGAGAGCGTCATCACGTCGGAGCGGTGATAGAAGATCTGCTGCGTGCCGTCGCCATGGTGCGCGTCGACATCGAGCACCGCCACCTTGCCGAAGCGGTTCAGCAGCGTCTGCGCCGCAATAGCCGAGTTGTTGACGTAGCAGAAGCCTGCCGCTCGGTCGCTGTGGGCATGGTGGCCGGACGGGCGGCACAGCGCATAGGCCATGCCGGCGCCATCCTGCCGCTCGCACACGTGGCGCGCGGCCGCCACCGCGCTGTGGGCGCCGCGCAGGATCGCGCGCCAGCTGTCCGGCCCGAGCGGGCAGCTCAGGTCGCCAAGGTAGTAGCCAGCCTGCGCGATCACCGAGTCGGTAGGACACACGGGCCTGCGCGGCTCGCCCACCTTGCCGTTGTGGTACGGCGACAGATTCGGCAGCACTTCGATGCCGGGCTCGAAGCCGGGGCGTGCCAGTTCCTGCCAGCGTGCATAGGCGCTCGCCAGAAAGTCGAGATACGCCGGACTATGCACCGACTCCAGCGATGCGCGCCCGAAGTCGGGCGGCGCCGCCAGTTCGATGCCGCGCGCGGCCAGCGCGTGTTGCAGTGCCGCTGCCCGGGCCGGCACGTCAGTCGGCTCGCACAGCCGGCCCGCGCGCATGAACTGGCGGGGCTCATGCAGCAACTGTTCATCCGAGAAGAAGGCACGCATGGTGTTGGAATGTTGGTGAACGGGTTGAGCGTCAGCCTGCCGCCTGGCGGGCCAGCGCCGCCGCGCGGATGCCTGACAGCGTCGCGCCGGGCGCGATGCCATCGGGGTCGTAGCGCAGTTCCAGCAGCGCCGGCATGCTGTGGGTGCTGGCGAAGTCCAGCGCGCGGTCAAGTGCCGGGCCGAACTCGGCATCGCTGGCGACGACCTCGCCATAGCCGCGATAGGCACGCGCCAGTTCGGCGAACTCCGGGTTCTCGAAGCCCAGTGCAATCGTGCGCCCGGGGAACTCGCGTTCCTGATGCGCGCGGATGGTGCCCCAGATGCCGTTGTTGAACACCAGCACCACGATGCCGAGACGGTACTGCATGGCCACGCCCAGCTCCTGCAGGTTCATCTGGAAGCAGCCGTCGCCCGCATAGCAGACCACCGTGCGTTCCGGATGCTCGAGCTTGGCCGAAATTGCCGCCGGCAGGCCGTAGCCCATCGATCCGACCGTGGGCGCAAGGCTGGTGCCGGGGCCCTTGTAGCGGTAGTACGTGTGCGGGAACACCGCGTAGTTGCCGGCACCGACGGTAATGCAGGCGTCCTGCGGCAGTCGTTCGCGCACATGGCAGGCGGCCTGGTTCAGGTTCAGCGGACCCGGCGCGGGCAGCGCCTTCTGACTGTCGAGGTAGTCGCGTCGCGCACGTTCCACCCGGGCCGCGCGGTCATGTCCGCGCGCCGGCCGCAGGGCATCGACCGCGGCCGCGAACGAAACCACATCCGCGACGATGGGGAGTTCCGCGCGGAACACCCGGCCCAGTTCCTCGGGATCAGGATACACATGAACCAGCCGCTGGCGCGGCAGCGGGCTTTCCACCACGGTATAGCCCTCGGTGGTCGCCTCGCCCATGCGGGTACCCACGGCGATCAGCAGGTCGGACTTGCGGATGCGCGCGCGCAGCGCCTCGCCCATGCCCCAGCCGACGTGGCCGGCATAGTTGGGATGGTGGTTGTCGAAGCACTCCAGGCGACGCCACGCCAGCCCCACCGGCAGCCCGAAGCGTTCGGCAAAACCTTCCATCTGGCGCATCGCCTCCGGCGTCCAGCCGGAGCCGCCGATCATCAGGAACGGCCGCTCGGCCTGTTCCAGCAGGCCGGCCAGCGACGCCAGCGCCTGCGGCGTGGGCGCGGCATGGCTGCGCACGTAACGCGGCATGTCCGCCACGGTGGCCTTGCCCCACAGCGTGTCCTCGGGCAGCGCCAGTACCACCGGGCCGGGCCGGCCGCTGGTGGCTACGGCAAAGGCGCGCGCGATGAACTCGGGAATGCGGTCGGTGCGGTCGATCTGTGCAACCCACTTGGCCATCTGCCCGAACATGCGGCGGTAGTCGATCTCCTGGAACGCTTCGCGCTCGTAGAAATCGTTGCCGACCTGGCCCACGAACAGGATCATCGGCGTCGAGTCCTGGAACGCGGTATGCACGGCAATGCTTGCGTTGGTGGCGCCCGGGCCGCGCGTGACGAAGCACACGCCCGGCTCGCCGGTCAGCTTGCCGTGGGCCTCGGCCATGTAGCCGGCGCCGCTCTCCTGGCGGCAGACGATTGGCGTGATCGTGTCCTGGTGGTCATACAGCGCGTCGATGCACGGCAGGTAGCTCTCGCCCGGCACCAGGAACACGCGGCGCACGCCCTGAATGCGCAATTGCTCGACAAGAATCTGGCCGCCGTTGCGTTCGCGCAGATTGGTGTTGGCCTGGCTCATTGGCTACTTCCTCCGCCCGCGGCGCCCGCCGCCGGCTTGATCTCGATCTCCACGAAGACGCACTCGCCTTCATGGGCATTGATGACGTTGTGCTCCACCCCGGCCGGGCGGTAGTAGGCGTGGCCGGCGACCAGCTGGCTGACCGCTTCACCGGCCGGCGTCTGCAGCCGCAGTGCGCCGGTGGTCATCGGCACCACGACGTAGTCGCAGCCATGGCGGTGATGTCCTGTTTCGGCACCGGGCGCAAAGCGCCACTCGGTGACCACCACGCGCTCGTTGTCGACCTGCACCGTGCCGACAGCCTTGGGCCTCTCCTGCGCTTCGCTCATCGGTCCACGCCTCCCATGCACAGGTACTTGATTTCCAGGTACTCGTCGAGCCCGTACTTCGAGCCCTCACGGCCCAGGCCCGACTGCTTGACGCCGCCGAACGGCGCCACTTCGTTGGAGATCAACCCGGTGTTGATGCCGACCATGCCGTATTCGAGTGCCTCGGCCACACGCCACACGCGGCCGATATCGCGGCTGTAGAAGTACGAGGCCAGGCCGAACTCGGTGTCGTTGGCCATGGCAATGGCTTCCTCGTCGGACGAAAAGCGGAACAGCGGCGCCAGCGGACCGAAGGTTTCCTCCTTCGCCACGCACATGGCCGGCGTGACGTCGGCCAGCACTGTCGGTTCGAAGAAGGTGCCGCCGAGCGCATGGCGCTTGCCGCCGGACAGGACGCGCGCACCCTTGCCGAGCGCGTCGGCGATATGCGACTCCACCTTGGCCACCGCGTCCTGGTTGATCAGCGGGCCCTGCAGCACGCCAGGCTCGACACCATAGCCAACCTTCAGCCTGGCGACCGCGGCGACGAGCTTTTCGGCGAACGCGTCGTAGACCTTGTCGTGGACGTAGAGCCGGTTGGCGCAGACGCACGTTTGCCCGGCATTGCGGTACTTGGACGCGATGGCGCCCTCCACCGCCGCATCAAGGTCGGCGTCGTCGAACACGATGAACGGCGCGTTGCCGCCGAGTTCCAGCGAAAGCTTCTTGATCGTGTCGGCGGATTGCCGCATCAGGATGCGGCCCACCTCGGTCGAGCCGGTAAAGCTGAGCTTGCGCACCACCGGGTTGGCGGTCAGTTCGCCGCCGATGGCAACCGCGTTGCCGGTGATCACGCTGAACAGACCTGCCGGCAGGCCCGCGCGCTCGGCCAGCACGGCTAATGCCAGCGCGGACAGCGGCGTGTCTTCGGCCGGCTTGAGCACCATCGCACAGCCCGCTGCCAGCGCCGGGCCAGCCTTGCGCGTGATCATCGCGAGCGGGAAGTTCCACGGCGTGATGGCAGCGCACACGCCCACCGGCTCCTTCACGACCACCAGGCGCTTGTCGCTGGCTGGCGTGGCCAGCACATCGCCGCTCACGCGCTTGGCTTCCTCGGCGAACCATTCGAGGAAAGAGGCTGCATACACGACTTCACCCTTGGCCTCGGCCAGCGGCTTGCCCTGCTCGGTGGTCATCAGCAGCGCGAGATCGTCGGCGTGCGCGAGCATCAGTTCGTACCAGGCGCGCAGCACCGTAGCGCGCTCTCGCGCCGTCTTGCGGCGCCAGCCGGCCTGGGCCGCCTGCGCGGCGTCGATGGCGCGGCGCGTCTCGGCAGCGCCCATTTGAGGCACGGTGCCAATCAGTGCACCGCTGGCGGGATCGGTCACGGCAAAGGTGGCGCCGCTGTCGGCGTCCTGCCAGTTGCCGGCGAGATAGGCCTGCGCACGCAGCAGGCCGGGGTCCTTGAGTTGCATGAATCGCCTCGTCGATATCGGTGGTGTGGGCGTAGCGGAAAGCCGCGCTTCAGCGCTTCAGCGCGTCAGTGCCTCGGCCAGGATGTCCAGGCCTTCATTCATCACCGCGTCCTGGATCGTCAGCGGGAACAGGAAGCGGATCACGTTGCCGTAGACGCCGCATGACAGCAACAGCAGGCCTTTCTCCAGCGCGCGGTTCTGCACCGTGCGCGTGAAGTCGGCATCGGGCGTGCCATCGGCCTGCCGGAACTCGACCGCGACCATGCCGCCGACACCGCGCACTTCGGCAATCTGCGGCACGCGCGGGCGCAGGCTCTCCAGGCGGGACATCAGGCGCTGGCCCAGTTCGGCGCCGCGTGCAATCAGGTTCTCGCTTTCGAGCACATCCAGCACCGCCAGCGCCGAGGCCACGGCCAGCGGGTTGCCCGCATACGTGCCGCCCAGGCCGCCGGGGGCGGGCGCGTCCATCACCTCGGCACGGCCGCACACGGCCGACAGCGGCATGCCGCCCGCCAGGCTCTTGGCCATGGTGGTGAGGTCCGGCGCCACGTCGTAGTGCTCCATCGCGAACAGCTTGCCTGTGCGGCCGAAACCGGTCTGCACCTCGTCGGCAATCAGCAGGATGCCGTGCTCGTCGCACACCGCACGCAACGCGCGAACGAACTCCGACGGCGCCACGTTGAAGCCTCCCTCGCCCTGCACGGGTTCGAAGATGATGGCGGCGACGCGCCTGGGATCGATGTCCGCCTTGAACAGGTGCTGCAGCGCCTTGAGCGAGTCATCGGTGCTCACGCCATGCAGCGCGCACGGATACGGCGCGTGATAGACCTCGCCCGGGAAGGGCCCGAAGCCGATCTTGTACGGTGCGACCTTGCCGGTCAGCGCCATGCCCATCATGGTGCGGCCATGGAAGCCGCCCGAGAACGCAATCACACCGGGCCGGCCGGTCGCGGCGCGGGCGATCTTGATGGCGTTCTCGACCGCCTCGGCGCCCGTGGTGAAGAACGCGGTCTTCTTGGCGGAGCGGCCGGGCGCGCGCTGGTTGATCTTTTCGGCCAGCTCGATGTAGCTGGCGTACGGAACGATCTGGTAGGCGGTATGCGTGAAGCGGCCCAGTTGCTTTTCCACCGCCTCGACCAGGCGCGGATGACGGTGGCCGGTGTTGAGCACGGCGATGCCCGCGGCGAAGTCGATATAGCGCTTGCCCTCGACGTCCCAGATCTCCGAGTTCAGCGCGCGCTCGGCGTAAAAATTGCACATCACACCCACGCCACGCGGCGTGGCGGCGTCCTTGCGGCGGACCAGATCGGCGTTCTTCATCACTTCTCTCCAGTTATCTTTGCTTTGGCTACAGGTTGGATCCGCGCCGCTCACGCAGCGGCACGGATCAGTGTGGGGTCCCATTCCTTGCCGGGAATCGCGCCGATCAGGCGCTGGGTATAGGCGTGCTGCGGAGCGTCGAAAATCTGCGCGGGCGGGCCGGACTCCACCACGCGCCCCTTGTGCATCACGATCACGTGGTGGCAGATCTGCGCGGCCACGCGCAGGTCGTGGGTAATGAAGATCAGCCCGATGTTCAGGCGCTTCTGCAGATCGCCCAGCAGTTCCAGCACCTGCGCCTGCACCGAGACGTCCAGCGCGGAGACCGACTCGTCCGCCACCAGCAGCTTCGGTTCCAGCGCCAGTGCGCGCGCAATGCCGATGCGCTGGCGCTGGCCGCCGGAGAACTGGTTCGGGTAGCGGTCGAATGCCGACGCCTCCAGGCCAACCAGTTGCAGCAGTTCGCGCGCACGCGCCTGCGCGGCGGCCACGGGCACGCCGTTGGCGACCGGGCCGTCGCTGATGATGCGCCCCACGGTATGGCGCGGATTGAGCGATGCGAACGGGTCCTGGAAGATCATCTGCACGTCGCGGCGCAGCGGGCGGAACTGGCGCTCGGACAGTTTCGCGATGTCCTGCCCGTCGAACAGCAACTCGCCGCTCTCGATGCCGGTCAGCCGCAGCAGGCACTTGCCGATGGTCGACTTGCCCGAGCCCGATTCCCCCACAATGCCCAGCGTTTCGCCGCGGCGCACGGTAAAGCTGACGCCGTCCACCGCGTTCACCACGCGCTTCTTCGTGAACAGGCCGCCACCGGTGACATAGGTCTTGCGCAGCTCGCGCACCTCCAGCACGGTCTCTGCCTGGCTGCGCGCGCGCTCGCTGGCGCGGCCGTGCGGCACCGCACCGATCAGGCGCCGCGTGTACGGATGCTGCGGGTGGTTGAGCACTTGTTCCGCGCGGCCCATTTCCACCAGCACGCCCTTCTCCATCACCGCGACGCGGTCGGCGATCTCCGCCACCACGCCGAAGTCGTGGGTCACGAACATGACACCCATGCCCTTCTCGGCCTGGATGCGGCGGATCAGGTCCAGGATCTGCGCTTGCGTGGTCACGTCCAGCGCGGTGGTCGGCTCGTCGGCAATCAGCAGCGCGGGCTCGAGCGCGAGCGCCATCGCAATCACCACGCGCTGGCGCTGGCCGCCCGACAGGCGAAATGGGAAGGCATGCATCAGCGTGGCCGGATCCGGCAGGCCGACGAACTCGAGCAGTTCGAGTACGCGCCGCGCGCGCGCTTCGCCGGGACAGGCGTGGTGCACGCGCATGACCTCGGCGATCTGGTCGCCCACGGTCATCACCGGGTTCAGCGCGGACAGCGGCTCCTGGAACACCATCGCCATGTCCTTGCCGCGCATGGCAAGCAGCGTCGCTTCGTCCTGCGCGAGCAGGTCGCGCCCCTTGAACAGGATCTGGCCGCTCTCGGGCCTGAGATAGGACGGCAGCAGGCCCATGATGGCGTTGGCGCTCATCGACTTGCCCGAGCCCGATTCGCCGACGATGCAGAGGATTTCGCCGGCATGCAGGTCATAGGAGATATCGCGCACCGCATAGGGCCGGTCGCCGCCCTTGGGCAGCGCGATCGAAAGATCGCGGATCGACAGCAGGGGCGCGTGGTCACTGGTTTTCATCACAGTATTCCTTGGCTAGTCCGGGGGGCGGTCACTCGCCGCGGCGGCGAAGCTGCGGGTTCATGGCGTCGTTCAGGCCTTCGCCGATCAGGTTGATCGACAGCACGGTAAGCAGGATGGCCACGCCCGGCCACACGCTCATCCACCAGGCTTCGCGGATCATGGTGCGCGCCGCGCCGATCATGAAGCCCCAGCTCATCATGTTGCGGTCGCCCAGGCCCAGGAACGACAGCGCGGATTCCGTCAGGATCGCGGTCGCGACCATGAACGAGGCCGACACGATGATTGGCGACATGGCGTTGGGCAGGATCTGCGTGCAGATGATGCGCACCGGCTTCTGCCCGATGACCACCGCGGCCTGCACGAACTCCCGCTGCTTGAGCGAAAGGAACTCGCCACGCACCAGGCGCGCCACCGGCGGCCACGACACCACCGAGATGGCGGCAACGATCGAATAGATCGACGGGTTGAAGATGGCCACGATCACGACCGCCATCGCCAGTTGCGGGATGGTCTGGAAGAACTCGGTAATGCGCATCAGCGCATCGTCGATGCGGCCGCCGCAGTAGCCGGCCACCGCGCCCACGGCGACACCCACGGCCAACGCCACCGCAGTGGAGATCACGCCCACCAGCAGTGATACGCGCGCACCGTACAGCATGCCCGCCGTAATGTCGCGGCCCAGCATGTCCGTGCCAAACGGCATGGACGCGTCGGTGAACGGCTTCACCAGCGGCTCGGCCACCATCAGCCACGGAGATTCCTGGTAGAAGACCGGCGCCAGCATGGCCAGCGCCAGCACCGCCAGCAGCACGAGCAGGCCGATCACCGCGCCGTAGTTGCGGCAGTAGCGTTGCAGGAAGGCTTTCATGCTGCGGCTCCCGTGGCGCCCGCCGCAATGCGCGGGTCGATAAAGCGGTAGATCACATCGGTGACCAGGTTGAAGAACACCACCAGCGCCGAGGTCACGAAGAAGATCCCGAGCAGCAACTGGTAGTCGCGCTGCAGCAGCGCATCGAACATCAGGCGGCCGATACCGGGCCACGAGAACACGGTTTCGGTCAGCACCGCGCCGCCGGCCATCTGGCCAAGCTGGATGCCGGCGAAGGTAATCACCGGCAGCAGCGCGTTGCGCAGCACATGCAGGCGGATCACGCGGCCGGCCGGCACGCCCTTGGCCCGCGCGGTCTTGACATAGTCCATGCCCATCACCTCCAGCATGGAAGCGCGCGTCAGGCGCACATACACCGCCATGAAGAAGCAGCCGAGCGACACGGTCGGCAGGATCAGGTGCAGCGCAATGTCCCCGACGCGTTCGAGCCCGGTATAGCCGGCGCCGATGGATTCCATGCCGAACGCCGGCAGCCAGCCCAGCACCACCGAGAACAGGATGATCGCCATCAGCGACAGCCAGAACAGCGGCGTGGCGTACAGCAGCAGCGCGCCAGACATCACCGCGCTGTCGATCCAGCGTCGGCGGTTCTCGTAGCGCGTGCGTGCCGCGATCACGCCAAGCAGCACGCCCAGGATGATCGAGAAGAGAAAGGCACCGCTCATCAGCAGGAACGTGGCGGGCAGCCGGTCAAGGATCAGGTCCAGCACCGGCAGGTGGTTACGGTAGGAATAGCCCAGGTCGAGCCGGGCCACGCCCTTGAGATAGATGCCGAGCTGCGTCAGCACAGGCTGGTCAAGGCCGAACTGCTCGCGCAGCTGGTTGACGAAGGCGGCATCGCCGGCACCGGCTTCGCCTGCCATCACCGTGGCGGGATCGCCCGGCGCCATGCGGATCAGGAAGAAGTTGATAACGACCACGCCGAGGACGACCACGACGGCCTTGCCGAGACGCGCGCCAAGGAAGGATAGAAAGTTCACGGCTTGCTCCATGCTGGCGGCCGGGGCAGTCGACCACGACAACGGGATGCAGCTGGCCCTCACCGTGCCCCATATGGGGTGCGGCGACGGCAGCAAATCGGGGCGTACCGCCCGGCCGGCTCAGGCACGGGCGGCGTCTTGCGTCTCGCTCAGTTCTTCTCGATCGAGACGTTGTCGAAGGACTCGTTCAGGCCGATCGCGGTGGTGACGAGGTTCTTGACGTGCTTGCGATACAGCGTCGGGAACTCCACCTCGAACAGGTTGGCGTTGGCCACCTCGGTCACCAGGATCTTCTGCAGCTCGCTGTACATCTTCTGGCGCTCCGCAGGGTCCATGGTCGAACCAGCCTTGGCCCACAGGTCGTCCGCCTTCGCGTTGCTGTAGCCCTGCACGTTGGCGAACGGCGTGCCCTTGACGATATTGCGCGTCACATAGAGCCGCTCCACGCCCAGCGCGGGGTCGCCGTACTGGTAGGTGTAGGTGGTGGTCAGGTCGAAGTCCCAGTTGCTGACGCGCGCCGACCACGTCCCCGCGTCGGCCGACTCGATGCTGACCTTGAAGCCGAGCTGCTCCAGCATCTGCTTGACGTACTCGTCCAGGCGATCCCAGTTGGCGCCATACGAAGTCGACAGGATCTTGATCGGGTACTTGCCCACGTCGACACCCGATTCCTTGACCAGGTCGCGCGCCTTCTTCAGATTGAAGTCGTACTCGGGCATGTTCTTGTCGAAGAACAGCGTGGTCGACGAGAACGGGCTGATCGCCGGCTTGCCCATGCCGAAGAAGATGTTGTTGACGATCATCTTGCGGTTGAGCGCGTGCATGACCGCCTGACGGACCTTCACATTGTCGAACGGCGGCTTGCGCTCGTTGAGCAGCATGCTCGCCATCGGCGAGAACATCTCCCAGCCCTTGGTGGTGTACTCCACGTTCGGCAGCGCGCGCAGGCGCTTGACGTCCACGTTGTCGACATCGCCGCCGCGCAGCACCTGCACGTCGCCCTTTTCGAACGCCACCGCACGCGAAGCGGAATCCGGGATCACGTAGAAGACGACCTCGTCCAGGTACGGCTTGCCCTTCTTCCAGTAGTCCGGGAACCTGGCCAGCTTGATATACGCGCCCTTCTTCCACTCCTTGAACATGAAGGGGCCGGTGCCGACGGGCTTCTGGTTGGCCGGGTTGTTGCGGTAGTCGGTGCCGTCGTAGATGTGCTTGGGCATCATCGGCATGGTGCCGGTCTCGAACATCGAGATGAACGGCGGGAACGGCTCCTTCAGCTTGATCTCGACCGTGCTGTCGTTGACGGCGCGGATCGACGCCATGTACTTGTTGATGACCGCGCGCGTGCGCACATGCACGTCGCGCAGCATCTTGTCGATCGAAAACACCACGTCGGCCGACGTGAACGGCTTGCCGTCATGCCACTTGACGCCCTTCTGCAGCTCGAAGGTATAGGTCAGGCCATCCGGCGAGATGGACCACGATTTGGCCAGTTCCGGCCGGGGCTTGAGGTCCGGGCCGTAGGTCAGCAGGCCCTGGTAGATCTTGCCCGCCACGTACTGGGTCGGCGCCTGCGAGTTCATCGCGCTCACCAGGATGGGCGGCTCGGGCTGGACGATGCCGGACAGCGTGCCGCCTTTGGTCTGGGCCATGGCGTTGCCGGCCGGCAGCGCCAGCGGCAGCAGCGAAAGGCCGGCAGCGGCCAGGGCCATCGAACATGCGCTCCTCGTCAGGCGCATCTTGAATCGGTTCATCGGGCAGTTCCTCAGTTTGGTGTGGACATCGGGATGGCAATGCCGGTTGTGCTTGCGCGCGGCTTCTTCAGGCTGCGTCGCCGGCCGGTTCCACGCCGCACCAGTCCACCAGGAACTGGGCCAGCGTCGTGGTCACGCGCACCATGCTCTCCAGCGACACCGATTCGTCGATGCCGTGGATATTGCGGGCCTGCGGGCCATAGCAGGTCACGGGCGTTTCCAGCCCGATGCGGAAATGCCGGGCATCGGTGGTCGCCGTGGTCGCCTCGCGGCGGATCGGCTCACCGTTGACCTTGCGGTGCGCTTCGCCCAGCGCCTGCATGCTGGGCACATCGAGATCGAATTCGCAGCCGGGCGCATGAAAGCCCTCATAGCGGATGCGCAGTTCGAGATTGCTGGCCAGGCGTTCCACGGTCGCGCGGATGCGCGCCTCGACCGTGGCCTTGGCCTCGTTGATATCCATGCTGGGGAAGAAGCCGATGCGCACGCCCAGCGTGCACGTGCACGGCACCGACGAATTCCATTCCCCGCCCTGGATCTGGCCCAGGTTGAAATTGATCGGATGAGCGTGGTCGCGGTACACCGCGGGACGGTGCTCCGGGCGGTTCCATTCGGCTTCAAGCTGGCGCAGGTCTTCCATCACCGCAATGCCGGCCTCGACCGGATTGACGCCGCTGGTCATGTACGCGGCATGGGCGGGCTTGCCGGTCAGTTCGATGAACATCCAGAACACGCCCACCTGCGCGCTCATCAGGCTTTCGCCGAGCGGCTCGGGAATGATCACGGTGTCGAACGAAGCCAGCTTGCCGGCGCCAACCGCGCTGCGAAGCGCCGCGACCGTGGCCAGCGCGCCATTGCCGGTGTTCTCTTCTTCAAGCACGGCATTGAAGCCGACCGCCCCGGCCGGGCGCAGGCCCAGGCTGGCCAGCGCCTTGAACGCGGCCAGCGCGCACACGATGCCGCCCTTCATGTCGCCGGCACCGCGCCCGTAGAGCCATCCGTCCCGGACCACCGGCTCGAACGGCGACTGGCTCCACATCGATTCGGGCCCGGTCGGCACCACGTCGAGATGGCCATTGAACAGCACCGACCGGCCGCCCTTGCGGCTGGGCCGGTGCGTGGCCAGCAGGTTGTAGCGGCCGCCGTCGGGACAGCAGGCCGGCGAGTACATCGGCAGGTGCCGGATGTCCTCGGTACGCAGCGCGATGCGCTCGGAAGCCAGGCCCAGCTCGGCCAGCGCCGCTTCGATGAAGTCGGCGGCGGGCTGCTCTTCGCCCGACGGACTCCTGGCCGCCACAAAGCCCGACAGCGTCTCGACCATGTAGGGCAAGAGCGCGCGCACGGCGCCGGAGAGTTCGTCGGTGGTTGGCACCGCGGCCTGCTGCGAGGACGCGTGAGCCGCGAAGGAATCGGAACCTGACATGAATACTCCTGGCGTGTGGGGGCTGGCGAGGGGGACACGTGGGCCGCCGACCGGAACCTGACTGATCGTGCGATCCATGGATGGAAAATTAAACGATAGTTGGTACCATACATAGATCCATATTCGGGCCACTTGCTGGAGCCACTTTGAAAGAAGTCATTCTGTCCGAGCTGCTACTGCAGCGCCTGGAACGTTCGGCAGGCGCCAAGGCGGAGGGCAATGGCGCCCATATGAACCGCCAGCTCTACGAAATCATCCGACAGGAGATCCTTGCTGGTTCTATGCCAGCGGGTTGCAAGCTGCCGGCATCGCGCCTGCTTGCGAAGGAACTAGGGGTTTCCCGCAATACCGTTCTCTACGCATACGAGCAATTGCTCGCCGAGGGATATGTCACGGCCTCGACCGGAAGTGGCACCTTTGTGTCGCAGACTTTTCCCGACCATAGTGCACTGCACAAGGGTGGCGCGCGGAATGGCACCATGCCAGTGCCTGCGGCACAACAAAGCACGAACCGCTTTGACTTGTCCCGACGTGGCATGCACCTTGTCGCCAACGCTGGCGCGTCGGATCGCCAGTGGGGCGCCTTTATGGCAGGTGTGCCCGATGTCTCGCTGTTCCCGCATGCCGTCTGGGCAAGGCTGCTGAACAAGCATTGGCGCAATCCGCGCCCGGAATTGCTGACGTACGCCCACCATGGTGGCTATATGCCGCTGCGGCGCGTGCTGGCCGAGCATTTGCGGCTCGCACGAGCGGTGCGCTGCGAGCCGGAGCAGATCATCCTGACCACCGGCATCCACCAGGCCATCGACCTGATCGCACGGCTGCTCGCCGATCCGGGCGACAAGGTATGGATGGAAGATCCGGGGTACTGGGGCACGCGCAGCCTGCTGACCAACGCCGGCGTGGACGTGATCCCGATCCCTGTGGACGACGAAGGCATCGCACCCGACGCCGCCACCCTGCAGAATCCGCCGCGCTTCATCTTTGCCACGCCGTCGCATCAGTATCCGCTTGGCACGGTCATGAGCCTGACGCGCCGGCGCATGCTGCTCGAGTACGCACGCCAGCGCGGTGCGTGGATCGTCGAAGACGACTACGACAGCGAGTTCCGCTTCGAGGGCCGCCCGCTTGCGTCGCTGCAGGGCCTGGACGAGCATGACCGCGTGATCTACATGGGCACGTTTTCCAAGACGCTCTTCCCCGGCCTGCGCATGGGCTTCATGGTGCTGCCCAAGCCGCTGGCACCGCATTTCGCCACCGGGTTGTCCGAGCTGTTCCGCGAAGGCCAGTTGATGCAGCAGGCGGTGCTGGCGGACTTTATCGAGGAAGGGCACTACGCCACCCACCTGCGCCGCATGCGCCAGCGCTATGCACAGCGCCAGGGCCTGTTGCGCGAAGCCATTGCCACGCGCTTCGGCCGGGACTGGCCCACATCCACGCACGAGGCCGGCTTGCACCTGGTGATGCACCTGCCGCCGGGCGCCGACGATCTCGGCATCAGCATGGCGGCGCGCACGCAGGGCCTGTCGGCACGGCCGCTGTCGCGCTACTACGCCGATGAAGTGCATGCGCGCCAGGGCCTGCTGCTGGGCTACGCCTGCGTGCCCGAGGACGATATTGGCCCCGCGTTCCACAAGCTCGCCGAAGTGATCGAACCGGCGATGGAGCACCTGGCCCGCACGCGCCAGCCGCCGCGCGAGTTCCGCGCGCGCATCAACAGCGAAGCCTGGAGCGGCGCCTGATCGCGCTGGTGGCAATGTTGGCGCCGGTGGCGCCAACAAGCCGGCACCGATTGGCCCTTACCAGCGGCCACCGGCTTGCCTAGCATGTCCCGCTGGCCTGGCTCGCCGCCTTCGACGTCCCCCTACACGCAAACGGAAACACCCCTCATGGCATCCCCGCAAGACACCTCCGCCCTGCTGGCCGAACTGGCCGCCGTCCTCGACCCCGCTGGCTTGCAGGCCGGCGATGCCATCGAGACCCGCTTCCGCAAGGACTGGTATGCGCCGCTGGACCCGCTGCCGCCGATCGCCGTGGCCCGGCCGCGCAGCACGGCTGAAGTCTCGGCAGTACTGGCCATCTGCAACCGTTACCGGCAAGCCGTGGTTCCGCAAGGCGGGCTGACCGGTCTGGCCGGCGCGGCCACGCCTGCGGGGGGCGAACTGGTGCTGTCCCTCGAGCGCATGCGCGGCGTGGAAGAAATCGATACGCAGGCGGGCACCATGACCGTGATGGCCGGCACGACGCTGCAGGCCGCGCAGGATGCCGCACGCGCGTCGGACTGGCTGTTTCCGGTGGATCTCGGTGCGCGCGGCAGTTGCCAGATCGGCGGCAATATCGCCACCAATGCGGGCGGCAACCGGGTGATCCGCTACGGCATGATGCGCGACCAGGTACTCGGGCTCGAAGCGGTGCTGGCAGATGGCACCGTGGTCAGTTCGCTCAACAAGATGCAGAAGAACAATGCCGGCTACGACCTGCGCCAGCTGTTCATCGGCAGTGAAGGCACGCTGGGCGTGATCACGCGTGCGGTACTGCGCCTCGCGCCGCTGCCGGGTTGCACGCAGACGGCCTTGTGCGCCCTGCGCAGCTATGACGACGTGGTCGCGCTGCTGCGCCACGCGCAGCGCCGGCTATCCGGACGCGTGTCGGCGTTTGAAGCGATGTGGGCCGATTTCTATGAACTCGTGACCACGCGCGTGCCGGGCGTACGCGCACCGTTGCCGGCGGGCGCACCGTTCTATGTGCTGCTGGACCTGCAAGGCAATGACGCCGGCCAGGATGGCGCGGCGTTCGAGTCGATGCTGGAAGCTGCAATGGAAGCCGGTCTGATCACCGACGCCGCCGTGGCGGCCAGCGAGAAGGAAGCCGCAAGTTTCTGGAAACTGCGTGACGCCGTGGCCGAGTTCCCGGTGATGTGGGCGCCCAACGCCGCCTACGACGTGAGCGTGCCGATCGGTCAGATCGGACGCTTTGCCGAGAGCCTGCGGGCCGCCGTGCTGGCGCGCTGGCCGCACGCCGAACTGGTCAACTTCGGCCATGTGGGCGACAGCAATCTGCATATCAGCGTCTACCTGCCCGGCTGCACGGCCGACGACTTCCCCGAGCACGAGATCAGCGAGGTCCTCTACCCGAAAGTGCGCGAATTCGATGGCAGCATCTCGGCCGAGCACGGCATCGGCACGCACAAGAAGCCATTCCTCGGCCATTCCCGCACGCCCGAGGCACTGGCGCTGATGAGATTGATCAAGCGGTCGCTCGATCCGAACAACATCTTGTGCCCGGGACGGGTCATCGACGTGGATTAAGCGGCCGGCCTGGCGCCGGCCGCCGATGCCTCAATCGCCTCAGCTCTCAAGCTTCGCCGCCGCATCGCGCAGCGCCGTGCGCAGCCCCTCTTCCACCACCGGGTGGTAGAACGGCATGGCGAGCATCTGCGCGATGGTCAGCCCCTGCTGATAGGACCACGCCAGCAGGTGCGCGATGTTCTCGGCGCGCGGGCCGGTCCATTCGGCGCCCAGGAACTGGCCGGTCGCCTTGTCGGCATACACGTGCATCAGCCCACGGTTCCTGAGCATGACGCGGCTGCGGCCCTGGTCTTCGAAGCTGACTTCGCCGGTGACGAAGCTGCCGTCGGCCAGGTCGGCAAAGCGCTTGCCCACCATGGCGATCTGCGGGTCAGAGAACACCACGGCGAGCGGGGCGCGGCGGACCAGCGGCAACACCCGCGGGTACGTCGCGGCATTCTCGCCGGCGGCCTTGCCCTCGTCGGCGGCTTCATGCAGCAGCGGCAGGATGTTGTTGGCATCGCCGGCGATGAACACTGGCGATACGCCGCACTGCAGCGTCGCGGGATCGAACACCGGCACGCCGCGCGCATCGAGTTCCAGGCCCGTGTTCTCCAGGCCCAGGCCGCGCACATTGGGCTCGCGACCGGTCGCGGCGAGCACGTAATCGAAGGTCTCGGTGACGGACTTGCCTTCACGGTCGGTGTAGGTGATGCGTGCCAGATCGCCTTCGCGCGCCATCTCCGTGACGCTGGCCTCGGTATCGAGATAGAACTCCTTGCGGAAAGTCTCGTCCGCATAGCGGCGGATGACGGGGTCGGTCAGCGGACCGAGCGAGCCGCGCACACCGAACACACGCACCCGCACGCCAAGGCGCGACAGCGCCTGACCGAGTTCCAGACCGATCACACCGGGCCCGAACACGACCACGCTGCGCGGCAGGTCTTCCCATGCGAACACATCGTCATTGACGATCAGGCGGTCGCCGAACACCTTGAACGGTGCCGGCAGCACCGGACGCGACCCCGTGGCGATGACCACGCGGCTGGCACGCACGGTGATGTTGCCGTCGTCGGCCGCTACTTCGAGCGTGGTGTTGTCGATGAACGAGGCGTAGCCGCGAATGCGGTCTGCCTCGGGAATGCCGTCCACACCGCGCACCACGAAACCGACGAAGCGGTCGCGTTCGCTGCGCACGCGCGCCATGACCTCGCGGCCATCGATACGGATCTGGCCATCCACGTGTACGCCGAACGGGGCCGTGTGGCGCAGTTCGTGCGCGGCTTCCGCGGCGGCGATCAGCAGCTTCGACGGCATGCAGCCCACGCGGGCACAGGTGGTGCCGTACGGGCCGCCTTCGATGATCACGGCGCGCTTGCCGGCCGCGATGGCGGCGCGGTAGGCGGCGAGTCCGGCGGTACCTGCTCCGATGATGGCGACGTCGGTCTGGATGGTCTTCATGGTGTACGGTTCCTTCCCTTCTGAGATTTCTTGAAATCGATCTGACATCAATCGGCGGGCTGGATGGCACCGCGCAGGCAGCGCGGCGCCATCGGGTCCGGCGACTGCCGGACCGCGCGGGGCGGTCGTGATACGGGGATTACTGGCCCAGGTACTGGTCGAGCGCAGCGGCGCCGCCGATCAGCTTGCCGTTGATGAACACCTGCGGTGCGGTCATCTCGCCGGACACGGCGCCCAGCACCTTGCCGCGCACCTTGTTGTCGAGCGGCACTTCGATGTACTCGTAGCCGGCGTCGGACAGTTGCTGCTTGGCCTTGGCGCAGAACGAGCAGCCTACCTTCGAGAACACCACCACCTGGTCCGGACGCTTGGCGTCGGGGGCGATGTGGTTCAGCATGGTGTCGGCGTCGGAGACCTTGAACGGGTCGCCCGGCTCGTCCGGCTCGATGAACATCTTCTCGACCACGCCGTCACGGACGAGCATCGAATAGCGCCAGCTGCGCTTGCCGAAGCCCAGGTCGGCCTTGTCCACCAGCATGCCCATGCCTTCGGTGAATTCGCCGTTGCCGTCGGGGATCATGGTGATGTTCTGCGACTCCTGGTCCTTGGCCCATTCGTTCATCACGAAGGTGTCGTTGACCGACACGCACAGGATGTCATCCACGCCCTGCTTGGCAAATGCCGGCGCCAGTTCGTTGTAGCGCGGCAGGTGGGTCGACGAGCAGGTCGGCGTAAAGGCGCCGGGCAGCGAGAACACCACGACAGTCTTGCCGTTGAACAGATCGCCGGAGGTAACAGTCTTCCACTCGTTGTCCTGGCGGATGCGGAAAGCGACATTAGGAACGCGTTGGCCTTCACGGGATTGCAGCATCGGGATCACTCCTTGGTGGTTTCAGTGGTTTGCTGCGTGTTGCAGCGATGGACCCGATTCTGGCGACTCCAATGTGATTTGTACAATTCATCGTTTTAACCAACGTCATTAACCTTTACTATCAATGACGGATAGACTTCCCTTATGGACAGGTATAGGTGCTATATAAGGCACACCTATTTTTTACAATAGGATAGACAAGTGCCCTATCATGCGGCCATCTGTCGACCTCCTTTCGCATCCCCAAGCGCCGATGAGCCGCCCTACCACCCGATACGCCCTCTCCGCGCTTGTGCTTTCGCTTTCGCTTGCGCTCGCCTGTCCGGCAGGCGCCGAAACGCTACGCAAGCCCGCCCTGGACGCGCTGATCGCCTCGCAGAAGCCCGGCGCGCAGGAAGGCCTCGAAACCTTCCTGGCCAACGCGGCCAAGGCCGACCCTGCCGTGGCGCCTGCCGTAGCGGCGTGGCAGGGCGGGTTGCCGCTCAGTGGCGACAACCTCGTCAACATCGGCCGTCTGCTCGGGGTCTACAACCGGGTACGCAACGAGGCAGCGGTCATCGACACGATGGGCAAGATGGTCGCGCTGCGCACCGTTCGCGATGACAAGATGCCGCAGCACGAAAACCCCGCCATCATCGAATTCGGCAAGCTCGTCGAGGGCATGGCAAAGTCTTTCGGGCTGATCTACCGCAACGTGGACAACCGCGTCTTCGAGGTCACGCTAACCGGCACCGGCACCGACATCTTCGGCATCCTGACCCACGCCGACGTGGTCCCAGCCGTCGCCGAAGACTGGGTGCTCGACAATGGCACGAAGCTCGATCCGTTCGCCGTCACGCGCGTCGGCGACCGCCTGTATGGCCGCGGCACCATCGACGACAAGGGCTCGATTGCCGCGGCGCTCTACGCTATGAAGACCGTCAAGGAAAGCGGCGTGCCGCTCGAGCGCAGCGTACGCCTGATGATCGAGACCACCGAAGAGACCGGTGGCGACGGCATCAAGTACTACCGCGAACACAATGCGCTGCCCGACTTCAACATCGTGCTCGACAGCAAATACCCCGCCGTCGTGGCGGAGAAGGGTTCCGGCGCGTTGCGGGTGCTGTTCCCCGTGCAAGCGACCGATAGCAAGCGCGCGACCATCGTTGCCATGCGTGGCGCGGCGTCCGCCAATACCGTGCCGGAGAGTGCGACCGCGCGCATTGCCGGCGGCAATCCGGCATCGGTCCTGAGCGCGCTCGATAACGCGCGTGCGGCCTTTATCCGCAAGTACACCCCGCAGGGCGGGAAGTTCGCCATCGACGTCAAGCGGGACGGCGACGAAGTCGTGGTCAAGGTGACCGGTGTGTCGGCACACGGTTCGCGGCCCGAGGAAGGCGTCAACCCGCTGCCGCGGCTGGCGCTGTTCCTGCAAACGTCGGGCGTGCCGCTCACCGACAACCACTACCTGCGCGCCGCGCGCTATATCGCCGATCTGTATGGCCTGGGCTACCTTGGCGAGAAGATGGGACTGGCCTACCGTGACCCGTTCATGGGCCCGCTGACCATGTCGCCGAACCAGATCCGCGAGCAAGGCGAATTCATCGAAGTCACCGCCAATGTGCGCATGCCGCGCGGCAGCACGCCAGAGGCGCTCAGCGGCAAGGTGCTGCAGCGCATCTACAAGTGGGCGGCCTCCACGGGCTCGACCGTGGAGGTCAAGCATGACCAGGGCAACTGGATGGCGCGCGACCCCAAGGGCGCCTGGCTCTCGACGCTGCTGAACATCTTCGGTGACACCACCGGACTCGAAGCCAAACCCGTGGCTACGGCGGGCAGCACCACGGCCAAGCTGCTGCCCAACGCGATCAATTTCGGACCGGCCATGCCCGGCAAGAAGTACACCGCGCACAATGCGAAGGAGTACAAGGAAGTCCCCGATCTGGACCTGGACCTGCAGATGTTCACCGAGATGATCGTGAGGATCGGAAACCTCGGCAGGATGCAGTAGAACTTGGCAGGCCGGCAACCCGCGCTACACCGTGCGCGGCAGCCGCTCAGGCGGCCTGCGGCCCCATCTGCAGTCCGGCGAGATAGCTGTGGATCTGCGCCACCACGGAGGCGCCTTCCCCCACTGCCGCGGCCACGCGCTTGGTCGAACCCGAGCGCACGTCGCCAATCGCGAACACGCCCGGCACGCTGGTCTGCAGCGGATACGGCACGGCCGACGCGCAGCCTAGCGTCCCGCCACCCGTGCGCACGAAGCCCTTGTCGTCGGTCTCCACGTTGCACGTGCGCAGCCACGAGGCATTGGGATCGGCGCCGATGAACAGGAACAGGTGGCGCACCGGCAGCGAGACCAGCCTATCGCTTTCGGTGGGCGCGTGATAGCGGACATCGGACAGCCACCCGTCGCCTTCGAGCGCATGGATTTCCGCGCGGGTGTGGAGTTGCACGTTGGGCAGCCCGCCGATACGGTCGACCAGATAGCGCGACATGGTGGCCGCCAGGCCCTGCCCGCGCACCAGCATGTGGACATGCGCCGCATGCGTGGCCAGGAACACCGCCGCCTGCCCGGCCGAGTTGCCGCCGCCGACCAGCATCACCGGCTCGTTCTTGCACAGCTTGGCTTCCACCGGCGAGGCCCAGTAATACACGCCGCGTCCCTCGAAGCGTTCGAGCGCGTCGATGGCCGGCCGGCGGTACTGGGCGCCGGTGGCGATCACCACCGTATGGGTCGAAATCATGCGGCCATCGACCAGTTCGAGCCGGATCGGGTCCGAACCGCAATGCAGGGCCTTCACTTCGAGCGGGATCGCAATGTGGGCGCCGAATTTCAGCGCCTGGACAAACGCGCGCCCGGCCAGCGCCTGGCCCGAGATGCCGGTGGGAAACCCGAGATAATTCTCGATGCGCGCGCTGGCGCCGGCCTGCCCACCCGGCGAGCGGCAGTCGATCACTGCCACCGACAGCCCTTCGGACGCGGCATATACGGCCGTGGCCAGGCCGGCGGGACCCGCGCCCACCACGACCACGTCGTAGACGTGGGCCGGATCGAATTCGGGCAGCAGGCCAAGGCAGGAGGCGAGTTGCCCTTCATCGGGCGCGCGCAGCACGCGGCCGTCCGGGCAGATCACGAGCGGAAAATCCGAATCCGGCGCGTTGGCGAACTCGCTCAGGCAGGAGCAGTCGCGCTCGACGTCCATGTCGATCACCGTGTACGGGTGGCCGTTGCGGCGCAGGAACGCCTGCAGCGCCAGCAGCAGCGGCTCGGCGCCATGGCCGACCAGCACGGGACCGCTGCCGGACTCGATCAGCCCGACCCGGCGCAGGATCAGCGCGCGCATAATGCGCTCGCCAAGGTCCGCTTCCGCCACCAGCAAGGCGCGCAGCCTGTCTGGCGGGATCGCGAAGCCTTCGGAATCGGTCACCGCGCGGCCGTCCACGAGCGACGGGCGCCCGGTCAGCGTGCCGACTTCGGCCGAAAACATGCCCGGCCCGAGGTCGGTAATGCGGTGCTCATGCCCGAGCCCGTCGCGGCGGATGATCTGGATACAGCCGCTCACCACCACGCACATGCCGCGGCCCACCTGCCCGACCGAAAACAGCTGTTCGCCGGCTTGCCAGCACTGCGGCGTGCCAAAATGCCGCATGCGTTCGACTTCATCGGCACTGAGTGTCGGAAACATCTGGTGCCATCGGCTTTCCAGCGTCGAATACGGTGCATCGAGGCTTGCCGTGGCCTCGGTGCCCTGCCCCTCGACGCTCTCCGTCCGGTCCGCCTTCGCCATACTGGCCTCCCCGTAAGCAAAAAGAATTTGTCGGCTTTCGTGCACACCGATGCTTGGGCGCTGCCCGGCCGTTGCACCTCATCGATAGTAGTCGGCGGCCGCGCGAAAGCGAGGTACGGCAACAAGATGGGGACGGCCAGTTGCACATTGCGCCGGCTTGCGTTTGAATGTCCGCCTTGCCGGCACTCCGCCGCCGCACCACGACACACTCCCCCATGAGCTCCACGCCTGACACCCCCTCCCGCCAGCCGATCCGCGCGCTGACCCCGATCGAAGGACGCGTACTCGGCGTGCTGAAGGAAAAGCAGCACACCGTGCCCGACACCTACCCGCTGTCGCTCAATGCGCTCACCGCGGGCTGCAACCAGAAGACCGCGCGTTCGCCGGTCATGAATGTCACGGAAGCGGAAGTAGTCGTGGCCATCGACGGCCTGAAAGGCCTGAGCCTGGTGTTCGAAGGCAGCAGCAGCCGCGTGCCGCGCTTCGAACACAATATGAACCGCGTGCTGGGCGTGCCCTCGCAGTCGGCCGCGCTGCTGGCCATGCTGCTGCTGCGCGGGCCGCAGACCGCGGCCGAACTGCGCCTGAACACGGTGCGCCTGCACGCGTTCGCGGACATCTCGTCCGTCGAAGGGTTCCTGGACGAACTGGCCGAACACGAGCCGCCCTACGTGGTGAAGCTGCCCCGTGCGGCAGGCGAGCGCGAACATCGCTGGATGCACCTGCTCGGCGGGGAAATCAATGTGGAAAGCTTTGCCGCGGCCGGACCGGCCCTGGCTGACGAATCCGTCGCGCCCTCGGAACTCGAACGGCTGCGCGCCGAACAACGCGACCTCTCCAACCGGGTGCAGCGCCTGGAAGCGCTGGTCGAACACATGGCCAGCCAGCTCGGCATTGACCCGGACGCGCTGACGCCCTGATCCTGGCGCGGGCCGGGGCAAACCCGGCCCGCGAACGGCTACCTTCTTAGCCGCTCGAACTCATGGCACCGAACTGCTGCGTCAGGTAAGTGCTTGTGTTCTTCATCTGCGCCATGATCGTGTCCAGCTGCGTGAACTCCTGGCGATAGTTTGCGATCGTGTCGTTGATCGTGGTCTGCGTGGAGTCGTACTGCGCGCTCAGGTCCTTCAGCGTGCTGTTGATGCCATCGGTCGCGGAACTCAGCTCGCCATTGGTGCCGGTCATGTTGTCGACCAGACTGCTGATCTCGTTGCCATAGCCGGTCTTGCCGTCGCTGTTGCTGAACAGCGCGGCCACCCCTGCCATATTGCTATTCATGGCACTGGACAGCTTGGTAGTGTCCAGCGACAGCGTGCCGTCGTTCTGGAAGCTGACACCGACATCAGACAGCATCGTGAACGCGTCCTGGCCACCGCCCTCCGGCATATTGAGCGCTGAGCGAAGCTGCGTCTGGATGTTGCGCAGCACACCGTCACCCGTCAGCGGGGCGGCCTGCTGGCCCTGCGCCGCGGTCGGGTCGAAGGCCGACAGGCTCGTGGCCGTGCTTTGCAGGCTGTTGTAGGCCGTGACGAAGGCCTGGATCCCGTCCTGGATGGCCGTGTTGTCGCGCTGCACACTGACGACCGACGTGCCGGTCTGCGACAGCGACAGGCTCAGGCCCTGGATGGCCGAGACGTTATTGCTGGCGCTCTGAATGTCGATGTTGTTGACCGAGAGCTTGGCATCGCGCGCGGCGACAGTCTGCTCCATGTTCTGGGTGCCGGCCGGATCATTGGCCACCAGGCCGGCCAGCGCGCCCGTGCTGTCGCCGGTCACGGAAATGCGCATGCTGTTAGCCTGGCCTGTGTCGTTGGACGTCAGCACCAGCCGGTACGGGGATCCCGATCCGTCATTCAGGATGGTCGCGGTCACACCGGCATTGGCCGCATTGATCGCGTCGCGCACGCCTTCGAGCGTGTCATGGGTGCTGTCGATATTGATATCGACACCCGTGCTGCCGTCCTTGGCAGCAAACGTAGCGCCCGTGTACTTGCCGTATGTGGCGCTGGTGCTGTCGGTATCCAGCGTGCCACCGCTGATCGTGCCGAAGTCGATATGGATCGAGCCCGTGCCGATGGCGGCGTCCTCCTTGGCTTGCCCGGCACCGACGAGCGACTGGGCCTGCGCCAGCGCCGTGACGTTGACCGAGTACGTGCCCGGAGCAGCGCCGGTAGTGCTCGTGGCGCTCAGCACGTCGGTACTGCTCGACGAGATCTTGGTCACGTTGAAAAAGTCCGGCTGGCCCAGCTTGCCTGCTGCCGACTGAAAGGCGGTCAGCGCATTCTTGAGCTGGCCATAAGCCGACAGCTTGGTCTGGTAGCTGGATTCCTGGTCCTGGATCGCTTGCAGCGGCGCCTGTTCAGATTGCGTCAGCTGATCCAGCAGGGAATTCAGGTCGAGACCCGAGCCGACGCCCAGATTCGATATGGTTGTCATGCGTATTCCTGCAACGGTTGCTTGGATAGGTGCGGCCGCAATGTCCAGACATTGGCCGCGAGCCACCATAGCAGCGCGGATTTCGACCAACTCTCTTCAACTGGCGGCAATTTCCGGCCTATTTAATGAACCGTAATCTTTCTGATACGGCCCCGTAACCTGAACCCGGGAAGGCTTGTCCACTTCGTTACAAGCAGCATGGCTTTGTAAGCCATTTGGTACATAGGATGTGCGCAATACCAAACTCACCACCTCCCTGACGCCAGATTGAGTACGACCGCAGGTCGGCTGGAAGTGGTGATGAACTCAGGTCGGTTAATTGCGCAATTGACGTACATACCGCGTCCGGCACACACGACAACGCGGGGCAGCGTGCATTCGGTTTCGCAAAGCCAGTCCTGAGCCAGTCCTGCCAACCGGCGCAAGTGTCGCCTATGCTTTGCTCAGGACGATTTCAGCCAAAGCACAAGCGCGGCGTGGATTGCGCCGCACCCATATCATGGAAAAAACCGCTTTTGTCTTTGCCGGCGGCGGCAGCCTGGGCGCAATCCAGGTCGGCATGCTGCGCGAACTGGTGGCGTGGGGCCTGACGCCCGACCTCGTGATCGGGGCCTCGGCCGGGGCCATCAATGGGGCCTACTTTGCGTGCCACCCGGGGCGCGAAGGGGCCGCGCAACTGGAGCAACTGTGGCGCGCGATCCGGCGCGCGGAAATCATGCCGTGGTCGTGGCGCAGCTTGCTGGGCATGCTGGGCGGCAGCCGCGGCTATCTGGTGGATGCGTTTGGCCTGCGCACCTTGCTGAACCGCAACTTCGGCGACGCCCGACTGGAAGGTGCCGCGCTGCCGCTGCACGTGGTGGCAACCGATATGCAGAGCGGCGCGGAGGTCCTGCTATCCAGCGGCGGCATTGTCGATGCCGTGCTCGCCAGCGCGGCGATTCCCGGCGTGTTTCCGCCGGTCCAGTTCGAAGGGCGCTCGCTGATCGACGGCGGCGTGGCGAACAACACGCCCGTTTCCACTGCGATCCGGCTCGGCGCCACGCGCGTGATCGTGCTGCCGGCAGGTTTCACGTGTTCCGAGCGGCGTCCGCCGCGCGGGGCACTCGAACACGCGTTCAATGCGCTTTCACTGCTGGTGGCGCGCCAGCTTGTCCACGACCTGCAGCACTGGAGCAGCCACGCGCATATTTCCGTGGTGCCACCGCTGTGCCCGCTCGATATCTCACCCTATGACTACTCGCGCTGCGGCGAGCTGATCGACCGGGCGGCCGGCACCACCGCGCTGTGGCTGTCGCGCAATGGCCTGGACAGCCAGAATGTGCCCGGCGCCCTGCATCCGCACACGCATGATGCGGAATCGCCGAGTTGCAGTGCGGATCTGCACCCGGCGCCCCACCAGCATCACGACCATTCGCCGCCTGCCGAGCGGCATCTGTAGCAAACGGGGACCGGCGCGGGACATCGGGCCGGCCCCGCCGTCTCACTCCACCTTCACGCCGCCCTTCCTCACCACCTCGCCCCAGCGCACGGATTCATCCTTGATGAAGGCCTGGAACTGGTCGGCCTTGCCGCCCACGGGGTCGATGCCGTAGTCGATCAGCCGCGCGCGGACATCGGGCTGTCGCAGCACGGCGTCCATCTCTGCGGAGATCTTTGCGAGTACCGCTGGCGGCGTCTTGGCCGGCGCGATCAGGCCGATCCAGCTGCTGGCCGTCACGCTCGGATAGCCGGCCTCGGCCATCGTCGGCACGTCCGGTGCCGCCGGCCAGCGCGTCGGGCTCGAAATCGCCAGCGCGCGGACCTTGCCGGCCTTCACCTGCGGCATCATGGTCTGGACCGAATCGAAGATGATGGCGATCTGCCCGGAGAACAGGTCCGGCAACGCCGGCGAAATACCCTTGTACGGGATGTGCACCATCTTCACGCCCGTGGTCTGCGCGAACAGCTCGCCGGCCAGGTGAGCGCCCGAGCCGTTGCCGCTGGAGGCAAAGGTCATCTTGTCCGGATGGGCCTTGCCCCAGCTCACCAGTTCCTTGACGTTGGTCGGCGGCAGCTGGGCGCTCGACACCAGCAGCAGCGGAATCCGGCCGATCAGGCTGACACCGGTCAGATCCTTGATCGGGTCGTAGCTCATCTTCGGATACAGGCTCGGGTTGATCGCATGCGCGGCCACCACCACCAGCAGCGAATAGCCGTCCGGCGCGGACTTGGCTACGTTGTCCGAGCCGATCATGCCATTCGCACCCGGGCGGTTTTCCACCACCACGGGCTGGCCAATGCGCTCGGCGAGCTTCTGCATCACCAGCCGCGTGACGGCGTCGGACACGCCGCCGGGCGTGTAGGGCACGACTACCCGTACGGGGCGGCTGGGCCAGTTGTCGCCCTGAGCGACCGCCGGCATCGCGCCCGCAATCAGTCCTGCGAACAGACCCAGTCCCAGCAGCCTGCGGATGCGCCCGTTGGGCTTGCGTTGTGTCATGTCTCCTCCTTGTCGGATGCGCGCCTGTAGCCGGCGCAATCGGTTCTGCGATTCAGTTAGCGATGTCTTGTGCCCAGCTCTGTGGGACCGACAACGGGAAGTCCAGCAGCATCTGTGCGTAGCTCTTGCCGAGCGGATCGGAGCGCAGGCTTGCGACACCGCCGCCGCCCAGCGCGCCATGCATCAGGAAATTCAGTGCATGCAGGCCCGGCACGTCGAAGCGCTCGACGTCACCGTGAACGAGGTGGGCAAAGTATGCGCGTACCGAGTCCGGCGTCAGTTGCTCGCGCAGCAGCGTCAGGTACTCGGGCCGCCGCGCGATCACGCCGATGTTCTCATCGTCGCCCTTGTCGCCGCTGCGGGCATAGGCCAATGCCACCAGCGGGCGCTGCACGCGGGGCTCGTCGGGCACCGGCGGGAGTGCCGGGATATCGATCGCGGCGGGGGCGGCAGCGTCGCCACACTGCGCGGCCTTGGACAGCACGATCTCGCCGTCCTCGAACGCCACGCGCATCGGCACGTCGCCCTTCGGCACCAGGAAGGAAAACACCTTGACCACGGGTTGGATGTCGACGCGGCCCGAGAACGACGAACGCGTACCCGCCGCCATCGACGTGCCGGCCGACGAGCATTCGCGCTGCAGGAAACTCAGCGCCTTGGCCTGCGCGTGCCGTGCGCCAATGCGCAGCACGACCTCGCGCGTCGGCAGCTCGCGCGCATGCGGGCCGTATTGGGATTCACAGCCGAGCAGCTCGACGATCGTCTCGCTGTAGTCGGGCAAGCCGCGCTCGGCCAGCATGGCGCGCGTGCGCGTGAGCAGCGCATCGGCCGTGCGGCGTGCCTTGGCCGGCGCGTCGATGCCGCGGATCGCCATCATCAGGCTGATCTGGTAGCCGTCCTGCCACGTCGCATTGCCCTTGTAGTGGCCGCCCGGTGCCCGGCCGCGTGCGCCGGACACGCGCACCTGTCCCGGCGCGGCCAGTTCGGTGCGCACCGTGCGGAAGTCGCAGGTCACGTCGGGCATCAGGTAGTTGGCCGGATCGCCGACCTCGTACAGCACCTGCTCCGCCACGGCGGCGGGATCGATCAGCCCGCCCGTGCCTTCGGGCTTGCTCAGCACGAAGCTGCCATCGTGCGCGCAGTCGATCACGGGATAACCCATGCGGTCCCAGTCCGGCACGCGCTGCCAGTCCGTGAACAGGCCACCCGTGGCCTGCGCACCGCACTCGATCACATGGCCCGCGAGCGTGCCGGCGGCCAGGCGGTCCCAGTCGCTCCAGTCCCAGTCGAACTCGTGCGCAAGCACCCCAACCACCACGGCACTGTCCACGCAACGGCCGGCAATGACGATGTCCGCGCCAAGCGCCAGCGCGCGCGTAATGCCCTGCGCGCCGGTGTAGACGTTGGCCGACCATGGCTCGGTCGTTGGCACCGGCTGGCCTGCCAGGTCGGTCAGGCCGTCCGCGCACCATTGCGCGAAGTGCGGCTGCACATCGTCACCGGTCACCACGGCGATGCGTGGCGACAAGCCCTGCTGCGCGGCCACCTTGAGCAGCGCGTCACGGCAGGCTTCCGGATTGAGGCCGCCGGCATTGGCCACGACGCGGATGCCGCGGCGCAGGATCTCGCCGAGGTTCGGCGCCATGGCGGCGTTCACGAAATCCGTGGCATAGCCGAGTGCCGGGTCTTTGGCACGCGCACGCGCCAGGATCGACATCGTGGTCTCGGCCAGGTAGTCGTAGACCAGGTATTGCATGCCGGGCACGGCCAGCAACTGCGGCGTGGCGATCGCGGAGTCGCCCCAGAAGCCCGAGGCGCCACCGATGCGTACGGTCTTGGCGGTATCGCTCATGCCTTCTCCTGTTCAGCGTCATCGGCTTCCACGCGCGCCAGCAGCGCGCCGGCACTGGCCTGTCCACCAGGGCGAGCCGACAATTCCGCGACCACGCCGGCAAACGGCGCGGCAATGATGTGTTCCATCTTCATGGCCTCGAGCACCACCAGCGGCTGGCCAGCCTGCACGCGATCTCCCTCGGCCACGTGCACGGCCACGATGCGCGCGGTCAGCGGCGCCTGCAGCATGCCGTCGGCATCGCCTGCGTCGCGGCGGCGGCGCGGATCGTGGCGCTGGAACTTCCACGCACGGCCGGCCTGGAACAGGTGCAGCGCATGCTTGTCCGTGGCAAACACCAGCGGATAGGCGACGCCGTCGCACTCCACCAGTGCAGTGCCCGCCTCCGCGTCGGCCCGCAGTACGCGCAGCACGCATTCCTGGGCCGGCGCTTCGCTGTCGCGCTCGCGCAGGCTGACATGCCAGCCATCGCGGCCGGCGCGCAGCATGGCCTGCCACGACTGGCCCGCAGCATCCAGCGCTACGCTGGCCGCCGCGCGTGCCAGCGCCGCCGGCCGGCTGCCGCCTTCCAGCACGCCTGCGGCCACCAGCGCGGCGCTGGCTGCCACATGCTGCGGCGGCACCGTGGCTTGCAGCGCGGCTTGCATGTGAGTGTCGACGAAACCGGTGTGGACGTCGTTGCCGGCAAAGGCCTCGCTAGCCAGGCAGTCCGCCAGGAACGCCTGGTTGGACGGCACGCCGAGCAGCACGCAATCCTCAACCGCGCGCAGCAGCTTGCGCCGCGCTTCTTCGCGATCGGCACCGTGTGCCACGAGCTTGGCCACCATCGAGTCATAGTGGGTCGGAATCGCCCCGCCCTCTTCCAGCGCGTGGTCCACGCGCACGTCGCGGCCCGTGGCAGGCGGTCGCCAGCGCATCAGCGGCCCGCCCTGCGGCAGGAAGCCTGCGGGCACGTCCTCGGCGGTCAGGCGGACTTCGATCGCGTGGCCGTTCAGCTGCACTTCGTCCTGCGTGACCGGCAACAGTTCACCGGCTGCCACGCGCAGTTGCCACTCGACGAGGTCGAATCCGGTGATGGCTTCTGTCACCGCATGCTCGACCTGCAGGCGCGTATTCATCTCCATGAAGTAGAAGTTGCCTTCGCTATCCAGCAGGAATTCCATGGTGCCGGCGCCGACGTAGCCGATCGAACGCGCGGCACGCACGGCAGCCTCGCCCATGCGCGCACGCAGCGCGGGGCCGACGGCCGGCGACGGCGCTTCTTCGATGACCTTCTGGTGGCGGCGCTGCACCGAGCAGTCACGCTCGCCGAGGTGGATCACGTTGCCGTGGGTGTCAGCAAACACCTGGATTTCCACATGGCGCGGAGCGATCACGGCCCGTTCGAGGATCAGTTCGCCGGAACCGAATGCGGTCTCGGCTTCCGAACGCGCACTCGTCAGCGCAGCGGGCAAGCCTGCGGCATCGCGCACCAGACGCATGCCGCGTCCGCCGCCACCAGCTGCTGCCTTGACCATCAGCGGAAAGCCGATCTCGCCGGCCTGCGCGAGCAGCGTGGCGTCGTCCTGCGCCGTGCCCTGATAGCCAGGCACGCAGGGCATGTCGGCGTCCAGCATCAGGCGCTTGGCCTCGGCCTTGTTGCCCATCGCGCGGATGGCCTTCGCCGGCGGGCCGACAAAGATGAGTCCGGCAGCCGCAATCGCTTCCGCGAACTCGGCGTTCTCGGCCAGGAAGCCGTAGCCGGGATGCACGGCATCGGCGCCGCTGCGGCGTGCGGCATCGATGATGGCGGCAATGTTCAGGTACGACTCGCGGGGCGCCGCGGCGCCGATGCAGACGGCGCGATCGGCAGCAGCCACGTGCGGGCTGTGGCGGTCGGCTTCGGAATAGACAGCCACCGTGGCCAGGCCGAGGCGGCGCGCGGTGCGCATAATGCGCACGGCAATCTCGCCGCGGTTGGCGACGAGCAGCGTATGGAAGGGTCGGCGGGTAGCGGACATGAGGGAATCCCGTGAATCTCTTTGAAATCTCAGGCGACGGCCTGCGCCGCGCGGACGGTGTCGGCATCGAAGCGCGCGACCCAGCTGGCATCGCGCTTCTCGCGGAAGGCAGCGACGCCCTCGGCGCCTTCGTGCCGCATGCATTGGGCAAACAGGTGCGAGGCCTCGTCGAGCAGCGGCGAGAGTGACGAGGACGCTTCGCGACCGCAGCGGCCCACCAGCGTCTTGAACACGCGGTTCGCGTTCGGCCCGCAACGGCCGATGCGCGTCAGCCATTCGGCGATCAGCGCATCGAGTTCGGCGCTGTCTTCGGCAAGCTGGTCGACCAGGCCGATGGCGACGGCCGACTGGCCGCTGACGCGCTCACCGGTCAGCCCGAGGCGGCGCGTCGCGACTGCACCGAGACGCTGCACGACGAACGGCGCGATCTGTGCGGCAATGATGCCCAGCGTGGTTTCCGACAGTGCAAAGCGCGCGTCGCGCGTGGCCAGCACGATGTCTGCCGCGCACGCCAGCCCCATGCCGCCGCCCATTGCAGCGCCGTCCACGGCGGCAATCACGGGCACCGGCAGCACCGACAGGCGCTCCATGAAATAGCCGAACTGGCGGTTGCGCGTGGCGACCGGGTCCTCCTGGCTGGCCTCGGCCTGCAGGCGCGCCTGGAAATTGCCGACGTTGCCACCGGCGCTGAAGATGCCGCCGGCGCCGCGCAGCACCAGCGCGCGGACTTCCGGGTCGGCCTCCGCCTGTCCCACCGCGGCGGCCAGCGCCGCCACGACTTCAGGCGCCAGCGCGTTGCGCGTGGCCGGGATGTTCAGCGTGGCGAACAGCACGCCGCCGGAGCGGCGAACGATCACGCCGTCGTTCTGGGAGGTGTCTGGCATGGCAGTGTCTCGTCGAGTGTGGAAAGACACGCGCTCAGCCGCGCGACATCAGGCCCATCTGCTTGGCGATGACCTGCAGCATCACCTCGTCCGCACCGCCGCCGATCGAGCCGAGGCGGAAATCGCGATACGCACGCGACGCATGGTTGTCCCACGTGTAGCCCATGCCGCCCTGGAACTGCATGCACCAGTCAGCCACCTCGCGCGACAGGCGCCCGGCCTTGAGCTTGGCCATGGACGCCAGCTCGGTCACTTCGCCGCCGTTGATGTAGGTCTGCGTGGCGACATAGACCAGCGCGCGCAGCGCTTCCATCTCGGTCTTCAGTTCCGCCAGCTTGAACTGGATGAACTGGTTGTCGAGCAGCGGCTTGCCGAACGCGATGCGCTGGCGCAGGTAGTCCGCGGTCTCCTCGATCAGTGCGGTACAGGCCAGGCGGCGCGCGGCACCGTTCAGGCGTTCTTCCTGGAACTGCTTCATCTGGTAGATGAAGCCCATGCCCTCTTCGCCGATGCGGTTGCGCACCGGCACGCGCACTTCGTCAAAGAAGATCTGCGCGGTGTCGGAGCACCACATGCCGAACTTCTTGATCTTCTGGATTTCCACGCCCTTCACGCGCTTGCCGTTCTCCTTGAGCGGCACCACGATCAGCGACTTGTTCTTGTGCACGGGGCCGTCGGACGTGTTGCACAGCAGGCAGATCCAGTCGGCCTGCGTGCCGTTGGTGATCCACATCTTGGAGCCGGAGATCACGTAGTCGTCGCCGTCACGGCGTGCGCGCGTCTTCAGCGATGCCACGTCGGAGCCCGCTCCGGCTTCCGAGACGCCGATCGAGCACACCATGTCGCCGGCAATGGCGGGCGCCAGGAACTCGCGCTTGAGCGCGTCGGAACCGAACGCGGTCAGCGCCGGCGTAGCCATGTCGCACTGCACGCCAACGCCCATGCCGATGCCCTGCGCGCGCGCATAGCCGAGCGCCTCGGCCGCGGCGATCGCGTAGGAGAAGTCGAGCCCGAGGCCGCCGTATTCCACCGGCTTGGTAATGCCCAGGAAGCCGAGGTCCCCCATCTTCTTGAACAGTTCGTGCGCCGGGAAGATCTCGGCGGCTTCCCACTCATCGACATGCGGATCGATTTCCGCCGACACGAAGCGGCGGATGCTGTCCATGATATTGCGGTGGTCTTCGGTGTACAGCATGCTGGTCTCCAGGAATTCTTGTTGGCTTGTTGGCTTGATATTCGTTGATGGCTCAGAGGCGTGCCACGCCAAACTGCATGGCACGCGGCTCGCGGCGGCTGGCTTCGCGGGCGGTGGCCAGCACGAAGGCCAGCACGGCACGCGTGTCGCGCGGATCGATCACGCCATCGTCCAGCAGCAGGCCGCTGGTCACGAAGGCGCTGGCCTGGCGCTCGAAGTTGGCGACGATCTCGGCGGTCTGCGCCGCGAGTTGCGCTTCGTCCACGGCCTTGCCTTTGCGCTCGGCCTGCTGGCGCGCCACGATCTCCAGCGTCATGGCGGCCTGCTCGCCGCCCATCACCGCGGTGCGCGCATTGGGCCACGAAAAGCAGAAGCGCGGATGGAAGCCCCGGCCGCACATGCCGAAATTGCCCGCGCCGAACGACGATCCGCAGTAGATCGTGATCTGCGGCACGGTGGAATTGGAAAGCGCCTGGATCATCTTCGAGCCGTGCTTGATCATGCCCGCCTCTTCCGAGGCGCGCCCCACGATAAAGCCCGTGGTGTTCTGCAGGAACACAATCGGCGTGCCCGACTGGTTGCAGAGCTGGATGAACTGCGCGGCCTTGGTCGCGCCGGCCGGGTCGATCGGGCCGTTGTTGGTAATGAAGCCGACCGCGTGGCCTTCGATGCGCGCATGGCCGCAGACGGTGCCGGGGCCGTAGTCTGGCTTGAACGGCAGCCACGCGGAATCGTCGACGATGCGCGCGATGACTTCGCGCATGTCCACGGGGCGCTTCATGTCGAGCGTCATCACGCCATCGAGTTCGGCCGGGTCCAGGCGCGGCGCGCGGACCGGCTGCGCCGGAGCAAGAGCCACATCAGGCCAGTCCAGGCTCGCCACGATATCGCGCGCGGTGGCAATCGCATGCTCGTCGTCTTCGGCAAGGTACTCGGCCAGGCCGCTCACGGTCGCGTGCAGGTCGGCACCGCCGAGTTCCTCGTCGGTCGCAATCTCGCCGGTCGCGGCCTTGAGCAGCGGCGGGCCGGCCAGGAACGCGCGCGCGCGGTTGCGCACCATGACCACGTAGTCCGACAGGCCCGGCATGTAGGCGCCGCCAGCCGTGGACGAACCGTGCACCACGGTAATGACCGGCAGGCCGGCCGCCGAGAGGCGCGCCAGGTTGTAGAAGATGCTGCCGCCGCGGATGAACTTGTCGACGCGGTACTTGCGCAGGTTGGCGCCGGCCGATTCGACCAGGTGGATGAACGGCAGCCGGTTTTCCAGCGCGATCTCCTGGCAGCGCATGAGCTTCATGTTGCCGGCCTCGGTCATGGCGCCGGCGTCGATGCCCGAGTCCGTCGCCAGCACCATGCAGCGCACGCCGCAGACGATGCCGATGCCGGCCACGAGCGAGCCGCCGGGAATCGACGTCTCATGGTTCGGGTCGTCCATGCCGAAGCCGGCCAGCGTGGCAATGGGCAGGAACGGCGCGCCGGCGTCGAGCAGGCGGCCGATGCGCTCGCGCGGCAGCAGCGCGCCGCGCTTGGCAAAGGCCGGGCGGGCGCGCTCGGAGGCGGCCACGGCGCGCTGCTCCAGGCTGTGCAGGCGGTCGATCAGGGCCTGCATGCCGGCGCGCTGGCTGGCAAACGAGTCGGAGGACGGGTCGATGCGTGTCTCGATGGGAATCATGGCGCTGGCTTGGTTGGCGTGATGGGAGGATTGCAAACCACCGCGCCCCGCGGGACAACATCAATCGCTCAGTTTGTGCATAATGTGCACGCCCAACCCAATGCTCCCCGACCGGAAGCCGCCCGCGCATGCCTGCCAAGCCATCTACGCCCAGTGGGGTCCAGAGCCTCACCCGCGCCTTCGCCCTGCTGGAACTGCTCGCCGAGCACCATGAAACCGGGTTAACCCTGCAAGAACTGGCCATCAAGGCCGAGATCGACCGCACCACGGCCCACCGCATGGCCCGCTTCCTGGAGGCGGCTGGCTACATCGAGCGCGAGTCGGCCAGCAAGCGCCTGTACCTGGGCACCACGGCCATGTCGCTCGGCCTGCGCGCGATGAACCGCCCGCCGCCCGGCAGTGTGCTCGTGACCAAGATGAAGGCGCTCGCGCGCCTGACCGGCGACGCCGTATTCCTGATCGTACGCATCGGCGACCACGGCCATTGCCTGCACACCGAGGAAGGCAGCCACCGCATCAAGTCCTTCCACATGCTGACCGGCAGCTCGCGCCTGCTGGGCCAGGGCACGGGCAGCATGGCCTTGCTGGCGCGCCTGGACAACGACGCCGTGCGCGCGCACTACGAACGCCACCGCGCCGAGTACGAAGCCAGCGGCCGCAGCCTGATGAAGCTGATGCGCGGCGTCGAACGCAGCCGCACGTGCGGCTACGCGCTGGCCGGCGCCGATGGCGTGGCCGGCGTCGGCTATGCACTGCCGATGGCCATGCACGCCGACGCGGCCATCAGCATTGTGTCGGCGGCATCACGCATGCCGGTGGCGCGCCGGCACGAGATGGGGCAGATCATTGGCGGGATGTTTGCGGGCGAGTGAGGCGCGCCCTGCAACGTGCGAACGATGCCGCTGTGCAGGGCAGGTTCGCATCCGGGGGAATCCCCGTCGTCATCCCCTCAGGAGAACGGGCGGCTTGAATGAAAAGGCTGCGGGAACAGCCTCTTCGTTCAAGCGCTGGAGGGCGTCGGTCCGCAGAATCAGCAGACCGAAACACTCTCCAGGAGCCCATCATGTCTCGCATGTCAGACCGCCTCCGGCGGGCCATTGACGCCGAAATCCAACTCGCACGCACCGCCGAGTTGCGCGGTGAGTTTCACACCGCGTTCCGGCAACTCGAACGTGCTCATGTCCTCGCGCAGCGGTCTACCGCGCATCACGTGCGCGTCCACTGGCTGATGCTGCGGTTTGCCATGCGGAACCGCCTGACGGGGGAAGCCATGGGACAGCTATGGCGTGTTGGGGCCGCCGCGCTGCTGACGCGGGTCGGCTTGCTGCCGTGGGGAAACCCGGGCGGATCTGGCGTGAGCGGCATCACGCCGTCCCCGGTTGCACCCGACCTGCAACGTGTCATCGACAGCGCCCAATGAAGGCCAGCCCCATGCCATCCCCCGCCCGCGCCCTCTGCGCACTTGCGATGTTCTCAATGCTTTTTGCCGGCTACGGCTGCAGTACGCCGCCGCAGGACCTCGACCTGTCCCGCGACAAGTTCACGAACGACGGCCGCTACAGGGTCGCGATCCTCGCGCCGACGCCGGCGCCTGCCATCAACCAGATGCATGCCTGGACGGTCAGGCTGACCACGCCGGAAGGCCAGCCGGTCAGCGACGCCCAGTTCTCGGTGGCCGGCGGCATGCCGCAGCACGGCCACGGCTACCCGACGCAGCCGCGCGTCACGCGCGGCCCCGAGGCAGGCACCTACCTGCTCCAGGGCATGAAGTTCAGCATGAGCGGATGGTGGGACCTCAAGCTGGGCATTCGCGCGGCGCCAGGCCCCGACACGGTGGCGTTCAACATCGTTGTCGACCCTGCTTCGCAGCGCCAATGATGAAGTCCCGCCTGAAGGCCGTCGTGGCGATTGGCGGCGCACTCATGGCAATCGCCCTCGCGTTGCGGGTGTCGGCATCCCCGCCGCAATCCGCGTTGCGTGACCCTTGGCTGCCGGATGACCTGCGGACACTCGCGAGCCTGCAACTGGACCCATCCAGGCCGCGCCCCGCGGACCCCTCCAATGCCTACGAAGCAAGCGGCAATGCGGCCAGTCTTGGCCGCGCGCTCTTCAGCGACGCCCGCCTGAGCCGCAATGGCCGTGTCTCGTGCGCAAGTTGCCATCAGCCGAACGGCCAGTTCGAGGATGGACGTCCCGTGGGGCTTGGCATTGCCACAGGCACGCGCCGGACCATGCCGGTGATGGGCGCGTCTGGCGCCCCGTTCCTGTTCTGGGACGGCCGCAAGGACAGCCTGTGGTCGCAGGCACTGGGACCCATGGAGGACGCCGCCGAGCATGGCGGCAATCGGGTGCGCTTTGTCCGGATCATGCAGGCGAACTACGCGACGCAGTACGCGCAGGTCTTCGGGCCGCTGCCGGCCATGCCCGCGCTTCCGACGGATGCCTCGCCACTGGGCACGCAGGAAGAGCGGGCGGCCTGGGCCGCCCTGCCGTCCGCCACGCGCGAACAGGTGAATCGCGTGTTCGCCAACATGGGCAAGGCCATCGCCGCCTATGAAAGCCGCGTGCGATATGGTCCTTCGCGTTTCGACCGCTATGTGGGATCCACCCTCGCCGCGGATCGCCGCGGACAGGACGTGCTCACTGCGCAGGAGGTGCGCGGACTCAGGCTGTTCCTCGGCAAGGGACAGTGCATCACTTGCCACAACGGACCAATGCTGAGCGACCAGGCGTTCCATAACACGGGGATACCACCGTTGAACCCCGCACGTCCGGAGCGCGGGCGGGCCGACGCCATCCCGAAACTGCTGCGCGACGAATTCAATTGCCTTGGACCATTCAGCGATGCCAGCCCCGAACAGTGCGCGGAGCTGAACTTCCTGGCAAAAGACGATCCTGCCCATCTTGGCGCCTTTCGCACGCCGAGCCTGCGCAATGTCGCAGAACGAGCGCCTTATATGCATGCCGGGCAGTTCGCCACGCTGACTGACGTGGTCCGGCACTACGCGAAAGCTCCGCCCGCGGCAATTGGGACAAGCGAACTGGCACCCGCTGGCGAGGCACCGGGATCACGGCAGGCAATCCGGCTGTCGCCGCAGGACGTCGAAGACCTGGCTGCATTTCTTGGCACCCTGACCGGCACCATCGATCAGCCCCGTTAGGAGGACGGTGCACGCATCCGTTCGCTCAGCGGCCCTTTCATCTGCATCGCGGACGGTGCCAGTCCGAACATGGTCCGGCACGTGCGCGACAGATGGGCTGAATCGGCAAAGCCGGCGGCGTGCGCGGCACTGGCGAGGTTGTCGCCGCGCATGAGGATTTCCCACGCTTTCAGCAGCCGGCGCCAAAGCTGGTAGGTCCGCAGCGGCATCCCGGTTTCTTCGACAAAGACATGGCGGAACCGGCTCGGGGACAGGTGCACGACCGCCGCCACGTCTTCGAGCGCCAGCGTATTGCCATCCTGCGCACGGAGATGCTCGATCGCCGCCAGCACCCGTGGATCCGATGGCACGTGCGGGATGGTCCGCGACAGCGAACTCACCAGTGCCTGCGCGGCGCCTTGCACGGCTTCGGCAGTCCGGGTCAGGCGCCACGCCTGCTCCAGCGCCGGGACCACGCCAGCCAGCATCTCTTCGCTCAGGAACTCGACCTGCCCACCCATCCTTGCCGACAGCGCGCGGCCCTCCTGCGTCTCCGGCTCGATGAACAGCACCGCGCTCCAGTCGCACGACGAGACATCGATGCTGTGCACCGCGCGGGACGGCACCAGTGCGCCATGGCAGGCGATCGATGGTCCGCGATGGCCCGACTGGACCTGAAGACCCGAAGGCGCCCCAATCACCAGCTGGATCGCGTAGTGCGAGTGCGGCGCGACCGCGCCGCCTCCGGAACCGATGAACAGGCAGCCTCCAGTCCAGGCAACGTAATCGCCCTGGTATCGCGCGGGCGCCGTCCCGGAGCGCTGCACACTGTCCTCCGTGTTCGCCGGGTCGGTCGGGCTCCCTTGGGAATCGCGTCGGGTCATGCCTTGCTTAGCTGTGGGGTTTTGATGGTTCGGCGGATTGCCTCCCAGTAGAAGCTTCACGCGCCGGCGCTAGTGTCGCATGGCACGCGCGCAGGAGTGCACTGCACCGTTCAGGGCAACCGGGCCATCAGCCGGTCGCGCAGCGACGGCGGCAGCACGAGCCTGCCTTTGCCGTCAGCGGCAGCCGCATCGAACACCAGCACGCTGCGATCCCAGTGCAGGCGGACCGGTCCCGAGTTCGGGACGGTGCGCTGGGCCAGCACGACATTGCGGCCCGCGCTGTACACGCGCACCAGCACCTTGTGCTGCGAGAGGTAGCAGTACTCCGCTTCATACCTGGCGGAAGCATCCGGCATGGGCAGGCGCCGGCAGTTGTGGGCGCCGGCGCGCTCCCAGGCACCGCTGCCATAGACGATGGCCGTCCACATCGCGCCCAGCGCCAGCCCGCAGCGCGTGACGGCGGCAGCGAGCCGCATGGCGCGTTCGCGTCGGCCTTCGCGCCGCGAAAACACGAACCACACCGCACGCGCCACGCCGAGCACCAGCACCAGTACCGCCACCCCGGCCAGGTGGAAATAGAACGATGATTCCGGCATGGTTGCCATGGCATGGCTCATGACCGCTCCCCAGACAAGCGTGGATGGAAACCCAGACTCCGTCATTCATTCCGCGCACACATGAAATTCGCGTTTTAATTTTGATTAATTCATTATTCCCGCGCGGAATTCAAATAATAATAATCGCGACCATGGATATTTAAATCCGGGGAATTACGGTGCATTACCGTGAATTCCAACGCATCATGGCAAACGAGAGAAGAGCCTCAACGCTATTTGCAGGCACTCGCCAGCAGCATAGCGCGAAATTCGTGCGCGGTCGGCACAAACACTTCCGCAAGCGCGCCCGTCAGCCTGACGTCTCCGCCGCGCGCCACGGTTTCCAGTCGTTGCGCGAGCCGCTGGAAGCCTTCGCAGCGGGCCAGATGCGCCGATGCTTTCACGCGGTGTGCGACGCTGCGCCACGTTTCCAGGCTGTCGTCTTCCGTCTGGAGCCGATCGAGGTCCGATTCTGTGGATGTCGCAAGCGCTTCCACCAGTTCGGCGGCGAGCGTGGCGTCGCCGAACGTCTGGCTGGCGATGGCATTGGCCAGGCCTGCGCGCTCGCTGACCGAAATGGCCACGTATTGGTGTCGCGCCAGCAACCTGAACAAAGCCTCTTCCGTCATGGGGTCACTCAGCACGTCGTCGCACAGTGTCGATACGTCCTCCTGCGCGGGGCCGACGCAGACCAGCAGCGCGCCCTGCCGGCGCGCGCGCTGCAGCAACGGCGTGGCGACAATCTCGGGCGGGGCCAGCATGACGCGCGGCACGGCAGCCGCCAGTAGCGCCTCGGCTTCCGTGGCCGTCACGCATTGCGCCGGCAAACCCGCATCGCTCAGATACTGCGTGGCCGGTTCGATCCAGGCGCTGCCCGACGTGGCGAGGATGAATGCGCTATGCATGGGAATCTCCATCAGCCGATGGCAATGTGGTTGCGCCGCGCGAAATCGATCACGTCGACGAGCGACCGCGCGCCCAGCTTTTCCATGATACGGGTCTTGTGCGTGCTGACCGTCTTGTTGGAGATAAACAGCACTTCGCCGATCTGCTTGTTGGACATGCCCTTGGCCAGCATCTGCATGATCACGAGTTCCTTGTCAGACAGGCTGCCCAGCCGGCGCGTTTCATCCAGCCCGTCGGCGCGTCCGCCATCGACATCCGGCATGACCGAGTACCCCGCCAGTACGGATTCGACGCACCGCACGATCTCGGGCAATTCCTGGGTCTTGCTGACATAGCCATTGGCGCCGGCCTGCCGCGCACGCGGCGCGAAGGTATTCTGGTCCTGTCCGGAGATCACCAGGATGCGCACGCTGGGCTGGATGGCCTTGAGGCGCGGGATGACGTCCAGGCCATTGATGCGGGGAATGTCGAGGTCGAGGATCACGACGTCTGGCGCATACTGGCGCACGATCTCGACAGCAGCCTGGCCATTGTCCGCTTCCAGCACATGCGTCACGCCGAGGACCTGCGACAGGTGCGTTTTCAGCACGACGCGTACAGCAGGATGGTCGTCGACGATCAGGATTGTGGCCACGGCAAGCACTCCATCGCTAATGGCATTGGGCATTGCCTGACGAACAATCCGACAGGCATTTATGGTCTGGCACATCATTGTGCTCAGCATTTTTCCGCGCAGGCGCAGGAAATTTCCGAGCGCCTGTACGACTTTTCCCGATTGACCTTCACGAGCAGGATCCTGCACCCGCCGACCTCCCTTGCGCACTGCAACGGCGCGCGGACAGTCGCCTCATGATGCGCCTTACCGCGCCCATCGGGCAATGCATGCGCGCAGGTCGTCCATGCGAACGGGCTTGGCGAGGCAGGCGTCCATGCCCGCGTCGTGGCATTGCCGGGCCACTTCCGCGCCGGCAGAAGCGGTCAGTGCGACGATCGGCACGTCGGCATTGGCGCCCGGCCCGGATGCCCGGATCCGGCTGGCCAGTTCGAAGCCGTCCATGCCGGGCATCTGGCAATCGGTCAGTACCAGCGCAAAACGCTGTTGCCGGAGCTGCTCCAGCGCGGCTTCGCCCCCGGACGCCACCGTGCAATCCTGCCCCAGCATCTCCAGTTGCCGGCGCATGATGACCTGAAATGGCAGGTGGTCTTCCACCACCAGGATGGCCTTGCGCACCTCCAGCGGCTCTATCGGCGGCGGCGGCCCTGCCGGCCCTGCGACGGTCTGGAGCGCAGGGCTCGCGGCCACCGGCAACGTCACGCACAGCACGATCGTGGTGCCCGCCCCAGGCTGGCTTTGCAGCGTCAGCGTGCCGCCCATCCGTTCCGCCAGGCGACGGCAGATCGCCAGCCCCAGCCCGCTGCCGCCAAACCGGCGCGAAATGGAGCTATCTGCCTGCGAAAATGGCGCGAACAGCTGCTCCTGCTGCCCGGGCGCGATACCCACGCCGGTATCAGCGACGCTGAGCGACACACGCTGGCGCTCCCCCATGTCTTCGAGCAGGTCCAACCGCACGGTGATGCCGCCCTGCGCCGTGAACTTCACCGCATTGCCGATCAGGTTGAGCAGGATTTCCTTGAGCCGGGTGGGATCTCCGAGCAAGGCGCCGGCAACGCGCGCATCGGCTTCGAACGCGAACGCAAGCCGCTTGGCTGCGCCCCCCGGCCCGTGCACCTGCATCACCGACTCGACGAGGGCGCGAGGATCCAGCGGCAACAACTCCAGCGTGAGTTGTCCGGCCTCCAGGCGGCTGTAGTCGAGAATGCCGTCGAGGATTTCCATGAGCAGGCGCGCCGCATTGTCGGCCAGCGCGACCTCGCTGGCCTGCTGCGGGTTCATCGGGCTGCCGCGCAGCAGTTCCAGCGCGCCGATGACCGCTGCCAGCGGCGTGCGGATTTCGTGCGTCATCGTGGCCAGGAAGCGCGCCTTCGCCTGTGCGGCGTTTTCCGCGGCCGCGCGCGCCGCCGCCAGCGCTTCGAGCTGGCGATGCTCGTCGGTCGCGTCGCCGGCATAGCCGCTCCAGCGCAACTGTCCGGATGGCGCACGCACCGGTGCGCCCACGAACAAGCGCAGCCACCGCGTTTCGCCGTCGACAAGAATCCGGAGTTCGAACTGCGCGGCCGATTGCGCGGCAGCGGACTGATGCAACGCGTCGGCCATTTTCAAGCGGTCATCGGGATGGATCGACGGGTATTCGCCATCGACCACGGCGAGCAGCCGCTCGGCGGACCAGCCGCGATACCGCTCCGCCTTCGCGGAAAAGTACGAAAACCAATACCGGCCACCCGGCTCCGCGCAGAGCTGGAACGACGCCACGGGCAAGGCGTCGGCAATCTCGTCGAGCAGGCGCTTGGCCCCGAGGGCGGCCTGTTCGGCGGCGAGCTGGGCGGTAATGTCGATGGTCGCGGAAACGGTGCCTGCCTGGGTGCCGTCCGGCAGGCGCAGCGGCTGCGTGGCAAACAGCAGGTCATGCCAGTCGCCGGCGGCATCACGCACGCGCAGCGTCTCGTCGACCCGCTGGCCAGACGCCCGCGCGCGCGCGATCGGCGATGCCACGGCAGCAACGATGTTGGGCGGCACGCCGGCGTCTTCCATGGTCTTGCCCAGCATCGTCTCGCGGCGGATGCCGAGAAAATCCTCAAGCACCGCATTGACCGCGACGAAGCGCCCGCGCTCGTCCCGCGCCGCGATCGGATATGGCGCGGCATCGATGATGGCGGCCAGCACATCGCGCTGGCTGCCCAGCGTTCGCAGGCGCCGGTGCCAGTGCAGCAGCCAGGCGGCCATCAGCACCAGGCAGGCTGCCAGCAGGCCAGTGATCGCGGTCGGCGCAGTCAGCATCGGAAAACTCCATCGCAGACAGGTAACAGACAGGTAGGGCAAGACAATGATAGCGTTGCCCGGTGGCTTGCCAGCCGCTCGGCCCGGTGACCGCGACGGCATTCGGCTAGCGTGGCTGCCGTCTGAATAGGAATTTTCCCCAGCCAGACTCCGACGCGTCTGAAACTGGGGCGATGCAGGCATCCATAGAGTCATGGATCGCGCCCCGCAACGGCAACGCCGAGCAGGGCTGTCCTCCATGCCTGTCGCCTGCATTGAATTTGTCCGCCTTGCCCCCGCCCATCGTCTGGCTGGCTTTGAGCCTGACGCTGCTGCTCGCGTCCGCGCTGCTGGCTGCACGCGTGCGCGTGTTGCGGCGCCGGCTCGCGCGCAGCCAGGCCTGCACGGCACGGCTGCGCCAGCGCCTGACGCTGCATACGGCGGTGCTGGACAGCATTCCCCTGCCCGTCTATGTGCGCGACGCCCGGCAGCGGCTCATCACCTGCAACCGGCGCTACGAGGAACTGGTCGGCGCCTCACGCGCATCGCTGCGAGGCCTGCCGCCGGACAAGCCGGAACCGCTCGCCGGCGTGATCACGGACGTTGCTGAACTCTCCGAGGACTATCGCGACGTCATTAGCTCGGGCCGCGCACTCAGCAAGGACCGCTGCCTGCACATCCAGGGCGAAAAGCGGCATGTACTGAACTGGGTCGCACCGTTGCAGGGCCCCGGCAAGGCCGTGACGGCACTGGCCGGTGGCTGGGTCGACCTGACCGAGCGCCACGACATGCTCGCCCAGCTGGCCGAAGCCAAGGCGCGTGCCGAGGCGGCAAACCGGGCCAAGTCCACCTTCCTCGCCTCGGTCAGCCACGAGATCCGGACCCCGATGAACGCCGTGGCCGGCATGATCGAACTCGCCCTGAAGCGACCGGAGATGCCGCCCGACGAGCGCCGCATGCTGTCCACCGCGCACGATTCCGCGCTCGCACTGCTCGCATTGATCGACGACATTCTCGACTTGTCGAAGATGGAAGCGGGCAAGCTGCGCGTCCATCCCGTGCCCGCCAGCTTGCCGGCGCTGGTGGAGGAAGTTCTGCAGATGCTCGGGCCGGTAGCCGCGCAGAAGCCGTTGCCGCTGGTGCCGGTCATCGACCCGGGGATCGCGGCAGCGCATATGGTCGATCCACTGCGTGTCAAGCAGGTACTTGGCAATCTGGTGTCCAACGCCATCCGCTTCACCGACAAGGGCGAAGTACGCGTGCATCTGCACGGCGGCCGCGTGCATGCGGGAAAGCAGAAGATCGTGCTGACGGTCACTGACACCGGCATTGGCATCGCACACGCCGACCAGGCGCGCCTGTTCCAGCCGTTCGAGCAGGCGCACGATCGATCCCGGCCACAATCCGGTGGCACCGGGCTGGGCCTGGCCATCTGCCGCCGGCTGGTCGCGGCCATGGGCGGCCAGATCCGTCTCGATAGTCAGGCGGGGACCGGCACACGTGTGCGGGTCACCCTGCGGCTGCGCACGGCCTGCTTGCCCGTCTCGCCCGAGCTGCCCGCGGCTTCCGCATGCACGGCTGTGACCGATGCGCTGCATATCCTGGTCGTGGACGACCATGCGCCGAACCGCCTGCTACTGAAGTGGCAGCTCGAACATCTGGGCCACCGCGTGGACACGGCCGCAGATGGCAGCGAGGCACTGGAGCGGCTGGCCCGGGCTCCGACGGCCTCCGAGGGGCCATTTGACCTGGTGATCTGCGACTGCGCCATGCCAGTCATGGATGGCCAGACCTTTGCGCGCGCACTGCGCGCGCGCAACGACGCGCTCGCCCGAATTCCGGTGATCGGATGCACGGCCAGCGCGGTGCCCGAGGACCATCAGTCAGCGCTTCAGGCTGGCATGGATGGCGTGCTGGTCAAGCCGGTCGGCCTGGCGGCACTCGCCGAAGCCGTGCGCGCGTATGCCTGTGCGGGTCGCGGACTGCCTAGCCTGGCACAGATGCCGTTGCCATGGCCCACGGCTGGCACGGAGCCAGCGCGCGTGTCTCCGGCGCCGGACCGATGGTGCGAGGTCTGCCGGGCCTTGAATGTCCAATGCGGGCGGGCTGGTGACGGCTCGTGATACTGGGCTGAATTGTGGGGAGTTGTCGTTCTTGGCAGGCGCCGCTGTTTCGCCGGCGTAGCCGGCGAGTCACTTTTGTCCGAGCGACAAAAGTAACCAAAAACGCGTTTTGGTTGCCCCAAAGGGGCGAATTTTTATCGTAGTGGGCCAGGGGTGTTGTACGGGTATGGGCTTCAGAGTGATTTACGCTGCCTGCCGCGTGGGGCACCACCGTGGTCAGAATTACAGCGCTGATTGAACGAGCCCTGCAAGCGTTTGTGGACCCTGCTGCGAGCGATATCGTGTGATCGCCTTCGGCTGCGCTGCGCGCAGAGCTCAAGTCTGAGCACACAAGTCCAGGGCAAACCACGCCTCGGTGACGACGCCCGCGCATGGCATGCGCGAAGTCGAGAAAGGACCTCGGACGAACCTGGGCGCCAGCGACGCTGATGAGCTCGCACCCAGACGACGACGCGCGCGCAGCGCAGCCGAAGGCGTCCCACCACTGACCTGGTTGAAACGCTGTACCCGAGTCCGTCTTGGGGATCGTCCAAACGCCGTGCCGCGCGAGGCACAGGTTCTGACTCACATGGCGTAGCAGGGTCGAACGGCCGACCACCATCGTTGGCGTCCAAAGCCGCTTGAACCACTGCCGCCGTGGAATTGATGGCCAGCGGCAACGACGCGCTTTTCTGCCTACTCTTTTGTCGCTCGGACAAAAGAGTAGGTCGCCGGCTACGCCGGCGAAACAGCGGCGCCTGCCAAGAACGACACCCCATTCCCAACCACAAAACCCCCGCCACTCAGCAGAAGAACTATAAAAAAAACCCGGCTGGCAGCCAACGCAAAGCCACCCCGCCGGAGCAAAACCTGCAAGCTTGCACACTCGCAGGCGGTAGTCAGAAGATATGGTTCATCCCAAGGCTGAACGCGGAGTTACCAGCAGCGGGGTTGCCCACATCATTCGCGTTCCACACGCGGTAGAACCCCGACGTCGCCGTATTCGGCGCACGGTTCCAGATATGCGCATATGAGGTATAGACGCTGGTGCGCTTCGACAGCTTGTACACGTACCCGATGCCCGCCTGCTGCGCATCATTATTGGCAGCGGTGCGATCGTTCTTGTAGATGTAGGACGCAACGATCCGCCCTGCACCCACGGGAATGGACGCGCCGATCAGGACATCTTCGGACTTGTAGTTCGGCGTGCCCGGCACGATCGCTCCGCGGTTGATCACGTAGTTGAGATAGCCCGTGGCAACACCAAAGTCGTACTTGGCGCCGAAGAACACCTCGCGCGCATCCTTGCCGGGACCGTTCGCGTCATGCGCATCGGCATAGGCAACGCGCCCCATGAATCGCTCGTTCGAATACCCGAGCGAAGCGCCAAACTGGCCATTGGTGCTCACGCTGCCCGGGGCTTCGCCAAAGCTGTATGACACTTCACCGTCCAGTCCGCCCAATGTGTTGGGCAGGTTGTACTTGATCGCGTTGTCGAAGCGGTTGCTGCCGCCACGGCCGCCAGCCGAGATCAGGTTGGCCGAGGTGCCCGCGAGCCCCGTCACGAACGGATCGAATTCGACCTGGGCAAGCGCCAGCGTCGTGTATTGCCGACCCAGCGTCATACGACCCGCCCTGGCGTCGAGACCGACATAGGCTTGTCGGCCGAACAGCAGGCCGCCCTGGCCAGAGGCGCCGGTGTCCATCAGAATGCCGGCCTCCAGCGTGAAGAATGCCGCCGTGCCGCTACCGAGATCTTCACGCCCGCGCATGCCGACGCGCGAGCCGGACATCATGCCGCTCGTCACCTTGGTCACCGAGCCTGCGGCCGCGCCGCTTTCATGGACGAGGCCCATGTCCGCCACACCATAGAGATTCACCGACGATGACTGCGCCCGCGCCGCGCCATACGTGCCAAGCGCAGCCAACGCGGCCGCCAGGATTACCCGCTTCTTCATTCCGCCGTCCTTCCAGTCATTGAGTTGCAAGATTGAATTTCCAAATTCATGTTTTTCTTATAAATTCCTGCAGCGCGCGAGCGACGTCCTCCCAGGTACATGGGCCTTACATGTGATACGGGATAGAACTCGTCACGCGCGCGGCTGGCGCGATCAGTCGGCCTGGATGCCGAATTCCTTTACGAGCTTGCCGTAGCGCGCGTAGTCGTTCGCGATCAGCGTGCGCAAGGTTGCGGGGTCACCGCCAACGGGCGTGGTGGCAACGGTCGCCATGCGCGCGACCACCTCGGGCATCTTCAGGATCTCGTTGAAGTGCTTGTTGAGCATGCCGACCATTTCGGCGGACATGCCTTTCGGCCCGAGTACGGCTTGCCATGCCCCGACTTCGACATCCTTGTAGCCGAGTTCAGTCAGCGTCGGGACATTGGGCGCGAACGGCGAGCGCTTTGTGTCGGCGACAGCGAGAGGACGAAGCTTCCCGGACTGGAAGTACTGCGCTACCGGGCCCAGCGTCGAGTACATCATCGGCACCTGGCCGCCCAGCAGGTCAACGATGGCGGGTGCGCTGCCACGATAGGGAACCTGAGCGATTTTGACGCCTGCGGACTTGTTGAACAGTTCGCCGAGGATGTGCATCGGGGAACCGTTGCCCGGGCTGGCGTAGCTTTGCAGATTGCCGGACTTCGCGCGCGTCACGAGTTCCGACATCCTGGTCACGCCCGCCTCCTTGTTCACAATCACGAACAGCGACTGCGTGCCGAGTTCGACGATAGGCGTGAAGTCCTTCTGCGGATCGTAGCTGGCGCCGGTGCCAGGCTTCAGCACGAGCGGCGATATAGCCAGCGTGTTGGGGGCAACCAGCAGCGTGTATCCGTCAGCCGGAGCCTTGGCCACATAGGCGCTGCCGATGGTACCGGCCGCCCCCGTGCGGTTTTCGACGACCACGGGCTGGCCAAGGCGAGCGGTGAGCTTTTCCGCAAACAACCGTGCCAGCACATCGCTATCGCCACCTGCCGGATAGGCTACGACGAGCGTGACGGGCCGGTTCGGATAGCCGTCCTGGGCAATGGCGCCTCCCGCCAGCGTGGCCGCGGCCATGGCAGTCAACGCAACGAGCATGCGACGTCTTGCAGTCTTGTTCATGGGGTCGATTTCCTCTGTCTGTCTTCCGCGTTTCGTATATGAAACGTTGTTTTAGTAAAACCGCGAACAAATTATAAATTTCGTTGCTACAAATAAAAGATCGCGTTTACCCTGCAAGACAGGCTGCGGTGAAGCCGTAGCCGCTTGTGGCGGAAAATTTCGTTGTCACGGTAAAATTTATTTGTATCCAGCCCCCACCGCCAGCTGATGCTTGCGCTCAAGGTCTGCCCCCTCCACTTGCCGCCCATCATCAAGACAATCATGCGGACTTCCGATCTGCCAAGCAGGCTCCAGAGCCCTGATCCGACACCAAGCCAGACAATTTCGGGAAAGGCGTATCAGCTTCTGCGCGCGGACATCATTGCCGGCAGTCTTGCGCCAGGAGAAAAGCTGCGCCTGCAGGCACTGCAGGATCGCTATGAGCTGGGCCTGAGCCCGATTCGCGAGGGGTTGATGCTGCTTTGCGGCGAGGGCCTGGTCAGCAATGAGGGGCAACGCGGCTTCAGCGTGTCGAAGCTGTCCAGGGACGATCTCCTTGACCTGATGCACGCGCGCATCTCGATCGAACTGCTGCTGCTGGCAGACGCTATCGAGCACGGCGACGATGACTGGGGCGCCAATATCATGGCCGCCTACTACAAGCTGACCAAGGCACGCCTGCCCACCGATGCCTCCGACACCGTCGCCGTGGAACTGTGGGAAACGGCGCATCGGCGCTTTCACTTCGCGCTGGTCGCGGCGGCGCGGTCACGCTGGCTGCTGCGCATCGACGAGCAACTGGTGGATCATTCGGAACGGTATCGCCGCATCCGCCTGGCCTATCGCGAATCGAGCCAGGCGCTGGCCGATGATGTCATGCAGGAACACCTGGACCTCATGGAAGCCGTGCTGGCGCGCGATGTGGAAAAGGCCTCCGCGCTGTTGCGGCAGCACCTCATGCGCACCGCGGAAGTCCTCAGCAAACGCTTCGCCGACTAGGCAACGGCTCCGGGAAGCGCCACGTAGGCCACGATCTCGATGCGCATGCCCGGCACCACCAGCGCCTTCGCAATCACGGTCGAGCGGTTCGGATATGGCGCGGTGAAGAATTCCCGGTAGACCGCGTCGACAATGGGAACGTCCTCGACTTCCACGAGCGTGACCAGTACCTGCGCCACGCAGGACAGGTCGGCACCGGCAGCCTCCGCGGCCCGGCGCAAGTTTTCAAAGGTCAGTCGCGCCTGCTGGGCAATGTCACCGGTATAGACCGTGCCATCCGGCCGTACGGGACCATGCGCGGTGAACAGCAGGCCGGCGGCGCTGACCGCCCACGAAAACGGCTGCGCCGGCGTGGGCAGCCCGGTGTCGATCACCTTTCTCATCGCGACGTCTCCATGACCAGTTGCGCAAGCCGCGCGTACCACGGGTGGTTCGGATCGGCGAGCGCCGTATGCGTGCCGAAATGGTCTTCTCCGGCATGCTCATGGCAGCTTGCGGCGGCCTGCCGGGCCGCGAGCATCGCGTAGAGGCTGCGATTGGAGCGGATGACGCGTTCGCTGTCATGCTGGCCATAGCTCAATACCATCGGCACGGTGGTTCCTGCGGACCACGTCAGCGGGCTCATGACCGCGTCCGACTCGGGCCTATCGAGTAGCGTGGTGTAGACGCGCTCCTCGAGACTGCCGGGTGCCGGACTCGGGTGGTACAGGTTCATGATGCCGCTGATCGGCAGGCAGCCACGCACGCTGTCCGGCGCAACGCCCGCTGCCACCAGCGCCCCCTGCCGCATGGCTGTCATCGCCGCAATGCCACCGCCAGCCGAATGACCGGCCAGGTACAACCGCGCCGGATCACCGCCCCATTTCGCGATGTCGTTCTGCAGGCTGGCCAGCAGCAAGACCGCGTCGTCGAATGCTGCAGGCAACCGGTGCTCGGGCGCCAGTCGATACGCGGGCGCCACCAGTACCATGCCGAGCGCCGTCACCCATGGCGCCATGAACGACACGTACTCCTTGTACCCGTTCGTCCAGCCGCCGCCATGCCAGAACACGAGTACTGGCGCGTTGTGCAGCGTGTCGGTCGTGAACACGTCATACCGGTGTTGGACTGACGGGCCGTACGGTACGTCCCGCGATGCCGCGACATGGTCCGGCAACTCGTCCGCCCACGCCAGAACGGTCTTCTCATAGGCGACCGCCGCCTCGAACGGAAGCGGCGGTTGAGGCGGCACTGCGGTAGTGCCGGTGCGGACTGACGTCATGGATGTTTGTCTCGTATGGATTGGGGGTCAGGCGCAAGGCAGTACCGCGAGTGCAGCACCGGCCCTGCCCCAATGAACACGAAATATACACATCGATAGTATTTGCCCGCAACACTATAATTTATAAATCTATGCCAAGCCCGCATGAGCGCCGCAACATGTGTGCAATACAACACTTGGCTGATAGTGAGAGTCCCAGCCCTCCAGGATGGCGAACCCGAACGCTTCAGCGCGCCTGACGCAAGGGATCTACCAGGTGCCGCAGCCCGTTGTGATCCAGCTCCTGCATCAACGCCAGCAGGCGGCCCAGTTGACCGGGCGGGAATCCTTCCCTCGCAAACCAGTTCAGGTAGTTGCCAGGCAAGTCTGCGATCAGCGTTCCCTTGTGCTTGCCGAAAGGCATCTCGCGCGTGACGAGCAGTAGCAGGAGTTCTCCGTCTGGCAGCATGATCGGTGGCGAATGGAAGTTGGCGGCCGGCATTATATCGACACGGTAGACGCCACAACCGGTCGCACTGCGGTGTACGCTACCAGATGCCCGCCGCATGCCGCCAGCGCATCGGGCGCATCCGCATGGATCCGTTTCACCGTTTCAACCTGGCATGGATTTCGCGCAGCCGGCAGGCTGCCGACGAGATCCGACCAAACGGAGATCCTCACATGACCTCATCCGCCTCCTCCCGCAGACAGGCATTCCGGCAACAGGCCGCATCGAAAAAAGCCTTGCTCATTCCCGGCGCCTTCAACGCCATGAGCGCCCGGGTCATCGAAGACCTCGGCTTCAAGGCCGTGTACCTCACGGGGGCCGGTGTCACCAATATGTCATTCGGCCTGCCTGACTTGGGCTTCATCGGCCTGAGCGATATCGCCGAGCACACGGCGCGGGTCCGGGATGCGGTGGAACTGCCGTTGCTCGTCGATGCGGATACCGGTTTCGGCAACGCGCTGAACGTGCGCCAGGCCGTGCGCACGCTGGAGCGCGCAGGCGCCGATGCGATCCAGCTCGAGGACCAGGTCATGCCGAAGAAGTGCGGGCATTTTGCCGGCAAGGATGTCGTCAGCACGGACGAAATGGTAGCCAAGATCCGGGCCGCGACCGACGCGCGCGACGACCCCGACTTCCAGATCGTCGCGCGCACGGATGCCGCGGCCGTGCACGGCATCGAGGATGCGATCGATCGCGGACACCGCTTTGCCGAAGCCGGTGCCGATATCCTGTTCTTCGAGGCGATCGAGGGTCAAAGCGATATCGCTCGCCTGCCGGGCCTGTTCGATGTGCCGCTGCTGATCAATATCGTCATCGGCGGAAAGACGCCGGTGCAAGGGCTCGACGCGCTGGAGCGGCTTGGCTACGGCCTCGTGCTCTACGCGAACGCCGCCCTGCAAGGCGCCGTGCGCGGCATGCAGCAGGCGCTCGGCAACCTGCAGGCAAACGGCCAGATGGATGAGGATCCCGCCATCGTGGTGCCCTTCAGCGAGCGCCAGCGGCTGGTCAGGAAGCCCTTGTACGACGAACTCGATGCCCGCTACAAGACGGATGAATGAGTACGCGGAAATCATCCACCTGCCCCGCGCCCGACTGTGGAGGCACCATGAAGACAGCGCTTATTGTCCTTGACCTGATCAACGACATCGTCCATTCCGAAGGCAAGCTCGCCGGCGGTGGCACAGCGGCCCAGGCCGGCGCGCGCGGCCTGCTGGCAAAGGCCAATGCCGTCATCGCCCACGCCCGCGCCCGCCGGTGGCCGGTCATCTTTGTGAAGGTGGGATTCTCGGACACCTACGCCGAGCAGCCGAAGGCGTCGCCGTTCTTCGGCAAGGCCCATACGATCGGCGCCTTGACGCTTGGAGCATGGGGTACAGAATTCGTCGAAGGCCTTGATGTACAGGCCAGCGACAGCGTGGTGGTCAAGCACCGGATCAGCGCATTTTCGGGCACATCGCTTGAAACGATCCTCCGGGCAAACCAGGTAGAGCGCGTCGTGCTGGCAGGCGTCAGCACCACATGGGCCGTGGAATCGACAGCGCGCGATGCGCACGACCGCGACTATCGCGTCGTCGTCATCGAAGATGCCTGCGCCGCGAGAAGCGAGGAGGACCACCAGCATGCGATGAAGAACATCGCTGGCATTGCGACGGTCATGACCGTTGATGACTTGCTCGCCAGCCACGATGTGCCTGCCTGAAGTCCACAGCAGGCGAGGACTTCAGGCATCCGGTGCCGAAGCGATCATTTACATGGCCGGTAAGAATTGGCGGCCACGGCAGCGATACCGCTGCCCTGCCCTGTCTTCCCGTGGCCTGCCAGCCACCTGGCATCCGGGCACGCACCCTGCAACAGGCCGAGGACGCAGTGGCCGCGAGGCCACCGCATCCCCATCGAACGAAGGAGCCGCAACATGCCCAATGAAAACCGCAACCTGACCAACCTCGCCATCGCGGCTGCGGCCGGTGCCGCGCTGATGTACCTGTTCGACCCGCACCAGGGCGCCCGGCGACGCGCACAATTGCGGGACAAGGCAGCGGCCGGGAAGCATGACCTGGCCGATTACGCGCAGACACAAGCCAAGCGCGTGCTCGATCATGCGCGGGGGCTCGCAGCCAAGGTGCGGCCCCATGTGAACGCGAGCCTGCGCGACGTCGACACGAGCGACTACCAGATCGGCGAACGGATCCGTGCGCAACTCGGCCGTGTGCTGAGCCACCCGGGCGCGGTGGAGGTCGATGTGAGCGGTGGATGCGCTTGCCTCAGTGGCCACATTCTGGCCAGCGAGCATGACGCCGTGCTGTCGACGGTGTGGGCCGTGCCTGGTGTCACGGACCTCGCCGACGAACTGACTATCCATGAGAAAGCCGGCAATATTCCTGCCTTGCAGGGCTGATACCTGATTCGCCATCGAAGACTGTCCCGGGGTCTTGCCGACCCCGGCCAGTCCTACATCACCCGCCCGAACCACCACAGGGACAGCAGCCCCGCGCACGCCGCCAGCAACGCGCCGAGCGCGGCAAAGAACGCCGTCACCTCGACCTGGTCGCGCTTGTCGAACGCGAGCCTGGTGTTGAGCGCGCGGTACACCTTCTTCAGCGCGGCAGTGTCCTCAAGCCGGAAATATTCGGCGCCGGTGGTGTCGGCGACCTGCTTCAACACCTTTTCGTCCAGCCTCACGCGCGCCGACCAGCCATCGGCCGACAGCACGACGCCTTCCGTCGTGCCCACGCCAACCGTGTAGACGCGCACGCCGTACGTGGCTGCAAGCTGCGCGGCCTGTACCGCGCCCGGACCCGAATTGCTTTCGCCGTCGGAGAACAGCACGATCGCCCCGGACGCGTACGATCCGGGCCGGACCGGCTCGCCGTCTTCTGAATCGCCCGGAGCCGCTTTGCCTGGCTTGGCGGGCTGGGCGATATCGCCACCGTTCATGAGACGTTCTGCATCGTTGGTCGTTTGCGGCAGCAGCGTGGTCAGCGCGATCAGCAAGCCGTTGCCCAGCGCGGTGCCTCCTTGCGGCTTCAGGCCTTCGATCGCCGTCGCCACGTCGTCCTTGCTGTGGCTGGGCGCCTGTGCCAGCGCCGCCGTACCCGCCATGGCCACCACACCGACGCTGACGCCCGCCGGCTGGGCATCAAGCAGCACCTTGGCCGCCTGCTGCGCCGCGCGGATACGGCTCGGCCGGACATCCTGCGCGCGCATGCTGCCCGACAGGTCGATCACGAGGATCACGGTCTTGATGCGCGACGGCAGCGTCATCACCGCCTGCGGACGGGCAATGGCAAAGATCAGCGCGGCCAATGCCAGCAATGCCAGCACGGCAGGCACATGGCGGCGCCAGCCAGTCCCGCCTGTCATGGCAAACCCGATCGACTTGAGGGCCGGATGGCTGACTGTCGTCCGCCGCCGCCGCGCGTCGAACCAGACATAGCCCGCAGTCAGCACGAACAAGAGGCCGAGCAGCCACAGCATGTCGGGCCACAGGAAGCTGAACAGAGGCAGCCGGTCGATGGCGTCTGTCATGCCGCGTTCCTCGCAGGCGCTTTCGTCGCCGGTTTCGTCGCCGCTTTCGCGGCCCCTTGCCGGAAGCGGCGCTCACGCGTGAACTGCAACAGTGCAAGGTCCATCGGCGCATACGTCGACAGCGTCAGGCATTCCACGCCGGCGCGCGCGAAAGCCAGGCGCAGTTCGGCCTCGCGCGCTTCAGCGGCTGCCGCAAAGCGCTTGCGGAACGCGGGATCATGCGTGTCGATAAACATCTGCTCCGCGGTTTCGGCATCCTGCAGCACGACGAGCCCGAGGTCGGGCAAAGCCATTTCGAGCGGATCGACCAGCCGCACGGCCACGACTTCATGACGCCGCGCCAGCATGCCGAGCGAGGTCTGCCAGCCCGGCGTACTGATGAAGTCGGACACGACGAACATGACCGAGCGCCGCTTTGCGACAGCGCGCGCGCGTTCCAGCAGGTCGCGCAGCCGGGTTTCGCCGGGGCACGCGGCCGGCGTGGCGTGCATGCGGTCAAGCAGGTGCAGCAGCTGGCGCCGCCCCGTGCGCGGCGGAATCATCGACGCATCCGCGTCCGCTGCCCCACCGTAGAGCACGGCGCCGATGCGGTTGCCGTAGCGCGTCAGCAGCAACGCCATCACGGTCGTGAAGTCGTTCAGCAGATCGCGCTTGCGCACCTCGCCCGAACCGAACTCGATCGATCCGCTCAGGTCGAGCACGAACCACGCGGAGAGATCACGGTCTTCCTGGAACTCGCGCACGTGCGGCGTCTGCAGACGCGCCGTCACGTTCCAGTCGATATGCCGCACATCGTCGCCCGGCCGGTACTCGCGCAAGTCGGCAAGGTCGAGGCCGAAGCCGCGGAACAGCGTGCGGTAATCCCCCTGCAGCAGCCCGTCGAGGCGCCGCACCACGGTCCATTCCAGGCGGCGCAGCAGGCTCTCTGTCCGCTTTGTGCCCACACTGACAAGGGCCGGACCGGCAGGCGTGGCGGCAGATGCGGCAGATGCAGCCGCCTCGGCGCCGCGCCGGCGCCTAGCGCGCAGTCGCTCGAACATGGGATTCGAGCGGGCGTTCCGGAACCGGCAGCGCCTGCAGGATGCGGCTGATGAGCTGGTCGGCGGTCGCGCCGTCCGACATCGCCTCGTACGACAGCGACAGCCGGTGGCGCAACACGTCGGGCACGAGGTCGATCACGTCTTCGGGCACCGCATAGTTGCGGCCGCGCAGGAACGCGAGTGCGCGGGCGCCTTCGATCAGCCCGATCGTGGCACGGGGGCTGGCTCCGAAGGTGATGTAGCGCTCGATCTCTTCCAGGCCATAGCCGGACGGCTTGCGCGTCGCCGCCACCACGCGCACCGCATACTGCACCAGCGACGGGTCGACGTACACCTTGCGGCACTCGTCCTGCAGGCCGGTCAGGTGTTCCGGCGTGGCAATCGGGCTCACGCTGATGCGCGGTCCCGTCACGCGGTTGACGATGACGACCTCTTCCTCCTCGCTCGGATAGCCGACTAGCACTTTCATCATGAAGCGATCGACCTGTGCCTCGGGCAACGGGTAGGTACCCTCGGTCTCGATCGGATTCTGCGTGGCCATAACGAGGAACGGCGTCGGCACACGATGCGTCTCGCCGGCGATGGTCACCTGCTTTTCCTGCATCACTTCCAGCAGCGCGCTTTGTACCTTAGCCGGCGCACGGTTGATTTCATCGGCGAGCAGCAGGTTGGCGAACACCGGGCCGCGCACGGTCGAGAACTCGCCGGTGCCCTGGTTGTACATGCGCGTGCCGACCAGGTCCGCCGGCAGCAGGTCCGGCGTGAACTGGATGCGCTTGAAGGATCCGCTCATGGTCCTGGCCAGCGTATTGACGGTCAGCGTCTTCGCCAGGCCGGGCACGCCTTCCACGAGCAGGTGGCCGCCGGCCAGTATGGCGACCAGCACGCGTTCGAGAAAGTGGTCCTGACCGACGACCACGCGTTTCACCTCGTACAGCAGGCGCTCCATCAGATCGGCGCTGTCAATCGCGCCACGGGCTTGCTCGTTCATAGGCCTCCGCTTTCAGAAAGGAGAAGATCCGATGGAAACGCCGGCACTTTCGATCGTCACCGCAAAACCGATGCCAAGGAATGTACCGCTCTTGTTGGGATTGAGGATGGCCGTGACGATTCCCACCACTTCGCCATCCATATTGATCAGCGGCCCGCCGGAATTGCCGGGGTTGGCCGCGGCGTCGAACTGGATGAGGTTGTCCAGGCTCTGCCTGGCGTCCGGCGAAATGAACTGGCGATCAAGGCCCGATACGACGCCCGCTGACACCGACGGCCCGATGCCGAACGGGAAGCCGACCGCGACGACCTCCGCACCCGGCGCCAGGTTTCGGCTGGAGCCCAGCGTCGCGGCCGGCAGGTCGTCGGGGATTGTCTTCGGCTTGACCACGGCCAGGTCTTTTTCGGGGATGGCCTGAAGCACCGAAGCCTCGGAAGTCTGGCCATCGTGGAAGCGGACCTCCACGCGCTTGGCATCGGCAACGACGTGATAACTAGTCAACACCAGCCCGCTCTCGGTCACGACCACGCCCGAACCAATGTGACTCGCTTCACGCTTCTCTTTCGGTGCGTCCTTGCCTGCGGGCGGGGCGGCCTTGGCGAGTTCGTCGTGCGGCTTGCGTCGCGATGGCTGGGAAGATTTCGGACGTGTGGCCGGTGCATCACGTCGCGCACGCGGCACGGGCGCCGCTTCCTCGGTCGGGTCTGCCGGCGAAAAACTACGGATCTCCACCACGGACTCGCGAATTGCCTCGGCCGCGCGGGCGGTGCGTGACGGCAGGCTCTTGGTCTGCAGCGTGTGCAGCACGGCCGCGTCGATATCGGCCTGCGTAATCACGCGCTGCGCCGGCCGCGAATGCCAGGCAACAGCCAGCACCGCCACGGCGGCAAGCGCCAGCCCGGCCGAGATCCATCTGTAGATCGCCACACGCTTCATCGCTCGCTCCCGAGGTCCCGTGCCGCCCTTGAAAATACAGTACCATCCTCTTAACCACGCGCCAAGGAGCAGGGCATGCAGTTTCTCTGGCCGCAAATGCTCTGGTTGCTGCTTGCGCTCCCATTGCTGGCAGCCGCTTACCTGTACCTGCTCGCACGGCGCAAGAAGACCGCCCTCCTCTACGCCAGCCTGGCCCTGCCGCGCGCGGCAATTGGCCGCCGCCAACGGCTACGGCGTCACATTCCCCCGGCACTGTTCCTGTTCGCACTCGGCGCGGCCCTGCTGGCTTGCGCACGCCCGACGGCCACCGTCACGCTGCCGTCCGACACCATCACGCTGGTACTGGCGATGGACGTCTCACGCAGCATGGAGGCCACCGACGTTGCGCCCACACGGATCAGCGCCGCGCAGCAGGCCGCGCGCGAGCTCATTATCGGGCTGCCGGCCAGCGTGCGCCTTGGCATCGTCTCGTTCGCGGCCACCGCGACCGTGGTGCTGCGGCCCACCAGCAACCGGCAGGACATGCTGGACGCGATCGACCGGTTCCAGCTCCAGCGCGGCACGGCGACAGGCAGCGGGCTGATCCAGGCGCTGGCCGTCCTGTTCCCCGACGATGGCATAGACCTGGAAGCGATACTGTTCGCCGACGAACCGGTCTTTTCCACGCGCCGGGCCGTACCGCTAGACGAAGCCGCCGCAGCCGACGCCGCACGCAAGCGCGAGCAGGCGATGCAGACGGCACAACCGGGCTCCTACCGGCATGGCGCGGTCATCCTGCTCAGCGACGGCCGCCGCACGGTCGGCCCGGACCCCGTGGACGCCGCCCGCATGGCGGCTCAGCGCGGCGTGCGCGTCTATACCGTGGGCTTCGGCACGCTGGGCGGCAATGCACCGGAAACGAGCCTGTCCTACTACATGCAGCTGGATGAACCCGCCTTGCGCGCCGTGGCGACGATCACTGGCGCGGAGTACTTCCAGGCGGGATCGGCAGCGGATCTGAGCCAGGTGTATCGCCAGCTCAGCGCCCGCTTTGCGCTCGAACGCCGCGAGACCGAGATCAGTGCGCTGCTCGCGGCGGCATCGGTGCTGCTGCTGGTGTCGGCTTGCGCACTGTCGATGCTGTGGTTCCGGCGGTGATTGATGCATTGCGTCATCCGGTGGCGCGGCGTCGCCACCGGATGGGCCCGTGATCCTGCTAGGCATCGATGGCTTCGTGCAGCGTCCTTTCCTGGCGAGCCGCGTGCATCGACGCATAACCCGGCGCCGTCGACGCTGCCGCCTCGGGCCCGACATAACGAAGCACCAGCGGATCTTCAACGATGCCCTGCAGTCGCTCCACCACAAAGCTCCAGGCGCCCTGGTTTCTCGCTTCTTCCTGGCACCAGATCACCTCTTTCAGATACGGATAGCGCTCTAGCTCCCGGGCAATCTGCTGCTCGGGGAACGGATACAGTTGCTCCACGCGAAGCAGCGCAATGTTGTCCTTCCCGGATTTCCGCCGACGGGCCAGCAGGTCGAAATAGATCTTTCCTGAACACAGGATAAGGCGGGTAACCCGGTCTTCCTCTTGCTCCGTGCGGACCTCGGCCAGGACCTCCCTGAACTCGCCGCTGGCGAGTTCGTCGAGAGCACTAACGGCCTCCTGGTGTCGCAGCAGCGACTTCGGTGTCATAACGACAAGCGGGATACGGTCATGCCGCGTAGCCTGCAAACGCAGCAGATGGAACATCTGCGCCGGCGTCGTCGGCTGGCACACGCGCATGTTCTCCTGCGCGCAGAGTTGCAGGTAGCGTTCAAGCCGTGCCGAAGCATGTTCCGGGCCTTGCCCCTCCTGGCCATGCGGCAACAGCAGCGTCACGCCGCTATGCTGGCCCCACTTGGCTGCACCGGCGGAAAGGAAGTTGTCGATGACGACCTGCGCACCGTTTGCAAAGTCGCCAAACTGGGCTTCCCACAGCACCAGCGAGTCCTTCCGGACCAGCGAATAGCCGTATTCGAACGCCAGTACCGCAGCTTCGGAAAGAATGGAATTGGTGACCGCGAACTTCGCCTGGTCGTCAGATACATGGTCCAGCGGAATATAGGTACCTTGACCCCGCATCTCGCGCTTCTGGTCGTGGAGCACGGCATGGCGATGACCGAAGGTACCGCGTTCGCTGTCCTGCCCGCTCAACCGCACGCCGGTCCCGGCAGAAAGCAGCGACGCAAAGGCCAGGTGCTCGGCCATGCCCCAATCCAGGGGCCGCACGCCCTCTGCCATTTCCCGGCGCGCGCTGATCACGCGGGCAACCAGCGGGTGCAGCGTATGCCCGGCCGGTATATCGGTGATCCTGAGGGCAAGGCCCTTTAGCATGTCGCGCGTAGGCGTGGCGTATCCGGGCTGTGTCTTGCTCCTGCCCGAGTCCTGCGGCCACGAGGCTTCAACCTGCGTCTCCGCGGACGGCTTGTCGTCTTTGCCGCCCTGGGCGGCGTCCAGACGCGCACGATACTGCTGCGCGTACCGTTCCACATCCTCCGCGTTCACGACGCCCTCGTCGACAAGCTTTTCCGCATAGATGGCGCGCACGCCCGGATGCTCCGCGATCGAGCGGTACATGAGTGGCTGCGTGATGGCCGGGGTATCCTGCTCCTGATGGCCGTGCCGCCGGAAGCAGATCAGTTCGATGACCACGCTCTTGCCGAACGCCATGCGATAGTCGACCGCCAGACGCGTGGCGGCGACCACGGCCTCGGGATCATCGCCATTGACATGCAAGACCGGCGCTTCGATCATTTTGGCAATGTCGGTGCTATAGAACGAAGAGCGGGCATCGCGCGGATCGGAGGTGGTAAAGCCAACCTGGTTGTTCACCACCACATGCACCGTGCCTCCGGTGCCATGGCCGCGCGTACCGGAGAGGTTCATCGTCTCCATGACGATACCTTGCCCCGAGATCGATGCATCTCCATGGATCTCCACCGGCAACACCGCGCCCATGCCAAGCCCCAGCACTTCCGCGCGCGCCCTGGCAATGCCCTGGACCACCGGGTTCACGATCTCCAGATGCGACGGGTTGAAGGCCAGCGTCACTTCGGCCGGTCCTGATGCCGTCTGCAGCGTGCCGGTGAAGCCCTTGTGATATTTGACATCGCCGGCCGGCAGCCGGTCAGCGGTCTTTCCCTCGAACTCGTCGAACAGCGCGGCCGGAGGCTTGCCGACAACATTGACCAGCACATTGATCCGCCCGCGATGCGCCATGCCGAGGATCGCACTGCGGATGCCCTGCGTGGCCCCATAGGCAACCAGTTCATCCAGCAATACGATCAGGGATTCGCCGCCCTCGAGCGAAAAGCGTTTCTGCCCGACGTAGCGCGCGTGGAGATACTTCTCGAGTCCCTCCGCTGCCGTCAGGCGCTCAAGGATGTGCCGCTTGTTACCGTCGTCCAGGTTGGTCCTGGCACGCGTGGATTCCAGACGCATCTGCCACCAGCTGCGCTGTTTCGGATCGGCAAGGTGCATGAACTCGGCGCCGAGCGTGCCGCTATACGTTTCCTCCAGCGCCTGCACCAGATGACGAAGCGTCATGTCTTCGTCGGCGAAATTCGCGTCGGACAGCAAGAACCTGGCATCCAGGTCCGACCGGGACAGACCATAGTAGCCAGGGCTCAGCTCCGGCAATGGCGCCCGCACCGTCCAGCGCAGCGGGTCGAGATGCGCATTGCGCGAACCGACCATACGGTAAGCCGCGATCAAGGCCTGCACGGCGAGATGTTTGCGTACGGAGGCATGGCCGGCGTCCGCAAGATGGCCGACCGCCTGCGGACTTTTTGCCAGCTCGGCAAAGCGGGACACGATGGGACCATGCGCAACATCGCCGGCATTCGATCCATCGACCGCAGGCATCTGTTGCAGGGCATCGAAGTAGCCGCGCCACTCGTCGGACACCGATGCCCGATCCTTCAGGTACGCCTCGTATTGGTCTTCCACATACGGGGCATTGCCTCCAAACAGGAAGGAGGTATTTCGATCTCGAATCATAAGAGTAGCCATGTCCTGAATCGGGCGCCTGCCCGCATTTGCCAGAAGATCGCGCGAGGTAGCCACCACGTCCCCGGCCCATCCACCGCGCACATGCCTATCCTTCGCTCGTAGATTCAGTCTATGTACAGCGGGCTTTCACGGACGGCCGGCCTGTTCCTGTTTGAGGACAAGTCCTGTCTGTTTTGGGCCATCGTGGCCGGAGCCCCGGCCCTTTCCGCATAGCGGCCAGGTTCCGTTCGGCAGCACATACGTTCGCGCGAACGCGGCAAGAAGCGCGGTTGGCCCGCAATCGACAAACTATGGCCAGTTTCCGACCCCTCTGCGACGCACAGGATCGCGCGTCTTCCCTATAGTCGAAACACCGCTGCATGCATCGGGTCGGTGCCACAGGCAGCAAGACCTGTCCGGTTACTGGTTGTGCCGGGCGAGCGCGAAGGACAACAGCAATGAAGCATCCACAGGTAGCGCCAACGCATGGGCCGTCCGGCCCGTTGCCGGACATCATGAAGCCGGGGCTTTCGGCAGTGTTCTGCGGACTGAATCCCGGGCTGCGGGCTGCGGCCAGCGGCCATCACTTCGCTGGACACGGCAACCGGTTCTGGCGCGTGATTCATCTTGCGGGCATCACCGAGCGGGAGCTCGAACCCGTAGACGACCGGCAATTGCTGTCATACGGATACGGTCTGGCAACTGCGGTCAGCCGGCCAACTGCCAGCGCGGCCGCGCTCTCCCACAAGGAATACGTCGACGCATCGCTGCGCCTGATCATCAAACTCGAACGCTTCCATCCCGCCTGCGTTGCGTTCCTCGGCAAAGCTGCTTATGCGGCCATGACGAGCCAGCGTGTTGTCTCCTGGGGCCCGCAGCGGCGGCGCATGGGCGGCGCATGGGTCTGGGTATTGCCCAATCCGAGCGGGCGAAATCGCGCGTTCAGTCTCGCCAATCTGGTCGGTGCCTATAGCGAGTTCCGTGCGACCGTGGAAAGTCAAATCCGCTGCGGGGAATCCCCACAGTGTGCTGAAGTCAATGGCCTGAGATGAACAGGAGGTAAGCAGGATGGTATGGACGACTGACGAAATGGTTGAGCGCGCAACGACGCATATCAACGATGGGGATTTTGTCTACCTGGGCCCGGGCCTGCCCGCGGCGGTGGCCGGTCGAATTCCGGCCGATACTGAAGTCTGGCTGCATGTCCATGACGGCATTCCGGGATTCATGCACTATCCGACCGACGATTTCATGGATGCAGGATTCATTGCCGGCAACCAGGAACAATGCGCCGAAGCCCGATCCAGGGAGATCTACCATTCCACGGACTCCTTCGCGGAAATGACCAGCCTGTCCATGGATCTGGCGATCCTCGATGCGAGCGGCGAGCATGGAGACGGTATGGACATTGCCAGGTGGGCAATCGGGTGCGGCGCAAAGCAGGTCGTACTCCTGCTCGGAGGTGTCCGCGGCATCCAGGACATTACCGATGTCTTGACGGGCAGCCGAGGCGGCGGAGTCGCCTACAGGGTCATCTCGGACCAGGCTGTCATCGATGTCACCGATCAAGGCATGGCATTTGTCGAGCGAGCAATGGGCGTACCGCCGGCTGAAACCGAGAAGCCGGAGTCGCTTCAGTTCGCTTGACGTCAACACCGTACGTGCCACGGCTGGCCCGGATATCCGCGCCAGCCGAAGCATTGTTCTCATAGCCCTTCCGCCGCTCACCACCCGCCGTCCCTGACGCGCCGCAACAACTCACGCCTGCTTCAGCCCCCCTCCCCGAAAGCCAGGAATGGAATTGGAGAGACCCACCATACTCTCGTTTTCCGGAAGAATGACTTTCAATATCGCCCGCTAATCTTTCAGCGCGGAAGCAATTACCATCGTCCGGGCGAGGCAAGCTTCCCTGCCAGGGCAACTGTCCTGGGCGCGACATCCGCTGCATGACAGCCCTCGACCTGCGCAGGTGCGCGCAGCGGTCGCGGGTGCCCCTGTAGGCGGGCTTTCTTTTGCATAGACTTCACCGCATGCATCGACAGCAGTCCGTCAACTGTCGGCAGGCTGCCGATGAGGTTGCTATTGCCCGTACCACTACGCAACACACGTGGCTGCAGCAATTGCTGCAGCCAATGTGACGTAAATGAAGATGAAAATTGCTCTTGTCGTGTTTGATGGTGTCCAGGCGCTGGACGTGGCCGGTCCAATGGACGTTTTTGCGGAAGCCAACCACCTGTTGCCTGCTCATAAGCGCTATGAAATCAACCTGGTCGGTGTTCGTCCCACCAGTGTGATGTGTTCAAACGGTATGCAGATCAGCGTACCGCTCGACTATCGCAACTACCACGACGATTGCGATCTTCTGCTGGTTGCAGGCGGGCCGCGCGCTCCCGGGATGGAGCCCGACCCCGAATTCTTGTCGTGGCTTCATGACAAGTCGCTGAAAGCACAAAGATTCGGTGCCGTGTGCAACGGGGTATTCCTGCTTGCTCATGCCGGGCTCCTCGATGGGCGGGAAGTCACGACGCACTGGTCCGAGACCAAGCGGCTTCAGGACCATTTCCCTCGTGCCTTCGTGCGGCCGGACAAGATCTTTGTTCGCGACGGAAGCCTGTTTACGTGCGGCGGCGTCACCGCCGGGATCGACCTCTGCCTCGCGTTGCTGGCAGAAGACTTTGGTCACGCCCTGGCGGTAAAAGTCGCGAAGCGGCTGATCGTCTATATTCGCCGCGACGGAGGCCAGTCCCAGTACAGCCCGTACCTTGCCGTGGGCCCTGAAGAGGACTCCATCGTCAGCAAGGCGCGGCGGTACGTGGACGATCACATTGCGGATGCCTTCTCCATCGAGGAACTGGCCGATGCCGTTGGCGTGAGCCGCCGGACCTTCAGCCGCGTCTTCGCCAAACACGCCAAGGTTTCGCCTTCCGTGTTCGTGGAGCAGGTGCGCGTGGATTTTGCAAAGAAGCTGCTCGAGCAAACCGATGTGCCGCTCAAGACCATCGCGTTCAGAAGTGGATTCCATAGCTCGACACATATGCGGATGATCTTCTCGCGCCGCCTTGATATCACACCGAAGGAATATCGCCAGCGCTTCCAGGAAACCGAGAGCCGGGCGGAAGATATGGCGCACTACCACGGCCACAGCCAGCCGGCTTCGCTGCCACACCAGCCACGACGTGAGGATCACCGACGCCCGGCTTCGCATGCGCTTGCCGCTGCCGGACATTAAGCCTGCGTCGACCGGCGCGGGCTGGCGCTGACGGCAAGCGTCAGACCAGCTCGCGCCGATAGCCACCACGGATTCCAATCACCGCCCGGACAGCAACTCACCGTTGAAGACTACGCGCAACGTCCGGACAGAAAGCATCACGATCACCCCGGACACAAAGGCAAGCAGAACCACGGACAACACCGTAATCGGCCACAGGCGCACCGTATCCGCATACCTCAACGTCGCATTGGTCAGTGCGGCGATCGGAAAACTCACTCCCCACCAGCCAGCGGAAAAAGGAATGCTCCGACGGAATACCTTGAGCACCAGCGTAAAGAACAGGAACAGCCCGAAATAGAACAGGAGCGCTGCAAACACATCGATGCTTTGCGTGAAGTTCGTATAGGCCAGGAATCCCACTTCGAACGGCGCGATGAGAATCATCAGCGATGGAATCATGTGGCTCGCGAGCTTTTCATGATGAATCAGCCGCGAGATGATCATGGTGAACAGCACAAGTGCAAGAACGGAGCCTATGCCCAGGGAAACGATGTTCAGTTCCCGCGCCCACGGCATGCGCATGCCTCCCCCCGCCACGGCGATGTCAAGTGTCGCCACTCCCGGAATCAACCACGCAGGCAAGGCGTGTCCTGAATCGATCTTCCCGCGAACCAGCCGGCTGAAGATTGTGAAAGCGAGGGCAATCGTTGCAACCGCTCCCACCGTCCAGACGACTTCCGCCACGGCTTCATTGGACGGACCGATCAGCGAAGAGATCAGAAGGATTGCGATCGGCACCGTGCCGAAGAAATTGCCAGCGATCGGGTGGCAAAATTCCTTCGCTACCGCATCGGGATGCTTTGCGATCTTTGCAGCGTACGAGACCGTCAATACCAGGAATGCGATCACCGCCACCACGCTGATCACATCGGAAATGATCGGACTGACGCCGAACTGGCTTGCCGTCTGTCTCCACGCAAGGGCAAGCCCGGAAATTCCCATGACCGAAGCAAACAGGTTCACAGGAAGGTTCTTCACCGATATTTCATTTTTCTCAATCGTCTGTTCAGAGGGGGATGGGAAGGTATGCATCGTTTTTCCTCAGCGAATGTCCATGCCATGGACCTGTTGCCCTGCACTGCCCGGGCAAGTATAGGTTTGGACATCGCGTGCCGTTCCAACGACTCGATGAGGATAGTGGCCAGATTCTGCATGTTTCTGGCCACTCGCGCGCTCAGTTCGTAGCAGGGGTCCTGGCGTACGTCGATTCCCACCCACCGCCGAGGACCTTGCACAGGGTAATGAGGTTGGTGGCCGCGGTTGCGCGGCTTTGCTCGAGATTGCTTTGCGCCCGCAGCAGCTGCCTCTGCACGTTCAGCACGTCGAGGTAATCGACAGCTCCGGCCTTGTACCGCCGCTGCGCAATCACGAGAGCACGTTGGTTCTCGCTCACGACCGTAACGAGCCGGTCGCGCCGCCTCTGCTCGGCATCGTAGGCAACCAGCGCGTCGTCAACCTCGCGCCATGCGTCGAGCACGGTGCGCTTGTACGCGATAGCGGCCTCCTGCTGCTGGGCCTCGCGCAGATGCAGTGTTCCCTTGAGTCGACCGCCCTCGAAGATCGGAAACGTAATCGACGGCCCGACCACAAACTGGCGCGAGGCCCAGTCGGCGAGGCTGGAAAGCTGCAGACTCTGGAACCCGGCGCTTCCGTTCAGCGAAATCCGCGGATAGAAGTCTGCCTTCGCCATCCCGATCGATGCCGTGGCCGCGTGCAACTGCGCCTCGGCTCTCCTGATATCGGGCCTGCGCTGCACGATCTCCGACGGGAAGCCGACAGGCACGCGCTCGGGCAGCTCAGGCACTTCACGCCGTTCTGCAAATTCCTGCCGCAACGCGCCAGGCTCCTGGGCCAGTAGCAAGCCGATGGCGTTGATGGCAGCTTCGAGCCGCGCTTCCAGCGTTGGAATCAGGCTTTCGATCGACGCCACCTGGGCTGCGGCATTGGCTACGTCGAGATCCGTTGTCACGCCCTCGCGTGACCGCACCTGCGTAAGCCTGGCAGTGTCACGAGCAATCTCGAGGTTCTGCGTCGTGATTTCCAGCAGCGACTGGAGGTCGCGGAGCTCCACATAGTCCCGTGCAAGTTCGGCCCGGGCAGACAAGAGGATGGCGTTCCTGTCCTCGAACGAAGCTTCCGTCAATGCGCCGGCGGCTTCGACACTGCGCCGCACCCGGCCCCAGATATCGATCTCCCAGGAAGCATCAAAGCCAAACTGGTACAGGTCAAACGGTGGCGAACCGCTCGACCCTGGCACCGGCGCAACCCCGAGCGGCGACGCACCCGACGCCGGTTGCGGCGGGCTCCCGGTTGGGCTGACTCCCAACAGCGAGACAATGCCGTTCGGACTCCCGCGCTCGCGATAATAGGATGTGGCGCCGTCCAGCCGGGGAAGCTGGCCCGCGCCGACGACCTGTTGGGTCGAGCGGCTTTGCCGCAAACGCGCCGACGCCGCGGCCACGTCGAGATTCGCGTCGACCAGCCGGCTCTCGAGATCATTCAGCAGGGGATCGTTCAGCAGCGTCCACCACTCCGAGTTGAACTCCGCGTCAACAGCCTTGCTGCTTGCCTGGGCGGACTGGATGCGATGGAAGACATCTGGCGCCGAAGGCGTCGGGCGCTCGAAATCTGGCCCCACGGCACACCCGGCCAGCGCAAGGCAGGCCAGTATCGCCAGGATCGAGGCCCGCATGGAGAAATCGGCGGCGCTCATCCTCTGTTACCTCCCTGGGGCAGCACATCTTCACGGCGGGCCATGGCGACATCCACCTCTACCGAAAGACCCACGCTCAATCCGGATGCCGCCTTCTGCCCGCGATCGATGGTGATCTTGACCGGCACGCGTTGGACGATCTTGGTGAAGTTGCCTGTGGCGTTATCCGGTGCGATAGGCGCGAAGCTCACCCCGGTAGCGGGCGCCAGGCTGTGGATATGGCCCTGGATCTCGACGCCCGGCAGGCTGTCAACCTTGATGCGCGCGCTCTGTCCCGGCCGCATGCCGGCAATCTGGTTCTCCTGGAAATTGGCCACCACGTACGCGTCCGAAACCGGCACGATGGCAAGGACCGAAGCGCCTGCCGTCACATATGCACCGACACGCGCCGAACGCCTGCCGATCTTGCCATCCACCGGTGCGTGGATTTCCGCATACGACAGATTGAGCTTTGCCTGCTCCAGTGCGGCTTCGGCGCGCGCCATGGCGCCCGCGGCCTTGTCGCGTTGGGTGCCCAGGACCATGAGGTTCTGTTCGGTGGTGCTCAGCGCGGCGCGATCGCGGGACTGCTGCGCGACCTGCTCTGCAAGGGTACTCGACGCACGTTGCTGCTCCTGCTCGGTTCCGGCTCCGGCTTCCGAAAGATTCCGGTAGCGCGACGCGTTGGCGCGCGCAAACTCGACCGATGCTTCGTCGGACCGGAGCTTCGCCCGTGCCTGCTCGACCAGGGACGGATGCCGCGCGATTTCAGCGTCATAGTTCGCCACCATGGCCTTGGCCGCCAGAACGTCTGCCTGAGCACTTTGCAGCGCCGCCCGGAAGTCGCGGTCATCGATACGGACCAGGACCTGCCCGGCCTTGACCCATTGGTTGTCATCGACCAGCACCTCGGAAATCTGGCCGGCGATACGTGGGGCTACGAGCGTGAAGTCCGCCGTTACATAGGCATCGTTGGTGGACTGCGCACTTGAGCCTGGAACGAGGGTTGCGCAGGCCCACGCAACGATGCCGACCGCGATGATGATCGCTGCAAGGCGGATATTCTTGATTGGCGGGCGGGTAGCGGATGACATGATGATCTTCCCTTAGTGTGAAGAGGGTGGCGTAGTGCTCCAGGGCGGATAGATGCGCACGGGCAATATCGGAACGAGAAACAGCAAGGCAATGGCAACGCAAGCCATCACCCGGTACAGATCGGCCGAGGTCAGCACGAGCGCCTGTTCGTGAACACGATGGGCGAGCTGAGCCAGGGTATGCGCTGTATCGACGCCCCGGCCCGTCACGACTGCGTGATTGCCAAGCTGGTCCACGAGCATGTTCGAATGAAAGCGTTCGCGACCGGTACCCAGCCCCTCGATCAGAGCCGTTGCCACGGCTGCGGAAAAGGTCTTGAGCGAATTGAACATGGCCGAGGCGAACGGGCCCTCCGTGGGAGGCAATCCCGTGGTGACGCCCATCAGGATCGACAGGATCACCATTGGCTGGGCCATGATCTGCAGCGCCTGAAGCCAGTAGAAATTGACGCGTATCCATTCGGAAGTCATGAGACTTCCCAGCGCGCACGTGGCAATCATGAGCAGCAGCCCAACCGTCATCACCCACCGGGAATCCACGCGCCGAAGGTTCAGGACGGCCGCCGTCAGCGGCAGTGTGATCAACAGCGGAAGCGCAAGCAGTAACGACAGAGGTGCCGTTTGCAGCGGCCTGTATGCGTGAACCCTGGCGAGGTATTGGCCGGGAATGGCTGCCACGCCGACCAGCAGGATCACGGCACCCGCCAGCGTCATGAGCCCATGCGCGAAGTTCCTGCGGGCGAGCAACCGGAGCTTGAAGAAGGGAAGCGGGTGAAACCACTCGTTGAAGAAGAACACAACGAGAAGGAGTGCGCCGCCGCCGAACATCACGCGGATGAACTCGGAGTTCAGCCAGTCAAGGCGGTCCCCTTGCAGCAGGCCGGTCACGAGCATGGCGACTGCGGGGAATCCTGTCAGCAACCCGGTCCAGTTGAATGCACTGAGCCGCTCAAGCTTGTACGGATCATCCGGAAGACCCCACCGGACGGCCGCACAGCTCGCAATACCGAGAGGCACGATCTGCCAGAAGACCATCTGCCAGCTGACGTACTCCGTCCACAACGCGGCAAGCGGGGTACCGACTGCGGGGCCGAAAGTCGCCGTCAACGCGTAGCCGGCGAGTCCATACAGCTTGATCTTCGGAGGAAGATAGCGCAATGCCACGATGATCAGCATCGGTGGCAGGCAGCCGCCCGCGACCCCCTGCAGGACGCGAAGCAGGTAGAGCGCCTGGAGGCTCGGCGCAAACGGGCAAAGAGCGCCAAGCAGCATCGTGGTCAGCACGGCGCCGATCGTGAATCGCTTCAGCGTAAAGGTAATGCCGAACCAGGGCGCAAAGACCATCGTAGCGACATTGGCTGCTTCGAACAGCGTCGTGAGCCAGGTCCCGTCGTCACGTCCGATCGAGAACACGCCCTGTACATCGGCCAACGCCAGCGCGGTCACCTGTTCATTCAGGATGGCCAGCAAGGATGCGAGCAAGACGCCGATCAGGCCGGTCGCGAGGCGCAGCGACAGTGCGGCACCCGCTGGCTTTGGCTGCGCTGGGGTCCCCTCCTCCTGCACGGAGATCGCGCGCGTCTGTTGCTCGACGGGCGGCACATCCGTTGCAGTGGTTGAAGGATTCGCGCTGGTCATAAGCGTCCCCTGACGATTGGATTCCTGAGTGAAAGAAGGTGCGGCGTCCCTGCCCATCTTCGCTATGAGCGGATGGCAGGATCCAGACCGCAGGGAAGCTTTCCGGCAGTCTGGCGTCGCCGCTTTGAAGCCGTTGCACCGTTGAGACAGGATCTGCCCAACTCGCCAGAACGGCTGCGGGCGACGTCAAATCTTGCGTGGCACCTCTTCGAAGTACTGGGGCGCTTCGCGTCGGTCGAACATGCCGTACTCCCGCACGATGCGGATGTTCCTCAGGCGCACATCGCCTGGCAGCCTGGCGTTCTTCGCGAACGCCAGGGCCGCGGCCTCGTCGTGCCACGTCAGCACGGCAATCACTTCTTCGGGTGACAGCAGGGCCTTGAACACATCCCAGGCAAGCAGGCCGGGCGCTTGCGCATCCAGTCCAAGCGATCTCGCAACGGCCTCCGCGCTCGCTCCGTTAAGCCAGTAGCGCGACCGATCGGCATCGAGCAGTGTCACGGCCTTGCCCGCGCCTGTTTCGGTCACATCCAGACGCTGCTGATGCAAGGCCTGGCCGCCCGGCAGATGGGTGTCGGTGCCAACCTCTCCAATGCGCAGGCGGTAGTCGGCAAAGATCCGGTCACGGGCCGCCTGCTGGACCTTGTGATGCTTCGTTGTGGTACGCCAGCGGATCAACGACTTTTCGTCACGCCAACTCGACAGCGAGAGCAGCCATCCTGCACGCGTCAGGCTTTCATAGCGCTCGTTGTCGATAAACCCTTCGATCTTTTCAAGTTCGGGTCTCAGCATTTTCGCCATGCCAAGATAGGCATCGAACTGCTCGGGGATGGGATTGACTTCAAGCATTGCAGAGAACACGGCCGACTCCTTCAATTCGTTGGCTGGACGATACGATGCAGCGGGTGCGCCTGCATTCCGCGGCGCCTCTCCGGCGCATTGCAGCGCGCTGGTGTTGGTGCATTCAATGTACGAGATGGAATGATTGTCTTGCGGAGGAAGCGCGTCCGTATCTGGCCAACTTATTCGAGAATCTTGCCAGCAGATGTTTGAAATCCTTCTTAACCACCTCTGCATGCAATAGTCTTTTTCCCCCTGGTTAAAAGACATAAATAGCCGGACATTTAGACCGGCGTGGTGGCGCGCAAGTGACGCACTCGCAGGCGGCGAGTAAGGCGTCTCCCCATATGGCCCGGATCCGGTCACCATTGACCAGTAACTGAACTTCTTCGGCCAGCGCGGCGCCGCCGTCATTGCCACAATGACGCACGTCACCCTCACAATTCTTCCAGGCGCACACCAAGAACGTGCTAGGTGGGCAGGCGCAGGTACGGAGAACCCGTCGAAGCCATGGTCCACAAGCTGGTGCCGAACATAAGCTGTTCTCGAGTTGGAAGGGAAATTGTCCGTTTAATCCTGGCTGCTGATGTTGCCGGCACCAATTTCCAAGCGATCCGGCCGTGACCCGAAATCCAGAACTTGCCCCCTCACTTCCCCTGACGCCTGCGCAATCGAGCGAGCGCTTGTCGGGCGCCGATATCATCCTGCGCGTCCTTAGCGAACAGGGCGTCGATACGGTATTTGGCTATAGCGGAGGCGCCATCCTGCCGACGTATGACGCCGTTTTCCGCTTCAATGCCATGCATGAGGCCGATCCCGGGCGTCAGATCAGGCTCGTTGTCCCCGCCAACGAGCAGGCTGCCGGCTTCATGGCTGCCGGTTACGCGCGCGCCAGCGGGAAAGTCGGCGTGTTCATGGTGACATCCGGGCCCGGCGCGACGAATGCGGTCACGCCGATTGCCGACTGCAATGGCGATTCCGTCCCGGTGGTTCTGATATGTGGCCAGGTGCCGCGCGCAGCCATCGGTAGCGATGCCTTTCAGGAAGCCCCTGTCTTCAACATCATGTCCGCCTGCGCCAAGCAGGTCTTCCTCGTGACGGATCCTGAAAAGCTCGAACACACCCTGCGGACGGCATTCGAGATTGCCCGGACGGGACGCCCCGGTCCCGTGGTCGTCGATGTGCCGAAGGATGTCCAGAACTGGACCGGTACCTTTCATGGTTCCGGCACCTTGCAGTTCCGCGGCTACTCTGAACGTCTTCGCAAGGTTGCGCACGGCGCTCGCCTGGACGAAAAGAAGCGCACCCGCTTCTTCGATCTTCTCGGACAAAGCAGGCGGCCACTGCTGTATGTCGGTGGCGGCGTCATAGCGGCCGGTGCCACGGCGGAACTGCGCCAGTTCAGCGAGCGCTATGGGATCCCCGTGGTGACGACGCTCATGGGACTCGGTGCAATGCCCGCGGATCACGAACTGTATCTTGGCATGCTTGGCATGCACGGTGCCGCGTGTGCCAACTATGCCGTTGAGGATTGCGACTTCCTGATTGCTGTCGGTGCCCGATTTGATGATCGGGTTGCCGGTGGGCGTCCTGACGCGTTTGCTCCCGGTGCGCGATACGTTGCGCATATCGATATCGACGAAGCGGAGATCAACAAGATCAAGCGGGCGCACTGGAGCCATGTCGGCGACGCCAGGCGTGCGCTGGTGTCGCTGGCGGAACATGGTCTGGTCGAGCGGTCGCATTCGGACTGGCTCGATCACGTCGCCGAACTGAAACGGATTTACCGCATGAATTACGACCGGACCAGTCCCGCGATCCAGCCACAGTCTGTCGTGGAGATGCTGGGCCGGATCACCGGAGGGCGCGCGATTGTCAGCACCGGAGTCGGCCAGCATCAGATGTGGGCGGCACAGTACTTCCGGTTCAGCGAACCCAGAAGCTTCCTGACATCCGGCAGCATGGGGACCATGGGCTTCGGCCTGCCCGCGGCGATCGGCGCGCAACTGGCGCGGCCCGACGCGCTGGTCATCGATATCGATGGCGACGGCAGCATCCGCATGAACCTCGGGGAACTGGAGACCGCGACAACGTACGGGGTACCCGTCAAGGTTCTTCTGCTCAACAATCGCGGCGACGGGATGATCCGGCAGTGGCAGCGCCTGTACTTCGAGGGGCGCTTTTGTGTTAGCGACAAGGCACTCCACCGCAAGGATTTTGTCCTCGCGGCGCAGGCGGATGGCTTCGAGTTTGCGTGCCGCGTAGAAGACGCCGACAAGGTCGAGGCGGCGCTCAGGGCCTTCGTCGAGTTCGAGGGCCCCGCCCTGCTGGAGGTGATGGTTGACGAGAACGCTGACGTATTCCCGATGGTGGGGCCCGGCCAGAGTTACTCAAGCATGATCACGGGACCATTCATCCCTTCACGATCCGGGCCGGAAGGGGCGGAACATGGGGCGCCGCATCTCCCTGCCGCCGATATGTTCTAGCCGCCTGGCGCCGATCCCGTACGCGTGCGCAAGCGCGGTGTCACGAAATCGAGGAAGGCCCGCAGCTTCAATGGCAGCGGGGCTTGTCCCTTGTGCACAAGGCTGACTGGCAACGGCGCGGACTCGAACTCCTGAAGCACGACACAAAGCGTGTTGTTGTGGATGGCGTCTGCTACCTGGTACGACAGCGCACGGATCAACCCGACCCCCAGAATCGCTGCGGCAATGGCGGCCTCTGCGGTATTGACTGCCAGCCGGGAATGCACGGGCACGGATACTTCCGACTTGCCGACACCAAAGACCCAGGCACGCGTAGACGCAAGTACCTCGAAGTTCACGCAACTGTGTGCCGCAAGGTCGCCCGGTGCCGACGGCACGCCGCGGGATGCAAGATATTCCGGACTCGCGCACACGACGCGGCGGACTGTCCCGACCCGCGTCGCGATGAGTGTGCTGTCGGGCAATTCCCCGATCCGGACTGCCACGTCGGCATCCTCATCCATCAGGTGCACGACGCGATCGGTGAGCACGAGGTTGACGTCGATCTCCGGGTAGTGCGCGAGGAATTCCGCTATGACCGGCACAACGTGCAAGCGTCCGAACGCCACGGGAGCGGTAACGGCAAGTTCGCCTTTGGGGGAGACATGTTCACCGACGGCAACGCGTTCGGCCTCCCCCACCTCTTCGAGAATTCGTCGGCAGGCCGCGACGTATGCGTCCCCAGCCTCCGTCAGCGAGAGCTTGCGCGTAGTACGGTGCAGCAAGCGAGCCTTCAGGTGGGATTCCAGTTCTGCCACCTTTCGGCTGACTGTTGGCAGCGGCACGCCGAGGCGGCGCGCGGCGGCCGACAGGCTGCCCGCATCGACGACCGCGACCAGGAGAGACATCGATTCAAAAAGGTTCACTGACGCTCTCCACCGATGGACTAAGGCTGGCTAATTCTTTTCGATTATTTCTTCATGTGCAAGGGAACGGCCGGTGATCCAGCGACTTTGCGCGGGCCATCGTCAGAACCGGTGACGAATACCCATCACCGCACCGAACTGGTCCTTGCCTGGTTGCACATTGAAGACCGCGTTCGCGCCGCTGCCACTGTTAAAGCCATTGACGCCCAGCTGCGAGTTCTCCTTGTTGAGCGCGTAGGACATCGACACGTACAGGTCTGTGCGTTTGGACAGCGAATAGTCCCCGGTCATGGCGAACTGCCACGGGTCCGATCCGGTCTTCCGGAAGTCCTGGTAGTAAGCGGTACCGGTCAGCGAAAAGGCAGGCGTCAGCTTGTACACGATACCCAGCCAATACAAGTTCGAGCCGGCGTTCGCCGTCTGCGCGCCAGGCAGTGCCGCACCGCCGTACGCCTTTGCCAGGCGATATCCCGCATACAACCTGGCGGCACCAGCGGCATAGGTGCCAGCCACCGAAGCGCGCCTGATGAGTGGCGCCTGGTTTGCCGGCGTGCCGACATGGGCGTCGTCATAGGCCACGCCAACCGAGAAAGGTCCGGTGGCATAGTTCACGAACGCGCCGAAATCACGGCCGTAGACGTTGCTGCCCGCGACCTCGGTGCCATTGGATTGGAAAGCGTAGAAGGCCTGGGCGGTCATTCCTCCGAATGTGCCCACATACTTGATGGCATTGTCGGCGCGCGCGCCGAACTCAGGAGCAATCGAAAGCATGCCATAGCGGTCGGCAATGACATTGGGATCGTAGACAATGCCGAACTCGCGCATGGATGTCTGCTGTCGTCCAAGATGCACCGCGCCATACCGGCTTTCCAGGCCCACATGCGCGTCACGGCCGAACAGGCGCCCGCTCTGTCCGGAGTTTCCGGTATCGATATCAAAGCCACTTTCCAGCTGGAGTACAGCTCTCAGCCCGCCGCCCAGGTCCTCCACGCCGCGCAGGCCCCAGCGCGAGCCTGACAGATTTCCCGATGTCACCCGCAAGAGACCACTGCCGTTACGCCCGGTATTGTCGATGTACTCGACGCCGGCGTCCGCCAGCCCATAGAGCGCCACGCCGGACTCGGCATAGACGACATTGGCGGCAAAGGATGCTGCCAGTACCGCAAAAACCTTCTTCATCAAACCCCACTTCGTTTTATTGAAACACCGCAGAACATTCGAAAAGAGCAGCGCCTGTTGCCTGAGCACTGTTCCACAGGAAACAGAACGGCGCTGCCCGAGACATGCCTTCACTTCAATCCAGACCCATAAGCAAGTGCTCTACCTCGTCGTAACGGTGCCAACTTCGCCTGCAACACGACGCCCTTGTGTCAGCGCCGACACGGCTACCGACACGACGATGTTGACTACCAGCGCAATCACGCCAACGTATGTCGGATAGACACCATCGCCGATATGCAGCGCATACACCGGCTTCAGGCCCAGGGAAATGGCGAGTCCCGTTCCGGTGACGATGCCAAAAAACCAGCCGGCAAGCAGCCCGGACGCAGTCAGGCGTCGCGTGTATAGCGTGAACACGACCGCTGGGAATATCTGAAGAATCCAGACGCCGCCGAGCAGTTGCAGGTCGATCGCGTATTGCGTGGGCAGCACGATGATGAAGAGCAACGCGCCAAACTTCACCACCAGCGAAAACAGCTTGGCGCTCTTTGCCTCCTTTTCGGGGCTCACATCCGGCGCCATCAGCGGCTTGTACAGATTGCGCGTGAACAGATTCGCCGCGCCGATCGACATGATCGCCGCCGGCACCAGCGCGCTGATGGCGATCGCGGCTGCGCAAAAGCCCACGAACCAGGACGGAAACAACTTGAGGAACAGCACCGGCACCACATCCGAAGCCGATGACACATGCACGCCGGCGGCAATCGCCATATAGCCGAGCACGGCAATCAGGCCCAGCAACAATGTGTACGCCGGCAGCGCGATGGCATTCTTGCGCACAGTGTTTGCAGAACCCGACGACAGTATCCCCGTCATGGTGTGGGGATACATGAAGCCCGCCAGCGCCGACCCGAGTGCCAGCGTCGCATACGCCGTGAATTGCGATGGCTTGAGGATGATGCCGGTGGCGCCGCCCTTGGCGGTGAAGAACGTGTCGGCCGCATGGAACAGCGCACCATAGCCGCCAAGCTTGCTGGGAATGACCGAGATCGCGGCAATGACCACGATATAGATCATGATGTCCTTGACGAAGGCAATCATCGCTGGCGCACGAAGCCCGCTCGAATAGGTGTAGACGGCGAGAATGGCGAAGGCGACGATCAGCGGCAATTCGCCATCGACGCCCAGCCCCTTGATCACCACTTGCATGCCAATCAGCTGCAGCGCGATATAAGGCAGCGTGGCGATGATTCCGGTGATCGCCACTGCCGCCGGAAGCCATCGTCCTCCGATCTCGCCCTGGACATAGTCGGCAGCCGTGATGTGGTTCTTGCGGTGACACACCTCCCACAGCCTTGGCATGACTGCAAACACGAACGGATAGACGATGATCGTATAGGGCATCGCGAAGAAGCCGTACGCACCCACCGAATAGACCAGCGCGGGGACCGCGATGACCGTATAGGCCGTATAGAAGTCCCCGCCCACCAGGAACCATGAGATCACCGTGCCGAATTGCCGGCCGCCAAGTCCCCATTCATGAAGCTGTGACAAATCCCCCCGCTTCCACCGCGCCGCGACGAATCCCAGCACTGTGACGAGGACGAAGAATGCAATGAACACCGCCATTGCCACGCTATTGACTGCGGGTGTCTCGCTCATTTCATCCTCCGATAGACGACGTACAGCAACAAGGAGGTGATCGGCACCCAGAGGAACTGATACCAGTAGAAGAATGGAAAGCCCAACCATTCCGGTTGGGCGCTGTTATAAAGCGGCAGCCACAAGAGGCCGATGTATGGGGCAAACAGGAGCGCCCAGATCCAGCTGCGGCCTCCTTTGTCTGGCGTAGTCAACGTTGCTCTCCTGAAGTTCCTTGAGCGGGCACGGATGCGCGCACGGGGGATGGGAATCGGAATCGACGGCGTCGATCGGATGCCTTCCTGACGGGATGGCGCGCGCAAGTTCGATCGCAATGCAATGCATCACAACCATGCATCGCTGATCCAAATGGTAGTGAAGCGAGCGCGCGCGGGTCGACGCAAATGGGCCAGTCTCTGGCCAATGTTTGCGAGATACGGGCCAATCGCCGGACTCGGGATGGCAGAGCATTTCCCGCAGCAAGGTTGGCAAGATTCACGAACGAAATGGCCCAATCCATGCACGGCTTCCCCTTCAGAAAAGGCGCGCCGCTTCATAAGATTCATTGAACGCCGGGTGGTGATGCCTCCGGGATGTGTCGGAGTTAGAGCGGCCCTGGGTGCCGCACGGGGCCATGCTGCACAAGAAACCTGATGAGATCGTGGACTGGGGCGACTGGGACAATTTCTGCCGGGTCGTCGAGGCCGGGGGCTTTACTGCCGCGAGCGACCGTAGCGGCGTTCCGAAGTCGTCGATCAGCCTGTCGCTGGCCCGCCTGGAAGCCCGGCTGGGCAATCGGCTGCTTGACCGGACCACGCGCAAGGTTCGCGTAACGGATCTGGGTCAGACGCTATGTGACCGGATCACGCCTTTGCTGAATGAACTGCGGGAAGCGGATAACGATGCGCGGTCAACACGGCAGCAGGTATCAGGCACGCTACGACTGGCAGCGCCTTATGAAACAGGCAGGATTCATCTGGCGCCTGCACTGGTGAAGCTGCTCAGGGCGCATCCGGATCTGAAGGTCGAGATTGACGATACGCGAAGGATTCCCGACCTGCTGGAGCACCGATACGACATTGCCTTCGTCAAGATCGATGCAAAACTGCCCGACAGTTCGCTGGTCAGCAAACACGTTGTGGCAATGGAACGCGCCTTCTACGCAGCCCCGGAAATGATTGCCAGGCGCGGGCTCCCGCGGCAACTCGCGGATATCGGGTCGTGGCCCATGATCGTGGACGGTGACGATACTTATTGGGATCTGTTTGAAAACGGGCGGGAAGTCGGGCGGGTAGCCATATGCCCGGCCATCCGGACGCCGAATGTTGAAATTCGCGTGCGCACCGCCATCGAAGGTCTTGGCGTCGTACGGCTGATGCCGGCATACATCGAAGATCAGGTCAGGCGGGGAGAACTGGTGCGGTTGTTCCCTGCATTTCTTTCGTCTCCGCTCAGGGTATATGCGCTGACTCCGGCCCGCAGGCTTGTACCACCCAAGGTACGAGCATTGCTGAATGCATTCGAAATCCCGGAGACAGACGCGTGACCGCTCCGCTATCCGATCCCGGCGTCCTTGATAACTGGCCACTCGAGTACCAGTGATCGCCAGCCTGCGCAAGTGCGAACCACAGCTCCGTCCCGCTGCACCCGCACCCTACCTTGTTAAGGTATGCTTTCGCCTCCGAAACGATCTTCTCCAGAGGGGCAAATGCGGCGCGTCGTGTTCAATCAGAAGGGTGGCGTGGGCAAGTCGACCATCGTATGCAATCTCGCGGCGATCAGCGCCAGCGAAGGGTTGCGCACGCTTGTCGTCGACCTGGACGCGCAATGCAATTCGACCCAGTACCTGATGGGCGCGCAGGCAGCCGAAGCCACGCCGACGGCGGCGCATTTCTTCGAGTCGTCGCTGACCTACAGCTTCAAGCCGGTGGACCTGAGCGAGTTCATCCACACGACGCCGTTCGAGAATCTCGATGTGATGCCGGCGCACCCTGACCTGGACTCCCTGCATAGCAAGCTGGAATCGCGCTACAAGATCTACAAGCTGCGCGACGCGCTGATCGAGCTGGAATCGGTCTATGACGCGATCTACATCGACACGCCGCCGGCGCTGAACTTCTACACGCGTTCCGCGCTGATCGCGGTGGAGCGCTGCCTGATCCCGTTCGACTGCGACGACTTCTCGCGCCGGGCGCTCTACACGCTGCTCGACAACGTGAAGGAAATCCAGCAGGACCACAATGAAGCGCTGCAGGTCGAAGGCATCGTGATCAACCAGTTCCAGCCGCGTGCGAGCCTGCCTGTGAAGCTTGTCGAGGAACTGGTCAGCGAAGGGCTGCCGGTGCTGGCATCGCGGCTGTCATCGTCGGTGAAGATCCGCGAATCGCACCAGCATGCCACGCCGATGATCCACCTCGATCCGCGCCACAAGCTGTCGCAGGAGTATCTGGCGCTGCACACAGAACTGGCAGGGTGAAAGCCTGCGGGTGCGGCGTCGGGATTCGATCACGTAGAATTCCGGGCTGCCGCCCTGCCCGCGTTCGTGCCAGGGCATGATTTGCCAGCCTGCCATGCCAACACCCAAAGCCACCATTGACCGGTCCACCAGCGAGCAAGCGCTGCAATTGCTCGATGCCGCCACCGCGGAAGTCCTTGCCAATGGCCTCGGCGACCTGTCTCTCCGGAATATGGCCGATGCGCTCGGCACCAGCCACCGGATGCTCATCTACTACTTTGGCTCCGCCGATGGCTTCTGGCAGGCGCTGCTGCACCGTATCCGGCACGCGGAACAGGACGCACGCCAGCGCGTGATCGTCGACGGCATGGACCCGCAGGCGGCAATGGAAGCGGCGTGGGAACGCTACTCCGCGCCTGCCTACCTGCCGATCATGCAGTTGCTGTTCGAGATCTATGGCAAGGCAATCCATGACCGCGAACGCTTCAGCGGCTTTCTCGACGACGTCATCGGGAGCTGGGCCACGATGCTCACTGAGCGCTTCCGGGAAAGCATGGGGCTTGATGAGGCTGAGGCGCGCCTGCGGGCGCGTGTCGAGGTCGCCATGATGCGGGGGTTGCTGCTGGATCTTGTCACCACCGGTGACCGGGAAGGCACTACGGCTGCGTTGAAGTATTTCGCCAGCAGGATGGCGCAGGCGCCTGGCTCCGGCAAACCCTCAGCGTAGATTTGGCGGCTTGACCGGGTTTTTCGCTCTTGGCGGGGGCTTGTCGTTTGGGCTGGGTTTTCGCTCTTGGCAGGCGCCGCTGATTCGCCGGCGTAGCCGGTGGGGCTTCTCGTTGGGGCCGGTTATCGCTCTTCGCTGGCGCGGCTGTTTCGCCGGCGTAGCCGGCGACCTACTTTTGCCCGAGCGGCAAAAGTAGGCAAAAGCGCGTCAAGAGGTTGCCCCAAAGGGGCGAATTTTTATCGTAGTGGGCCAGGGGTGTTGTACGGGTATAGGCTTCAGAGTTCTTCACGCTGCCTGCCGCGTGGGGCACCACCGTGGTCAGAATTACAGCGCTGATTGAACGAGCCCTGCAAGCGTCTGTGGTCCCTGTTGCGAGCGATATCGGGTGATCGCCTTCGGCTGCGCTACGCGCAGAGCCCTAGTCTGAGCACGCAGGCCCAGGGCAAACCACGCCTCGGTAACGAGGCCCGCGCATTGCATGCGCGAAGTAGAGAGAGGGAGAAGAAATACAGCCCTCGAGCGCCAGCGACGTTGATGAGATCGCACCCAGACTGCGACGTGCGCGCAGCGCAGCCGAAGGCGTCCCACCACTGACTTTGTTGAAAGGCTGTACCCGAGTCCGTCTTGGGGATCGTCCAAAAGCCGTGCCGCGCCAGGCACAGGTTCTGACTCACATAGCGTAGCAGGGTCGAACGGCCGACCACCATCGCAGGCGTCCAAAGCCGTTTGAGCCACTGCCACCGTGGAATTGATGGCCAGCGGCAACGACGCGCTTTTTGGTTACTTTTTGTCGCTCGGACAAAAAGTGACTCGCCGGCTACGCCGGCGAAACAGCGCCGCCAGCCAAGAACGACACCTCAACCCCAACAACAACCCCCCAAAAATCCCATCAAAGCCCCATATCCCCCTCTCGTAAACCCCGATTCCACCCACCAATGTACCACATGGTACATTGCACCCCACACCCTGATTACCAGGGTGCCTCTCGCAATGAATCAAGGTGGAATATGGACCGGCGACAACTACTGGCCTGGGCGGCTGGTACTGCGGTAGCGATGACGCTGCCCGGTATCGGGCAGGCGCAAACTTTTCCCTCCAAACCCGTACGGCTCGTGGTGCCGCAAGCCGGTGGCACCGGCAATGACGTGCTGGCCCGCGCCCTCGCGGAGAAGCTCGCGCTGACGTGGAAGCAGCCTGTCGTCGTCGAGAACAAGCCCGGCGCCAACGGCACGCTGGCAATCGGCTACGTGCTGGGCCAGCCCGCAGACGGGCATACGCTGTTCTTCGCCGGCGTCTCCAACCTGGCCTTCAATCCGTTCCTCTATCCGAAGCTGCCGTACAACCCGACCCGCGACCTGACCGGCGTGGCGATGCTCGCAAATTCGCCGTTCGTGTTCGTCGCGGCGCCGTCGCTGAACGTGAGCACGTTCCAGGACTTCGTGCGCATGGCGAAGGCGCGTCCGGGCGAGATCAGCTTTGCGTCGGGTGGCATCGGCAACTCGACGCATCTGGCCATGGAACTGGTGGCCGAGCGCACCGGAATCCGCATGCAGCATGTGCCGTTCAACGGCGCCGGCGGTTCCACCAGCCTGATGAGCGGGCAGACGCCGGTGATGATGAACGTGATTGCCGGCGTGCAGCCGTTCTTCGCCAGCAAGAAGCTGGTCCCACTGGCCGTGACCGGCGACAAGCGTTTGCCGGCACTCCCATCGGTGCCCACGTTCAAGGAACTCGGCTATGACGTGCAGGTGCCCGGGTGGTATGCCATCGTGGCGCGCGCGGGCACACCGGCAAACGTGGTCCAGAAGGTCAATACCGATATCAACCAGGTCCTCGACGATCCCGGCTTCCGCGAAAAACTCGGCAACCAGTTCCTCGACCCGATCAAGGGACCGCCGTCCGAAGTCGAGCGCTACATGAAGCGCGATGCCGACGCCTGGGGCCCGATCATCCGGCGCCTGAACATTTCCCTCTGAGTTATCGAGATTGATATGGCACACCTGAGCAAGGCAGTACACGACTATCGCCTGTCGGCCATGCACCGTCTGATGGACCGCCTGCGCGTCGATGCGCTGGTCTTCGGCACGCCCGACTTCTTCCAGTACGCGACCAATTACCAGCTCGATGTCTGGCCGTGGGAGCGGCCCGTGTTCGTCGTGGTGCCGCGCAACGGCGAGACCTTTGCAGTCATGAACGAACTTTCGACGAACCACCTGCGCTTCGCCACTAGCAAGGGCACCGTGTGGCTGACGGACGTGACGTTCTACGCAGAGCATCCGCGCGTATCGAACCGGCTGCCGCTGCCCGCGCAGTTGCCCGAAGTCGTCGCCGCGCTGCTGAGCGCGAAGGGGCTCGGCATGTCGCGCATCGCAGTCGACACGCAGCATCCGATTCTTGCCGGTGCTCAGCGCTACCTGCCCGAGCTGACCCTGCGACCGTCGCTCGCGGAAATGCGCAGCCTGCGCTGGGTCAAGCACGCCGAGGAGCATCAGGTCATGCGCGACCTCGCAGCGCTGACCGACTGGGTGCAGGACCGCTACCGCGAAAACATCCGCCCCGGCCGGCTCGTGCAGGAACTCGACCACGCCATGGCAGCACTGATGGTAGAAGAAGCGGCGAACCGCTTCCCGGGCGAGGACTTCGACATCCTCAAATGCTGGACGCTGACGGGCGCCGCGTCAGCCTCGCCGCACGGCGACGGTGCCGCATGCGGATCGCGCATTGCGCGCGGCGATACGATCGTCAACCTGATCCTGCCGCGCCTGAATGGCCTCCATGTCGAGAACGAACGTACATGGTTCTGCGGCCGGCCCGACAGCGAGCAGTCGAGGCTTTACCAGGTCGCGGCACAAGCGACCGACGCCGCGGTGGCTGCTGCAGTCGTTGGCAAGCGCGTGTGCGACATGGATGCCGCGGCGCAGGCCGTGATCGAAGCCGCCGGCTGCGGGCAGTACATCTTCCACCGAACCGGCCACGCGGTCGGGCTGATGCTGCATGAGTATCCGGAGGACATGGCCTTCAATACGCGGCCGCTGCTGGCAGGCGAAGTCTATTCATCGGAGCCGGGGCTGTATGTCTACGGACTCGGCGGCTTCCGACTCGATGACACGGTCATCGTTGGCGACAAGCCGGAGGTGATCGTCAATACGCCCAAGACACTCGAGTACGCGACCGTGGCGTAAGGCTGGAAGTTCGCCGTTCAGCAGCCAAGCCGGGCCAGCCCTTCCTGGATGGCCCGGTATTGCTGCCGCAGCGCTTCCATGGATTGCCATGCATTGCCCTGCCGCATCGCCAGCTCGGCATTCCTGCGCTGCACGAACAAGCCATTGCAGTCATAGCGGCGGCTGTTCTCCGCGGCGACCAGTTGCTGGCGCTCCACCGCCACCTGTTTCTGTTCGGCCTGGTGGTCGGCGTTGCGGCGGCGCAGGTAGTCGGCCTCCTGCTGTTTGGTCAGGTCGCTCTTGCCGATGCTCGATACGGTACCGCCGCCGCCACTGGACGTGATATCGGTGTAGCCCGATGGACAGTAGTCGTCCTGCGTGTAGAGGACGCTGTTGCCGCTACGGCATTTGGCCGCGTGGGCAACGGGAGCACATGCGAAAGCCACAGCAAGAGCGACTGTCCTGAGCATTGCCGAATCCGGAGTTGGAGAGGCAAACATTCACGCGCGCCACCCGGAGTCGTCAACCCTCCTGAAGACGGATGAGGCGCGCAAGTCCGCGTCAGTCCAGTTCCAGGCCGCCGTGCGCCAGCACCTGCCGGAATACTTCCAGCCGCGCGTCGCCGGTCTCGGCCAGCTTCCGGCACACGTGCATATGCTGGTCCATGTCGCTGTGTCCGCGCAGCACCTCCTCGAATTCCTGCTCGGAGATTTCGAGGTGGACACCCGTCAGGATCGCGCGGCCCCGGCCGACCCGCGAACTGACGATGGCCGGCGGTGTGTCTTCGATATCCGAATAGACGGCCAGTACTTCCGTATCGGCACCGGGCGTCTCGCCGAGATCGAAGCGGCAGCCGCCGTGGTAATGCGTGTAGGCCGACATCGGCGCGCCCGGCAGCTGGCCGGTGGTCCGGAGTTCGACCGCGGCGGCCGTGCGCGGCGTCCCGTCATAGAGCCGGCCGCCGGTCAGTTCGGGCAGCGAGCCTACGGCGACCGCGTCGACAAAGCTCAGTTCACGCGGACCGCAGATCGCGCCGCGGGTGCCGGCGTGGAACGCCAGCTCCCGGCATGCGTAGTAGGCGCCCGCGCAGATCCCCAGGTAGACGCCGCCTTCCTCGACAAAGCGCCGGATGCGCGCGTTGGGCGCGCCATTGAGTTTCGCGCAGTACGGCAGGTCGGCCCCGCCGGGCATGACGAACATGACTGCGTCGTCGAACAGCGTCGGGTCATGCCGGATATCCGATGCCATGACCGCACGCATCTCGTACGTGCCGGACTGCAGTTGCTGGCCGATGGTGCGCATCAGGCATGCGGTCCAGTCGGACGCGCCGGCATCGATGTAGGTCAGGATGTGGGGCTTTGACATCTTCAATGGCGGCCGCCGGGGCCGCGTGGGGGCTTTGCTTCCGAGTGTATTCCAGTACCGGCGATTGCCTTACATATCGAGCGGCACGGCGCTGGTGCACTTGATCTCGTCCAGGCACACGCTCGACTTCACGCCGCTCACGCCTGGAATGCGCATCAGCGTGTCGAGCAGGAAATCCGACAGCGACTTCAGGTCCTTGGCCACGACCTTGAGCACATAGTCGATATCGCCGGTCACCGAGAAGCACTCCTGGATCTGTGCGAGTTCCGCCACCAGGCTCTTGAAGTTCGACAGGTCACGGATATGGCCGCGCTCCATGGTCACGTGGATGAACGCCACGACGCCAAGGCCGAGCGCAGCGGCATCCAGCCGCGCCTCGTAGCGCTTGATGATGCCGTTCTCCTCCAGGCGGCGGTGACGCCGCAAAGTCTGTGCCGGTGACAGCGCAATCGCCTCGGCCAGTTCCAGGTTGGAAGCCCTGCCTTGCTCCTGCAAAACGCCCAGCAGGCGGCGATCTGTACGGTCCAGCTCGATGGCTTGCACTTTTGTTTCCCCTATCCGCGATTTCGCACAATCAGATTTCGTAATTCAGGGTTTCCCTGCGTCATTAATGAAATCCAATTTTGTCGGCCAGAATATACACTGCATCCCAGATTGGCAATGCCGATGAGGAGCCGCAGAGACTTCCACGCACTGCCAAGGCGCGTCGCAGGTCAGGATCGCGGCGCAACGTTCGCAATATTATTTCCCGGCCACCCGGCCGGTACTGCAAGCGCCCCATGCCCTTCTGCCTGCCGTCCCCGCTGCCTGCCGTTCGCCAAAGCGACGTCCGCCGACATGACGCCCGGCCGCTGATTCCGGCGCTTGCCCGCCTTCCCTGATTCCACGCCGCCACGCGGCACTCCGCGCGGCGCGTGAGATCGAAATACTTACCTTCCCCTGTGAGACACACCATGGCCGACCTCTTTGACAACCCGATGCAACTGATGGGCTTCGAATTCGTCGAATTCGCCTCGCCCACCCCCAATGTGCTCGAGCCGCTGTTCGAACGGATGGGCTTCACGCTGGTGGCCCGCCACCGTTCCAAGGACGTGCTGCTGTATCGCCAGGGCGAGGTCAACTTCATCGTCAACCGCGAGCCGCACAGCCACGCCGCCTACTTCGCCGCCGAGCACGGCCCGAGCGCCTGCGGCATGGCGTTCCGCGTGAAGGATTCGCACAAGGCCTATGCCCGCGCGCTGGAACTGGGCGCGCAGCCGGTGGAAATCCCGACCGGCCCGATGGAACTGCGCTTGCCCGCGATCAAGGGCATCGGCGGCGCGCCGCTGTACCTGATCGACCGCTTCGAGGAAGGCAAGTCGATCTATGACATCGACTTCGAGTTCATCGAAGGCGTGGACCGCCACCCCGTGGGCCACGGCCTGAAGCTGGTCGACCACCTGACGCACAATGTCTACCGTGGCCGCATGGCCTACTGGGCCAACTTCTACGAGAAGCTGTTCAACTTCCGCGAAATCCGCTACTTCGACATCAAGGGCGAATACACCGGCCTGACCTCCAAGGCCATGACCGCGCCGGACGGCAAGATCCGCATTCCACTGAACGAAGAGTCGTCGAAGGGCGCTGGCCAGATCGAGGAATTCCTGATGGCCTTCAACGGCGAGGGCATCCAGCACATCGCCTTCCTGACGGACAACCTGCTCGAAGTCATCGACAACCTGCAGCTCGCCGGCGTCGAACTGATGACCGCGCCGAACGACTACTACTACCAGGCGCTGGAAAACCGCTTGCCGGGCCATGGCCAGCCGGTGGACCAGCTCAAGGCGCGCGGCATCCTGCTCGACGGCACCACCGAAGGCGGCAAGCCGCGCCTGCTGCTGCAGATCTTCTCGAAGACCGTGCTTGGCCCGGTGTTCTTCGAATACATCCAGCGCAGCGGCGACGACGGCTTCGGCGAAGGCAACTTCAAGGCGCTGTTCGAATCGCTGGAACGCGACCAGATCGCGCGCGGCACCCTCAAGGTCGAAGCCTGATCAGGCTCTGACTGTCACTGTCGCCGGGCGCGGTACCCCGTTCCCGGCGGCCTTCAAGGCCCAGGCGTCCCACCCTCCTCACAGCAAGAGACGCCAGGCCCCGCATGCCATTCCATAAGAGTGGGTAGAGGAAACAATTCATGGTTGAAAGCAACAATGACGGCACGCTAAAGCGTGGCCTCAAGAACCGGCACATCCAGCTGATCGCGCTCGGCGGCGCCATTGGCACCGGACTGTTCCTGGGCATCGCCCAGACCATCAAGATGGCCGGCCCCTCGGTCCTGCTTGGCTATGCCGTCGCTGGCATCGTGGCCTTCTTCATCATGCGCCAGCTTGGCGAGATGGTGGTGGACGAACCCGTGGCGGGCTCCTTCAGCTACTTCGCCAACAAGTATTGCGGCCATTTCGCCGGCTTCATGTCGGGCTGGAACTACTGGGTGCTGTACATCCTGGTCAGCATGGCCGAGCTGTCGGCGGTCGGCATCTACGTGCAGTACTGGTGGCCCGGCATCCCGACCTGGATCTCGGCGCTGGCGTTCTTCCTGATCATCAACGCGATCAACCTGTCGAGCGTGAAGTCCTTCGGCGAGATGGAGTTCTGGTTCTCGATCGTCAAGGTCGCGGCCATCATCGGCATGATCGGCTTCGGCGGCTACCTGCTGGTGTCGGGCAATGCCGGTCCGCAGGCCAGCATCACGAACCTGTGGCAGCACGGCGGCTTCTTCCCGAACGGCCTGGGCGGACTCGTCATGGCAATGGCCGTGATCATGTTCTCGTTCGGCGGGCTGGAACTGGTCGGCATCACGGCGGCGGAAGCGGATCAGCCGGAAAAGAGCATCCCGAAGGCAACCAACCAGGTCATCTACCGAATCCTGATCTTCTACGTTGGCGCGCTGGCTGTGCTGCTGTCGCTGTACCCGTGGGAAAACGTCGTGACCGGCGGCAGCCCGTTCGTGCTGATCTTCCATGCGCTGAACAGCAACTGGGTCGCCAATGTGCTGAACGTCGTCGTGCTGACGGCCGCGCTGTCGGTCTACAACAGCGGTGTGTACTGCAACAGCCGCATGCTGTTCGGTCTGGCCCAGCAGGGCAATGCGCCGAAGTCGCTGGCCAAGGTCAGCAAGCGCGGCATTCCGCTGACGGCGCTGGGCGTGTCGGCCGCGGCCACCGGCCTGTGCGTGCTGATCAACTACTTCATGCCCGGCAAGGCGTTTGAACTGCTGATGGGCCTGGTGGTCTCGGCCCTGATCATCAACTGGGCCATGATCAGCATCATCCACCTGAAGTTCCGCGCCGATAAGCGCAAGGCCCGCCAGGAAACGCGCTTCAAGAGCTTCGGCTACCCGCTCACGAACTACCTGTGCCTGGTGTTCCTGGCCGGCATCCTGTACGTGATGTACCTGACCGACGGCCTGCGCATCTCGGTGTACCTGATCCCGGTGTGGCTGGTCGTGCTGGGCATCGCCTACCGCCTGCGCCAGAAGAACGCGGCGCCGGCCCTGCAAGGCAGCGTCTCGGCCCAGTAAGCCCCCCCCGGCGGCGCGTCACAGCGCCGCCGGTTACACTTCAGCCTGTGCGCCCGATGCAAGCCCTGCGGCGCACACTCCCAGCCCCGACTCCAGAATCCTGAGAATCCCATGTTTGCACATATCGAGGCCTTTCCCGGCGACCCGATCCTTTCGCTCAACGAGGACTTCCAGCAAGACCCGCGCACCGAAAAGGTCAACCTGAGCATCGGCATCTACTTCGACGACGACGGCCGCCTGCCGGTCATGGAAGCCGTCGAAAAGGCCGAGGCCGCATTGCTGGCCGACATGGGCCCGCGCCCCTACCTGCCGATGTCGGGCCTGCTGGCCTACCGCAACGCCGTGCAGGCGCTGGTGTTCGGCGAAGACAGCGCGGCCCGCGCGACCGGCCGCGTCGCCACGCTGCAGACGCTGGGCGGCTCGGGCGCGCTGCGCGTCGGTGCCGATTTCCTGAAGCGCTACTTCCCGCAGTCGCAAGTGTGGATCAGCGACCCGAGCTGGGAAAACCACCGCGTGGTGTTCGAGCGCGCGGGCTTCACCGTCAACACGTATCCGTACTACGACGATGCCACCGGCGGCCTGAAGTTCGACGCCATGGTGGACGCGATCAGCAAGCTGCCCAAGCAGAGCATCGTCCTGCTGCACGCGTGCTGCCACAACCCCACCGGCGTGGACCTGAACCAGGACCAGTGGCGCCAGCTGATCGGCGTGCTGAAGGCCAAGGAACTGCTGCCGTTCGTCGACATGGCCTACCAGGGCTTTGGCGAGGGCCTGGACGAAGACGCCTTCGCGATCCGCGAACTGGACCGCCAGGGCGTGCCGTGCCTCGTCGCGAACTCGTTCTCGAAGAACTTCTCGCTGTATGGCGAGCGTTGCGGCGGCCTGAGCGTGGTGTGCAACAGCGCGGCCGAAGCGGCCAACGTGCTGGGCCAGCTGACCGGTGCCGTGCGCGCCAACTACAGCAACCCGCCGACGCACGGCGCGCGCGTCGTGGCCAAGGTGCTGACCACGCCCGAGCTGCGCACGCTGTGGCAGCAGGAACTGGCCGCGATGTGCAACCGCATCGCGCGCATGCGCGAGACCATCCACCACAACCTGCGCGACCACGTCAGCGGTGAAGCGCTGTCGCGCTACCTGACCCAGCGCGGCATGTTCACGTACACCGGCCTGACCGCCGACCAGGCCGACCGCCTGCGCGAAGACCACGGCGTGTACCTGCTGCGTTCGGGCCGCATGTGCGTGGCCGGTCTCAATGAACGCAATGTGACGGTGGTGGCCAAGGCCATCGCCGCAGTGCTCGGCGGCAAGTAAGCCAGGCGCCACAACGCAGTCCGGGCACTGCCCTGGACTGCGCTTTCCCACGCCCCTCCTTTCCCCTCCCCTGCGCAGTTCCGCGCATTCCCTTCGCCTCCGCTTCTGCACACGTCGCCCGTTCGTAGTACAAACGCAGGGTCGGCGGGCAGTGGCACGTCGCGTGCCGGCTACGCCATTCCGTGAAGTTCCTGCCCCTGATGCGGGCAAACCATCCTGAAGGGTATCGCCATGAACATTGATCTGTCGGGCAAAACCGCCCTGGTTTCGGGCTCCACTGCAGGTATCGGCTTCGCCACGGCGCGCGGCCTCGCGCAGGCCGGCGCGCGTGTCGTCCTCAACGGCCGCAAGGCGGATGCGCTGGCGAAGGCAGCGGACACGCTGCGCGCAGAGGCGCTGGACGCGGACCTGATCCCCTTCGCGGGCGATCTGGCCACACAGCAAGGCGTGGAGGCGCTGCTCGCGCAGGTACCGGCAGTCGATATCCTGGTCAACAACCTCGGCATCTTCAATCCGCAGGACTTCTTCGAAACGCCCGACAGCGAATGGACGCGGTTCTTCGAGACCAATGTGATGTCCGGTGTGCGTTTGTCGCGCGCCTATGCGCCCGGCATGGTGCAGCGCAAGTGGGGACGCATCGTGTTTATCTCGTCCGAGTCGGGGGTCAATATCCCGGTCGAGATGATCCACTATGGCTTCTCGAAGACCGCTCAACTCGCCGTGTCGCGCGGCCTGGCAAAACGGCTGGCCGGCACGGGCGTGACGGTGAACGCCGTCCTCCCCGGGCCGACGCTGTCCGAAGGCGTCGAGGAAATGCTTGCCGAAGAAGTCAGGCGCACCGGCAAGCCCGTGGAGGAAGTGGCCGCCGATTTCGTCAAGACGCATCGCAGCACCTCCATCATCCAGCGTGCGGCGACTGTCGATGAGGTGGCCAATATGGTCGTCTACGTCTGCTCGAAGCAGGCTTCCGCGACCACGGGTGCCGCGCTGCTTGTCGATGGCGGCGTGGTCGACACCATCGTGTGAACGAAGCTGCCGTAATTTCTACACGTGTGCTGAAAATTTGAAGCACTTAACGTAGCATGCGCGTGGCCTGGGGGCTCCCGGGCCACCGGCACCGATCTTGCTGGCTCTGGCGCAACAGCGCAGGCGCAAGCCGTCGTGGCAGCGCGCCGCGAAAGGACCGCGCATGCCCCACAGCCATCCAGACGGCCCGGACCGCCCGACCCGGCGCCGCTTCCTCCAATCCGCCGCGCTGACAGCGTCGGCGGCGGCGCTGCCGACCGCCTATGCAGCCGGGCAGCCCGCGTCGCCGGCGCCGACCCAGGCGCCGCCGTCCGTGCCCGCCCGGCCAGTACGGTTGCATATCAATGGCAAGGAATACGCACTGTCGCTGGAACCGCGCGTCACGCTGCTCGACGCGCTGCGCGAGGTGATCGGGCTCACCGGCGCCAAGAAGGGTTGTGACCGCGGCCAGTGCGGCGCTTGCACAGTGCTCAGCGACGGGCGGCGCATCAACGCCTGCCTGACGCTTGCGGTCATGCAGGAAGGCCGCCGCATCACCACGATCGAAGGCCTGGCCGATGGCGAGACCCTGCATCCGATGCAGGCCGCCTTTGTCGCGCGCGATGCGCTGCAGTGCGGATTCTGCACGCCGGGCCAGATCTGCTCGGCGGTGGGCATGCTCGCGGAAGCGCGGGCCGGCGCGGCCAGCACCGTGCAGCCGCCGCCCGCCGCATTGCCCCAGTCGCTCAGCGACGCGGAGATCCGCGAGCGCATGAGCGGCAATATCTGCCGCTGCGGCGCCTACCAGAACATCGTGGCCGCCGTGCGCGATGCCACTGGCGCCACGCGCCGCTCATGAGGCGCAACCATGACCCCGTTCACCTACCACCGCGCGACTACCGTGGATGAAGCGCTGCAGCTGGGCCGCCAGCCCGGCACGCGCTACATCGGCGGCGGCACCAACCTGCTCGACCTCGCCAAGGCGGGCGTAGAGCAGCCCATCCATCTCGTCGATGTCGGATGGCTGCCGCTCGGCACGATCGAATCGCTTCCCGACGGCGGTGCGCGCATCGGCGCCACGGCGAGCAATGCCGACACTGCCAACCACGCGCTGATCCGCGAGCGCTACCCGCTGTTGTCGCAGGCGCTGCTTGCCGGTGCTTCCGGCCAGCTGCGCAATATGGCCACCGTGGGCGGCAACCTGATGCAGCGCACGCGCTGCCACTATTTCTACGACACCGGCTTCAGCGCGTGCAACAAGCGTGCGCCGGGGTCCGGGTGCGGGGCGCTGCAGGGCGTGCATCGCATGCATGCCATCCTTGGCGCTAGCGAGCATTGCATCGCCGTCAACCCGTCCGACATGAGCGTGGCACTGGCCGCGCTGGAAGCCGTGGTCGTGGTGCGCGGCGATGGCGGCGAACGCCGCATCGCGATCGCCGACTTCCACCGCTTGCCGGGCAACACGCCGCAGTTCGACACGGTGCTGCGGCCCGGCGAAATGATTGTCGCGGTAGACCTGCCGCCGTCGCGGCTGGCCGGGCATTGCCATTACCTCAAGGTCCGTGACCGCGCGAGCTATGCGTTCGCACTGGTGTCCGTGGCGGCGGCCCTGGAACTCGATGGCAGGAACGTACGCAGCGCAAGACTGGCGCTGGGCGGTGTCGCGCACAAACCATGGCGCGTGCCGGCGGCCGAGCAGGTCCTGGTGGGACGCCCGCTCAGCACCCCTGCCGCCAGCGAAGCGGCACGCCTGCTGCTGGACGGCGCGCGGCCGCTTCCCAATAACGCCTACAAGCTCGCCCTGGCGCAACACGCCGTAGTGCGCGCGCTGGGCATCGCAGCAGGAGGCATGGCATGAACGTGATCGGCGCCCCGCTAGACCGCACCGACGGTGCCCTCAAGGTCACCGGCCGCGCACGCTATGCCGCGGACAATCCGCTGCCAGGACTGCTGCACGCGGTACTGGTGACGAGCACCGTTGCCAGCGGTGACATCGCGTCCATGGATATCGCCGTTGCCGAGCGCATGCCCGGTGTACGCAAGGTAATGACGCCGTTCAACGCGCCGCGGCTGCCACAGGCCGGCAAGGCCGCGGCGGGCACGCCACCGGCCGGGCGCGTACTGAACCTGCTGCAGGACACTGAAGTGCACTACAACAACCAGCCGTTGGCCGTTGTCGTTGCCGACACGCTGGAGCAGGCGCGCGACGCCGCCGCGCATATCGTCATCCGCTACAGGACGAAGACGCCGGTGCTCGACTTCGCCGCGGCCCGCGCGAGCGCGTACAAGCCCAAGGAAGCCAAGGACGAGCCGGCCGACAGCTCGCGCGGCGACATGTCGTCCACCGACGGCGCGGCAGCGCGCATCGACACCACCTACTCCACGCCGCTTGAAACCCACAACCCCATGGAGCCGCACGCCACGGTGGCGGCCTGGCAGGGCGACATGCTCACGCTGTACGATGCCACGCAGTACGTGAGCGGCGTGCGCAAGACCGTCGCGCAAACCCTGGGCCTGCAGCCGTCGCAAGTGCGCGTGGTCTGCCCGTTCGTGGGCGGCGGCTTCGGTTGCAAGGGATCGACGTGGTCGCACGTGGTGCTCGCCGCCATGGCCGCGCGCGAAGCCGGGCATCCGGTCAAGCTGGTGCTGGAGCGCCCGCAGATGTTCGGTCCCGTGGGCGGACGGCCCCGCACCGAGCAGCACGTCGTGCTGGCCGCGCGCGCCGACGGCACGCTCACCAGCATGCGCCACGAGGTGACGGCCTGCACCTCGTTCATGGAAGACTGGCTCGAACCGTGTGCGCTGCTCACGCGCATGCTGTATGCCGTACCGAACCAGCAGACCAGCCACCGCCTGCTCAAGCTGAACATCGGTACGCCGACCTTCATGCGCGCGCCAGGCGAGGCATCGGGCAGCTTTGCGCTCGAATGCGCGCTCGATGAACTGGCGTACAAGCTTGGCATGGACCCCGTTGCGCTGCGGCTGCGCAACTATGCCGACACGGATCCCGGCAAGGGATTGCCGTTCTCGAGCAAGTCGTTGCGCGAGTGTTATCGCGACGCTGCAGCGCGCTTTGGCTGGGCGCAGCGCAATCCGGCACCGCGCTCCATGCGGACCAGCGACGGGCGGCTCGTCGGCATGGGCATGGCTACCACGACCTACCCGGCCAATCGCTCGGCCGCCAGCGCACTGGCGCGCATCCTGCCTGACGGCACGGCGCTGGTGCAATCGGGTTCGCAAGACCTCGGAACCGGTACGTTCACCGTCATGACGCAGGTCGCTGCCGATGCCCTGGGCCTGCCGCCAGACAAGGTCCGATTCGAACTTGGCGACACGAACTTCCCCGAAGCCCCGGTATCGGGTGGATCGCAATCGGTCACCAGCGTCGCCCCCGCGGTGCAGGCCGCTTCCATGGCGGCGCGGCTGGCACTGGTAAAGCTGGCCGTTACGGATGCGGCCTCACCGTTGTCCGGTGCGCCGCCCGAAGATGTCGATGTCGTCGATGGCTGGCTGCAGCGGCGGTCCGACCCATCGCGCCGCGAACCCGTGGCGGCGCCCATTGCCCGGCGCGGCGGCCAGCCTGTCGAAGCGCGCATGAGCGCGCGGCCTGGCGACGAGCGCAAGAAATTCTCGATGCACAGCTTTGGCGCCGTATTCGCGGAAGTCCATGTCGATCCGGACCTCGGCGAGATCCGCATGCAGCGCATCGTGGCCAGCTACGGCGTGGGGCGGCTGCTGAACCGCAAGACGGCCCACAGCCAGCTCATGGGAGGGATCGTGTGGGGCCTGAGCATGGCGCTGCACGAGCAGGCCGAACTGGATCTGGTCAGCGGCCGTATCGCCAATGGCAACCTGGCCGAATATCATGTGCCGGTCAATGCCGACGTCGGCGCTATCGACATTGTGGTGCTGGACGAGGATGATCCGCATATCAACGCGCTTGGGACCAAGGGCATCGGCGAGATCGGCATTGTCGGCGTGGCCGCGGCGCTGGCCAACGCGGTGTATCACGCGACGGGAAAGCGCATCCGCGATTTGCCCCTGACGGTTGACAAGCTGCTCGCCTGAAGCGCAGTAGCCCGCAGTCGTCGAGACGAACAACGAAGAAACGGGAGAACCCATTGTCAGAGCCGGAAACCTTCAGTCCCACGGGCCGCTTGCGCGCGCACCGCGCAAAGCCATGGCTGTTCGGGCTATGCGCGCTCGCCGCAGCACCGGCCTGGGCGCAAACGCCGGCGCCGCTGGCCGAATGGCAGTTTTCGGCCGGCATACCGCTCGAAAAGCTGTTCGAGGACACCATTCCGGACTGGGAAGTCAGACTCGGCGGCGCGGCCATGGTGCGCCCGCGCTACGACGGCTCGTCGGACTACATCGTGGTCGGCGGCCCCAGCATCGATATCCGCTATCGCGACATCGCGTTTGCCTCGATCGGCGAAGGCCTCGGCGTCAATGTGCTGCGCGGCAAGAACTGGCGCGCAGGCATTGCGCTTTCCTACAACCTGGGCCGCCGCGCCAAGGAGACCTCGCCGCTGCTGGATGGCATGGAGAACATCAATCCGGCCCCCGAAGCAAAGCTGTTCGCCGAATATGCGGTGTCGAAGGAATTCCCGCTGGTGATGCGTGTGGACGCGCGCCGCAGCCTGGGCGGCTCCGACGGCTGGATCGGCGACATCGGCGCCTACATGCCCTTGCCGGGCAGTTCCGAGAAATTCTTCTGGTTCGCGGGCCCGACCATGACGCTCGCCGACTCGCGGTACATGAATACCTGGTACGGCGTGAGCGCGTCACAGGCGCGGCCTGGACGCCCGCAATTCAGCCCGTCCGGCGGCATACGCTCATACGGCTTCGGCGTCAGCGCGGTCTGGTTCTTCGACAAGCACTGGTTTGCCACGACCGACGTGGCCGTCATGCAACTGGTTGGTGACGCGAAGCGCAGCCCGCTCACGCAGAGCGCGACAAACGGCGTGTTCGACCTGTCGATCAACTACCAGTTCTGAGCTATGGGGTTAGAGGAGAGATGTTCTTTGCCGATTTGCGGGGGGGCGCTCTTGGCAGGCGCTGCTGTTTCGCCGGCGTAGCCGGCGGGGGCTTTTCGGTTCGGGGTAGAGCTATCGTTCTTGGCATGCGCCGCTGTTTCGCCGGCGTAGCCGGCGAGTCACTTTTGTCCGAGCGACAAAAGTAACCAAAAACGCGTTTTGGTTGCCCCAAAGGGGCGAATTTTTATCGTAGTGGGCCAAGAGTGTTGTACGGGTATGGGCTTCAGAGGGGATTTCCGCTGCCTACCGCGTGGTGCACGACCGAGAGAGGAATTACCGCGCTGATTGAACGAGCCCTGCAAGCGTTCGTGGCCCCTGCTACCACCCATATCGTATGAACGCCTTCGGCTGCGCTACGCGCAGAGCTCTAGTCTGAACACGCAGGCCCAGGGCAAACCACGCCTCGGTGACGAGGCCCGCGCATTGCATGCGCGAAGTAGAGAAAGGATCTCGGACGAACCTAGGCGCCAGCGACGTTGATGAGCTCGCATCCCGACGACGACGTGCGCGCAGCGCAGCCGAAGGCGTCCCACCACTGACCTGGTTGAAACGCTGTACCCGAGTCCGTCTTGGGGATCGTCCAAAAGTCGTGCCGCGCGAGGCACAGGTTCTGACTCACATGGCGTAGCAGGGTGGAACGGCCGACCACCATCGCAGGCGTCCAAAGCCGTTTGAACCCCTGCCGCCGTGGAATTGATGGCCAGCGGCAACGACGCGCTTTTCTGCCTACTCTTTTGTCGCTCGGACAAAAGAGTAGGTCGCCGGCTACGCCGGCGAAACAGCAGCGCATGCCAAGAGCGATAACCGGGCCTTAACCGCAATCTACCCGCCGGCTACGCCGGCGAAACAGCGGCGCCCGCCAAGAACGATAACCCTTCCAGTTCGTCGGAGGGAACCCACCAAAAAAACGCAGCACAACCTCCCTTCGAAGCCGCGCTGCGCGATAGCCCATCCAAGCGACGCTTACTGTGCTGCAGCCTTGTCAGGCGTTGCCTTCTTGGTGTGCTTCTGGGCGTGCGTCTTGTCCTTGTGGGCGCTCTTCTGTACCTTGGCGGGTTCCTTCGACTCTGGCGCGGCGGCAGGCGCTTGCGCATACGCTCCAGCGGCGAACAGGCCCAGGGTCAGGATGGCAAGTACTTTCTTCATTGTCGGTCTCCGGCAGGACGCGCGATATTGCGCGTTGCCTGTAAAAACGTCGGGCGCACGCGCGCTGTTGACGTGTCCGGCATCGGACTGTGTAACCGATTATTTCCGCGAAACCGCAACGATTGCGATGCCGCAAGACCTCGTCGATGTGATTTAACGTTCGCAGCATCCTGCCGATAAAGAAGGCACCCCTAATATTCATGAATCGTACGAACGTGGCCCCCCGTGACGTGCGGCAATCCGCAATGAATCCGTCAACTGGAGAACCACCATGAGTACGATTGAAGCCACCGCGGCAAGCCCGCTTGTCCCACTCACCCAGGATGCCGCCCTCCCGGCGAGCGCCGACGACGTGGCCGCAGCCACCAGCAGCGATGCCACCGATATGCCGGGCATCGTCGTCGCGCGGCCAAGCACCGACGTCCATATCTCGATGTCGGGCAGCGCGCTGTCTGCCACGCGCAGCACCAAAGAGGCAGCCTCCAAGGACAGCGATATCGACAACAGCAACCTGCCCGACAACGTCAAGAAGCTGATCAAGCGCATGCGCGAGTTGCGCGAGAAGCTGGAGCAGAAAGCCCAGGAACTGCAGGAACTCAGCCACAGCACGGCCGGCAGTCCCGAGCAGCGCCGCATGCGGATCGAAGCGCTGCGCGCTGAAGTCGGCGCACTGACTGCCGCCATGAGCAAGGTCGGCGCCGACCTTGCTCAGGCCACGCGCCAGTTCACCAGCGACGAGCAGAAGCTGGTGGGCAGCCTGGTGATGGGCTGAAGCCTGTCCTAGTTGGGCTCTACGCGGGCCCGTTTCATGACATCGAGCCACTTGGCGCTTTCGGTCGCACTGAAGCGCGCGAATTCTTCCGCCGTCAGGTGGCTCGGCACCACGCCGTAGGACTGCATGCGCTGTTGCACCGCCGGCAAGGCGGAGGCATCGCGCATTGCCTGGTTGAGGCGGCTGACCGTCGCGGCCGGCGTGCCCTTTGGCGCCCACAGCGCGTACCACGACGACACATCGAAATCCGGGATCGCAGTCTCGGCAATGGTCGGCACTTCCGGCAACAACTCGAGACGCTTCTTCGATGTCACGGCCAGGGCACGCAGCTTGCCCGCCTTGATCAGCGGCAACGCGCTGGCGACCGACGCATAGAGGATGTCGACGTGACCACCGGCCACATCGGTCATGGCCTGCCCGGTGCCGTTGTACGGCACATGCGCGATATTGACGTTGGTGCGCAGGTTGACCAGTTCGCCCACAAGATGCGGCAGTGACCCCAGCCCGCCCGATGCGAACGACAGCTTGCCGGGCTTCTCGCGCGCCTGCTCGAGCATGCCCTTGAAGCTCGTGATGCCCGATTCCGGCGACACGACCACCACCATCGGCGCAAAGCCGAACACACCGACCGGCGCAAAGTCCTTGAGCGGATCGAACGGCAGCGTGCGGAACATGCCCGGGTACATCACCTGGATCGACGCGTTCATCAGGCCCGTATAGCCGTCCGGCTTGCTGCGCGCCACTTCGCGCGCACCGGTCGTGCCCGCCGCGCCGGGCTTGGATTCGATCACCAGCGGCTGCCCGAGCAGCTCGCCCATCTCGGTCGACAGCATGCGGCCGAAGGTCTCGGTCGAAGACCCAGCGTTGTACGGCGAGATGATGCGGATGGGCCGGCTTGGAAACGCGTCGGCGGCATGGACGAGCTGCGGGCCGAGCATGGCAAGCGCCGCGGCGGAAATCAGGCGGAAGGACTTCAGGGTCATGCGTGTCTCCTTGGTGATCTGCGGCGCCGTCTTGCGCGGGCCGTGCTGTCTTTCACGGAATACCCTGCCCCCGGATTCAGGGGCGCTTCGATCAGGCTGTACTACGCGTCATTGCGCTTCCTCCGCACGCGTGCCGCGCAGCCGTGGCGCGATACGCCATTCGAAGCAGTCGTCGCCAAGGTCGAAGCGGCGCGTGACGGTCAGCGCAAGGCGCCGGTTGTGTGTGGACAACGCGCCTTCCAGCAACTCGTTCCACGCTTCGAAGGCTGCATGGTGCAGCGACGGCACGCCTGCCATCAGCTTCCAGCCGAACTGGCGTACCGCGATGGCGCCGTCTTCTTCCGCCAGCACAGCCTCGTCACCCTGCGCGCGCGCCAGCGCCACCATGAAGCGGCCGAAATCGCGCGCATCGCCCTGGTCAGGCATGCCCAGCGCGGCGGCCGTTTCGCTATAGAACTGCATGCCGATCAGTCGTCCGGTCATGCCGCCGAGGTAGATCGCGTCCTGCGGACCGAACAGCGCGATCAGCTCGGGCAGCGCGGTGCGCATGTATTCCATCGCGTAGTTGCGGCGGGCCTTCTGCACGCGTTCCTCGGGCCAGTCGGCGGTCAGCAGGCGTGGCGCGAGCGCCGGATCAAAGTCCGGTGCCTCCTCTCCGCGCGCAAAGCGCAGACGTTCTTCGGGTTCGAGCGCGTGGTCGTATTCGCAGTAGTAGCCTTCCAGCCCTGGCTGCCCGTCCATGGTCTGCTTGGTGCAGACAAAGCCGAGCTTCGGCTCACCGAGCGACACGCCGTTATGCGCATGCCAGCCGCGCAGCACCGCGCGCGACACTTCGCCGGGGATCGCGCAGATCGCCGTGCCGTGCCACGCCCAGCGCGGGGGCGGATAGCGGACCCATACCTTGCGCGGCGATTCCTCGATGTACTCCACGCGCACGCCGCCGATCGCATTCGACAGGTAGTGGTAACGCGCGGCCGCCACGGCCGGCGGCAACCCGGTCAGCCCAAGCTTTTCGAGCCCCGGCAGGAAGCGCTCGTGATGCTGGCGGCGGAAGATATTGAAGACCAGATCCGCCGCCTCGCGCGTGCTGCGTCGGGTCACGGTAGTCATGACAAGCCCGGTGAAATACGCGTGGTACCAGTTGGCCACGGCGGACCAGCGCGCGGCGTCGGTGACGGGGACAGCTTGGACTTGCTCGGACATGAACACTCCCGGTAGGAAGGGGGATGGACGCGCGGTGCAGCAGCCTCCGCGCGCAAGACTAAAACGGAAAGGGATTGCAGGCGCTTGCGGATCAGCCGGCTGGATCCGGATGGAATGGCTGGCGCAGGCCGCCCACCACGAACGACGCGAGATGCGTGGCAATGCGCTCGCGGTCCTCGGCAGTTTCGCCGGGGCGCGGCTGGTACCACATGGTGGTCCAGTTGATCGCGCCGAACAGCGGCTTGACCGCTAGCCGCGGGTTCTGCTGCGGCAGGTCGCCTGCTTCGACCGCCTGCGTGATCATGCGCACGAACAGCTTTTCGTAGCGGTCGCGCAACTGGATCACATCGTTGAGGCGCGCGCGCTGTTCTTCGTTGACGCGGCCCATCAACTGCGCTTCCAGCCCCTGCACCGCCACGCGCTGGTAGGACAGATGCTTCATCACCTGCAGCGAGTGCGCATGCGCCATGCGGTAGAGGCGTTCCACTGCCGGCACGTTCTTCTGCGCGGCAATCGGCTCGACCGTCTCGATGTTCATTTCCATCACGCGGCGGTACACGGCGACGAACAGGTCGGCCTTGCTGCGGTAGTGATAGTAGATGCTGCCCTTGGTGACACCGAGCACATCGCCGATGTAGTCGAGCGAGGTGGCGTCGTACCCCTGCTGGTTGAAGGCGTCGGCGGCGGCGTCGAGGATCTCGGAGACCCGGCTCGGGGCTTCGCGCGACGGCGCGGCGGTCGATGGTTTGGACATCGGCAAATGCGTTCCTGGCTCGTTGTTCAGATCAACATACTACCCAGTAGGTTATGGATCGAAGGCATACCAGTCAAGGTATTCAGGGTATCCACCTAGCTATCAACAGGCATCGTCCCGGCTTTACATACTACCCAGTAGGTTGTAGCCTTTCTTCGCAGAATTCCAACATCAGGAGGAGGCACACATGCGACATAGCTTCACCCCGCTCGGCCAGCGAGACAGTCTCGACTGGCCGTTCTTCGACGCGGAGCACGGCGCGTTCATGCAGACCGTGGATGCCTTTGCAGACTCCGGCGTGCTCGACAACGTCGATCACCGCGACGTCGATGCATCGTGCCGAAAGCTGGTAGCCGAGCTGGGCCGGGCCGGTCTGTTGCGTGCCTGCGTCGAGGGTGGATACGGCGGCTTCGGGCCATCGATCGAATCGCGTCGGCTTACGCTGGCGCGCGAAGGCCTCGCCTATCGCGATGGCCTCGCGGATTTCGCGCTCGCCATGCAGGGGCTCGGCAGTGGGCCGATTGCGCTTGCGGGTAGCCCTGAACTGAAGCGCGAGGTGTTGCCACGCGTGGTGCGCGGCGAACTCATTCCTGCCTTTGCGTTGTCGGAAGCCGGCGCCGGCTCGGATGCCGGCGCGATGACCTGCGCTGCCGTGCGTGACGGCGACAGCTTCGTGGTCAATGGCGAAAAGACGTGGATCTCCAACGGTGGCATTGCCGACCTGTACGTGCTGTTCGCGCGCACCGGCGAGGCACCGGGCACGCGCGGCATCTCGGCCTTTGTCGTGTATCCGGATGACCCCGGTTTTTCGATTTCCGAGCGCATCGACGTGATGGCGCCTCACCCACTCGCCACGCTGCGCTTCACGGATATGCGCATTCCCGCGTCCCGACTGCTCGGCGCGCCGGGCGAAGGCTTCAAGCTGGCAATGCGCACGCTAGACATCTTCCGCGTGTCGGTCGCCGGCGCGGCGCTCGGCTTTGCGCGACGCGCGATGGACGAGGCCGTGGCCCACTCGCAGTCGCGGGAGATGTTCGGCGCGCCACTGGCCGACAAGCAGCTCACGCAGGCGCGGCTGGGCGAAATGGCTACGCTGATCGATGCGGCCGCGCTGCTGACCTATCGCGCGGCATGGCGCCGCGACGTGCAAGGGCTGTCCACCACGCGCGAAGCCGCCATGGCGAAGATGGCTGCCACGGAGAACGCGCAGGCTGTGGTCGACAGCGCGGTGCAGCTGTTCGGCGCGCGCGGCGTGAAGGTGGGCGGCATCATGGAAAGCCTGTACCGCGAGATCCGCGCGCTGCGTATCTATGAAGGTGCGACCGAGGTGCAGAAACTGATCATCGCGCGCGAGACGTTGAAGGCCGGTGCAGCCCTGGGCGTGCGCCACGCATGACAGGAAGCTGACGCCCGCACGCTGCCGTGCGGGCGTTGTGTATTACAGGCTGCGCGAAATGATCTCCTTCATGATCTCCGACGTGCCGCCGTAGATGCGTTGCACCCGGCTGTCGACGAACGCACGCGCGACAGGATACTCGCGCATGAAGCCGTAGCCGCCATGCAGCTGCAGCAGTTCATCGACCGCCTGCCCTTGCGCTTCGGTCGCATAGAGCTTCGCCATGGCCGCCATGTCCGGCGACAGCTTCTTCTCGAAATGCAAGGCGATGCAGTGATCCACGAACACGCGGCACGCCACGGTCTTGGCCTTGATCTCGGCAAGCTTGAAACGCGTGTTCTGCAGGTCGAACACCGGCTGTCCGAACGCCTTGCGGCTCTTGGTATAGGCGATAGTTTCTTCGAGCATCGCTTCCATGACCGTCGGGCTACGCACAGCGATCATCAGCCGTTCCTGCGCGAGCTGGTGCATCAGGTAGCCGAAGCCCTTGCCCTCCTCGCCAAGCAGATTTGCCGCAGGTACGCGCACGTCGTCGAAGAACAGTTCGCAGGTGTCCTGCGCCTTCAGGCCGATCTTCTCCAGCAACGGCCCCTTCGTAAATCCCGGCGTGCCGGCTTCGACCACGATCAGGCTGATGCCGCGCGTGCCGGCCGACGGATCGGTCTTGCACACCACGATCACCACGTCCGAGTTGGCGCCGTTGGTGATGAAGGTCTTCTGTCCGCTCAGAACGTAGCTGTCGCCGTCGCGGCGCGCGGTGGTGCGCACGGATTTCAGGTCCGAACCGATGCCGGGCTCGGTCATCGCAATCGCGCCGATCTTCTCGCCGCGCGCCATCGCGGGCAGCCAGCGCTGCCTCTGTTCCTCGGTGCCGTAAGCGAGGATGTACGGGGCGACGATATCCGAATGCAGCGGGAAGCCAGGGCCGGAGGCCAGCACGCGCATCAGCTCCTCGATCACGACGATGGAATGGCCGAAGTCGCCGCCACCGCCGCCGTACTCTTCGGGAATCGCGCACAGCAGCAGCCCTTCGCGGCCGGCCTTGAGCCAGGTCTCGCGCGGGACTTGGCCGGTCTTCTCCCAGGCGTGGTGATGGGGCGCGATTTCGCGCTGGACGAACTTGCGAACCTGGTCGCGGAATTGTTCATGGTCTTCGCGGAGTGCGGTGCGCATGGGTCTTGTCTCTTGGTGTCTGGTTGATGTCTGGGTTCGAAAGGATCAGCGGGCGGCGCGCGCGTATTGCTCCAGCAGCACGCGCTTGTAGAGCTTGCCGTTCTCGAGCCGCGGCAGCGCCCGCACGAAATCGACGCTGCGCGGGCACTTGACGTGCGACAGACGCTGGCGGCAGAAATCGAGCAGCGCAGCACCGAACTCTGGCGAACCCTGCTGCGCAGGCTGCAGTTCGATCACGGCCTTGACCTCTTCGCCGAACTCGGGATGCGGCACGCCGATCACGGCGACGTCCGCCACGCCCGGATAGGTCGCGAGCAGGTTCTCGATTTCCTGCGGATAGATGTTCACGCCACCGGACAAGATCAGGTCGGTGCGGCGGCCCGACATGAACAGCCAGCCGTCTTCGTCGACGTGGCCGATGTCACCAAAGGTCGCGCAGCCCTCGGCGTCATACGCCGCCGCGGTCTTGGCCACGTCGTTGTGATAGGCGAAGCGCGGCGTGCCCGAGAACCAGATGCGGCCCTGCTCGCCCGGCGGCAGTTCGCGGCCTTTGTCGTCCTTGATATGGATGCGGCCAAGCAACGCGGGGCCAACCGTGCCGGGCTTGCTCAGCCATGCCTTGCTGTCGGCAGCGGTCAGGCCGATGCCTTCGGAGCCACCGTAGTACTCGTACCAGACCGGTCCCCACCAGTCGATCATGCGTTGCTTGACGTCCGGCGGGCACGGCGCTGCGGCGTGGATGGCCACGCGCATGCTCGACAGGTCGGCGCCTGCGCGCACATCGTCGGGCAGCGCGAGCATGCGGATCATCATGGTCGGCACCCACTGGCTGTGGGTCACGCGGTATTGCGCGACGAGTTCCAGTGCGCGCGCCGCGTCGAAGCGGCTCGATACGATGTTCTCGCCGCCCCAGTCGATATTGCGCATCACGCTGCGCAGCGGCGCGGCGTGGTACAGCGGCGCCATGGTCAGGTAAACGGTATCGCGGCCGAACAGGAAGAACTCGCGCCAGATCGATGCATCGTAGGCATCGCGGAAACGGTCGGCATACGGCACCAGCGCACGGCGGATGCCCTTGGGCTTGCCCGTCGTCCCCGATGAGTACAGGAAATCTCGCCCCACCACGCGCTCGGGCAGCGTGGCCCCAGCGTTGTAGCCGGCAATGGCCTGTTCGAAGCAAAGAAAACCGGCGGTCTCTCCATCGAGCAGGTACTTCGCGCCTGACCAGTCGGCCACAGCACCGGCCAGCGCCGCAGTCTTGCGCGTCGCCACCAGCAGGCGCGCGCCGCAGTCACGCAGGATGTAATCGACTTCGGCGGGGTTCAGGTGCGTGCTGACGGGCGTGTAGTACAGCCCCGCGCGGCGCGCGCCCCAGGCCAGCGCGAACAGGTCGGGATGGTTTTCCATCAGCAGCGCAATGCCGTCGCCAGGCTGCAGCCCGGTGTCGACGAGCCATTGCGCCACGATGTTCGCGCGCGCATCGAGTTCGGCATAGGTCAGCGTCGTGGCGCTATCGCCATCGACGAGGCGCACGGCGGCCTTGCCGGGCTGGACGTCGGCCCAATGGGCGAGCCGGTCCACGGTGTGCAGTGTCTCCATGTCTGCGTTGTCTCTCTCTACTTGTGTACTCGGTGGAATGCGGACCGCGCTGCGTTGGCGCGGATCTCGGCGGAATGGGTGAGTCAGTGACGGGTGCCGCGCTCCTCAGGCGTAGGTGGCGCCGGGGCGGCCGAGGCCCGCTTCGATGCTGCGCGCGAGCGCGAGCAGCCGTGGGCCAACCTCGTCCAGCAACTGGCCCGGCCGCAACTCGAAGCTGGGCACCGTGCAGGCAAACACGTAGATCTCGTCCGGCGCAGGCGAGCGCACCGGCACCGCGACTGTCTCGAGCTGTCGGTGCAGATCGCCATGGCTTACGCAGAAGCCGCGCTCGGCCAGGTCATGCTGCGCCTCCGCCAGGCGGTCGGACAACCATGCACCGTGCTCGGCATCGTCGGCACGCGTCGCTTCCAGGAAGCGCTGGCACGGCTCGGGCGGCAGCATGGCCAGGTAGGCGCGGCCCGATGCCGTGCGCGACAGCGAGATATGGCTGCCCATTGGCGGGCGCACGGTTTCGCATTCTTTGGCTTGCGCGAGCTCGATGAACACGAGATCCATCCCCGCCCCCAGTCCCAGCGTCACCTGCGCGCGCATGCGGTCGGCCAGCGCCTGCATGGGCGCAAACGCGAGCTGGCGGATATGCGCCCGCGCAAGCAGCGGCGACGCCAGGCGCGCCAGGCCCGGCGCCGGCTGGAACCGGCTTGTCATCTCGTCATAGCGCAGCAAGCCCGCCTCGCACAGCGTCGTCGCCAGGCGGAACAGCGTGGGCTTGGGCAGGCCAGTGATGGCCATCAGCTCCCGCGCGCTCAGTTCCGGCGACGCGGCACTGAAGGCCTGCAGGATGAGAATGCCCCGGGCCAGCGCGCTACCGCTGCCGGACATGCCGGCATCCGGCGCATCATCCACATTTTGAGATACGAGTTTCATTTTTGGCTCCATGAAGTCGATTATGCGTAAATCGTTTGACGATCTCAACCATTTTCGAGACACTTGTCTCAATTATTACGAGGAGACACGATGACGGAAGCGTTCATCTATGACGCCGTGCGCACCCCGCGCGGCAAGGGCAAGCCCGGCGCGGGCGCGTTGTACGAGGTCAAGCCGATCGACCTGGTGGTCACGCTGCTGGAAGCCCTGCGCGAACGGCTGCAGCTTGATCCGGCCCGCGTCGACGACCTGATCATGGGCATCAGTTCCGCCGTCGGCGACCAGGGCTCGTGCCTGCCGCGCATTGCCGCCTTGTGTGGCCCGGACGGCTGGGCTCAGGTGCCGGGCATGGCGTTGCAGCGCTTCTGCGGCGCCGGACTGGAGGCCGTGAACATGGCGGCCGAAAAAGTGCGCTCGGGCTGGTATGACCTGATCGCCGCTGGCGGCGTGGAATCGATGTCGCGCCTGGGCCTTGGCGCGTCGGGCGGCGCGTGGATCTATGACCCCGCCACCAGCCTGAAGATCGCCTATGTCCCGCAGGGATTCAGCGCCGACATGGTGGCCGCGCTCAGCGGCTTCACGCGCGACGAGCTCGACGGTTACGCGCTGCGTTCGCAGGAACTGGCGTCGCGCGCCCGGCGCGAGGGCTGGTTCGCGCGCTCGCTGGTGCCGGTACGCGATGGCAGCGGCCTGACCGTGCTCGACCACGACGAGTACATCCGCGAAGAGACCACGGCAGCCTCGCTGGCCGCGCTCAAGCCGGCATTCGGCGGCGCGTCGGCCGTGGCCAATGCGGCCGTGGCGCGCCAGCGCTATCCGGAACTCGACCGCATCGATGCCGTGCACACCGCAGGCAATTCGTCGGGCATCGTCGATGGCGCGGCGCTGGTACTCGTGGGCAGTCAACGCATGGGACAGGAACTGGGCCTGCGTCCGCGCGCGCGCATTCTCGGCACCGGACTGGCGACCGTCGATTCGACGCTGATGCTCACTGGACCCGTCCCTGCCGCGCAGAAAGCGCTGGCCAAGGCCGGGCTCTCTGCCAGCCAGATCGACCTGTTCGAGGTCAACGAAGCCTTTGCCGCGGTGCCGCTGCATTTCTCGAAGACCCTTGGCGTGCCGCTCGAAAAGATCAACGTCAACGGCGGCTCCATCGCCATGGGCCATCCGATCGGCGCGACCGGCGCCATCATCCTCGGCACCCTGCTTGATGAACTGGAACGCCGCCAGCAGCGCTATGGCGTGGCCACGCTGTGCGTGGCCGGTGGCATGGGCGTGGCCACGGTCATCGAACGCCTGTAACCGACTGCCGGAGAGAACCAGAAAGATGCAAGCCCCGATTCAGTACCAGAAGTCCGCCGACGGCATTGTCACCCTGACCTTCGATGCGCCGGACCAGAGCGTCAACACCATGACCGACGCCATGCGCCAATGCCTGGCCGAGGTGTCGGACCGACTTGTCGCCGAGAAAGACAGCATTGCCGGCGTCATCCTGACTTCGGCGAAGGACACCTTCTTCGCCGGCGGCAACCTGAACCGCATCTACGGCATGCAGCCGAAAGATGCCGACACGCTGTTTGCCGCCACCGAGGCCGGCAAACGCGCGCTGCGCCAGATCGAAACGCTGGGCAAGCCCGTGGTGGCCGCGCTCAATGGCACCGCGCTCGGCGGCGGCTTCGAGATTGCGCTGGCCTGCCACCACCGCATCGCGCTGGACAAACCCAAGGCGCAGTTCGGCCTGCCTGAAGCCACGCTCGGCCTGATGCCCGGCGCCGGCGGCGTGGTGCGCATGACGCGCCTGCTCGGCCTGGCCGCGAGCCAGCCGTACCTGCAGGACAGCAAGCTGATGTCGCCTGCGCAGGCCGTCGAAGTCGGGCTGATCCATGCGCTCGCCCCTACGCAGGAAGCCCTGCTCGAACAGGCCCGCGCCTGGATCGCGGCGCATCCCGCCAGTGCGCAGCCTTGGGACGCGAAGGGCTACGTACCGCCCGGCGGATGGAACGACAGCGACGGTGCCAAGCGCTGGATCTCGACCGCCGCCGCGCAGGTGCGCGCCAAGACCAAGGGCTGCTACCCGGCGCCCGAAGCGATCCTGTGCGCATCCGTCGAAGGCATGCAGGTCGATTTCGATACCGCGAGCCGCATCGAGACGCGCTACTTCGTGCAGATCGTCACGGGCAAGGTGTCGAAGAACATTCTCGGCACGTTCTGGTTCCGCGCCAACGAGATCAAGTCCGGGGCGCAGCGCCCGGCTGGTGTGGAGAAAGGCAAAGTCGGCAAGCTCGCCGTGCTCGGCGCCGGCATGATGGGCAAGGGCATCGCGTATGTGGCGGCGACGCGCGGCATCGATGTGTGGGTCAAGGATGCAACCGTGGAGCAGGCAGCAGGTGCACGCGACAACGCGGACAAGCTGCTCGCCAAGCGCGAGGAGAAAGGCGAGATCGACGCCGCGCAGCGCCGACAGGTCGTGGATCGCATCCATCCGGTCGCCAGCTATGACGAACTCGCGCAGGTCGATCTCGTGATCGAGGCCGTGCCGGAGAACCCGGCGCTGAAGGCCGAGATCACAGGTACCGCCGAGCCGCTGCTGTCCGACCGCGCGATCTGGGCGTCGAACACATCCACGCTGCCGATCACCGGGCTGGCGAAGGCATCGGGCCGCCCCGCCCACTTTATCGGTCTGCACTTCTTCTCGCCGGTGCACCGCATGCAGCTCGTGGAAGTCATCAAGGGCAAGGAGACCTCGAAGGAAACGCTCGCGCATGCGCTGGACTTTGTCATGCAGCTTGGCAAGACGCCGATCGTCGTCAACGACAGCCGCGGCTTCTTCACCAGCCGCGTGTTCAGCACGTTCACGCGCGAAGGCGTGGCCATGCTCGGCGAGGGCCAGGACCCCGCGGCCATCGAAGCGGCAGCGGCCTTTGCCGGCTTCCCGGTGGGGCCGCTCGCCGTGCTCGACGAAGTCAGCCTGAGCCTGTCGTACAACAACCGCCTCGAAACGCTCAAGGCGCACGCTGCCGAAGGCAATCCGCTGCCCGCGCATCCGGCTGACGCGGTCATGGAACGCATGCTCGATGAGTTCGGCCGCAAGGGCCGCGCTGCGGGCGGTGGCTTCTATGACTATCCCGCCGATGGCGCCAAGACGTTCTGGAGCGGACTCGCCCGTCATTTCGTACGGCCGGACGAACAGATGCCGCAGCAGGACAAGATGGACCGGCTGCTGTTCTGCATGGCGCTGGAATCGGTGCGCATCCTGCAGGAAGGCGTGCTGGACAGCGCGGGCGACGGCAACATCGGTTCGGTGCTCGGCATCGGCTTCCCGCGCTGGACCGGCGGCGTGTTCCAGTACCTGAACCAGTACGGCCTGAAGGAAGCCGTGGCGCGCGCCGAATACCTGGCGGAGCACTACGGCGAGCGCTTCGCGCCGCCGCGACTGCTGAAGGAGAAGGCGGCCAGCGGCGAACTGTTCTGATGAAACGGGCCGGGTTTCCGGCTCCTGACTGCTGACACCTCCCCTCCGAATACCAACTGTTTGCTCCCCTCCCCCGCCTGCGGGAGAGGGGCTGGGGGAGAGGGCAGGCGCATGCCAAGTACGATAGCGCCTCACTTCGTGGTGACTCCTGCCCTCTCCCCCGCCCCTCTCCCATTTATGGGAGAGGGGAGCAAACACATGAAGCTCTTTCTTCATTAGCAGTCAGACCGGCGTTCCCGGCCCAGCGAAATCGAACATAGACAACCGGACATACCGGAGGAGACATCGATGAAGCCATTCAAGACCTGGGGCCTCGCCCTGGCCACGCTCGCTTTCACCGCTTCGGCCAGCGCGGCAGACTACCCTTCCCGCCCGATCCGGCTCGTGGTGCCGTACGCCGCTGGCGGCACCATCGACCTGATGGCGCGCATGATCGGTCCCAAGCTCCATGCCGCGCTGGGCCAGCCCGTCGTGGTGGAAAACCGCCCGGGCGCGGGCACCATGATCGGCGCCGATGCCGTCGCGCGCGCGGAACCCGACGGCTACACGCTGTTCCTGGGTTCCAATGCGGCGTTCACCATCAGCCCGCAGGTGATGCCCAATGTTCCGTATGACCCGCTGCGCAGCTTTGCGGCAATCGGCACGCTCGCTTCGTTCCCCAACCTGATCCTCGTGCCGCCGCAGTCGCCGTACAAGACCATCGCGGACGTGGTGCAGGCCGCGCAGAAGGCACCGGGCAAGATCAGCTATGCCTCGTTCGGCGTGGGCAGCACCGCGCAATTGTCGGGCGAGGCGATCAAGGTGGCATCGGGTGCCGATATCGTCGAAGTGCCGTACAAGAGCGGCGCGCAGTGCGTGCAGGCGGTGCTGTCCGGCGAGGTCACCTTTGCCTTTGACACCGCGATCGGATCAGTGCAGCGCGTGAAGTCCGGCCAGTTGCGCGCGCTGGCCGCAACCTCAAATGGACGCCTGCCTGACCTGCCGCAGGTGCCGGGCATCACGGAAGCCGGCTATCCCGGCGCGGAAGTGATTGCATGGGTCGGCATGTTCGCGCCAGCCGCGACGCCGCCGGCCACGCGCACAGTGTTGAGCAATGCCGTGCGCAAGCTGATGAATGATCCCGACGTGAAGCGCCAGTTCGCCAATCTCGGCGTACAGGCCAGCTTTGTCGACAGCGACACGACCATGCAGATGATGCGCAGCGAGTATGTGCGATTCGGCAAGCTGGTCGAACAGGCAAAGATCCGCGTGAACTGAAGGCGCCACGTGCGGGCACCAACCCGGGGCCCGCCGCGCAGTTCCCGGATGTGACCGCCGCTTGGCAAAGGGGCGCCTCTCTCCGCCACGGCTCCGGAAATCGCCTAGTCTGGAAATTGGGCATCATCCCGGGGACATACCGTGGCAGCAGCCAGATCCACCCGACAAACCAGCAAGCACCGCCGCCACGGCCGCCATGCGCGCCGCTGGTCCAAACAGGTGAGCGAACGCAGTGACGCGCTCGACCTCGAACCCGACATCTTCAAGCACACCGACCCGAAAGAGATTGCCGCTTCGCTGAAGCGCTCGGCCGAACACAGCCGCCGGCGCAAGGGCACGGCGTACCAGTCGGCGATGTCGATGCTCAATTTCTACATCAACCGCGCAGGCCGCAATCTGACCAAGACGCAGCGCGCCACGTTGCAACGTGCCAAGGGCAAGCTGCGCGAGGCCTTCGGCCGCACGGCGTGACCGCAGAGCAGGAGAATCCATGGATACCGCAAGCGAATTGCAGGCCACGGTGAAGGCGATGGTGCAGCCGGGCAAGGGACTGCTCGCGGCCGATGAAAGCGGCCCGACCATTGCCAAGCGCTTCACCACGATCGGCGTGGAATCGAACGAAGAGAACCGCCGCGCGTGGCGCAGTTTGCTGCTGTCCACGCCGGGACTTGGCGCACATATCAGCGGCGTGATCCTGTACGAGGAAACGCTCGGCCAGCGCGCCGACGACGGCACGCCGCTGCCCGAGCTTTGCGCGCGCCAGGGCATCGTGCCCGGCATCAAGGTAGACAAGGGCAAGGTGCCACTCGTGAACGCGCCCGGCGACGAGATCACCGAAGGGCTGGATGGACTGCCAAAGCGACTGGAGGCCTACCGCCAGCAAGGCGCGCGCTTTGCAAAGTGGCGCGCAGTGTTCAACGTGTCGGACACCCTGCCGAGCGCGCTGGCAGTACAGGCCAATGCGCAGGTGCTCGCCGCGTATGCGGCAATCTGCCAGGCGTCGGGTATCGTGCCGATCGTGGAACCCGAGGTGCTGATGGATGGCGATCATGGGATGGCGCGCTCCGCAGCGGTGACGGAGCGCGTGCTCCATGCGGTGTTCCACGCGTTGCATCGCTATGGGGTCGTGCTCGAACACATGGTGCTCAAGCCGAGCATGGTCATCGCGGGCAAGAAATGCGCGCAGCAGTCATCCGTGCAAGACGTGGCAACCGAAACGGTGCGTGTGCTGAAGCGCACGGTCCCCGGTGCAGTAGCTGGCATCTTCTTTCTGTCTGGCGGACAGACACCAGAACAGGCGACGGCGAACCTGGACGCCATGAACCGGCTCGGTCCGCTGCCGTGGCCGCTGAGCTTCTCCTACGGCCGCGCGCTGCAGGAGCCGCCGCTGGCGGCATGGCGCGGACAGGCGTCGAACGTCGGCCAGGCACAGCAGGCGCTGCTGCGCAGGTCGCTGCTGAACGGCAAGGCTTGTCAGGGACAGTACGAGGCAGCGCAGGAGACGATGGAAAAAGTGGGGTAAAGCCACGGGGCGGCCAGGGCTAGGCGCCAGGCCCCCGCCGCTTGCGCCCGGTCACCATGGCCAGCACCAGATTCTCTTTCCCGGCCACGCTGAACACGATGGCGGCCACCACGTGCAGGAAGATCAGCGCCATCAGCATATCGGCAAGCACCGCGTGGATATCGACTGGCCAGTCTTCGCCCCAGAGCGCATCGAGCCGCGACATCCAGCCCGTGACGGCCAGCGCGAGGATCAGTGCCCACATCAGCAGCATCATGACGGCGCCGAGCGGTGTGTGGCTCAGGAAGCGTGGTGCGCGGCGCCGCACCAGCGCCCTCGTGTAGGCGAGCACGCCGGCCGGGCGCGGCACCCACGCGCGGAAGCGCGCATGTTCGCTGCCGACAAACCCCCACAGGATGCGCAACAGCACGAGACCGGCAGCCACATAACCGAGCACGCGGTGCAGGCGGCCGCCGGAATCGTCGATCAGGTCCCAGAACACGATAGCCGCCACGCTCCAGTGCGTGACGCGCACGACCACGTCCCAGACGCGGACCGGTTCGTGGTCCTGCATGGCGGTACTGGAAACGATGAAGCCGCTACTGTTACTTCTCGATCTCCGACTTCACGATCTCCAGGCTCTTGGTATCGAAGTAGATCTCTGCCTTCTTGCCTTCCTTGGTGGTGCCGTAGATCTCGTAGCAGTTGCCATCCACCTTGAACTTCTTGATGACATAGCCCTGCGCCTCGATCTTGGCGCGCGCGTCAGCTTCCTTCATCCATTCGGCCTTGGGGTGGGCCACGCATTTGGCGCTGGCGAGCGCACCGGTGGAGACCGTGGAGACCGCGGCGGCCACGGCGAAGGCGAGGATCTTGAGCATGGAAATCTCCGGCAGAGCACCCGGCATGGGCGACGGAATGATCGTAGGCTTAAACAGGAACTATTCTCAATACCGGGTTTCCCTATGTTGCCTTCAACCGATTTCTTTCCGCCGCACCCTGCCCGCCTGGTGACCTGGTCGATACCGCCTCAGAGCCCCAGATCCGACAGCCCCGGATGATCATCCGGACGGCGGCCGAGCGGCCAGCGGAACTTGCGCTCCGACTCCTTGATCGGCATGTCGTTGATGCTGGCGTAACGGTTGACCATCAGGCCGTCCTCCCCGAATTCCCAGTTCTCGTTGCCGTACGAACGGAACCAGTTGCCCGAGTCATCGTGCCATTCATAGGCATAGCGCACGGCGATACGGTTGCCGCCGAAGGCCCACAACTCCTTGATGAGCCGGTAGTCGAGTTCCTTTTTCCACTTGCGCTCCAGGAAGCCACGCGCCTCGTCGCGGCCGTTGGCGAATTCGGCGCGGTTGCGCCAGCGCGTGTCGAGGCTGTAGGCGAGAGACACCTTCGCGGCATCGCGCGTGTTCCAGCCATCTTCGGCAAGACGGACTTTCTCGATGGCGGTTTCGCGCGTGAACGGCGGAAGTGGCGGACGGGTTTCGGCGTTGGAAGACATGGGAGCACCTCAGTGGTGGGAGGAAGATGGCCCGTTGGCGGACCGGGAAGCTTCAAGCAGCAGGGCCGCAGCCCTGCCCGCACTGTCGGCGGCGTCGGCATCGCCGCTGACCAGCGCGACGGCGGTGGCGCCGTCGATCAGGACAAGCAGTTGCCGTGCGGCTTCCTTCGGATCGGGCAGGCCGCACGCCTGTGTGAGTTCGTTCAGGTAGTCGAGCAGTCGCTGCTTGTGGAAGCGCGACACCGCGCGGATCTCGCTGTCCGGGTCTTCCGTCTCGCCTGCCGCGTTGATGAAGGCGCAGCCGTGGAAGCCCTCCGACTCGAACCATTGGCGCAGTGTCGGGAAGATCGACATCACGCGATCAAACGGATCGTCCGTTGGCGGCGTCGAACGGATGAACCACGCCATCCAGCGCCCATCGCGATTCAGCAACGCTGCCGCGACCAGCGCTTCCTTGGTGGGATAGAGCCGGTAGATGCTCTTGCGGGCCACGCCGGATGCTTTGACGATGGCGTCCATACCGGTGGCGTGGATGCCGCCGGAATAGACGAGTTGCTCGGTGGCTTCGAGCAGTCGGGTTTCGATGGAGGAGTCGTCGGACATGGTGTAATCCCCGGGGAGAATGATCGTTCTCCGATAGGATCCATGGTAGAACGATCATTCTCCGGAGTCAACGGGAAATTACCGACAAACCAAGCGCGGCGGCGTCACCGCCTCTCAGCAGGAATATTCAGGAATACGGTGAGCTATGTCCGCAAGGCGTCTTGCCCGCGCAGCAAGGCCGCGACAATGGGGTCCACACTGGACTCCACCCGGTGAATCGGCCCGGCCACCGACATCCCGTACACAGCGCCCCCGATTTCAACAGGCACCGCAATCGCCCCCAGGTCCGGGAATGATTCACCGAAGTTCGGATACCAGCCCTGCTGCTGCCACTGAGCGATCTCGCGCTCCAGCGCCTCGCGTGAGGTCACGGTACGTTCGGTGCGGGGCTGGAACGAGACCTTCGCCAACGCGGCGTCGCGCACCGCGTCCGGCATGGCGCCCAGGATCGCGCGGCCGATCGAATTGATATGCACGTCGCGCAGTTCACCCGGCGTGGCGGTATAGCGCACAGGATTCTGTGACTCGCGCACTTCCAGGTACAGTACACGCCCGTCATCCTGCAGCTTGCCGAAGATGACGGTTTCGCCAGTTGCGTCGCGCAGCGTTTCGAGCACGGGCTGCACGCGCTCGAGCAACGGGTCGTTGCGCGAGATACGCTGCGCGATATTGAGCAACCGGCTGGTCGGATAGTAGCCCTGCCGGCGCCCGGTTTCGTAGAGATAGCCGAGCGATGCAAGCGTGCGGATGAGCCCGAGGCAGCTCGACATCGGCGCGCCGAGCAGCTTCGCGAGTTCCGTCAGCGTGAGCGAACGCCCTTCGCGCGCGTAGATCTCCATGATCTCGATCACGCGCAGCGCCGTCTTCACGCTGGCCTGCCCTGCCTTTTCGCCCGTCTCGGATTCCGCCATCTCCTGTTCCTGTCAGCCTTGCCGTGCGCGGATTGTACGCGTCTTCAGGCCTCGTCCGACGTCGGCAGTCCTTGTGCCCAAGATCGGATATTGCCCGGCGTGCGCGAGAAACGCGTCGGGATGCCGATGCCGCGCAGTTGTCCTTCGGTCGGATGCTCGTACTCGAACACCATGCCGGTCGCGCGCAGGTGCGGGTCCTGCACCACGTCTTCGAAGGCCGGCACCTCGCTGTGCGGGATATCGGCGTCGGCCAGCAGCGCGAGCCATTCCGCGGTGGTCTTGCGGCTGACAATGTCGGCCAGCGTTGCGTACAGCTCGTTGATATTGGCGCTGCGCGCGGCCGGGTCGATGTAGCGTGGATCCTCCGCGAGTTCCGGGTGGCCGGACAGTGCGAAGAAACGCGCCCACTGCGGTGTGGTGTACGGCAGCAGCGCGATATGGCCGTCCAGCGTGCGATAGGGCTTGCGGTGCGGCGACATTACGCGCGGATACCCGCATGAACCTTGCTCCGGCACGAACGTGTGCCCGGCAAGCTGTTCCGCGGCGAGGAACGACACCAGCGTCTCGAACATCGGCACCTCGATGGCCTGCCCTTGTCCCGACCGCTCGCGTTCATACAGCGCCATCGGAATCGCATAGGCCACGGTCAGGCCGGCGACCTTGTCGGCCAGGATCGTGTTGACGTATTGCGGGCCTTCAGCGCTGTTCGCGCCCTGGAACTGCGCCAGACCACTGCGTGCCTGGATGATGTCGTCGAACGCGGGCATGCCGGCGTAAGGACCCGTTTCCGAGTAGCCGTACGCACCGCAATAGATCAACCGCGGATTCGATGCGCGCAGCGATTCATAATTCAGCCCGAGCTTGCGCAGCGATTGCGGCCGCACGTTCGAGATGAACACGTCCGCGCCAGCAATCAGGTCCTTGAGCCGGGCCAGGTCCTCGGCACGCTTCACGTCGAGTACCACGAACTGCTTGTTGCGGTTCAGGTTCAGGAACGTGGCGCCCATGCCGGGATGCAGCGCAGGTTCGGCGTGACGGAAGACATCACCGGCCGGCGCCTCCACCTTGATGACCTCGGCACCCATATCGCCAAGGATCTGCGTCGCGTACGGCCCCATGCCTACCGAGGTCATGTCGACCACGCGCACCCCTGCGAGCGGTCCGGTGGCCTTGGGCGTAGCGCCTGCGTTCTGCATCGTCATGGCTGTCTCCGCTCAGTACGACTTCGGCAAGCCCAGCACGCGCTCGGCGATGAAGCACATGATGAGTTGCGGACTCACCGGCGCGATGCGCGGGATGTACGACTCGCGCAGCAGGCGCTCCACGCGGTACTCGCGCGAATAGCCCATGCCGCCGAGCGTCAGGATGGCGGTCTGGCAGGCGTTGTGGCCGGCTTCGGCCGCGAGGTACTTGGCGGTGTTGGCCTCGGCCCCGCAGGACTCGCCCGCGTCGTAGCGCGCGGCAGCCTTCAGCATCATCAGGTTGGCCGCTTCAAGCTGCATCCAGGCCTGTGCGAGCGGATGCTGCACGCCCTGGTTCATGCCGATCGGCCGACCGAACACCACGCGCTCCTTCGCATACTGCGTGGCAATGGCCAGCGCCGCGCGGCCCAGGCCGATGGCCTCGGCCGCGATCAGGATGCGCTCGGGGTTCAGGCCGTGCAGGATGTACTCGAAGCCGCGCCCTTCCTCGCCGATACGATCTTCCTCGGGAATGAACAGGTCGTCGATGAACAGCATATTGGTATCGACGGCCGAACGGCCCATCTTGTCGATCTCGCGGATCTCGATCTTGCTGCGGTCGACCCTGGTGTAGAACAGCGACAGGCCATCAGTGGGCTTCTTCGCCGATTCGAGCGGCGTGGTGCGCGCCAGCAGCAGCATGCGGTCGGCCACCTGAGCGGTGGAGATCCAGATCTTGCGGCCGGTCACCGAATAGCCGCCCTCCACCTTGCGCGCGAAGGTCTTGAGCTTGGTGGTGTCGAGGCCCGCGTCGGGCTCGGTCACGCCAAAGCAGGCCTTCTCCTTGCCGGCAATCAGGGGCGGCAGGAAGCGCGCCTTCTGCTCGTCGGTGCCGAACACCACGACCGGGTTCAGGCCGAACACGTTCATATGCACCGCCGATGCGCCGCTCATGCCAGCGCCGGACTCGGAGATAGTCTGCATGACCAGCGCCGCTTCCAGGATGCCCAGACCCGCACCGCCGAATTTCTCGGGCATGGCAACGCCGAGCCAGCCGCCTTCACACAGCGTCTTGTAGAACTCGTGCGGATAGGTGCCGGAGACATCCAGCTTGTTCCAGTATTCCATGTCGAACTGGCCGCAGACCTGCTGCACGGCTTCGACGATCGACTGCTGTTCGGCGGAGAGATCGAAATTCATGTCGGTGTTCCTTGTCCTGTCTTGTACTGTCTTATTCAGCCTGGATGCCGGCATCTTTCACCAGCCGCGACCACTTCTGCAGTTCTGCGACAACGAACTGGCCCAGCTCGGCCGGCGTGCTGCCGAACGGCTCGAAGCCGAACGCGTGGAACTGCGGCGCGTATTGCTTGTTGGAGGCAATGGCAACCAGCTCATGGTTCAAGCGCTCGACCACCGGCGCCGGGGTGCCTGCGGGCGCGAACACGCCGTTCCAGGACGTGATATCGAAGCCCTTGAATTCAGGCTCGCTCGCCAGCGGCGGCAGGTCCGGCAACAGCGCGCTGCGCTGGGCGGTGGTCACGGCGAGCGCGCGCAGCTTGCCGGCCTTGACGTTGGCGATGCCGGCCGCGAAGTCGACGAACATCACCTGCACCTGGCCGCCGATCACGTCGGTCATCGCCGGCGGCGTGCTCTTGTACGGCACGTGCAGCATCTTGAGGCCCGCCATTTTCGACATCGTCGCGCCAGCCACGATGCCGGTGCTGTTGCCGCTCGCATAGGACATGCCCGGGTGCGCCTTGGCGTAGGCGACGAATTCCGACAGCGTCTTGACCGGCAGCGTCGGGCTGACCACCAGCATGAACGGCAGGTTGCCCATGCGCGAGACCGGCGTGAAGTCCTTCACCGGGTCATAGCGCAGTTGCTTCATCAGCGAGGGATTGGCCGAATGCGTGGTGTTGGTGGTCATGAAAATCGTGTAGCCATCGGCCGGCGCCTTGGCGACGAACTCGGCGGCAATGGTGCCGTTGGCGCCGGGGCGGTTGTCGACCACCACCGTCTGCTTGAGCCCTTCCCCGAGATACCGGGCGGTCAACCGTGCCACGGCGTCGGTGCCGCTGCCCGCGGCGAACGGCACCACAAGGCGGATCGGCTTGGACGGATACGGATCCGCTGCGCCTGCCGGGGAAATCATGGCCATCACGGCACCACAGCCCACCGCCACGGTGAGCAAAGCCTGTTTTGCGAACTTCACGATGCTGGTCTCCAGTTTCAGCGTGTCATTGCCGGTCTGCGGCGCCGGCTGTCTTGACGGGGTCGGAAGCGGTACGGCCGCGTTATGCGGGCCGCACGACACGTTCCGGCGATTCTTCGTAAGGCGGGGAATAGATGACGAGGATCTTGGCCGGCTCGTCGCTCACGACGGTGAACACGTGCATGGTGTCCGGCGGGAAAAAGCAGCAATCGCCCGGGCCGAGTTCCTTGCTCTGCCCACCTACCTCGGCGATCGCACGGCCTTCGAGCACGTAGCAGACCTGCTCGATGCCCGGATGCGCGTGCGGCAGCGCGCCCTTGCCCTTCTCGATCGTGCCGTGCAGCACTTCCAGGTGGCGCGCGCCGACGGTTTCGGGGGAAATCAGTCGGCGGTTCAGCGTGCCGGTGTGGTTGGCCGGGTGATAGCCCGGCGTGTCTTCGGTGGAAACGAAATAGACAGGGGATTGGGGCATGTCTGGTACGGCCGAATTGGCTCTCTAATTCATGTCTGTGAATTTAAGTTTATCATCATGAATTATGGAAGCAAGGCCGACGAACCGGATTGCGGGTTAACACCGGTGCCGGATGCGCCGCTCAGCCCGTCAGCGCCATGGCTACGTGCTGCCGCAACAGCGGCACGACATCGGCCTCGAACCACGGATTGCGGCGCAGCCAGAGGCGGTTGCGCGGGCTGGGATGGGGCAGCGGCAGGAATTGCGGCAGGTAGTCCGCATAGGCAGCAACGGTGTCAGTCAGCGTCGGCCTGGTCCTCCCGCGCAGGTAGTACGACTGGGCGTAGCGGCCCACAAGGAGGGTCAGGCGAATGTGCGGCATGGTGGCCAGCAGTTGTGCGTGCCACAACGGCGCACACTCGGGGCGCGGCGGCAGATCGCCACTCTGACCCTTGCCGGGGTAGCAAAACCCCATCGGCACGATGGCCACCCGGCTGGAGTCGTAGAACTCGTCCGGCGTTAACTGCAGCCAGGTGCGCAGCAGATCGCCGGACGGGTCATTCCACGGGATGCCGGTGTCATGCACGCGCCGGCCCGGCGCCTGTCCGATGATCAGCAGGCGGGCACTCGCAGCGGCCCGGACGACCGGCCGCGGCCCGTAAGGCAGGTCGCAGGTGCGGCAGGCGGTGATGTCGTTGAGGAGGATGTCGAGCGGGGAACGGGGTTTGGCGGGCAATGTGGTGCGAGAGGGATCAGTACCAGGGTCAGTGTAGCCCTGTGCCCCACTACGGGCCGACGGCGCTGGGGCGCCGTCGCCCGCCTATCCCGCAAGCTTGTCCGCTGCAGCCTCCAAACCGTCCAGGATGGCGTTGGCCAGCGTCTGTGGAAAGGTTTCTGGCAGCGAGGCACGGACCGCGCGGACCACCTCTCGCGTCCGCGATACCAGATCATCGACAACGAATTCCACATCCCGGCCATCGGCCGCGATGATGCCGTATCGCCGGCCCAGTTCCAGCCAGTGGCGACGGCGGATATCCCGCACCCTCCAGTGGGCGTTACGCGATCTGACCGCCATTGCCAGCCGTATCCGATGTGGCGAAATCCTGCCTGCGCCCTCCCCCAGCAACGGATAAGCGGACATCACGTCATAGAGCGGCGTCAGCGCATAAGCCCCACCCGGCCGCAACGCGAGACTGAAGTTCTTGGCATGGCCATCGGGCGCGCACAGCATCCAGAACAGAACCTGTGACTGGAAGAACCTGAGCCGATCCGCCTCCCGCTGCATGGAGCCGTTGAGCAAATCCATGATGCGGTCGATGCCCGGGCCGCCATCGGCCTCGTACTTGAGGTAGGGCGGCGTTGCGGTAGCCTGGCACATGTCTTCTTGTGGCAGACGAATCAGCCACCCGCCATTGCCATGCCACCACATGCGGTCAAAGCGCTCCACGCTGAGCACTTTCTGGTCCTCGAAGACGAGCGGCTCGCAATTGGCCACAGGCAGTCCATAGGCTTTGAGTACAAGCGAGCACAGCCACTCGTTCTCCACCGATTCCCGCAAGTCCAGCCTCATGTTTCCGACCAGCCCCATGGGCAACTTGAAGATGTGGGTGGTCGGCGTAGAGCCCTTTGGCAAGTGCCAGCGATCGTCGAGCCGCAGGAACGCGGTCTTTTCCTGGGCGCCGGCAATGGAAATGCGGAAGTGCTCGTCCTCGCCGGAGACCCCGGCCAACGGTGAAGGCATGACCGTTTCGCGCAGGATCCGGGCGATGTCGGTGTCCGTCAGCGGCTCCGCATCGATGACCTGGATATCGGCCGGCGTGGCATCCGCAGGCAGCAGTTGCAAGGCGCCGGCACAGTCGCGGCCGATCTGCGCAAGCAAGTCGAAGGCATCGGTCGAACTGGCGCGGAACCGGCGCGCAATGCGTTCGCGGATCTCTCGGCTGTCCGGGAGCAGGTTCTCGAAATAGGCACGGACGGTGTCGCCCTTGTGCGGGGCATTGTCCGGCGTGAAAGGCAAGGACAGCGACAGCGGGCGGCCCTGCGGCGCGGCGACCCAGGTATCCGCGTAGATGAGCACGTCGCCGACATGCGGCTGCAACTCCCAGCGCCCGACATGGACGCCGTTCATCCACAAGCCGAGCGCACGCGTATGGGAACGGCGCCCCATGCCTACCACATTGGCTTGTCGGATGCCTTCCCCTGAACAGGAGAATCCGGCTTTCGCAGCACCAGCTCGACACCGAGCACAGCCAGCAGCCGCATCAGGCGCCCCGCGCTGACTGCTTCCGCATTGCGCTCAAGGGCGGACAGGGTTTGCTGGCTCACGCCCATGCGAACCGCCAGTTCAGCCTGGGTCAGGCCGGCCTGTTTTCTGAACCCCTTCAGCATGGCCGGGAGTTGCTCCGGGGTGCGGACAGTGAAATCGCGCATACAAGAATCAGGCTGTATTTCTGATTTACGTATGCTAGGTTGTTTTTTCAAAATACTCAAGATAGGCTGTATTTATGAAATACAGCCTATTCATTGTATTCTTCGAAAAACGGAGAAGGGCCGGCACGCGCCGGCTCTCACCCCAACCGCTTCACAATGGTCCGATCAAACCAGTCATCCAGCATGGCCTTCTCATAGCGCAGCCGGTCGGAGCCGTCGTACAGGTTCACGCCCCAGTGGAAGTTCATGTTGTTGAGCCGGTCCTGCGCATCGGCCACCACCTGATCGCCATGGCGCAGCACATAGTGCAGCGTCATCCGGGGCCACGTGGCGTCCCGCACGATGCGCACGCGCGACGGCGACCGCCAGTCCACGTAGCCTGCCAGGTCGATATCGAGCACTTCGACACTCAGCGTGTAGCCCTCCGGCAGTTGCCGCGCGGCCAGCTTCTGCAGGTGCCGGCTGATGGCATCGAGCACATCGCGGTCGCTGCCATAGTTGTCGTGGTACGAGGCATCGGTATAGGACTCCGGATGCACGAAGGTCACCGACAGCGTGCCGGGCGCGGCAATAGCCGCCATGGGAAAGCCCAGTGCCAGCATGGCAAGGGCGGGAAGGGTGTACCGGGACATGGCGGCACGCCTCCAGCGCAACGGAAACACGGCCGGGAGATGCGCAGGGAATGCGCGAACGGACAGGAATTGCCCATGGATAACTCGGACCTGGCCGGCGGTCCGGGCTGACTTCAGCTTAGTGCATGAGTCGCGGACCGGCGGCTCAGTGGAAATCGCGGCTGCCGACCATCAGGCGGCCCATCATCGGACTCAGGTCGATCAGTTCCTGCGCCACGAGGTGGCGGACCTCGCCCTGCCGCTGCCAGGTGCCGATCACGCCCAGCAGCGTCGCGCCGAGCACTTCCTTGCGCTGCCGCTCGATCAGGTCGGGCCAGAAGATCAGGTTGACGGTGCCGGTTTCATCCTCGATGGTCGCGAAGATGGTGCCGCTCGCGGTGGCGGGCCGCTGCCGTACGGTGACGATGCCGCAGGTGCGCACGCGCCGGCCATTGCGGCAATGGGAAAGCTGTTCGGCGGTGGCGTAGTCCATCGCTTCGAGTTTCGTGCGCAGCAGCGCGAGCGGATGGGACTTGAGCGACAACCCCGTGCTGGCGTAGTCGGCCGCCACCTCTTCGCCGAGGCGCGGTGCCGGCAGCGACAACTGGCGCTCGATGAGCGGCGCTTCATGAAGCAGGTCCCGGTGCGCAACCTGCAGCGCGGCGGCGCTGGCCTGCCAGCGCGCCTGGCGCCGGTTGCCGGCGAGTGCCACCAGCGCGTCGGCGGCGGCCAGCACATCGATATCGTGCCGGTCCAGGCTGGCGCGCAAGGCCAGGTCTTCCACGCTGTCGAACGGACGCTGCGCACGCGCGGCTTCGATGCGCAGCGCGGCGGTTTCGCGCATCCCCTTGACGCGGCCCAGCCCCAGCCGCACCGGGGGCTTGCCGGCGCCAGTCTGGCCCGGCGCAGGCTCCAGCGTGCTGTCCCAGTTGCTGACCGTCACATCGACCGGCAACACCACCACGCCATGGCGCTGCGCGTCCTGCACGAGTTGCGACGGCGAATAGAAGCCCATCGGCTGGCTGTTCAGCAGCCCGCACAGGAATGCCGACGGATGGTGGCACTTGAGCCAGGCGCTGATATAGACCAGCTTGGCAAAGCTGGCCGCGTGGCTTTCCGGAAAGCCATATTCGCCGAAGCCTTCGATCTGCTTGCAGATGTCCAGTGCGAACGATCTCGGATATCCGCGCCTGGTCAGCCCCTTGATCAACGCATCCTGATGTTGGCTCAGGTCGCCCCGGCGGCGCCACGCTGCCATCGAACGGCGCAGTTTATCGGCCTCTCCCGGCGTGAAATCGGCGCCGTCGATCGCCAGTTGCATCACCTGCTCCTGGAAGATCGGGATGCCAAGCGTGCGGCCCAGTACTTTTTCGATCACCGCGTCGTAGTAGACCGGTGGCTTCTTCGTGCGCCGGAACGCTTCCCGCCGCTTCAGGTAGGGATGCACCATGCCGCCCTGGATCGGCCCCGGCCTTACGATGGCCACTTCCACCACGAGGTCGTAATAGACGCGCGGCTGCAGGCGCGGCAGCATCGACTGCTGCGCGCGCGATTCAATCTGGAATACGCCGATGGTGTCGGCGCGGCAAATCATCTTGTAGGTTTCGTCGTTCTCCTTCGGGATGTCCTCCATGCGCGCCGGCACGCCAGCCGCGGCAAGGTTCTCGTCCGGATTCGGGATCATCGCGAGCGCGCGGCGGATGGCCGACAGCATGCCCAGCGCCAGCACGTCCACCTTGAGCAGGCCCAGCGACTCCAGATCGTCCTTGTCCCACTGGATCACGCTGCGGTCGGCCATGGCCGCGTTCTCGATCGGCACCAGCCGCGACAGCTTGCCGCGCGCCATCACGAAGCCGCCGACGTGCTGCGACAAGTGGCGCGGAAAGCCATGCAGCTGTGTCGTGAGGCTGGCCCACTGCTGCACTGCCGGCGATTCGCGGTCCAGTCCGTAGCGGCCGATACGATCCAGGAAGCCCTGCCCGCTCTCCCACCACGCCTGGCCCTTCACCACCTGCTCCACCACGCTCGCGTCGATACCGAGCGCACGGCCCACGTCGCGCAGCGCGCTGCGCGAGCGGTAGGTGATCAGCGACGCGGCCAGCGCGGTGCGGTCGCGGCCGTATTTGTCGTAGATGTACTGGATGATTTCCTCGCGCCGCTGGTGCTCGAAGTCGACATCGATATCGGGCGGCTCGTCGCGCTCGCGCGAGAGGAAGCGGCCAAACAGCAGGTTGGCCTGCTCGGGACTGACCTCGGTGACGTAAAGGCAATAGCAGACCAGGGAATTGGCCGCGGAGCCACGGCCCTGGCAAAGGATGCCCCGCTTGCGCGCCTCGCGCACGATGTCATGCACCGTCAGAAAAAAATGCTCGTACTGCTTTTCCTCGATCAGGTCCAGCTCGTCTTCGAGTTGCTTCTCCCATTCCGGCTTCAGCCCGTTGGGAAACCGCACGCGCTTGCCGGCCTCCACTTCCTTGCGCAGGTAGCTGATCGGCGTCTCGCCCTTGGGCACGAGTTCCTCGGGATACTCGTAGCGCAGCGTATCGAGCGAGAAATCGCACAGTTCAACAACCTTCAAGGTCTGCGCGAGCGCCTCGCGCGGATACAGGCGCGACAGCACCTGGCGCATGCGCAGATGCTGCTCGGCATTGGGCGCGAGCGCCATGCCGCATTCGGGCAGCGGCTTGCCCAGCCGGATCGCGGTCAGCACATCGGACAGCGGCTTGCGCGAGCGCACATGCATGTTCACCGCACCCGAAGCCACCAGCGGCACGCCGGCCTGCGCCGATACGCTTTCGAGCCGCGCGCGGTGCAGCGCATCCGCATGGCCCTGCAACTGCTCCAGCGCGATCCACACGCGTTCGCCGAAGACTTCGCGGCACCATTGCGCCTGCTCCAGCAATTGCGCCGGATCGGGACAGTAATCGGGCAGCAGCAGCGCCAGGCAGCCCGGCATGCCGCGCAGGTGCTTCTGCTTTTCCCCGGGTGCGGACAGGTCTTCGGGATGCAACTGGTAGCTGCCCTTCTGCGCGCGCATGCGGCCCAGCGTGATCAGCTCGCACAGGTTGCCGAAGCCTTCACGGTGCTGCGCGATCAGGATCAGCCGCAGCGGCGGCCGCTCATCCGTGCCCGATGGTGCGGTCAGGCTAAAGCGGCTGCCGATCAGCAGCCTGAAGGCGTCGGCAGCTGCGGCGTGGGCCTTCAGCACATTGAGTTCGCCTTCGTCCTGCGCCTCGCTGGCGTCCGCCTCGCAGCGCTTCACCGCATCGGTCAGGCGCTGGCGCAGCGTCTTGATGGCATCGTGCGCGCGCGCGGTGCCGGCCACCGAGCATTCATCGGTCAGTGCAATGCCACGGTAGCCAAGCTGGAAGGCACGCTCGATCAGCTCGACCGGATGCGACGCGCCGGTCAGGAACGTGAAGTTGGAGATGCAGTGCAGCTCCGCGTAGTCGGGCAGCGTGGGCAGCCACGCGGACAGCCCGGACAGTTCGGTCTGGTTCATGCGAACAACCCATGCAGAAACCAGCGGTATTCGCCGTCGTCCTCGTGCCCGTCGCGCCCCGGATGGCCGGGGCGTTCACGGTAGACCCAGCAACGCAGGCCGTCGGCGCGTTCGGCGATGAAGTAATCGCGCGTGGCCAGCGCGCCGTCCCACCAGCCGGCCTCGATGCGTTCCGGCCGGGTCAGCATGCTCAGCGCGCCGCCGTGGTTCGGGCGATGGTTGCGCACCGCCAGAGCCAGCGGCTGCGGCAACAGCCACAGCGGGCGCTCGGGCATTGGCGGCAGCGGCACGCCGGACGCCTTGCCCGTGGCCTCGTCGAGCGGACACCAGCGGTTGGCACATTCGGGCCGGTGATCGGCCAGCGGCTGCGGCTGCAGCACGTTGTCGCGGCCCAGTCGGGCCACCAGCGTATCGAGCACGCGCCCCAGTTCGGCCGGCGTGCCACCGGGCTCGGGGAATAGCGCATCGCTGTGTGGCAGGTGTTCGGCCATGGCCTCCACGCGCAGCCCCAGACCGGTCACAGGGGCGTGGAAATTGAGCTTGTCGAGCTTCTCGCGCAGCAGCCGCGACAAATGCGCAGGATCACGGCTCGGCTGGGCCAGCGCCACAGTCACTGGCGTGCCCACGGTATCGACGCCGAGCCGGTAACGCTCATGTTCGAGCACGAGCACACAGCGCGTGACGCCGGCCTGCTGCACCGCCAGCCAGCCGGCCAGCGCCAGCAGCAGCCGCTGCGCACCGGCCAGCACGCCTTCGGCCGATTCGATGCGGCCCGGCAGGTCCATGCGCTGCGCGAACGCCGGCGGCGCGGCGAACCAGGTGAAGCTGGCCGGCGCATCGCCATAGGCTTGATCCAGCCGGGCCAGCAAGCCGGGGCCCAGCCGGCGCGCCAGGCCC
>NZ_CAJPVI010000016.1 GCF_905397435.1 Cupriavidus numazuensis
AGATCTACAACTGAATTGCCGGTGCCTTCTGCTTAGTGGGCCGGGGCGCGTTCATTCCATCTTTTTGTCGCTCGGACAAAAAGTGACTCGCCGGCTACGCCGGCGAAACCGTGGCGCCAGCCAAGAACGACACATCAACCCCAACCACCGAACCCCCGCCGGCTACGCCGGCGAAACAGCGGCGCATGCCAAGCACGACAACTCAATCCCACGAGAAGCCCTGCCGGCTACGCCGGCGAAACAGCCGCGCACGCCAAGTACGAAAACCCAACCAACCCAAAAAACCTACTTAATATCCCCCGGCAAATCCACATCCCGAAACGCCCCCTCATCCTCCGTCAGAATCCGCGTCACAGGTTGCGTCTTCAAAAGCGCCCGCGCCCCCTCATCCCCATCAAGCTTCAGCAACTCTTCCCGCCAGGCCGCGCCAAAACCAACCGGATGTCCGCGCTGCCCATCGCGCCACGGCGCAGCAATCGTATCGGGAGCGGTGATGGTCAACGCCACAGCCCGAACCAACTCCAACGGCAGCCAAGGCATGTCGGCCAGCGCCACTACCCAGCCATGCGCATCGGGCGTGGCCGCGACCGCCGCGCGCAGCGCAGCGCCCATGCCGGCCTCGGCCTCGGCAGCCTCGATCACACGACAGCCCCCACGCCGCAGTTCTTCCGCCAACGCAGGATTGCCGGGCCGGATCACGGCAATCGATTCGGGCAGCGCAGCCGCCAGCGTGCGCGCGCTGCGCCATGCGATGGTGCGGCCATCAGGCAGCTTTTCCAGCAGCTTGTTGCGCTGGCCATTGGCGTCGAAGCGCCGGCCGAATCCGGCCGCCAGGAGAATCCCCGTCGGCAGGTCGGTCTTGATCAGCGGAGCATTGCGGGCAGCATTCATGGCGAAACTCACACTCAGGTGTCGCAGCTGCTGCCGGTTCCCGCGGCCAGTTCCCGTGCCGCCTTGGCGCCTTCCACCTGCAGGATGTCGGGCAGCGAGACGTGGTTCTTGGCGGCCACGACTTCGGCGAGGATGGAGATGGCGATCTCGGGCGGCGTGCGGCTGCCGATGAAGATGCCGACCGGACCGTGCAGTCGCGCGAGCTGTACATCGTTCAGGTCGAATTCCTTGAGACGTTCGCGCCGGGCCTGGTTGTTGCGGCGCGAGCCCAGCGCGCCGACGTAGAACGCGCGCGTGCGCAGCGCTTCCATCAGGGCCAGGTCGTCGAGCTTGGGGTCGTGCGTGAGCGCAATCACCGCGCAGCGCTCGTCGAGCTTCATGTCCGTCACGGTGTCGTCGGGCATGGTGCGGACCATCGTCACGCCGGGGATGTCCCAGGTTTCCGTGTATTCCTCGCGCGGATCGCACACGGTGACCTGGAAGCCCAGGCCCACGGCAATCTGGCACAGGTATTTCGACAACTGCCCGGCGCCGATCACCAGCATGCGGTAGCGCGGGCCATGGACGGTCAGCAGCGAATTGCCGTCAAAGACGAGGCCGTCGGTAGCCTCGGCCGGGCCCAGTGTGGCCTTGCCGGTGGCCATGTCGAGCGTGCGTGTCACCAGCCGGCCGTTTTCGACCGCGTCGAGCAATTCCGCGATACCGCTCGCCGGCTTGAGCGGCTCGGTCACCAGTTCGATGGTGCCGCCGCACGGCAGGCCGAAGCGGTGGGCTTCTTCGGCGCTGATGCCGTACTTGACCGATTCGGGATGGTCCGCGGTGATGCCAAGCCGGCGCACGCGGTCGATGAGATCGTCTTCGATGCAGCCGCCGGAGACCGAGCCGACGACAAGCCCGTCGTCGCGCACGGCCAGCATGGCGCCTTCGGGGCGGGGCGACGAGCCCCAGGTTCTGACTACCGTGACCAGAAGCACGCGGTGGCCTTCCTGCTGCCACCGTACGCTGCTTCTCAGGACTTCGAGATCCACGCTGTCCATGATCGCTTCCGCTTGGGTTCCTCTGTTTGTTGCGTATCGCCGCCTTCGGGGGCGGCGTCTTGTTGTTGTGCGGCTTCATCCGGTGCAGACAGCGCCTCGGTGAAACGCGTGAAGAAGGCGTCCGCCATCTTGCGCGCCGCGGCGTCTACCAGCCGCGAGCCGATCTGGGCGATCTTGCCGCCCACCTGCGCATTGACCACGTACGTGAGAACCGTTTCGTCGCCGTCAGGTTCCAGGTTCACGCGTGCGGACCCCTTGCCGAAGCCCGCAGCGCCGCCCTGTCCGTCGAACTGGATCGTGTAGCTGTCGGGCGCCTGGATGTCCTGCAGCGCCATGCGGCCCTTGAACCGGGCCTTGACCGGACCGACCGCCGCGGTCAATGCGAGCTGGTAGGCATTTTCGCCGTCAGGCTCGATGCTCTCACATCCGGGAATGCACTGCTTGAGCAGCGCCGTGTCGTTGAGGGCCTCCCATGCCACTTGCTGGGGCACCGGCAGGCGCTGGCTCTGGTTCATTTCCATGGGGCGGGTTCCTTGTTTATTTCATAGGTGAAACGAAGCCACTGGCGCCGGGCTCGTGCGAGGCTCGGACAGCAAGCCCTGCAACGCGAGCAGGCTGTCGAGATTGTGGGCCGGGCGCAGGGCGTCCACATGCGGCAGGATAGCCTGTACGCCGCGCGCCTGCGGTGCGAAACCAGGGTAGCGCAGCAGCGGATTGAGCCAGATGATGCGGTGCGCAAAGCGCCGCAGCCGCGCCATCTCGTTGCCGAGCAAATCGATGTGTTCGTGATCGAGCCCGTCGGTGACGAGCAGCACCGTGGCGCGTCCCGATAGCGTGCGGCGCGCCCACTGGCGGTTGAAGGTGGCCAGCGCCTCGCCGATGCGCGTGCCGCCGGCCCAGTCGCGCACCTGGCCGGTGATGACGGCCACGGCCTCGTCGGGATCGCGTTCGCGCAAGGCGCGCGTGATGTTGGTCAGCCGCGTGCCGAACAGGAACACCGACAGCCGTTCGCGTGACAGCGTCAGCGCATGGCAGAAGTACAGCACCGCGCGCGAGTACTGGCTCATCGAGCCGGAGATGTCGAGCAGCAGGACGACCGGCGGCTTGCGTTCGGCGTGGCGGCGGTATTTCCAGCGCAGCCATTCGCCATGCTGGCGTACTGCCAGGCGCGCACTGGCGCGCAGGTCGGCGTGAGCTCCGCTGCTGGCCGGACGCAGCCGACGTGTGCGTTCCATCGCAAGGTGCGCGCGGCGCTTGCGTATCAGGTGCTGAAGCGCGCGCCATTCCTGCGCGGTCAGCGTTTCGAAATCGCGTTGGGCCAGGCGCTCCTGATCGGAGAAGGTCAGCGGTACCGCCATGCGTTCCGCTTCGGTCTGTTGCGGACGCGCGGGTAGTTCGGGCTGGCGTGCGGCGAGTGCATCGGCAAGCCGGTTGCTGCGGCGCGGCGGCGGCGCGCCAGCATCGACGCGCGGCAGCAGCATCGCGCGCAGCTTGCCTTCCCAGTCGGGGTCACGCCAGAACAGGTCGAATGCGGCATCGAACAGCGGGCGCTGGTCCGGGCCTGTGAGCACCAGTGAGGCCAGCGCGGCGCGCACGTCGTCGCGCTGGCCGATGTCCACGTATTGCAGCGCTTCCAGGGCGTCGATCGAATGCGCAGGGGACAGCGCGAAGCCGCCGTCGTGCAGCAGGCGCATGAAATGCGTGACGTTGCGGGCCAGCACCGGCAGGGCGGGGCCGGGCTTGCTGGTGCGAGCTGGGTGCAGCGTGGCCATCGGTCAGGTCGCGGCTGATGTGCCTGCGAGCAGTTCGGCGACGGTGGGGCCGTCGGCGCGGGCCAGGTCGTCCTGGTACTTGAGCAGTACGCCGAGCGTGTCACGCACGGACTGCGGGTCGAGTTCGGTGACGCCGAGCGCGGACAGCGCGCGGCACCAGTCGATGGCCTCGGCGATGCCAGGGGCCTTGAACAGGTCGATGCCGCGCAGGCGGTGGATGAAATCGACAGCCTGCGCTTGCAGTTTCGCGGCGGCTTCGGGGGCTCTTGCGGCGACGATCTGGAGTTCGCGGTCGCGTTGCGGGTAGCCCATCCATTGGTACAGGCAGCGGCGCTTCAGGGCGTCATGGACTTCGCGTGTGCGGTTGGAGGTGACGACGATCAGTGGTGGCCGCTCGGCGCGGATCACGCCGATTTCTGGGATCGACACCTGGTATTCGGAGAGGACTTCCAGCAGGAAGGCTTCGAAGGGTTCGTCGGCGCGGTCGATTTCGTCGATCAGCAGGACGCGGGGGGAGTTCGGTGCTGCGGGGTCCGGGAGCAGGGCTTCGAGCAGCGGACGCTTGAGCAGGTAGTCGTCGTGGTAGAGCGATTGCGCTTCGGGGCGCTCGCCGCGGGCTTCGGCTACGCGGAGGGCCATGATTTGGCGGGGGTAGTCCCATTCATATAGGGCGCTGGCGGCGTCCAGGCCTTCGTAGCACTGCAGGCGTAGCAGCCGGGTGCCCATTACCTCGGCCATGGCTTGCGCCAGGGCTGTCTTGCCTACGCCGGGTTCGCCTTCGAGGAATAGCGGGCGCTGCATGCGCAGGGCCAGGTACAGGACGGTCGCGGTTTCGCGGTCGGCGAAGTATTGGTGGGATTGGAGGAGGGAGAGGGTGTGGTCGATGGAGGTGGGTTGCATGGCGCGTTTCGTTGCTGCGTGCGTTGTTGCTTGGCTTTGGCGCCGGGGCTATAGCCTCCTTCGGAGGCTACTTCTTCTTTGTCTCGCCAAAGAAGAAGCAAGAAAGGCGACCCCGTGATCGGCGACACCCCCTCGCGCTCAGCCAGCTCCGCGGCGCTCGCGCAAAACTCGCGGCCTGAACGGCCGCTCAGACACTGCGCGAGCTGTCCGGGGCGCAGCCCCGGACGACCGCGGAGCCGGCCGAGCGCGAGGCGCCGATCAAGGGGAAGGAACGGCCAAACCATCGCTGTTTCGATGGCGTTGGCTGCGGCTTCTCCTTTCGCGGCGCTCCGCTTCCTCTCGTCTAGCCTGCTGCCTCCACGGCTCTCGCTGCCAGCACCGGAATCAAGTGAGCGCGGTACTCGGGGGATGCGTGCAGGTCGGCGTTGAGTTTTGATGGATCGACCTTGACCGCTTTGGCTGCCGCTGGCGTGAAGCTTGCCGCTAGTGCTTGTTCCAGCGGCTGGCAGCGGAACACGCTGTCGGCTGCGCCGGTGACGGCGACTCGCACATTGCCGCCGGTGCGCGCGACCATCACGCCGACCAGTGCGAAGCGCGAAGCCGGGTTGCGGAACTTGATGTAGGCCGCTTTCTCGGGGATCGGGAAGCGCACGGCGGTGATCAACTCGTCTGGCTCTAGCGCGGTTTCATACAGGCCCTTGAAGAAATCATCGGCGGCGATGGTGCGGCGGTCGGTGACTACCGTTGCGTTCAGCCCCAGTACGGCGGCCGGGTAGCACGCGGCGGGGTCGTCGTTGGCGAGCGAGCCGCCAATGGTGCCCATCGCGCGGACCTGGCGGTCGCCGATGCCTTCGGCCAATGCGGCCAGCGCGGGGATGCGCTGGCGTACGTCGGCGTTGGCGGCAACGTCGGCGTGGCGTGCGGCGGCGCCGATCACGACTTCGTTGCCTTCGACGCGAATGTCGGCCATGCCGGGAATGCGCGCCACGTCGATGAGCGTGGATGGCGAGGCGAGGCGCAGCTTCATCGCGGCCAGCAGGCTCTGGCCGCCGGCCAGGAACTTGGCGTCGGGGTCGGCCTTGAGTTTTGCGACGGCCGCCTTGGCATCCGCTGCACGTTCAAACTGGAATGCGTACATGTCGGTTTCCTTTGTGGTTCGTCGGCGGACTCAGGGCTTGGCGGCCTGCATGGCCTGCCACACGCGATGCGGCGTGGCGGGCATCTGCAGGTCCTTCACACCGAGTGGCGACAGCGCATCGACCAGCGCGTTGATGAAGGCCGGCGGCGAGCCGATGGCGCCCGCTTCGCCGCAACCCTTCACGCCGAGCGGGTTGTGCGTGCATGGCGTGCCCTTGGCGGTTTCGACGGTGAAGTCGGGCAGGTCGCCCGCGCGCGCCATCGCGTAGTCCATGTACGAGCCGGTCAGCAACTGGCCGCTGTCGCTGTCGTAGATGCACTGTTCCAGCATGGCCTGGCCGAGGCCCTGGCCAATGCCGCCGTGCACCTGGCCTTCGACGATCATCGGGTTGATGATGTTGCCGAAGTCGTCGACTGCAGTGAACTTCACCACCTGCGACTCGCCGGTCTCCGGATCGACTTCGACCTCGCACACGTAGGCGCCCGATGGGTACGTGAAATTAGTCGGGTCGTAGAACGCGTTTTCGTTCAGGCCCGGCTCCAGCTTGTCGAGCGGATAGTTGTGCGGCACGTACGCGGTCAGCGCGACTTCGCCGAAGGTCTTGGTGCGGTCGGTGCCGGCCACGCGGAATACGCCGTTGCTGAACTCGATGTCGGCATCCGATGCTTCCAGCAGGTGCGCGGCGATCTTCTTGGCTTTGGCTTCGATCTTGTCGAGTGCCTTCATGATCGCCGAGCCACCCACCGCGAGCGAGCGCGAGCCGTAGGTGCCCATGCCGAACGGCACGCGGCCGGTGTCGCCATGGACGATCTCGACCGATTCCAGCGCGATGCCGAGCCGGTCCGCCACGATCTGGGCGAAGGTGGTTTCGTGGCCTTGCCCGTGGCTGTGCGAACCCGTGAATACCGTCACGGTGCCGGTCGGGTGCACGCGGATCTCGCCGACTTCGAACAGGCCTGCGCGCGCGCCCAGTGCGCCGGCGATGTTCGACGGCGCGAGCCCGCACGCTTCGATGTAGCAGGAGTAGCCGAGGCCACGCAGCTTGCCGCGCTGCTTCGCCTCGTCGCGGCGAGCCGGGAAGCCCTTTACGTCGGCGAGCTCCTGCGCGCGGGCCAGGCAGGGCTCGTAGTCGCCGGTGTCATAGGTCAGGCCGACCGGCGTGGCGTACGGGAACTGGCGGATAAAGTTCTTGCGGCGCAGTTCGGCCGGGTCCGTCTTCAGTTCGTGCGCGGCGGTTTCCACGAGACGTTCGACCACGTATGTCGCTTCCGGGCGGCCCGCACCGCGGTAGGCGTCCACCGGCGCGGTGTTGGTGAACACGGCCTTCACTTCGGCGTAGATGGCCGGCGTGGCGTACTGGCCGGCCAGCAGCGTCGCGTACAGGATGGTCGGCACGCTGCTCGCGAATGTCGACAGGTACGCGCCCATGTTGGCCGTGGTGTGCACGCGCATGGCCAGGAACTTGCCATCGCTGTCGAGCGCGAGTTCGGCCTTGGTCACGTGGTCGCGGCCATGGGCATCGGTCAGGAATGATTCCGAACGCTCCGCGGTCCACTTGATCGGCCGGCCGACTTTCTTCGACGCCCAGGTCAGTGCCACATCCTCCGGGTACAGGAAGATCTTGGAGCCGAAGCCCCCGCCGACATCGGGCGCGATGATGCGCAGCCGCGATTCCGGCAGGCCCAGCACGAAGGCGCCCATCAGCAGGCGCTCGACGTGCGGGTTCTGGTTGGCGACGTACACCGTGTAGCTGTCGTCCTGGCGCGTGTAGCTCGCGTTGACCGCGCGCGGTTCGATCGCGTTGGGGATCAGCCGGTTGTTGACGATTTCCAGCGTGGTCACGTGCGCGGCTTTGGCGAAGGCGGCGTCGGTCGCGGCCTTGTCGCCGTGGCCCCACGTGTAGCAGGTGTTGGCGGGCACGTCGTCATGCACGAGTGTCGTGGCGGCTGCGGCATCGGCGGCGTTGACGACGGCGGGCAGCTCTTCGTATTCGACGTCGATCTTCTCGGCGGCGTCCTTCGCCTGCATCAGCGTCTCGGCTACCACCAGCGCCACCTGGTCGCCGACATGGCGCACCTTGCCCTGCGCGATGACGGGGTGGGGCGGCTCCTTCATCGGCGTGCCGTCGATGCTGTGGATCAGCCAGCCGCACGGCAGGCCGCCGACCTTGTCGGCGGCCATGTCGTCGCCGGTCAGCACGGCGATCACGCCGGGCGAGTCCAGCGCCGCGCTCTTGTCGATCGACTTGATGCGCGCATGCGCGTGCGGCGAGCGCACGAAGTAGCCGTAGCTTTGCTGCGGCAGCACGATGTCATCGGTGTATTGGCCGTTGCCGGTCAGGAAGCGGAAGTCTTCCTTGCGCTTGACCGCCGTGCCAACGAATTTCTGCGATTCGGGTGCGTTCATGGCTGGCCTCCCTTACTCGGCGCTCGCGGCGGTGCCCGCGTGCATGGCGGCCTGGCCCTGCTGCACGGCCTTGACAATGTTGTGATACCCCGTGCAGCGGCACAGGTTGCCTTCGAGCTGCTGGCGGATCGTGGTGGCGTCCGCATCCGGTCGGGCGTTCACGAGCGCGGTGGCTGCCATGACCATGCCGGGCGTGCAGAAGCCGCATTGCAGGCCGTGGCATTCGCGGAAGGCTTCCTGCATCGGGTGCAGGCCGTCGCCGACTTCGTGGCCGGCCAGACCTTCGATGGTCGTGACGCTGGCACCATCGGCCTGCACGGCGAGGATATTGCAGGACTTGATCGCGCGTCCGTCCAGGTGGATCGTGCAGGCGCCGCACTGCGCGGTATCGCAGCCGACATGCGTGCCGGTCAGCCGAAGCTGTTCGCGCAGGAACTGGACGAGTAGGGTGTTGGGTTCTACCTGCGCGTCAACGGCCTTGCCATTGACCGTCAGGCGGATCGGAATCGGCATGCTTGTCTCCATGAGGGGTGGACGCGCATGACCAATTCCCAGGAACCCGAAAGAACAGCGCGGGACTGGCCACGACGCGGTACTGCCGTTTGCTACGGCTATTTCGTGATATTGGTGCTGCCGGTGCTGCCCACGGCTTTGGCCGTGCGGGAGTAAAACTCCCGGCGGCCGGCGAACGTTTGGCCGCGACGGGCTCTAACAGTTAATCACAAATCGCCGGGCGGTGCCATGCGGGTTCCCGTGCCCCCGAGCGCCAGGAGGGTGGCGGCTAGAATGCTGAGGCCGCCCATGGCACTACCGATACCCCGGCACCACGACATGGAAGCCTTCTTCGACTGGCTGTTCGAGACCGTCGCCCTCCCCAAGGTGGGCCTGCCCGCGATCTTCGTCGTGAGCCTGGTGTCGGCCACGCTGCTGCCGCTGGGCTCGGAGCCGGCCGTCTTCGGCTATATCAAGCTCAACCCGGACATGTTCTGGCCCGCCGTGCTGGTCGCCACGCTGGGCAACACCGCGGGCGGGGCCATCGACTGGTGGCTCGGCTACGCCGCCAAGCTCGCGCTGGTGCGTTACCGCAAGCGGCGCCAGATGCGCGAGCACGAGCGGGAGCACCTTGAGCATCGCCGTCATGTGCGCAAGCCCACCAAGCCAAAGCTCGACGCACGCTACTTCCACTGGATGAAGCGGCTCGGCCCGCCCACGCTTCTGCTGTCATGGTTGCCTGCTATTGGTGATCCATTGTGCACATTGGCAGGGTGGCTACGATTGTCGTTCTGGCCGAGCCTGGTCTACATGGCGATCGGCAAATTCCTGCGATATCTGGCCATGACTGCCAGTCTGCTGTGGATTCCGGACAGTTTTTGGCACAACATTGCCCAGATATTGCGGTCGTGGTTCTGAATCCTTGCGTGTCGAGTGATGCACAAAGCGCCGCTAAACCCTTGTTCCGGCACGGGTTGTGCCATGTTGCGGCGCGGCGAAACCGTGCCATGCAGTACAATCGCCCTTTAATGAACGATCGGCGCACCCCTTCAGTGCGCAGCAGGAAGCGGTCCCCCCATGAACGCCCCACTCGTGCTCGACGCCAAGCTCGCCGCGCAGGACGCCCCTCCGCGCCTGCGTGAAATCCCCTATAACTACACGTCCTTCTCGGACCGCGAGATTGTCATCCGCCTGCTCGGCGAAGAGGCCTGGCGCATCCTGGACGAACTGCGCAGCGAACGCCGGACCGGCCGTTCGGCACGCATGCTGTACGAGGTGCTCGGCGATATCTGGGTCGTGCGCCGCAACCCGTACCTGCAGGACGACCTGCTCGAGAACCCCAAGCGCCGCCAGATGCTGGTGAGCGCGCTGCACCATCGCCTGGGCGAGATCGAGAAGCGCCGCGCGGCCGACCGTGCCGAGCACGCCGAGCCGGCCGCCGAAGACCGCTCGCACCGCGTGGAGCAGCTGGTCGTGTTCGCCAAGCAGGCGGTCGAGGACTTCAAGAACGAATTCGCCGCCGCCTACGACCTGCGCAAGCGCGCGCAGCGCGTGCTGGGCCGCGTCACGCAGAAGGACAACATCAAGTTCGACGGGCTGTCGCGTGTGTCGCACGTGACCGACGCGACCGACTGGCGCGTCGAGTATCCGTTCGTCGTGCTGACGCCCGATACCGAGGAAGAGATCGCCGGCCTGGTCAAGGGCTGCTTCGAACTCGGCCTGACCATCATCCCGCGTGGAGGCGGCACCGGCTACACCGGCGGCGCTGTGCCACTGACGCCGATGAGCGCGGTCATCAACACCGAGAAGCTCGAACAGCTCGGCCCGGTCGAGGAAACCGACCTGCCGGGCGTGTCGCGCAAGGTCGCGACGATCTTCTCGGGTGCCGGCGTGGTGACGCGCCGCGTCGCCGACGCCGCCGACAAGGCCGGCCTGGTGTTTGCGGTGGACCCGACGTCGATCGACGCTTCGTGCATCGGCGGCAACGTAGCCATGAACGCGGGCGGCAAGAAGGCCGTGCTGTGGGGCACGGCGCTGGACAACCTCGCCTGGTGGCGCATGGTCGATCCGGAAGGCAACTGGCTGGAAGTCACGCGCCTGGACCACAACCTCGGCAAGATCCACGACGTGGCGGTCGCCACGTTCGAACTGAAGTGGTCGGACGGCAATCGCGCGCCGGGCGAAAAGGTGCTGCGCTCCGAGACGCTCGCGATCCAGGGCCGCGTGTTCCGCAAGGAAGGCCTGGGCAAGGACGTCACCGACAAGTTCCTGGCGGGCCTGCCGGGCGTGCAGAAGGAAGGCTGCGACGGCATCATCACGAGCGCGCGCTGGATCCTGCACCGCATGCCGAAGCACATCCGCACCGTGTGCCTGGAGTTCTTCGGCCAGGCCCGCGATGCGATTCCGAGCATCGTCGAGATCAAGGACTACCTCGACGGCGAGTCGAAGAAGCCGGGCGGCGCCATCCTGGCCGGCCTGGAGCACCTGGACGAGCGCTACCTGCGCGCGGTTGGCTATGCCACCAAGAGCAAGCGCAACGCGTTCCCGAAGATGGTGCTGATCGGCGATATCGTCGGCGATGATGAAGACGCCGTGGCGCGCGCCACTTCGGAAGTGATCCGCATGGCCAACGGCAAGAGCGGCGAGGGTTTTATCGCCGTGAGCCCGGAGGCCCGCAAGAAATTCTGGCTCGACCGTTCGCGTACCGCGGCCATCGCGAAGCACACCAACGCCTTCAAGATCAATGAAGACGTGGTGATCCCGCTGCCGCGCATGGGCGAGTACACCGACGGCATCGAGCGCATCAATATCGAGCTGTCGATCAAGAACAAGCTCGCGCTGGTCGATGCGCTGGAGGCCTTTTTCGCGCGCGGCAACCTGCCGCTGGGCCGCAGCGACGACGCCAACGAGATCCCGAGCGCCGAACTGCTCGAAGACCGCGTCCAGCATGCGCTCACGCTGCTGCGCGAGATCCGCTCGCGCTGGCGCTATCTGCAGGATCATCTCGACACGCCGCTGGCCACCGCCAAGGCTGCGCTGATCGGCCACGGCCTGGGCCTGCTCGGCCAGGCGTTCGACGCGCGCCTGCAGCAACAGCCGGACGCCAATGTGTTCCATCTGCTGCAGGACCGCACGATCCGCGTGTCCTGGAAGGGCGAAGTGCGCGCCGAGCTGCGCAAGATCTTCAATGGCGGCGAGTTCAAGCCGATCCTCGACGAAGCGCAGGCGATCCACAAGCAGGTGCTGCGCGGCCGTGTCTTCGTGGCGCTGCACATGCACGCCGGCGACGGCAACGTGCACACCAACATTCCGGTCAACTCGGACAACTACGACATGCTGCAGGACGCCCACCGCGCGGTGGCCCGCATCATGGACCTGGCACGTTCGCTCGACGGCGTGATTTCGGGCGAGCACGGCATCGGCATCACCAAGCTCGAATTCCTGACCGAAGAAGAGATCGGCGACTTCCGCACCTACAAGCAGAAGGTCGATCCGCAAGGCCGCTTCAACAAGGGCAAGCTGCTGCCGGGCGCCGACCTGCGCAACGCGTACACGCCGTCGTTCGGCCTGATGGGGCATGAGTCCCTGATCATGCAGCAGAGCGATATCGGCGCGATTGCCGACAGCGTCAAGGACTGCCTGCGCTGCGGCAAGTGCAAGCCGGTGTGCGCCACGCACGTGCCGCGCGCGAACCTGCTGTACAGCCCGCGCAACAAGATCCTGGCGACCTCGCTGCTGGTCGAGGCCTTCCTGTACGAAGAGCAGACGCGCCGCGGCGTGTCGATCAAGCACTGGGACGAGTTCTCGGATGTGGCCGACCACTGCACGGTGTGCCACAAGTGCGCGACGCCGTGCCCGGTGAAGATCGACTTCGGCGACGTGTCGATGAATATGCGCAACCTGCTGCGCAAGATGGGGCAGAAGAAATTCAACCCCGGCACGGCAGCGTCGATGTTCTTCCTGAACGCCACCAACCCCGAGACCATCAACCTGACCCGCAAGGTCATGATCGACTGGGGCTACAAGGCGCAGCGCCTCGGCAACGACGTGCTGAAGAAGTTCGCGAAGAAGCAGACCGCGCATCCGCCCGCCACGGTGGGCAAGCCGCCCGTGCGCGAGCAGGTGATCCACTTCATCAACAAGAAGATGCCGGGCAATCTGCCCAAGAAGACGGCACGCGCGCTGCTCGACATCGAGGACAACGAGATCGTGCCGATCATCCGCGATCCGAAGTTGACCACGCCGGAAACGGAAGCGGTGTTCTACTTCCCGGGCTGCGGCTCGGAGCGGCTGTTCTCGCAGGTGGGGCTGGCCACGCAGGCGATGCTGTGGCACGTCGGCGTGCAGACCGTGCTGCCGCCGGGCTACCTGTGCTGCGGCTATCCGCAGCGCGGCAGCGGCCAGTATGACAAGGCCGAGAAGATCGTGACCGACAACCGCGTGCTGTTCCACCGCGTGGCCAATACGCTGAACTACCTCGACATCAAGACGGTGGTGGTCAGCTGCGGCACATGCTACGACCAGCTCGCCGGGTATGAATTCGAGAAGATCTTCCCCGGCTGCCGCATCATCGACATCCACGAATATCTGCTCGAGAAGGGCGTGAAGCTGGAAGGCATCACCGGTACGCGCTACATGTACCACGATCCGTGCCACACGCCGATCAAGACCATGGATCCGACCAAGCTTGTCAACGAGCTCGTGGGCGGCAATGGTGCGGCCGGCAAGATCGAGAAGAACGACCGCTGCTGCGGCGAATCGGGCACGCTGGCCGTGACCCGTCCGGATGTCTCGACGCAGATCCGCTTCCGCAAGGAAGAGGAGATGACCAAGGGCGCGGACAAGCTGCGCGCCGATGGCTTCACCGGCGACGTCAAGATCCTGACGAGCTGCCCGTCGTGCCTGCAGGGCTTGTCGCGCTACAACGAAGATGCGTCGGTGCAGGCCGATTACATCGTCGTGGAGATGGCGAAGCACCTGCTGGGCGAGAACTGGATGCCCGAGTATGTAGCCAAGGCCAACGCCGGCGGCATCGAGCGGGTGCTGGTGTGACGCGCGTGCAGGGCTGCCCCCTGTGCGAAGCCGACGGCGGCGAACTCGTCTGGATGGGTGACCGCGCGCGCGTGATCCTGGTCGAGCACGACCGCTTCCCCGGCTTCTGCCGCATCGTCTGGAACGACCATGCGGCGGAACTGACCGATCTCGACGAGGCCGACCAGGCCTGGCTGATGCGGCTGGTCGCGCGGGTGGAGCGCCTGGTGCGCGAAGTCATGACGCCGGACAAGGTCAACCTGGCCGCGTTCGGCAATATGGTGCCGCACCTGCACTGGCACATCATCCCGCGCTATCGCTGGGACACGCATTTCCCCGAAGCCATCTGGGCCGCGCCGCAGCGCGCCGCGGACCCGGCACGCGTGGCGGAGCTGGCGAGCCGGCTGCCGGCGCTGCGCACGGCACTTTCCGCACTGGCGGCCAACAGCTAAGCTACGCGGCGTCAACTGCCTTCCGGCGGTGCGGTGGAACCGCGCCGCGCGGGACGCGTCTGAATCCTGTTGTCGTCGCAAGGGCCATCGCGGCCGTTGCTGTTTCCAGAAGAACAAGCCCGCCGTAGCGCCGCGGGCGTACCGCAGCCGCTATGTCCACCACACCGACTTCCGTCACCGTACCGGGCCCGGCCGTTCCCGCCAAGGCCCTCAAGATCCAGAGCCGGCTGCGCATGGCCGCGACCTGGGCGCTGATCAAGCCCTACTGGAAGTCCGAAGACCGCAAGGCGGGGCTGGGCCTGCTGACCCTGGTGGTCGCGCTCAACCTGGGCATCGTCTACATCAACGTGCTGCTCAACGAGTGGAACCGCGTGTTCTACAACGCGCTGGAGCAGCGCGACTACGCTTCGTTCAAGGTGTTGCTGCTGCGCTTCTCGTGGATCGCGGCGTTCTTCATCGTGGCCGCGATCTCGCGGCAGTACTACACGATGATGCTGCAGATGCGCTGGCGCACCTGGATGACGGGCCAGTTCATGGGCCACTGGATGGGGCACCAGGCGTACTACCGCATCGAGCAGACGCACACCACCGACAACCCCGACCAGCGGATTGCCGATGATTTGCGCCAGTTCACCGACGGCGCGCTGTCGTTGTCGCTGGGGCTGCTCAATTCCGTGGTGACGCTGCTGTCCTTCGTCGGCATCCTGTGGACGGTGTCGGGCCCGATCAGCATTGCGCTGGGCGGCAACGAGTTCGTGATCCCCGGCTATATGGTGTGGTTTGCCGCCGGCTATGCGGTGATCGGCTCGCTGATCGCGCACCTCGTTGGGCGGCCGCTGATCGGCTTGAACTTCCAGCAGGAACAGTACGAGGCCGATTTCCGTTTCACGCTGGTGCGCCTGCGCGAGAACAGCGAGCCCGTGGCGCTGTACCGCGGCGAGCCGACCGAGCAGGCCGGGCTGCGCGCGCGCTTCGACCGCATCCGTGCGAACTGGAACCAGCTCATGCGCTACACGCGGCGGCTGACGTTCGTGAGTTCGGGCTACGCGCAGTTCGCGATCATCTTCCCGATCCTGGTCGCGGCGCCGCGCTACTTCGCCGGCAAGATGACGCTGGGCGGTCTGATGCAGACCAGTTCGGCATTCGGGCAGGTGCAGGGCGCGCTGTCGTGGTTCGTCGACAGCTACGCAACGCTGGTCGGCTGGAAGGCCGCGGCCAACCGTCTGATCGATTTCCAGGAAGCGATCCGCGTGGCGGAGCGGCAGGACGTCACGCACACCGGCACGCGCGACATCGAGGTCGAGCATACCGGGAAGCCGCAGGCGGGCATCGACCTCGACGGTCTGGGACTCGCCCTGCCAGTGCGGGCGCAACGCGGCGCGAACGTCGGCCAGCGTCCGCTGGTGGCGCCGTTCTCGCTCGCTATCGCGCCGGGCGAGCGCTGGCTCGTGAGCGGGCCGTCCGGTTGCGGCAAGAGCGTGCTGTTCCGGGCGCTGGCCGGGATCTGGCCGTACGGCACCGGCACCGTCACCATGCCGGCCGGCGCCAGCATGCTGTTCCTGCCGCAACGCAGCTACCTGCCGATCGGTACGCTGGCCGACGCGCTCGCCTATCCGGACGCGGGCACGGCCCATGATGGCGAGGCGCTGCAGGCTGTACTGCGCCAGGCACGGCTGCCGCAACTCGTCGACCAGCTCGATGTGTTCGACAACTGGTCGCTGCGGCTGTCGCCGGGCGAGCAGCAACGGCTGGCGTTTGCCCGTGCGCTGCTGCAGAAGCCCCAGTACCTGTTCCTCGACGAAGCCACCAGCGCGCTCGACGAAGAAACCGAGGGCGCCATGTACCGCCTGATGGTGGAGGCGCTGCCCGACGCGGCGATCATCAGCATTGCCCACCGCAGCACTGTGGCGGCCTTCCACGGCCGCCGGCTGCGCTATGTCCTCGAAGACGGTGCCGGCACGCCAGATGGGCAAGGTGGGGTGCCTGCGGTAAGCTATCGGGTCGTATGCGAGGCGTGACCGCGGACCGCGGCACGCCAACCCACCAGGCGCCCAAGCCGGCGTACCCAATATGGCAGGCCTCGAAAAAGATACTCCCCATCCCACCGCGCTGACCGTGCACACGCAGTCGCGCGTGCTCGAAATCGGCTTCGACAACGGGCGCAGCTTCCGGCTGCCGTTCGAGTTGCTGCGCGTGTATTCGCCGTCGGCCGAAGTGCAGGGCCACGGCCCCGGCCAGGAAGTGCTGCAGACCGGCAAGCGCGAAGTCGGCATTGCCGCCGTGGAGCCCGTGGGCAACTACGCGATCCAGATCAGCTTCTCGGACGGCCACGATACCGGCATCTATTCGTGGGAGCTGCTGTACCGCCTTGGCGACCAGCAGGATGCGCTCTGGGCTGACTACCTGAAGCGCCTGGAAGCTGCCGGCGCCGACCGCGACACGCCCATGGCGGCGGCGGGCGGTCATGGCTGCGGCCATCACCACTGATCTGTACCCTCTGTACCTGGAGTCCGAGATATGAGCGAAACCCACTTCGGGTTCGAGAAGGTCGACGAATCGGATAAGGCCGGCAAGGTTGCCGGCGTGTTCCATTCGGTCGCCAGCAAGTATGACGTGATGAACGACCTGATGTCGGGCGGCATGCACCGGCTGTGGAAAATGTTCACCATCGCCCAGGCCAACGTGCGGCCCGGCCACAAGGTGCTGGACATCGCCGGCGGCACGGGCGACCTGGCCAAGGCGTTCGCGAAGCAGGCCGGCCCGACCGGGCAGGTCTGGCTGACCGACATCAACGAGTCGATGCTGCGCGTGGGCCGCGACCGCCTGCTCGACAAGGGCATCGTTACGCCGGTGGCCCTGTGCGACGCCGAGCACATTCCGTTCCCGGACAACTACTTCGATCTGGTCACGGTGGCGTTCGGGCTGCGCAACATGACCCACAAGGACGCCGCGCTGGCCGAGATGCGCCGCGTGGTGAAGCCGGGCGGCAAGGTCATGGTGCTGGAGTTCTCCAAGGTGTGGAAGCCGCTGGAAAAGGCCTACGATGTGTATTCCTTCCAGGTGCTACCGTGGCTGGGGCAAAAGGTGGCGGGGGATGCCGCGAGCTATCGTTATCTGGCAGAATCGATCAGAATGCATCCGGATCAGACTTCACTTGTACGCTTGATGGAACAAGTTGGGCTGGAGAAGGTCGAATACTTCAATCTGACGGCCGGAGTAGTGGCGCTCCACGTCGGGCGCAAATATTAAATCGCCATTCCTGGCTTGAATTCTGGCGGCTCAGCCTGAATTTAAGCGGAAACTGACAGGGGATCACTGAATATGTCATCACTTCGCGGAAAATTCCTGGTGGGGTCGCTAATTGCCGCGATCGCGTTGGGCGTGGCGCTGGACGCCAATGCCAAGCGCATGGGCAGTTCGCGCAGCATCGGGAAGCAATCGTCCAATGTGACGCAGCAGCGCCAGCAGGCGCCTGCACAGCAGACGCCGTCGCAGCAGCCGGCTCAGCAACCTGCGCAGCAGGCCGCACCGGCTACCGCCGGCGCAGCAGGCGCGGCGGCCGCCGCAGCGACGCCCAAGCGCAATTGGGCCGGCATCCTGGGCGGCATTGCCGCTGGCGTGGGTATTGCTGCGCTGCTGTCGCACTTTGGCCTGGCCGGCGCAGCGGCCAGCTTCCTGTCCAACCTGATCCTGATCGCGCTGGTCGCGTTCGTGGCAATCTGGCTGATCCGCAAGTTCCGTGGCGGCAGCCAGCGCACCCAGCAGCCGGCTTACGCCGGTGCCGGCAATGCGGGCGGCATGGGTGGCCTCGGCAAGAGCGCCGAGCCGATGCTGCGCGAACAGACGCCTTCGCCGGCGCCGGCCAGCAATCCGGTGATGCCGGCCGCCGGCGCGGCCGCGGTCGCTGCCGATGCGGTGGCCCAGCAGCCCTGGGGCGTGCCTGCCGACTTCGACACCGAAGCATTCCTGCGCAACGCCAAGGTGCACTTCGTGCGCCTGCAGGCGGCCTGGGACGCCGGCAATCTTGACGATATCCGCGAGTTCACCACGCCGGAAATGTTCGCCGAGATCAAGATGGACCTGGCCGAGCGCGGTGCGGAAGTCAACAAGACCGACGTGGTCACGCTTGAAGGGCAGATGCTCGGCATCGAGTCCTCGCCGACCCAGCACCTGGCCAGCGTGCGCTTCTCGGGCATGATCCGCGAGCGCGCCGGCGAAGCGGCGCAGCCGTTTGCCGAGGTCTGGAACCTGGCCAAGCCGGTTTCCGGCACGGGTGGCTGGCTGCTGGCGGGTATCCAGCAAGAATCCTGAGTGTCGTCTGTGCCCCATGGCGGTGACGCTGCCGGGGAGTAGCTTAGAATGGAGGCCCGCGCGAAGGCGCGGGCCTCAGATTGCTGACAAAGCTGGTGTACCAGATTGTTCGCTCCCCTCTCCCGCTTGCGGGAGAGGGGTTGGGGGAGAGGGCAGGCGCGTGGCAAGCACCGTGACGCCTCACTTCGTGGCAACTCCTGCCCTCTCCCCCGCCCCTCTCCCATAAATGGGAGAGGGGAGACAACATTCGCAGCTTTTGACTTTGTCAGCAGCCTCGGGCCCGCGCGAAAGCGCGGGCCTTTTCCGTTTGGAGGCGGCGCGTGGCCCTGTGCGACGCCTGCCTGTCCAGCCGTGCGCCGCACGCCCATTGCCATGAACCCTCTGCCTTCCGCCCTGGCCGCTCCCGCCGTTGCCGCGCTGAACCACCTGCTCGAACAGGAGCCCTGGGCCCGCAGCCAACTCGTGCCGTTTGCCGGCCGCGTGATCCGCTTCGACGCCGCCGCGTTCGCGCTGTCGCTGCGGGTGACCGAAGACGGCACGACGGAGCTGGCACCGGCCGCCGAGGCACCGGCGGTGTCGCTGCTGGTGCCGTTGCAGCAATGGCCGCTCGTGGCCGCCGATGTGGCGGACGGCGGCCAGCCTGCGGCGATGCGCCATGTGCGCCTGGAGGGCGATGCCGAGCTGGCCAACACTGTGTCCATGCTCGCGCGTAACCTGCGCTGGGACGCGGCCGAGGACCTGTCGCGCGCGTTCCGCGGCATCCTCGGCGGGCCGGTCAGCGACAGCCTGGCCCAGCGCATGGTCGATGGCGCGCGCCAGGTCCATGAGCAGGCCACGCGTGTGGGCCGCACGCTTGTGGAGAACGTGACCGAATACCTGCTGGACGAAAATCCGACGCTGGTGCGCCACGTGGCATTGGAGGATTTCAGTTCGGACGTGGGCCGCGTGCGTGATGACCTGGCCCGCCTCGAGAAACGCCTGGAGCGGCTCGAACGCACCCGTTCCGCCGGGCCGGTGGCCTTGCCGTCCGCCCATCGCTGATTGCGCCGCCGCATGACACCCTCTTTCGCAGCTGCCCGCGCCGCGCAGCACCACCGTTCCCTGAATACCGCCGCATGACCCGCCTTCTGCGCCTCGGCAAGATCCTTTTCGTCATCCTGTACTACGGGCTCGATGAGCTCGTGCTGTCCGGCTTCCAGAACCGCAAGATCCGCTTGCTGGTCCGCGTCATGACCATCGGCCGCAAGCTCGACATGCCACGCGGCGAGCGGCTGCGGCTCGCGCTGACCAAGCTCGGGCCGATCTTCGTCAAGTTCGGCCAGGTGCTGTCGACCCGGCGCGACCTGATGCCGCCGGACATTGCCGACGAGCTGGCCATGCTGCAAGACCAGGTGCCGCCATTCGACTCGGCAGTCGCCGTGAAGATCGTCGAACGTTCGCTTGGCCGGCGGCTCGAGGATCTGTTCGAAACCTTCGAGCACCAGCCGGTGGCGAGCGCGTCGATCGCGCAGGTGCACTTTGCCACGCTGAAGGGCGGGCCCAACCACGGCCGCGAAGTCGCAGTGAAGGTGCTGCGCCCCGGCATGCTGCCGGTGATCGACAGCGACCTGGCGCTGATGCGCGACCTGGCGACCTGGCTCGAGCGCTTCTGGGCCGATGGCAAGCGCCTCAAGCCGCGCGAGGTCGTGGCCGAGTTCGACAAATACCTGCACGACGAGCTCGATTTGATGATCGAGGCGGCCAACGCCAGCCAGCTCCGCCGCAATTTCGCCGATACCAACCTGCTGCTCGTGCCCGAGGTGTTCTGGGACTGGTGCAGCAGCACGGTGTTCGTGATGGAGCGCATGCATGGCATCCCGATCTCGCGCACCGAATCGCTGAAGGCGGCCGGCGTCGACATGCACCAGCTGGCGGAAGAGGGCGTCGAGATCTTCTTCACGCAGGTGTTCCGCGACGGCTTCTTCCACGCCGACATGCACCCAGGCAACATCCTGGTGTCGGTCCAGCCGGAGACCTTCGGCCGCTATATCGCGCTGGATTTCGGCATCGTCGGCGCGCTGTCGGAGTTCGACAAGAATTACCTCGCGCAGAATTTCATCGCCTTTTTCCGGCGCGACTACCACCGCGTGGCCTTGCTGCACGTGGAATCAGGCTGGGTGCCGCCCGACACGCGCGTGGAGGAACTCGAGAGCGCGGTGCGAGCCTGCTGCGAGCCGTACTTCGATAAACCGCTCAAGGAAATCTCGCTGGGCATGGTGCTGATGCGCCTGTTCCAGACCTCGCGCCGCTTCAATGTCGAGATTCAGCCGCAGCTGGTGCTGCTGCAGAAGACGCTGCTCAATATCGAAGGCCTGGGCCGCCAGCTCGACCCGGACCTGGACCTGTGGAAAACCGCGAAGCCGTTCCTCGAGCGCTGGATGCACGAGCAGGTCGGCTGGAAGGGCGCGTGGGAACGGATCAAGGTCGAGGCGCCGCTGTGGGCCAAGATGCTGCCCGATTTCCCGCGTCTCGCGCACCAGTTCCTGGAGCGCCGTGCGCTCAATACCAACGGCGAGCAGGAACGGCTGCTCGCGCAACTGGTCACGGAACAGCGGCGTACCAACCGGCTGGTCGGCACGGCGCTGCTGCTGGTGGGCGGTTTCATTGCCGGCATCGTGCTCACGCACGTGATCGGCTGGATCGGCTACTGGTAAGCGGTAGTCAGCGTTCTCGAAGGAGGCAAGACATGTCCGCCGACAAGGCCCCGGCGCCGCCCTCATTCAACACCCGCGATGCGGCGGATCCGGCATTCTGGGACGAGCGCTTCGAGCAGAACTTCACGCCATGGGACATGCAAGGCGTGCCGGAGGAGTTCCAGCAGTTCATCTCGGGCCGGTCGCCATGCCCGACGCTGGTGCCGGGCTGCGGCAACGGATGGGAGGCGGGCTGGCTGTTCGAGCGCGGCTGGCCGGTCATTGCCATCGACTTCTCGCCGCAGGCGGTCGCATCGGCCCGGCGCGCATTGGGCCCGGCCGGCGCCATCGTGCGCGAGGCGGATTTCTTTGCCTTCACACCCGAGCCGGCCTGCGAACTGATCTACGAGCGCGCCTTCCTGTGCGCGCTGCCGCCGCCCCTGCGCGAATCCTATGCGGAGCGTGTGGCGGCGCTGCTGCCACCGGGCGGCCTGCTGGCCGGCTATTTCTTCCTGGGCGACAAACGCGGCGGGCCCCCGTTCGCCATGCCGGCGTCTGAACTGGATGCCCTGCTGGGACCCGCCTTCGAGCGGATCGAGGACCGTCCTTCCGCCGCGCCGCTGCCCGTCTTCGAGGGGCAGGAGCGCTGGCAGGTATGGCGCCGCCGGGCGGACTGAGCGGGGCTTCAGCCGCGGCGGTGACCGTTGTGCTTCTCGCGGTAGACATTCCCGCTTGCCCGGTCTTCCGCGCCCATGATGCGGCCCTGTTCGCCGGCGCCGACATGTCCGTTGCGTCCGGCCCGGGCCTCGCGGTTGTCCACGTGAGCCTGGCCACGCGCCAGGCCAGCGGCTTCGCGATTGGTCAGTGAACCGTTCTGCACGCCGTTGCGGATGCGCTCCTGCTGGTTGATATTGCGCTGGACATCGGCCTGCATGCGCTGTGAAGAAGCGCTGGCCGGGTTCCCGACCTGGCCGTTATGTGTGTCGCGGGAGATATCCTGGCTCACGCGGTTCTCGGCACGCTGGATCGACGCCTGCTCGCGCGGCGAGACGGATCCGTTCTTCATGGCATTGGATTCCATGCGATCGATCTTCGCTTCGCGTTTTTCCAGGCCCGAAGCTTCGCGGGTGGTCAGGGTGCCGGATTTCAGGCCGCTCTCGATGCGCTGCTGCTGGTTGACGTCGCGCTGGACGTCGTTGGTGACAGCCGCCGTCTGCGCCATGGCAGCAGTGGACGCGGCGGCGGCAAGGCCGGCGCCGATCAGCAGGGCGGTGCGCAGGACACGGGTGCGAGCTTGGAACATCGGTTTCTCCTCATTGGCTGGTTGTCCGGGCCAATCCTGATGTGGCAGGACTGGCCCTGCCTGCATCAATGCCCCGGCTACGTGCGGCGATGACGGGCTCTGTGTAATCCGTGTAACGGCATCTTTCGGGCCGCTAACCGGGGTCTGGCGGTTTTCGTTTGCGCCGGAACAACAGCCGCCGGCCCGGGCAGTGCCCGTCGCGCTGCACGGCCTGGTGAATTGGCACGAGTCGGGAATTTTTTTCGCCCGCCAATGTCTGCGTCGCTATAATCCGCGTTTTGATTCGGCTACGACCGCAGGCCAAGTGCGTCATCCCTCTCTGGGACCGGCGCCACAATGCCCCTCAAGCGGCCCCGACCGATGAATTGGACTCCGGGCAGGCAGGTGCCAGACATAGCGGCCAGCCCGGCATTCGGTTTTTCGCCACAAGGGCAATTTCTGCATAGGGCAGCGGCATGCTGATCTGGTTCGTCATCATCTACTGGGTAATCTCGGTCGGCATCGGCCTGTGGGCGGCGCTGCGCGTGCGCAACACCACCGATTTCGCCGTCGCCGGGCGCAGCCTGCCGTTCTACGTCGTTACGGCCACCGTCTTTGCCACCTGGTTCGGTTCCGAAACCGTGCTGGGCATTCCCGCGGTATTCCTCAAAGAAGGCCTGTCGGGGGTCGTTTCGGACCCGTTCGGCTCGTCGCTGTGCCTGATCCTGGTGGGCCTGTTCTTCGCGCGGCCGCTGTACCGGATGAACCTGCTCACCATCGGCGACTACTACCACAACCGCTACGGGCGGCTGGCCGAGGTGCTGACCACGCTGTGCATCGTGGTGTCCTACCTGGGCTGGGTGGCGGCGCAGATCAAGGCGCTCGGGCTGGTGTTCTATACGGTTTCCGACGGCGCGCTGTCGCAGGATGCCGGCATGATGATCGGTGCGGCCAGCGTGCTGGTGTATACGTTGTTCGGCGGCATGTGGTCGGTCGCGGTGACGGACTTTATCCAGATGATCATCATCGTGGTCGGTATGCTCTATATCGGCTACGAGGTCAGCGGCCAGGCCGGCGGCGTGGCGGCGGTGGTATCGCACGCGGCGGCGGCCGGCAAGTTCGAGTTCCTGCCGTCGCTGGATCTCGTACAGATCATCGGGTTTGCCGCGGCGCTGTTCACGATGATGCTCGGCTCGATCCCGCAGCAGGACGTATTCCAGCGCGTCACGTCTTCGCGTACCGAGCAGATCGCAGGGCGCGCGTCGGTGCTCGGCGGCGTGCTGTACTTCTTCTTCGCCTTCATCCCGATGTTCCTGGCCTATTCGGCAACGCTGATCGATCCGGGCATGGTGGAAAAGTACATCAACGCGGATTCCCAGCTCATCCTGCCGCAGCTGATCCTGCAACACGCACCGATGTTCGCGCAGGTGATGTTCTTCGGCGCGTTGCTGTCGGCCATCAAGAGCTGCGCGTCGGCGACGCTGCTGGCGCCGTCCGTGACCTTTGCCGAGAACATCCTGCGGCCGTATTTCCGCCATCTCGACGACAAGCAGTTCCTGCGCGTGATGCAGACGGTGGTGCTGGTCTTCACCGCCACCGTGACACTGTTCGCGCTGAACTCGCATCTTTCGATCTTCCATATGGTCGAAAATGCCTACAAGGTCACGCTGGTGTCGTCGTTCGTGCCGCTTGCCTTCGGCATGTTCTGGAAGCCGGCGACGCGGCAGGGCGGTTTGGCCGCCATCCTGCTGGGCCTGGCCTCGTGGCTGACCTGCGAGATCGCGTTTGCCGACGCCACCGTGCCGCCGCAGATGGTCGGGCTGATGTTCTCGCTCAGCGGCATGGTGGTCGGTTCGCTGCTGCCGCAGTGGATTGCGGATCACGCGCCGGTCAAGGAAGTGCATATCGCCTGACCGCCTTCCGGGCGGGACGATGCCCCGACTGCCCGATCCTGGCCCCTGGCGGCCAGGTGTGCCGCTTTGTGCCCGCATTTCCTCCCGTCAGGCATTCCCGTAAGGGTTTATAATTCAAGGCTTTGCATCGTCGTGCGCGGTCGCGCGGACGGTGCCCGCACCGTTCCGATCCAAGTTTTTCGCGAAATAAATACCATGCCGATCTATGCCTACCGTTGCGACGCCTGCGGCCACGGGCGCGATGTGCTGCAGAAGATGAGCGATGCCCCGCTCACCGATTGCCCGTCGTGCGGCACCGCCGGAACCTTCAAGAAGCAGCTCACCGCAGCTGGCTTCCAGCTCAAGGGTTCGGGCTGGTACGTGACCGATTTCCGCGGCGGCAGTGGCGGCGCCAGCGCCCCGGCAACGTCGGGCGCGGCCGCTGACACGGCAGCCGCTCCTGCGGCAGCCTCGACCGAATCGTCGGCCAGCACTACGGCTTCCGCGGCGCCCGCCGCCGGCGGCTGCGGCAGCGCCTGCGCCTGCCACTGATCGCAGGCTGGCCGTGGTCGCAAAGAAAACCTCCGCGCTGAAGACCTGGTTCCTGACCGGTCTGCTGGTGCTCGTGCCGCTGGGCATCACGCTATGGGTGCTCAGCCTGATCATCGGCACCATGGACCAGAGCCTGGCGTTGCTGCCCGAGGCCTGGCGTCCGGACCAGCTGCTGTTCGGCAAGCGCGTGACGGGCCTCGGCGCGATCCTGACGCTGCTGTGCATCCTGCTGGTCGGGCTGCTCGCGCACAACTTCATCGGCCAGCGCCTGGTGCGCTGGTGGGAAGCGCTGCTGGGCCACATCCCGGTCGTGGGCCCGATCTACACGAGCGTCAAGCAAGTCTCCGACACGCTGCTGTCGTCGTCGGGCAATGCGTTCCGCAAGGCGCTGCTGGTGCAGTACCCGCGTGAGGGCTCGTGGACCATCGCGTTCCTGACCGGCCGCCCGGGCGGCGACGTGCAGAACCACCTGCAGGGCGAATACGTCAGCGTGTACGTGCCGACCACGCCCAATCCGACCTCGGGCTTCTTCCTGATGATGCCCAAGGCCGACACCATCGAACTCGACATGACCGTCGATGCCGCGCTCAAGTACATCGTTTCGATGGGCGTCGTGGCACCGGCGGACCTGCCCCGCAAAAACGGCGGCCCGAGCCGCCCGGCGGATCCCGTCAACCCTGCCAGGACAACCGGCGCCAGCGCCGGCCGCGAGGCAGAGGTCGAGACGGCCGATCCTTCGCATACCAATTGATCACGGGCCGCCCGGCGGGCGGTCACGTATTACCGGGAAATATCCTATGTCCTCCATGCGTACTCACTACTGCGGTCTGGTGACCGAACAACTCTCGGGCCAGGAAGTGGCCCTGACCGGCTGGGTCCAGCGCCGCCGCGACCATGGCGGCGTGATCTTCATCGACCTGCGCGACCGTGAAGGCCTCGTGCAGGTGGTGTGCGATCCGGACCGCCCGGAGATGTTCAAGGCTGCCGAAGAGATCCGCAACGAGTACTGCATCCGCATTACCGGCAAGGTGCGTCCGCGCCCGGCCGGCACGGAGAACGCAGGCCTGACCTCGGGCAAGATCGAAGTGCTGTGCCATGAACTGACGGTGCTGAACCCGTCGGTCACGCCTCCGTTCCAGCTCGACGATGACAACCTGTCGGAAACCACGCGCCTCACGCACCGCGTGCTGGATCTGCGCCGCCCGCAGATGCAGTACAACCTGCGCCTGCGCTACAAGGTCGCGATGGAAGTGCGCAAGTTCCTGGATGCTCAGGGCTTCATCGACATCGAAACCCCGATGCTCGGCAAGAGCACGCCGGAAGGTGCCCGCGACTACCTGGTGCCGTCGCGCGTGAACCCGGGCCACTTCTTCGCGCTGCCGCAATCGCCGCAGATCTTCAAGCAGATGCTGATGGTGTCGGGCTTCGACCGCTACTACCAGATCACCAAGTGCTTCCGCGACGAAGACCTGCGCGCTGACCGCCAGCCCGAATTCACGCAGATCGACTGCGAAACCTCGTTCCTGACCGAGCAGGAAATCCGTGACCTGTTCGAAGACATGATGCGCACGGTGTTCAAGAACGCCATCGATGTCGACCTGGACGCCAAGTTCCCGGTGATGGAGTTCCGCGAAGCCATGGCCCGCTTTGGCTCGGACAAGCCGGACCTGCGCGTGAAGCTGGAATTCACCGAACTGACCGACGTGATGAAGGACGTCGACTTCAAGGTGTTCTCGGGTCCTGCCAACAGCGACAACGGTCGCGTGGTCGGCCTGCGCGTGCCGGGCGGCGGCGCGATCTCGCGCGGCGAGATCGATGCCTACACCCAGTTCGTCGGCATCTACGGCGCCAAGGGCCTGGCCTGGGTCAAGGTCAACGAAGTGGCCAAGGGTCGTGACGGCCTGCAGTCGCCGATCGTCAAGAACCTGCACGACGCCGCGATTACCGAGATCCTGAAGCGCACCGGCGCCCAGGACGGCGACATCATCTTCTTCGGCGCCGACAAGGCCAAGGTGGTCAACGACGCTATCGGCGCGCTGCGCCTGAAGATCGGCCACTCGGAATTCGGCAAGGCCAGCGGCCTGTTCGAAGACGTGTGGAAGCCGCTGTGGGTGGTCGACTTCCCGATGTTCGAATACGACGAGGAAGACGCCCGCTGGGTGGCCATGCACCACCCGTTCACGAGTCCGAAGGACGAGCACATGCAGTACCTGGAAACCGATCCGGGCAAGTGCATCGCCAAGGCCTACGACATGGTGCTGAACGGCTGGGAAATGGGCGGTGGTTCGGTCCGTATCTACCGCTCGGATATCCAGAGCAAGGTGTTCCGCGCGCTGAAGATCAACGACGAAGAAGCGCGTGCCAAGTTCGGTTACCTGCTCGACGCGCTGCAATACGGCGCGCCGCCGCACGGTGGCCTGGCCTTCGGCCTGGACCGCATCGTCACCATGATGGCCGGTGCCGATTCGATCCGCGACGTGATCGCTTTCCCGAAGACCCAGCGTGCCCAGGATCTGCTGACGCAGGCGCCCAGCGCGGTCGACGAGAAGCAACTGCGCGAGCTGCATATCCGCCTGCGCGCTGCCGAGCCGAAGACCACGGTCTGAGCCTGACGGCCCTGGCCGAGGAAAAAACCGCGCCGCGTGCGCGGTTTTTTCGTTTACGGACGCAAGTGATCCGGGGTTGGCCTGCGCGCCGACGTTTCCATTTGTTACTGGCCGGAACATGGCCGTGGCTGGCAATGTCTCTTTCTAATTGAGCGTTGTCCGAGCCCCCGCGATGAAGGTGGCCGGCGCGCGGGAGGAAAACGCCGTGAACCTGGACACCGACCTGATCCGCCAGTTTTTGCTGGTCCATGCCGAAACGATCCTGACCTGGCTGGTAGCCGGGCTGGTGATGATGCTGCTGGCGCGCTTCGAACTGCGCCGTGCGGTGCGCAAGTCCGCGCAGGCCATGTCGGAGTCGGTGGCTACGACGGTAGCGGCCTGTGTGCCAGACGTGGCCCACGCTGCCGCGCAGGCGACCAGTGGTGTGCCGCCAGCTGAGCCTGTCGCCTCGCAGCGCGCCGAAGCCTTGCGGCGCGTGGCGTTGGACACCGTAGCGGCGGTGATGGCGCGTGGGCGCTGGCTCGATGAACTCGGTAACCTGCGGCTGCCCGACGATGCCCTGCTGACCGGCCAGCGCGCCGCCGGCGCCGATCCGCTGCTGGTGGTGGCGCCGCAGCCTGTGGTGCAGGCCTACCTGTTCGCACAGCGTACCTTCGAAGACGAGGCCGCGCGCGTCCAGGACAGCCGGCGCGACGCCCAGCGCCGGCAGGACGCCCTCCAGGCACTGGAAGCCGAAGCCGCCCACGTCGAGCAGGAAACGGCCAGCATCGTGCTGCGCTTCGAACAGGCGAACGCCCCGTCGGCGCAGCGTGTCGAGGCAGGCGACTACCAGCGTTTCCTGATCCAGAAGTACAACGCGCTGGGCCAGCGCGAGAAGGAAATCGCCCAGCAGCGTGGCCTGCTGCGCGAGCAGGCACAGGCCAGCGCCGAAGACCTGGCCTTCCAGGCGCGCGAAGCCGCGCAGCGCTACCGGGAATCGCTGGCGCCGCTGATGCAGCAGCTGCGCGAGGCCTGGGGACACGGCGACGCTCCGGATGTCTTCGACACGTGGCTGCGCGTCGACCCGATGGACACCGAGGCACATCGAAACGCCGCCTGAAGCGGCGGCTATTCGCGTGGCAAGCGGGCGCGGCTGCGCTATCCTTGGGGATGTCCATCGGACTCCGTTCCATGCCTTACAAAATTCCTGAATCCGTGCTGGTCGTGATCTACACGCCAGATCTCCAAGTGCTGTTGCTGGAACGCGCCGACCGGCCGGGCTTCTGGCAATCCGTGACCGGCAGCCTCGATACCGTCGACGAACCCATCGCGCTCACCGCTGCGCGCGAGGTGTTCGAGGAAACCGGCATCATCGCCGGCGAGCACCAGCTTGCCGACTGGCAGCACACCATCGAGTACGAAATCTATCCGCAGTGGCGCCACCGCTATGAGGCTGGCGTCACGCGCAATACCGAACACTGGTTCGGGCTGTGCGTATCGGGACCGCTGCCTGTGACGCTGGCACCGCGCGAGCATCTGCAGTCGAAATGGCTGCCATGGGAAGCCGCGGCGCAGCAGTGCTTCTCGAGCAGCAACGCCGAGGCGGTGCGCCAGCTCGCGTGGCGCGTCGCGGGCCGGCCGGCCGTTTGCGGAGCCGAATGATGAAGCTGCGCGTGGTCACCTACAACATCCATAAAGGCGTGACCGGCATCGCGCGCCGCCCGCGCATCCAGAACGTGCGCGCGGGGCTGCACGCCATGGATGCGGATATCGTGTTCCTGCAGGAAGTGCAGGACCGCAACGACCGCCTGGTCGCCGCGGCGCTGTTCGACCCGGACCACACGCAGCTGAACTACCTGGCCACGGACTCCTATCCGCATTCGGTGTATGGACGCAATGCCGTCTACGAGCACGGCCATCACGGCAATGCGATCCTGTCGCGCCATCCGATCCTGATGTCGGAGAACCTCGATATCTCCGACCATCGCTTCGAGCAGCGCGGGCTGCTGCATGCGGTGGCCGACGTGAACGGCGTGGAAGCGCATTTGATCTGCGTGCACTTCGGCCTGTTCGCGCGCAGCCGCGCCAGGCAGGCGGAAGCGCTGGTCGAGCGCGTGCGCAACGTGGTGCCGTCTTCCGCACCGCTGGTGATTGCCGGCGATTTCAACGACTGGAACCACCGGCTCGACTCGCAGATCTGCAACACGCTCGGCGCGGTGGAGGCCTCGCACGCACGCGGCGCGCGGCTGCATACGTTCCCGAGCCATATGCCGTGGTGGCAGCTGGACCGCATCTATGTGCGAGGCTTCGAGATCCAACGCGCGCACGCACTGACCGGGCGTGACTGGGCGCAACGCTCGGACCATGTGCCGCTGGTGGCGGAACTGGCGCGGGCGGCGGCTCATCATGACGATGGCGACAGCCCCGCGCCCGGCAAGGCTGCCTAGGCCGTCTCTGAAGCTTCCAGGTGGGCCTGGATGAAGGCGAAGATGGCGTCCGGATCGGCGAGATCCAGCACGGGCAGCGAGGTGAGCTGCGCGACGGCCTCCGGCGCATCGGTGGCGACGGCGACTACGCCGGGCACCTCGTCCCACAGCGGTGCGCGGCCCAACGACGGGCGGAACACTTCCAGCTTGGGGAAATCGCTGCGCTTGTAGCCCTCGACGAGCACGAGGTCGGTATCCGCAGGCAGCACGGCCAGCGCTTCGTCCAACTCGGGCGAGGGCACATCCTCGGGGTAGTGGCGCATCAGCGTCATATGGCGCGCGCCGACCAGCACCACGTTGCGGCAGCCGCCCTCGCGCATGCGCCAGGAGTCCTTGCCCGGCGTATCGGGATCGAAGCCGTGGTGCGTATGCTTGATGCCATTGACGCGCATGCCGGTGGCGACAAAACGCGGGATCAGCGCGTCCAGGAGCGTGGTCTTGCCGCTGCCGGACGAGCCGGTGATGCCGAATACCTTCACAGTGCTATCCCTCAGTCCTTGGTGCATGAGTGCATCGACGATAGCAGAGATGCACCGCACCATGTGCAGATGGCGCCGTGTGTCCCATAATCGCGTCATGTCACGGATATCCGACACCGACAAATCGAATGCTGCGCGGGCTAGTGGCGTAGCGCATGTTGCGGCGCGGGATGACAGCGGCGGCACCGGCACGCGCGGGGGGCGGCGACGCCTGCTGCGCTGGACCGGACGGCATGGCAAGCCGGTGGGCGGCAATCAGGTGCGCCTGCTGTGCGGAGGGCGCGATTTTTTTCCGGCGCTGATCGAGGCGATCGACGCGGCGGTCCTCCAGATCATCATCGAAACCTACATCTACGCCGACGACGACGTCGGGCGGGCGGTGAGCGATGCGCTGATCCGTGCGGCGGCGCGCGGCGTATCCGTGCGGCTGACCGTGGACGGTTTCGGTGCTGGCGACATGTCCGCCGAACTCATGCAGCGCCTGCGCGACGGGGGCGTGCAGCTGCGCATTTACCGCGTGCTGCGCGGTTTCCGGCTGGCGCGCCGGCACCTGCGCCGCCTGCACCGCAAGCTTGCCGTGATCGATCGGCGTGTCGCGTTCGTGGGCGGCATCAACATCATCGACGACTACAATCACGGGCCGTTCGAGCAGGAGGGGCTCGGGGCACGCTATGACTTCGCCGTGGAAGTGCGCGGTCCGCTGGTCGACCGCATCGCGCTGACGGCGGAGCGCCTCTGGTGGCGGCTGTCGCTGCGCGCCGAACTGCATGATGTCGGCCTGGCGGGCGCGGCAGCGGGATACCCGCTCGTGACCGACCTGCCGCCGCGGCGCGATATGGAAGGCGGTATGCGCGCGGCGCTTCTGCTGCGCGACAACTTGCGCAACCGCCGCACCATCGAGCGCGAATACCTGCGCGCGCTGGGCGCGGCGCGCGACGATGTCATCCTCGCCAACGCTTATTTCCTGCCGGGCCACAAGATGCGGCGCGCGTTGCTCGCCTGCCGCAAGCGCGGCGTGCGGGTGCGATTGCTGCTGCAGGGGCGCGTCGAATACCGGCTGCAGCATTTCGCCACGCACGCGCTTTATGCGAGCCTGCTCGATGCCGGTATCGAGATTTACGAGTACGCACAAAGCTTCCTGCACGCCAAGGTCGGTGTGGTGGACGAGGCGTGGGCCACGGTCGGGTCAAGCAATATGGACCCATTCAGCCTGCTGCTCGCACGCGAGGCCAACGTCTGCGTCTATGATGCAGCCTTCGCCGCCGTGCTGCGCACGCAGCTCGAGCGCGCCATTGCCGAGCGCAGTGTGCGCGTCATGCCGGAGGCGCATGCCCGGCGCTCGGCGCTGCACCGTGTGGCGAACTGGGCCGCGTACATGGTGTTGCGTCTTGGCGTCGTAATTGCGGGCGTGACGGGACGCTACTGAAACGGCACGCCGATATTGCCCCGCAGCATGACAGGGGCTGTGTGGCTGATGGCAGCAGGCTGCATGTGGATGTTGCAACGCAGCCGGTTTAGAAACGTGGGTCTAATTAAAAGCTTGATGGCAACGGGTCGCGCCAGAATAATCTGAACGACCGTTCTTTTTTGGCTTAGACTGCGTGCATACGCGGCGATTTCCGGCATTTTGCTGCCGCCGCGGGCAATTAAGCAACGTCAGGGTCATATGTGGCGCCCAGTGAAGGCGTCACAAGAACGGAGAATTAAATATGCGACACCAGTCAGCCCGTCTCGAATCCGCCACCGCTTCCCCCGCGCCGATGCGCAAGGGGGAAATGACGCGCGTGGCGATTCTGGATGCCGCACTGGAGCTGTCGTCCCGCGACGGGCTCGAGGGTTTGACCATCGGCCTGTTGGCGGAGCGCATGCAGATGAGCAAGAGCGGTGTCTTCGCGCATTTCGGTTCGCGCGAAGACCTGCAGGTGGAAGTTGTGCGGGAGTATCACCGGCGGTTCGAGCAGGAGGTGTTCTACCCCTCGCTGCACGAGCCGCGCGGGCTGCCCCGGCTGTGGTCGATGGTGCGCCGGTGGATGGAGAAACGCATCCAGGAAGTGACGACGGGATGCATCTACATCAGCGGTGCGGTCGAGTACGACGACCGTGCGGAAAGCCTGGTGCGTGACGAGCTGGTCAAGAGCGTCACCATCTGGCGTACCGCGCTGACGCGTGCCATCAGCCAGGCCAAGGAAGAGGGGCACCTGCGTGCGGATTGCGATCCGCGCCTGATGCTGTTCGAGATGTACAGCCTTGAACTAGGCTTGCATCATGACGCCCGTTTCCTGCGCCTGCCGGACAGCGCCGAACTTGCCATGGTCGCGCTCAACAAACTGATTCAGTCTTACCGTACCTGAAGCTGCTGCGTACGGACCGTGGCACCCGCTCTCTGCGGGCATTGCGCGGGCGGCGTGGCGGCATCGTGAAACTCCAAGGAGCTTTTGATGGGCCAGTACACCGCACCGTTGCGCGACATGCAGTTCGTCCTTCACGAACTGCTCGGCGCTGAAGCCGAACTCAAGGCGATGCCGCCGCACGCGGACATCGACGCGGACACCATCAACCAGGTCATCGAAGAAGCGGGCAAGTTCTGCGCGGACGTGGTGTTCCCGCTCAACCAGGTGGGCGACCGCGAGGGCTGCACCTACGTCGGCGACGGCGTGGTGAAGGCGCCGACGGGCTTCAAGGAGGCCTACCAGCAGTATGTGGAAGCAGGCTGGCCCGCACTGGCCTGCGACCCGGCCTTCGGCGGCCAGGGCCTGCCGATCGTGATCAACAACGTCGTGTACGAGATGCTGAACTCGGCCAGCCAGGCGTGGACCATGTACCCGGGCCTGTCGCACGGCGCCTACGAGGCTCTGCACGCGCACGGCACGCCGGAACTGCAGCAGGCTTACCTGCCCAAGCTGGTGTCGGGCGTGTGGACCGGCACCATGTGCCTGACTGAGCCGCACTGCGGCACCGACCTCGGCATCCTGCGCACCAAGGCCGAACCGCAGGCCGATGGCTCGTACCTGCTGACCGGTACCAAGATATTCATCTCGGCCGGCGAGCACGACATGGCCGAGAACATCATCCACTTGGTGCTGGCGCGCCTGCCGGATGCGCCGCAGGGCACCAAGGGCATCTCGCTGTTCGTCGTGCCGAAGTTCATCCCGGACGCCAGCGGCAACCCGGGCGAGCGCAACGGCATCCAGTGCGGCTCGATCGAGCACAAGATGGGCATCCACGGCAACGCCACCTGCGTGATGAACCTGGACGGCGCGCGCGGCTGGCTCGTGGGCGAGGCCAACAAGGGCCTGAACGCGATGTTCGTGATGATGAACGCCGCGCGCCTTGGCGTCGGTGCGCAAGGCCTGGGCCTGACCGAGATCGCGTACCAGAACTCCGTGGCCTACGCCAAGGACCGCCTGCAGATGCGCGCGCTGACCGGCCCGAAGGCGCCGGACAAGCCGGCCGACCCGATCATCGTGCATCCGGACGTGCGCCGCATGCTGCTGACGCAGAAGGCCTACGCCGAAGGCGGCCGCGCGTTCAGCTACTGGACCGCGCTGCAGATCGACCGCGAGCTGTCGCATCCGGACGAAGCCGTGCGCAAGCAGGCGGGCGACCTGGTCGCGCTGCTGACACCGGTCATCAAGGCGTTCCTGACCGACAACGCTTTCACCAGCACCAACGAAGGCATGCAGGTGTTCGGCGGCCACGGCTACATCTCCGAATGGGGCATGGAGCAATACGTGCGCGACGCCCGCATCAACATGATCTACGAAGGCACCAACACGATCCAGGCGCTGGACCTGCTGGGCCGCAAGATCCTTGGCGACATGGGCGCCAAGATGAAGGCCTTCGGCAAGATCGTGCAGGCATTCGTCGAGGAAGAGGGCACCAACGAAGCGATGCAGGAGTTCGTCAACCCGCTGGCGGACCTTGGCGACAAGGTGCAGAAGCTGACCATGGAAATCGGCATGAAGGCCATGGGCAATGCCGACGAAGTCGGCGCCGCCGCCGTGCCGTACCTGCGCGTGGTGGGCCACCTGGTGTTCTCGTACTTCTGGGCCCGCATGGCCAAGATCGCGCTGGAGAAGGAAGCCAGCGGCGACAAGTTCTACACGACCAAGCTGGCGACGGCACGCTTCTACTTTGCCAAGCTGCTGCCGGAAACCGCCGCCGAGATCCGCAAGGCGCGCGCCGGTTCGGCCACGCTGATGGCGCTGGACGCAGACCTGTTCTGATTTGCCGGGAGCGTTTCCGCTCCCGCTGGTTTGCTCCCCTCTCCCATAAATGGGAGAGGGGAGCAGGCCGCCGGCAAAGGAAGCGTTCCCACGCACACATACCTTCACTTCAACGCTCACTGACCTAGGAGCGCTCATGTCCAATTTCATCGTCAAGAAAGTCGCCGTGCTCGGCGCCGGCGTCATGGGGGCGCAGATCGCCGCCCATCTCGTCAATGCGCGCGTGCCCGTGGTGCTGTTCGACCTGCCGGCCAAGGAAGGCCCCAAGAGCGGCATTGCGCTGCGTGCGATCGAAAACCTCAAGAAGCTGTCGCCCGCGCCGCTGGGCATCAAGGACGAGGCCGGCCTGATCCAGGCCGCCAACTACGAAGACGATATCGCGCTGCTCAAGGAATGCGACGTGGTGATCGAAGCGATCGCCGAGCGTATGGACTGGAAGCACGACCTGTACAAGAAGGTCGCGCCGCACCTGGGCGCGAACACCATCTTCGCGACCAATACGTCGGGTTTGTCGATCACCGAGTTGTCGGATGGCTTCGACGCCGAACTGAAGTCGCGCTTCTGTGGCGTGCATTTCTTCAATCCGCCGCGGTACATGCACCTGGTCGAATTGATCCCGACCGCGACCACGCAGCCGGAAATCCTCGACAAGCTCGAAGCGTTCCTGACCACCACGCTCGGCAAGGGCGTCGTGCGCGCGAAGGACACGCCGAACTTTATCGCCAACCGTGTCGGCATCTTCTCGATCCTGGCCGTGTTCGCCGAGGCCGAGAAGTTTGGCATCCCGTTCGATGTAGTCGACGACCTGACTGGTTCGAAGCTCGGCCGCGCGAAGTCGGCCACGTTCCGCACGGCCGACGTCGTGGGCCTGGACACCATGGCACACGTGATCAAGACCATGCAGGACAACCTGCATGAAGACCCGTTCGCGCCGGTGTACAAGACCCCGGCCGTGTTGAAGGGCCTTGTCGATGCAGGCGCGCTGGGCCAGAAGACCGGCGCGGGCTTCTACAAGAAGGAAGGCAAGGCCATCAAGGTGCTCGACGCCAAGACCGGCCAGTATGTCGAGTCGGGCAAGAAGGCCGACGAGATCGTCGCGCGCATGCTCAAGAAGGCGCCGGCGGAACGCATCAAGCTGCTGCGCGAATCGACCAATCCGCAGGCGCAGTTCCTGTGGGCGATCTTCCGCGACGTGTTCCACTACATCGCCGTGTACCTCGAGCAGATCGCCGGTTCGGCGGCCGATGTCGACCTGGCGATCCGCTGGGGCTTCGGCTGGAACTCGGGTCCGTTCGAAGACTGGCAGGCTGCCGGCTGGAAGCAGGTCGCCGAGTGGGTGAAGGAAGATATCGACGCCGGCAAGGCACTGTCCAAGGCGGCGCTGCCCGCGTGGGTGTTCGAAGGCCCGGTGGCCGAGAACCAGGGCGTGCATGCCGCGCAGGGTTCGTGGTCGCCCGCGACGCAGCAGTTCGTCGCGCGCAGCACGCTGCCGGTGTACCAGCGCCAGGTTTTCCGCGCCGCGCTGCAGGGCACGGCCGAGGTCGATCCGCGCAAGGCCGGCCGCACCGTCGAAGAGAACGAGGCCGTGCGCATCTGGGTGGCAGAGGGCCAGGACGATGTGCTGGTGGTCTCGTTCAAGAGCAAGATGAACACCATCGGGCCGGACGTGATCGACGGCCTGACGCGTGCGATCGACCTTGCCGAAGCCGAATACAAGGGCCTGGTCGTGTGGCAGCCGACGTCGCTGCAACTCGGCGCGCCGGGCGGTCCGTTCTCGGCGGGTGCCAACCTGGAAGCCGCAATGCCGGCGTTCATGATGGGCGGCGCCAAGGGCATCGAACCGTTCGTCAAGAAGTTCCAGGACGGCATGATGCGCGTGAAGTATTCCGCGGTGCCCGTGGTGTCGGCTGCATCCGGCATCGCGCTGGGCGGCGGCTGTGAACTGATGCTGCACTCGGCGGCACGCGTGGCGGCACTGGAAACTTACGTCGGCCTCGTTGAAGTCGGCGTGGGTTTGGTGCCGGCCGGCGGTGGCCTGAAGGAAGCCGCGCTGGCGGCAGCGCGCGCGGCGCAGGCAGCAGGCAGCACCAACTACCTGCAGTTCCTGACCAACCGCTTCCAAAGCGCTGCCATGGCAAAGGTGTCGGCTTCCGCGCTGGAAGCGCGCCAGATGGGCTACCTGCAAGCGTCCGATCGGATCGTCTTCAACGTGCACGAACTGCTCCACGTGGCGCAGAACGAAGTGCGCGCGCTGGCCGATGCCGGTTATCGCGCGCCGCTGCCGGCACTGGTGCCGGTGGCCGGCCGCTCGGGCATCGCGACCATCAAGGCATCGCTGGTCAATATGCGCGACGGCGGCTTTATCTCCGCGCATGACTTCCTGATCGCTGCGCGCATTGCCGAAGTGGTGTGCGGCGGCGACGTCGAGGCCGGTTCGCTGGTGAGCGAGGAATGGCTGCTCGCGCTCGAGCGCAAGGCCTTCGTCGACCTGCTCGGCACCAGCAAGACGCAGGAACGCATCATGGGCATGCTGCAGACCGGCAAGCCCGTCCGCAACTAAGGCAGCGAGGAACCGACATCATGAAACAACTGCAAGACGCCTATATCGTTGCCGCGACCCGCACGCCGATCGGCAAGGCGCCGAAGGGCGCGTTCAAGAACACGCGTCCCGACGACCTGCTCGCGACAATCCTGAAGGCCGCCGTGGCGCAGGTGCCGAACCTCGATCCGAAGCTGATCGAAGACGCCATCGTCGGCTGCGCGATTCCTGAAGCGCAGCAGGGCCTGAATGTGGCCCGCATCGGCGCGCTGCTGTCGGGTCTGCCGAACACGGTCGGGGGCATCACCGTCAACCGTTTCTGCGCCTCCGGCTTGAGCGCCGTGGCCATGGCCGCCGACCGCATCCGCGTGGGCGAGTCCGACGTGATGATCGCCGCCGGCGTGGAATCGATGAGCATGGTGCCGATGATGGGCAACTCGCCGTCGATGTCGCCTGACATCTTCACGCGCGATGAGAACGTCGGCATTGCCTACGGCATGGGCCTGACCGCCGAGAAAGTCGCGCAGCACTGGAAGGTCAGCCGCGAAGACCAGGATGCGTTCTCGCTGGCCTCGCACCAGAAGGCCATCGCTGCCCAGCAGGCCGGCGAGTTCAAGGACGAGATCACGCCGATCGAGATCGTCGAGAAGTTCCCGAACCTGGCCAGCGGCGAGGTGAGCGTCAAGACGCGCACGATCTCGCTGGACGAAGGTCCGCGCCCGGAGACCTCGCTCGAAGGCCTTGGCAAGCTGCGCCCGGTGTTCGCGAACAAGGGCAGCGTGACCGCCGGCAACAGTTCGCAGACGTCCGACGGCGCCGGCGCGCTGATCCTGGTGTCCGAGAAGATCCTGAAGCAGTTCAACCTCGTGCCGCTCGCGCGCTTCGTGTCGTTTGCGGTGCGCGGTGTGCCGCCGGAGATCATGGGTATCGGCCCGAAGGAAGCGATTCCTGCGGCGCTGAAGGCAGCAGGGCTGACACAGGACCAGATCGACTGGATCGAACTGAACGAAGCGTTTGCCGCGCAATCGCTGGCCGTGATGCGTGACCTCGAACTCGACCCGTCCAAGGTCAACCGCATGGGCGGCGCCATTGCGCTCGGCCACCCGCTCGGCGCGACGGGCGCGATCCGTTCGGCCACCGTGGTGCATGCGCTGCGTCGCCACAACCTGAAGTACGGCATGGTGACCATGTGCGTCGGTACGGGCATGGGCGCAGCCGGCATCTTCGAGCGCGTCTGAAGAAACGCGCCAGCGGAGCGGCGCCATGATGCGCCGCTCCGATCCTTCTGTCAGGTGAAGAAAAGCAGTGCCAACGTTGGCGCGCAACGGGGCCAACCCGAGGCGCACCCCGAGAATGCTGCCGCGCAACGATGCGGCTCACCAGCAGGGAGGCACCATGCAGGAGACAACCATCCTGGCCGACGCGGCATGCGATATGCCGCGCGCGGTCATGACGGAACTTGGCGTACGCACGATTCCATTCCGCGTCCGCGCGGGGGACCAGTTCATCGCCGACACGCGCGATGAGGCATCGCTGCCGTTGCTGTACGAGCAGTACCTTGTCGGCAAGCAGGACCACTATGCGGAATCGATCCCGCTGGTCGAGCGGGAGCTGGAAGACCACTTGCTGCGGCACGTGGTAGCCACGTGCGACCGCGCCATGCTGTTCACCATCGCAAGCACGCGCAGCAAGCTCTATTCCCATGCAACGGGTGCCGTGATCGGCACCGCCGCACGCAGCGTCCGCCTGCGCAAGGAAGCGGGGCGCACCGGCCTGTTCGATCTCGTCGTCGTCGACACCGGTGCTATCGGCCCCGGCCAGGCGCTGATCGTGCGCGAGGCCGCGCGTATGGCAGCGGCGGGCGCCAGTGCGCGCGATGTGGTCGAAGCCGTCGAAACACGCCTGCGCGATGCCGCACACATGTACCTCGTTCCCGACGAACTGCTCTACATGTACACGCGCGCCAAGCTCAAGGGCGAGGACAGCATCACGTGGAGCCGCTACATGATGGGCAGCGCGTTCAATATCCGGCCGATTATCCACATGCATCGCGGCCGCACCGAGGCTGTGGCCAAGGTCCGTGGTTCGGACGAAGGGCGCCGCCGCGTACTGGCGCATGCCGAGCAATGCGTGCGCAACGGCAGCATGCTGACGCCCGCGATCTCGGTGTGCTTCGCCGGTCCGCTCGACGCGGTGCGCGCCATGCCGGCCTTCCAGTCGCTCGAGCGGACTGCGCGCGCATGTGGCGTCGAGCTGATGCTGGCGCCGATGAGCCTGACCGTCGCGCTCAACGTTGGCGCCCGCGCGTTCGGCCTGAGCTATCTTTCCGAGGAACCGCTGCCGCTCGCCTAGCGACGGCAACGCAGTCTTTGCAGCAACGCATCATCACGAGAGGCATTCCATGAGCATCAGCACCAGTATTGAGCAGGGCATCCTGACGATCGAATTCGATCGTGCCGAGAAGAAGAACGCCATTACAGCGGCGATGTACCAGACCATGGCAGACGCGCTGCGCGCGGCCGAATCGGACAGCGCGGTCCGCGTGATCCTTCTCCGCGGCAAGGACGAGATATTCACCGCGGGCAACGACCTCGAAGACTTCATGCAGCGTCCGCCGACCAGCGGTGAAGGCAAGGAACAGCCGCCGGTGTTCCAGTTCCTGTACCAGATCAGCCATGCGAGCAAGCCGATCGTCGCGGCGGTCAGCGGCGCGGCCGTGGGCGTGGGCACCACGATGCTGCTGCACTGCGATTTCGTCTATGCCTCGGAAACGGCGAAGCTGTCGCTGCCGTTCACGCAGCTCGGCCTGTGCCCGGAGGCTGCATCGAGCCTGCTGCTGCCGCGCCTGGTCGGCTACCAGCGTGCTGCTGAAAAACTGATGCTTGGCGAGCCCTTCGGCGCGAAGGAAGCATACGAAATCGGTCTCGTCACGCGCGTGCTGCCGGTGGCGGAGCTGCATACGTTTGCGCTGCAGCAAGCGCGCAAGCTGGCCGCGCTGCCGGCCTCGTCGCTGCGCGAAACCAAGCGGCTGATGAAGGGCAATGACGCGGAAGCCGTGGAGAAGAAGATGGCCGAGGAGGGCGCGGTGTTCCGACGCATGCTGGTCGCGCCGGAAGCGAAGGAAGCGTTTTCGGCGTTCTTCGAGAAGCGGAAGCCGGATTTTACGAAGTTCGCGTAAGCGGCTGGAGCTATCTTCATTACCGCTTGTCTGCTCCCCTCTCCCGCTTGCGGGAGAGGGGTTGGGGGAGAGGGCGGGCGCATGGCAAGCACCATAGCGCTTCACTGCGTTGAAGCTCCTGCCCTCTCCCCCGCCCCTCTCCCATAAATGGGAGAGGGGAGACCACAACCCTCGGTAAGTTGCCCCTGCCGATCTTCACATCAAGCCGGCAACACCCTCGGCTGCCGGCTCTCATCCGTCGCCACATACGTCAGCGTGGCTTCCGTCACCTTGACGATTTCGTTGGCGTGCCGCATGCGCTGCGCATAGACCTCGACCGACACCGTAATCGAGGTGCGGCCGGTCTTTTCGATGTCGGCATAGAAGCTCACCAGATCGCCGACGAACACCGGGTTCTTGAACAGGAAGGAATTGACCGCCACGGTGGCCACGCGGCCCTGGGCGCGTTCCACCGCGGGAATCGATCCGGCGATATCCACCTGCGACATGATCCAGCCGCCGAACACATCGCCATGCACGTTGGCATCGGCGGGCATCGGGACGACACGCAGCGCAGGGCTCTTGCCAGCGGGCAGGGCGGGGACGGTATGGGGCGAATTCATTGCGGGAAACCGGAAAGGAAAGGGAGGAGGGCAGCGTTGCCCGGCGGCCGAGGCCGGGAGGCTTCCTGCCGGACGGCGCGATCTCTGCGACAATCGGCCATTGGCTTGAATTCTATCGTATGCGCCGCTATTCCACGACCGCGGAACCGCCCCCCGCAAAGCCCGCCACCCTGTTCCCCGGCCAACGCGCGCCGCGCAGTGACTGGCAGACCGTCCGCAACCTGCTGCCCTATGTCTGGCACTACAAGTGGCGCGTAATGCTTGCGCTGGCCTGCCTGGTGTCGGCCAAGGTCGCCAACCTCGGCGTGCCGGTGCTGATGAAGCGGCTGATCGACAGCATGAACATTACCGCCGGCGACCCGCGCGCGCTGCTGGTGGTGCCCGTGGGGCTGATCGTCGCCTATGGCGTGTTGCGGCTGTCGGCGACGCTGTTCACCGAGTTGCGGGAAATCCTCTTTTCCAAGGTCACGCAGAGCGCGGTGCGGGAGATCGCGCTGCAGGTGTTCCGGCATCTGCATGCGTTGTCGCTGCGCTTTCACCTGGACCGGCAGACCGGCGGCATGAGCCGCGACATCGAGCGCGGCACGCGCGGCATCCAGTCGCTGATTTCGTATTCGCTGTACAGCATCCTGCCGACGCTCGTGGAAATGGCACTAGTGCTCGGCTTCTTCATGCTGCACTACGACATCTGGTTTGCGGCCATCACCGGTTGCGCACTGGTGGGCTATATCGTGTTCACCATCGTCGTGACCGAATGGCGTACGCATTTCCGCCGCCGCATGAACGAACTCGATTCGCGCGCCAACCAGAAGGCCATCGATTCGCTGCTCAACTTCGAGACGGTCAAGTACTTCGGCAACGAGGAATACGAGGCGCGGCGCTATGACGAGAACCTGCTGAAGTACCGCTCCGCGGCGATCCGCTCGCAGAATTCGTTGTCCTTCCTCAACTTCGGGCAGCAGACCATCATCGCGGTCGGGCTGATCCTGATCCTGTGGCGCGCTACCGTGGGCGTGGTCGCGGGCAAGCTGACGCTGGGCGACCTGGTGCTGGTCAACACGCTGATGATCCAGCTCTATATCCCGCTGAACTTCCTTGGCGTGATCTACCGCGAGATCAAGCAGGCGACCACCGACATGGACCGCATGTTCGTGCTGCTCGGCACGCACCAGGAAGTCGCCGATAATGCCGGCGCGCAGCCGCTGGCAGTGCAGGGCGCGCAAGTGCGCTTCCGCCATGTGCGCTTCGGTTACGAGTCGAACCGTGTGATCCTCGACGATGTCGATTTCACCATTGCGGCGGGCACGACCACGGCCGTGGTCGGCCACAGCGGCTCGGGCAAGTCGACGCTCGCTCGACTGCTGTTCCGCTTCTACGACGTCAGCGACGGCGCCATCCAGATCGACGGGCAGGACATCCGCAGCATCACGCAGGAGAGCCTGCGCCGATCCATAGGCATCGTGCCGCAGGACACGGTGCTGTTCAACGACAGCATCTTCTACAACATCGCGTATGGCCGGCCCGATGCGACGCACGATGAAGTCATCGCGGCGGCGCGCGCGGCGCAGATCGATAGCTTTATCAGCGAGTTGCCGCAAGGCTATGACACGCCCGTGGGCGAGCGGGGCCTCAAGCTTTCGGGCGGCGAGAAGCAGCGCGTGGCGATTGCGCGAACGCTGCTGAAGAATCCGCCGATCCTGGTGTTCGACGAAGCAACCTCCGCGCTCGACTCAAGAACCGAGCAGGCGATCCAGGCCGAGTTGATGCGGCTCGCGCAGAACCGCACCACGCTGCTGATTGCGCACCGGCTGTCCACCGTGGTCCATGCCGACCAGATCCTGGTGATGGACCGCGGGAGCATCGTGGAACGCGGCACCCACGCCGAGCTGATGCGCGCGGGCGGGCGCTATGCGGAAATGTGGGAAATCCAGGCGCGCAGCGCGGCGCAACGCGGGACGGTGGCGGACGAGCTGGCCATCGACGTCGGCGACGCGACGCAGGACGCCTGAGCGCCGCTACGCGTAGTCGAGCGGCAGCGCCGTCGTGTACTTGATCTGCTCCATCGCAAAGCTCGAACTGACGTCGGCCAGTTCCGCACCCTGGATCAGCTTCTTGTACACGCGGTCGTACGCGGCGATATCGGGCACGACCACGCGCAGCAGGTAGTCGGTATCCCCCGCCATGCGGTAGAACTCGGTTACTTCTGGAATCGACGCAACCAGCGCGTGGAACTGCTTCAGCCACTTGACGTTGTGCTGCGCCGTGCGGACCGAGACAAACACCGTCACGCCCGCGTTCAGCTTGTCGGCGTCGAGCAGCGCCACGCGCTTTCGGATCAGCCCGGCTTCTTCGAGCTTCTGGATGCGGCGCCAGCACGGCGTCGAAGTCAGTCCGATGCGTTCGCCGATCTCGGCCACCGGCACGGTGGCGTCTTCCTGCAGGATGGCAAGGATCTGTTTGTCGTAGCGGTCCATGGATGTCTGCGTCCTTTCACGGGGATGCGGCAGCGTTCGCGCCGTCCCCATGCCGGCGCGTCAGGCGTCGTCGGTATCAACCAGCAGGTTGACGCCGGTGGAGATGTGGTCCCGGTCGACGCCGTACAGGTGCAGCGATACGGCGATGGCGTCGCTGGCATTGCCCAGCGAATGAATATGCTGCAGCCCGGCCGGCACGCTGAAGGTTGCGCCTGCCTGGCGTTCGACATTGCCGGTCAGCGTCGCGAGTCGGCTGGCCGGATCCCATTGATAGTGGCGCTCGCTCAGCGTGCCGCGCAGCACGCGGTAGGCGCACCACGTGCGGTGCCCGTGCACGGGGCTTGCCTGCCCGGGCCGCCAGACCAATAGCATCGCGGAGAAGCGCGCAAGCGGATCGGCATAGACCAGATGGCGTGTGTAGGTGTCCGGACTGCCGAGCAGCGCGCCCGGCGGCAGGCAGGCCAGCAGGGTGTCGGCGTCGGGCAGACAGCTGTCGATATTGCCGGCTACCAGGCGCGCGCTGTGCGCGAAGGTGGCCTCCATGCTTTGCGCGAGCTGGCCCAGCGGGCTGGCGTGGATGGTGGTCATGCCGCCAGAAGCGGTGGCGGGGCGGGATTGCATGGCTGGCTCCGTGACGTTCTTGGTATGAGGCAATCATAGGTTCGGATCCGGAGCAAAGGCATGCATTCTGTCGTCCTGAATGGCAGGATTGTGACATCACATGCTACGTATATGCACGTGTGTAGAATAGGATTCTACATCCAGCGCATCTCCCGGAACCGCGTGCGCGCCAGTGACGACAGCGTCCGAGCCGGTGGATAATCCGCGTCATGGAAATCAAATGGCTTGAAGACTTCGTCAGCCTGGCCGAGACGCACAGCTTCTCGCGCTCGGCCGAACTGCGGCATGTCACGCAGCCGGCGTTCTCGCGCCGGATCCAGTCGCTTGAGGCGTGGGTCGGCACGGAGCTGATCGACCGCTCCAGCTACCCGACCAGCCTGACCGCCGCCGGCAAGGTGTTCTACGAGCAGGCACTGGCCATGCTGGCGCAGGTCAGCGAGACGCGCGCGCTGATGCGCGGGCAGCGCTCGTCCAACGCGCAGGTGCTGGAATTCGCGGTCCCGCACACGCTGTCGCTGACGTTCTTTCCGGAATGGCTCAAGACGCTCGAGCGCAAGGTCGGCACGCTGCCGTGCCGGTTGCGCGCGCTTAACGTGCATGACGCGGTGCTGCTGCTGGTCGAGGGCGGCTGCGACCTGGTCATGGTGTACCACCATGCACGCCAGGCGATCCAGCTCGATCCCGCGCGCTACGACATGCTCGTGCTGGGCATCGAGCGGCTGTCGCCGTACAGCGTGCCCGACAGCACAGGCAAGCCGCTGTACCGGCTTCCCGGTACGGACAAGAAGCCGGTGCCGTTCCTGAGCTACACGCCCAATGCCTTCCTCGGCCGCATGGTGGACATGCTGCTCGCCGATACTTCGGAAGAGCTCAAGCTGGACAAATGCTACGAGACCGATATGGCCGAGGCGCTCAAGGTCATGGCGCTCTCGGGGCATGGCATGGCCTTTCTGCCCGAGAGCGCGGTGCGCGACGACGTGGCGCAGGGCCGGCTGGTGCGGGCCGAGTCGGCGCGCGGGCTGCCGCTGTCGATCGACATGGAGATCCGCCTGTACCGCGAGCGGCCCGGCGATAACGGCAACGACCGGCGGGCGACGGCGGCACGCAGGAAGCGGCAGTTGGTGGATCGGGTGTGGTCGACGTTGGTGTCAGATTAACGAAGGTTTGCTCCCCTCTCCTGCTTGCGGGAGAGGGGCCGGGGGAGAGGGCAGGCGCGTGACAAGCACCGTCGCGCATGGCTTCGTGGAGACGCCGGCCCTCTCCCCAACCCTCTCCCGCAAGCGGGAGAGGGAGCATGCCCGGGGTCTGCAAGAGGCTTTCCTAAGTTGACCAGTCATCTCAAACGTTATGCACCTTTTGCATGACCGGATGAGCAAACGGCATTGGATTCCGGATATGCCCCACCCCTAAGCTTGCGGGCATTCTCCACCCCGGAACCCACTGATGTCCTCCGCAGCACCGACCCATACTGCTGGCCAAAAGCACGCACTGCCGTCCTACCTCAACGCCGACAACCTCGGCCCCTGGGGCATCTACCTGCAACAAGTCGACCGTGTCACGCCTTACCTGGGCTCGCTGGCACGCTGGGTTGAAACCCTCAAGCGTCCCAAGCGCGCGATGATCGTCGACGTACCCATCGAGTTGGACAACGGCACCATCGCCCACTACGAGGGCTACCGCGTGCAGCACAACCTGTCGCGCGGCCCGGGCAAGGGCGGCGTGCGCTTCCACCAGGACGTGACGTTGTCGGAAGTCATGGCGCTGTCGGCGTGGATGTCGGTGAAGAACGCCGCAGTGAACGTGCCCTACGGCGGCGCCAAGGGCGGTATCCGCGTGGATCCGCGCACGCTGTCGCACGCCGAGCTGGAACGCCTGACGCGCCGCTACACCAGCGAAATCAACATCATCATCGGACCGAGCAAGGACATCCCGGCGCCGGACGTCAACACCAATGCCCAGGTGATGGCGTGGATGATGGACACGTACTCGATGAACTCCGGCAGCACCGCGACCGGTGTCGTGACCGGGAAGCCGATCTCGCTGGGTGGCTCGCTGGGCCGCCATGAGGCGACCGGCCGCGGCGTGTTCGTGGTCGGTTCCGAGGCCGCGCGCAATATCGGCCTGGAGATCAAGGGCGCCCGCGTGGCGGTGCAGGGCTTCGGCAACGTTGGCGCCGTGGCCGCGAAGCTGTTCCAGGAGGCCGGCGCCAAGGTGGTGGCCGTGCAGGATCACCGCACCACGCTGTACAACCCGGCTGGCCTGGACGTGCCGGCGATGATGGAATACGCGTCGCACAGCGGTACCGTCGACGGCTTCCAGGCGGAAACCATCTCGTCGGAGCAGTTCTGGCAGGTGGACTGCGACATCCTGATCCCGGCGGCGCTGGAAGGCCAGATTACGGCGAAGAACGCGCCCCAGATCAAGGCACGCCTGGTCATTGAAGGTGCAAACGGCCCGACGACGCCCGAAGCCGATGACATCCTGCGCGAGCGCAATATCCTCGTGGCACCGGACGTGATCGCCAACGCCGGCGGCGTAACGGTGTCGTATTTCGAGTGGGTGCAGGATTTCTCCAGCTTCTTCTGGACCGAGCAAGAAATCAACGAACGCCTGGTACGGATCATGCAAGAGGCGTTCCGCGCCATCTGGCAGGTCGCGCAGGACAACAAGGTAACGCTGCGCACCGCCGCGTTTATCGTGGCCTGTACGCGCATCCTGCAGGCGCGCGAAATGCGCGGCCTGTACCCCTGATGCAGATGTCGTTGCGCGCTCAACCGACCTGTTGCGGCGCAGCAACGTCAGACTGACCATCGGACGCGGCCCGGGGAAAGCTTCCCCGGGCCGCGTTGTCATATCTGCGTTGCTGCGCAGGTATGCCTTGAATCGGGACTCTAGGAGTAAAACCCAGTTGTCTTGATGGGGAGCGTGCGCAATACTGTTTCATCTGTGGGACATTCGTCAGTAGAATCCCGCCTTTCTCTTCATGGTCAAGGAGATGTTATGAAAATTGCCAAGTTGGCTTCCCTGATGATGGCCGCTGGCCTGGTGTGCGGTTCCGCACAGGCAGCCGAGCCGCTGACGGGCACGCTGAAGAAGATCAAAGACACCGGTGTGATTACGCTTGGCGTGCGTGATTCGTCGATCCCGTTCAACTACAACCTTGGCGGCGTCCGTCAGGTCGGCTATTCCTACGACATCAACATGAAGATCGTGGAAGCCATCAAGGACCAGTTGAAGCTGCCGAACCTGCAGGTGAAGGAAATCCCGATCACCTCGCAGAACCGCATCACGCTGCTGCAGAACGGCACCATCGACATCGAGTGCGGCTCGACCACCAATAACCTGGAACGCCAGAAGCAGGTTTCGTTCACCGACAGCATCTTCATCATCGGCACTCGCATCATGGTGAAGAAGGATGGCGGCATCAAGGACTGGGCCGACCTGAAGGGCAAGAACGTCGTGACCACCGCTGGCACCACGTCCGAGCGCCTGCTGCGCAAGATGAATGATGATCAGAAGCTGGGCATGAACATCATCAGCACCAAGGACCATGGCCAGTCGTTCCTGACGCTGGAATCGGGCCGCGCGGTGGCGTTCATGATGGACGACGCGCTGCTGTACGGTGAGCGCGCCAAGGCCAAGAACCCGGCCGACTGGATCGTCGTGGGCAAGCCGCAATCGCGCGAGGCCTATGGCTGCATGATCCGCAAGGACGATCCGCAGTTCAAGAAGGTTTCCGACACCGTGATCGCCGGCATGATGAAGGATGGCTCGGTCAATACCCTGTACACCAAGTGGTTCATGCAGCCGGTGCCGCCGAAGGGTCTGAATCTTGATTTCCCGCTTTCGGAAGACATGAAGGCGCTCATCAAGACTCCGAACGACAAGGCGCTCGACTGACCTGCTGAAATCAGGCGTGCGAAACGGAAGGCGAGTCCTTCCGTTTCTTTTTGAGGACGCAACATGAACTACAACTGGCATTGGGGAGTATTCCTCGAGCAGGCCGCCCAGAACGAGACCTACCTCGACTGGATGATTTCGGGCCTGAAGGTTACGATCGCGCTCGGGCTGTCGTCCTGGGTTATCGCGCTCGCTATCGGCTCGGTGCTCGGCGTGCTGCGCACGGTGCCGAACAAGTGGCTGTCTGGCTTCGCCGCGGCCTACGTCGAGCTTTTCCGCAACATCCCGCTGCTGGTGCAGCTGTTCATCTGGTATTTCGTCGGCCCGGAGCTGCTGCCCGGCGGCGAGGCGATCAAGCAGATGAACCCGTTCACCCAGCAGTTTCTGGCGGCCATGCTGTGCCTGGGCACCTTTACCGCGGCGCGTGTCTGCGAACAGGTGCGTTCGGGCATCAATTCGCTGCCGCGTGGTCAGAAGAACGCCGGCCTGGCGATGGGTTTCACGCTGCCGCAGACCTACCGCTTCGTGCTGCTGCCGATGGCCTTCCGCGTTATCGTGCCGCCGCTGACTTCCGAGTTCCTGAACATCTTCAAGAACTCGGCGGTGGCATCGACGATCGGCCTGCTGGAACTGGCGGCCCAGGGACGCCAGCTCGTGGATTACACCGCGCGCCCGTATGAGTCGTTCATCGCGGTGACGGTGATGTACGCGCTCATCAACATCGTCGTCATGCTGGTCATGCGCTGGGTCGAAGCCCGCAGCCGCGTACCTGGCTTTATCGGCAGCAAGTAAGGGGGCGCCATGGCATACGAATTCGACTTCAGTTCCATCACCCCGGCCACGCTGGACGTGCTGGGCGAGGGCATGCTGGTCTCGCTCAAGATCACGGTCACGGCCATCATCGTCGGCATTGTCTGGGGCACCATCCTGGCGATGATGCGGCTGTCGTCCGTCAAGCCGCTGAACTGGTTCGCGCAGGGGTATGTGACCATCTTCCGCTCCATCCCGCTGGTGATGGTGCTGCTGTGGTTCTTCCTGATCATCCCGCAGGTGCTGCAGAACATCTTCAACCTGTCGCCGGCATCCGACCTGCGCATGACCTCGGCCCTGATCGCCTTTTCGCTGTTCGAGGCGGCCTACTATTCCGAGATCATCCGGGCCGGTATCCAGAGCGTGTCGCGCGGGCAGATGTTCGCGGCGCAGGCGCTGGGCATGACCTACGGCCAGACCATGAGGCTGGTGATCTTGCCGCAGGCGTTCCGCAACATGGTGCCGCTGCTGCTGACACAGGGCATCATCCTGTTTCAGGATACGTCGCTGGTCTATGTGAGCGCGCTGGCGGATTTCTTCGGCCAGGCCTATGGCGTGGGCGAGCGTGACGGCCGCATCGTCGAAATGCTGCTGTTCGCCGGCCTCGTGTATTTTGTTATCTGCTACTCCGTTTCGCTGATGGTCAAGCGTTACCAGAAAAAGGTGGCCCTATGATTGAAATCAACAATGTTTCCAAGTGGTATGGCGCCTTCCAGGTGCTGACCGACTGCACCACCAGGGTTGCCAAGGGCGAAGTCGTGGTGGTCTGCGGGCCGTCGGGCTCGGGCAAGTCGACGCTGATCAAGACCGTCAATGCGCTGGAGCCGTTCCAGAAGGGCGACATCCTGGTGGATGGCACCTCGGTCGGCGATCCGAAGACCAACCTGCCCAAGCTGCGTTCGCGCGTGGGCATGGTGTTCCAGAACTTCGAGCTGTTCCCGCACCTGTCGATTACCGAGAACCTGACCATCGCCCAGATGAAGGTGCTCGGCCGTTCGAAGGACGAGGCCACGGCCAAGGGCCTGAAGTACCTGGAGCGCGTGGGCCTGAAGAGCCAGGCGGCCAAGTACCCGGGCCAGCTGTCGGGCGGCCAGCAGCAGCGTGTGGCGATCGCCCGCGCGCTGTCGATGGATCCGATCTGCATGCTGTTCGATGAACCGACTTCGGCGCTGGACCCCGAAATGGTCAATGAAGTGCTGGACGTGATGGTGCAGCTCGCGCAGGAAGGCATGACCATGATGTGCGTGACCCATGAAATGGGCTTCGCGCGCAAGGTGGCCAACCGCGTGATCTTCATGGACGCCGGCAAGATCGTCGAGGACTGCGAGAAGGAAGAGTTCTTCGGCAATATCGACCATCGCTCGGAACGGGCGAAGCAGTTCCTGTCGAAGATTCTGCAGCACTGAGGTCTTGCGGCTTGTTGCGAGAAAAAAATGTTCTTCGACGAATTGTGGGGTTGTCGTTCTTGGCGGGCGCCGCTGTTTCGCCGGCGTAGCCGGCGACCTACTCTTTTGTCCGAGCGACAAAAGAGTAGGCAGAAAAGCGCGTCGTTGCCGCTGGCCATCAATTCCACGGCGACAGTGGTTCAAACGGCTTTGGACGCCTGCGATGGTGGTCGGCCGTTCCAACCTGCTAACGCTATGTGAGTCAGAACCTGTGCCTGACGCGGCACGGCTTTTGGACGATCCCCAAGACGGACTCGGGTACAGCGTTCCAACCAGGTCAGTGGTGGGACGCCTTCGGCTGCGCTGCGCGCACGTCGTCGTCTGGACGCAAGCTCATCAACGTCGCTGGCGCCCGAGTCCCCGTTCCAGTTTCAGTTCCTGATTTCCTGTCTCTACGCGCATGCAATGCGCCCAAGGCATCGTCACTGAAGCGCCGTTCGGGTCAGACCTTCGCGGCCTTACTCCGAGCCGCGCGTAGCGCAGCCGTAGGCGTCCCTGTGAGGGCGTTGTTAGAAGGGACCACTCCGTAATCCGGGTTCGCTCGTACGCGCTGTCCCATCCTAATCATCTACGCGGCAGGCAGTCCAGCGGTCCTCTGATGCCCCAATGGCATTGAGCTCGTGGTTGACCACGTAAACGCGCTTTTGCCTCCTTTTGTCGCTCGGACAAAAGGAGGTCGCCGGCTACGCCGGCGAAACCGCAGCGCCTGCCAAGCACGATAACCCAGCCCGAACGACAAGCCCCCGCCGGCTACGCCGGCGAAACAGCCGCGCATGCCAAGAGCGATACCCCCGCAATTCGGCGATGACCCAAAAAAAAAGACGCCGAGGCGTCCCTTTTCTTTCCGGCCCCTCCTCGATTCACGTACAAGCCGTATTGGCCGCGTTCTTCGCCTGCACTTCCGGCGGAATTGGCACTGACAACGTCATCTCCGGCCGTCCGTCGATGAACATGATCAACTCGCCCGGCTCGAAGGGCGTCCAGGTCTCGTTGTCGGTAAGCGGCTGCGTGGCGATCACCGCGACCCGGTCATCCGGCGTGGTGACCTGGGCGAAGTCGATCGACAGGTCGGCGTCGATCAGGTGCGCGGTCGAGAACGGCCATTGCCGCACGATGTAGTACAGCCGCGTCGAGCAGTGCGCGAACAGGGCCTGTCCGTTGCACAGCAGGAAGTTGAACACACCGTGCGTCGTGATTTCACGCGTGATGTCCGCGAGCGCATGGCACAGCTCGTTCAGCGGCGGCTGCGAACCGGGGAAGCGCTTGCGCAGCCCCTGCATCAACGTGCAGAACGCGAGTTCGCTGTCGGTATCGCCCACCGGCTGGTAGACGCCGGACAGGAATGGCGTGAAGTTCAGCAGGTCGCCGTTGTGGGCGAAGATCCAGTGCCGCCCCCACAGTTCGCGCATGAACGGGTGGCAGTTCTCGAGCAGGACCGTGCCTTGCGTGGCCTTGCGGATATGCGAAATGACGTTCTTCGACTTGATCGGATAGCGCTTGATCAGGTCTGCCACGGGCGACGTGCCCGCCGACTGGTTGTCGATGAACAACCGGCAGGCCTTGTCTTCGAAGAAAGCCACGCCAAAGCCGTCGGCGTGGTGGTCGGTCAGCCCGCCGCGGGCGGCGAAGCCGGTGAAGGAAAACGTCACGTCGGTTGGCGTGGCGCAATTCATGCCTAGCAGCTGGCACATGGCGGGGCACCGGATCGGCAGGGGGCTGCCGCTTTGCAATAGAATGCAGACATTATCCCGCGCGCCCGGGCCGCTGCCAAGCGCACGCCTTCCGGCGCCTCAGGCCATCCCGCACCACCCTTCCCGACAGCTATGAGCCAATACAGGATTGCCGTGATTCCCGGAGACGGAATCGGCACGGAAGTGATGCCCGAGGGCATTCGCGTCATGGATGCCGCCGCACGCAAGTTCGGCATCGATTTCCGGTGGGACCACTTCGATTTCTCCAGCTGCGACTACTACGCGCGCCACGGCAAGATGCTGCCGGACGACTGGTTCGACACGCTGGTGAAGTACGACGCGATCTATTTTGGCGCCGTGGGCTGGCCCGATGCCGTGCCCGATCACGTGTCGCTTTGGGGGTCGCTGCTGCAGTTCCGCCGCTCGTTCGACCAGTACGTGAACCTGCGGCCGGTACGCCTGATGCCCGGCATCAAGAGTCCGCTGGCGGACCGCAAGCCCGGCGACATCGACTTCTATGTCGTGCGCGAGAACACCGAGGGCGAGTACTCGAGCATCGGCGGCCGCATGTTCCCGAACACCGAGCGCGAGATCGTGATGCAGGAAACGGTGATGAGCCGGGTCGGCGTCGACCGCATCCTGAAATTCGCGTTCGAACTGGCGAAGAAGCGCCCGAAGCAGCACCTGACGTCGGCGACGAAGTCCAACGGCATTTCGATCACCATGCCGTACTGGGACGAGCGCGTGGAGGCGATGGCCGCCAGCTATCCCGGCATCAAGGTCGACAAGTACCACATCGACATCCTGACCGCGCACTTCGTCCAGCATCCGGACTGGTTCGACGTGGTGGTGGCGAGCAACCTGTTTGGCGACATCCTGTCCGACCTGGGGCCGGCGTGTACCGGCACGATCGGCGTTGCGCCGTCGGGCAATATCAATCCGGACCGCACGTATCCGAGCCTGTTCGAGCCGGTGCATGGCTCGGCGCCGGACATTGCCGGCCGTGGCGTGGCCAACCCGATTGGCCAGATCTGGTGCGGCGCCATGATGCTGGAGCATCTCGGCCACGACGCGGCCGGTGCCGCCGTGCTCGGCGCCATCGAGAAGGTGTTGTCCGCGGGTCCCGACCATGCGCCGCTGACGCGCGATATCGGCGGCAAGGCGGGCACCGAAGACCTGGGCCGCGCGATCGCGGAGGCACTGTGAGCGCGCCGGGGAGTTTCACGGGCGATCCGCGCGCGCTGCTGCTGGAGACGTTCCAGGCCGCGGTGGCGGCGGCGGATCCACTGAAGATCGTGGCCGAACACTTGCCGCCGCCACAGGCAGGCGGAAGAACGCTGGTTGTGGGGGCGGGCAAGGCCGCCGCGTCGATGGCGCTGGCGGTGGAGGAGGCCTATGCCGGCAAGGCGCAGATCGACGGGCTCGTAGTCACGCGCTACGCGCATGGCCTGCCCACGCAGCATGTGCGCGTGATCGAGGCCGGGCATCCTGTGCCGGACGAGGCCGGGGAACAGGCTGCGGCCGAGATCCTGGCGCAGGTGACAGCACTGACGCCCCAGGACCGCCTGCTGGTGCTGGTGTCCGGCGGCGGTTCGAGTTTGTTGTCCCTGCCTGCCGAAGGCATTCCGATGGCCGATCTCAAGGCCACGACGAAGGAACTGTTGCGCTGCGGAGCGCCGATCACCGAGATGAATATCGTGCGCAAGCACATCTCGCGCATCCAGGGCGGGCGTCTCGCGCAGGCCAGCCAGGCGCCGGTGACGACGTTGATTGTCTCGGACGTGGCCGGCGACGATCCGAGTGCGATCGCCTCGGGGCCAACCGTGGCGGATCCCAGCACGTTCACCGACGCGCTGGATATCCTGCGCCGCTACGGCGCGACGGTGCCGGCTAGTGTCCAGTCGCACCTCGAGCGCGGCGCGCGCGGCGAGGTGGCCGAGACGCCCAAGCCCGGCGATCCGCTGTTCGGGCGTGTCGACAACCGTATGATTGCGACCGCACACGGCAGCCTGCAGGCGGCCGCGGCGCTGTTCCGCGAGCGCGGCATCACCCCGGTGATCCTCGGTGATACGGTAACGGGCGAAGCGCAGGAGGTCGCGCGCGTCTATGCTGCGCTGGTGCGCGAAATTCGCGCGTACAATGCGCCGTTTGCCGCGCCGGTTGCGCTGATTTCGGGCGGTGAATGCACGGTCACATTGCCGGCCGGCGGTGGCAGCAGCAAGGCCCGGGGAGGGCGTTGCTCGGAATTCCTGCTGTCGCTGGCGATCGAACTGGCTGGCATGGAAGGCGTGTACGCCATTGCCGCCGACACCGACGGCATCGACGGCTCCGAGGACAACGCGGGCGCGCTGGCCGATCCGACGACCTTGGCGCGTGCGGAAGCGGCAGGCGTGCCGGCCAGGCGCCAGCTTGACGCGCACGATGCCTGGGGTCTGTTCGATGCGGTCGGCGACCTGGTCGTGACCGGCCCGACGCGCACCAATGTGAACGATTACCGCGCCATCCTGATTCTCTAACTTCCAGTACGCCTGCCGCGCATGCGGCGGCAGGCCCAGCAACCATGACCCAGAAGCTCACCATCACCCGCCCGGACGACTGGCACCTGCACCTGCGCGACGGCGCGGCGCTCGCGGCCGTGCTGCCCGATACCGCGCGCCAGTTCGGCCGCGCGATCATCATGCCGAACCTGAAGCCGCCCGTGACCACGGTCGAGCAGGCGCAGGCCTATCGCGCGCGCATCCTGGCCGCGCTGCCGGCCGGCATGAGCTTCGAGCCGCTGATGACGCTGTACCTGACCGACAACACCCCGGCCGAGGAGATCGTCGCGGCCAAGGCGAGCGGTTTCGTGCATGGCGTCAAGCTGTACCCGGCCGGCGCCACCACCAACAGCGATGCCGGCGTGACCGACATCCGCCGCTGCGCGGGCGCGCTCGAGGCGATGCAGCGTGTCGGCCTGCCGCTGCTGGTGCACGGCGAAGTGACCGATGGTGACATCGACATCTTCGATCGCGAGGCGGTCTTCATCGACCGCGTCATGACGCCGCTGCGCCGCGACTTCCCGGAGCTGAAGGTGGTGTTCGAGCACATCACGACCAAGGATGCGGCCCAGTACGTGCGCGACGCGAGCGGCCCGGTGGGTGCGACCATCACGGCGCACCACCTGCTGTACAACCGCAACGCGATCTTTACCGGCGGCATCCGCCCGCATTACTACTGCCTGCCGGTGCTCAAGCGCGAAACCCATCGCGAGGCGCTGGTCGCCGCCGCAACGTCCGGCAGCGACCGTTTCTTCCTGGGCACCGACAGCGCCCCGCACGCGCGCGGCCTGAAGGAACATGCCTGCGGCTGCGCCGGCTGCTACACCGCGCTGCACGCGATGGAGCTCTATGCCGAGGCCTTCGACGCCGCCGGCGCGCTCGACAAGCTCGAAGCGTTCGCGAGCTTCAACGGTCCGGCCTTCTACGGCCTGCCGCGCAATACCGGCACGTTGACGCTGGAGCGCGAAGACTGGGAACTGCCGGCTGAACTGCCGTACGGCGACGCCACCCTGGTGCCGCTGCGCGCGGGCGAGACGCTGCGCTGGAAGGCGCGCTGAGCCGCACGGCTTTGAGCGTAATCCAATCGGCGGCGAACCACGGGTTCGCCGCTTTGCTTTCGGCGATCGACTGGACGCGCCCGTGGTTCCGGCCCTTTGCGGCCATCGGAGCCGGACTTGGCACGGCCGTGGCGGACGGCGCATCGCTGCATGCCTGCCTCAACGAGCTGGCCAGCGGCATGGTATTGCGCAACGTCCGGAGCCTGCCGCTGACGTTCGTCGCACAAGACGAACTGCCCGTCGGCATCGCCTATGAGGCGCACATCCACGCCACGGGTACGGTGCCGACGCGCGAGAACCTCCACGATTTCTTCAACGCGTTGATCTGGCTGCATTTTCCGCAGGCGAAGGCACGGCTCAATGCGATCCAGGCGCGGGAGATCGCTCACGCCGGCGTACAGGCTGGCCGCGGCGGGGTGCGCGACGCGGCGACACTATTCGACGAGAACGCCTTGCTGTTCCTGAGCAGCGACGCCAGCCTGGAGACAGCGCTGCGCGGGTTTGGCTGGGACGAACTGTTTATCCGGCGCAGGCAGGACTGGGGCCACCAATGCGTGGTGGTGCCCTTCGGTCACGCGTTGCTCGAGAAATTGGTGAATCCGTACAAATCCGTCACGGCGCATGCGTGGCCGCTGGCGCTGCCTGCTGAACCAGCAAGCCCGTTCGCCATCGATCCGTTGGTGGCTGTGTCATTGCAGAAGGCGGCTGATGCAGGGTCGTTGCGTGGCGGCCGCAGCTTCGCGCCATTGCCCGTCATGGGCATTCCGGGCTGGTGCGAAGCGAATGCCGATGCGGCGTTCTATACGGACACGACGGTATTCCGGCCGGGCCGGCGTCACAGCCCTTCAGCCTGACCGGCGGGCCCGCATTGATGTTAGACTTCGGGCCGCAAAGCAGGCCAGACAATCGCTGCTTGCATCGCAAGGTGCAAGGGGAGGAAAGTCCGGACTCCACAGGGCAGGGTGTTGGCTAACAGCCATCCACGGTAACGTGCGGAATAGGGCCACAGAGACGAGTCTTGCCGCCAGGTTCGCCTGGCGGGAAGGGTGAAACGCGGTAACCTCCACCTGGAGCAATCCCAAATAGGCAGGCATCGAGGCGGCCCGCTGAGCCTGCGGGTAGGGAGCTGGAGCCGGCTGGCAACAGTCGGCCTAGAGGAATGGTTGTCACGCGCCGCCGCGCCGCAAGGTGCGGTGGCGTGCACAGAATCCGGCTTATCGGCCTGCTTTGCGCTTGTCTTCCGAGATGCCCGGCCAGTCAATCTGCCCGGGCATTCACATTTCGTCAGCCTTCGACGATTTCCAGCGTGTGCGTGATTTCCGCGGTCTTGGCCAGCATGATCGACGCCGAGCAGTATTTCTCGTGCGACAGCTTGATGGCGCGCTCGACCGTGGCCGGGTTCAGGTTCTTGCCGGTCACCACGAAGTGGAAGTTGATGCGCGTGAAGACCTTCGGATCTTCGCCGGCGCGTTCGGCTTCGAGCTTGACGTCGCAGCCGGTCACTTCCTGGCGCCCGCGCTTGAGGATCAGAACCACGTCATAGGCGGTGCAGCCGCCGGTGCCCAGCAGCACCATTTCCATCGGCCGCGGTGCCAGGTTATGGCCGCCACCTTCCGGGGCGCCGTCCATGGCGACGATGTGGCCGCTGCCGGTCTGGGCCACGAAGCTCATGCCCTCGGCGCCCATCCATGTCACTTTGCATTCCATTTTGTTCGTTCCTGTCGTCTGAGTTGTGTGTATTTGGGCGCAAGCGCGGGATCTCGCATCTTGCTTTTTCCGGGATACGACATCGTAAAGCCTCGGGCGCGGATGCCGATAACCCTGAAGAAACTGAGGGTTTCTTCTAATGTGTCAGTTGCGTGACATCGTGCTTTGCAAATCAACTTGTTGATTTTAAAGGGGAATGATGTCTTTCTTGTTCGGTGTGTGTCTTCCCATGATGTGAAATCACATTTCGCACTGCAAATTTCGCTTGCATCAGGGATTACCCCATGTATAATTCCAATCATTGAACGACGGCGCAGACAGCGCGCCAGAGTGCGAAAGCGAAGCCCCCGGCCAAGCCCTCCGCACCGCCCGCAAGAACACCGTCGATCTCCAAGTGTCTCCTCCACCCTCCTCCTTTGGTGGATTCAAACCCAGGCCAAACCGCCTGGGTTTTTTTTCGCCCATGTCTGGCGAGTGCGGTGGGAGCCATGTTTCCGCTCGTCGGCGTCAGAGTCGTGGCGAACTTGACGAAATCCCTTGACTTTGCTTGTGTCCAGATCGCGTCGCACAGTATAATCTACGGCTTTTCCGCCATGCCCGCGGAAGAGATGCAGGGAGAGCCTGCGAAGACAAGCAGGAAGGCCAGGTCCACAGGATCGGCCGACGAGATTTGCAGGGGCGAGTACAAGCCTTCGCGAGTCAGTATCGGGCAGTTCTCTAATAGTCAGGAAAAATCATGAAGACCTTTTCCGCCAAGCCTCATGAGGTAAAGCGCGACTGGTACGTGATTGACGCGACGGACAAAGTCCTCGGCCGTGTTGCCAGCGAAGTGGCACGCCGTCTGCGCGGCAAGCACAAGCCGGAATTTACTCCGCACGTCGACACGGGTGATTACATCATCATCGTCAATGCAGCCAAGCTGCGTGTCACGGGTACCAAGGAAACGGATAAGAAGTACTATCGCCATTCGGGTTACCCGGGCGGTATCTACGAAACGACGTTCGGCAAGATGCAACAGCGTTTCCCGGGCCGTGCCCTGGAAAAGGCTGTCAAGGGCATGCTGCCGAAGGGTCCGCTGGGCTACGCGATGATCAAGAAGCTGAAGGTTTACGCCGAAGCCGAGCATCCGCACGAAGCGCAGCAGCCCAAGGCGCTGGAAATCTAAGGAGGCCAATCCATGATCGGTAACTGGAATTACGGTACTGGCCGCCGCAAGAGCGCCGTGGCACGTGTCTTCATCAAGTCGGGCAAGGGCGACATCGTCGTCAATGGCAAGCCCATCAAGGAATACTTCGCTCGCGAAACTTCCCTGATGATCGTGCGCCAGCCGCTGGAACTGACCGAGCACGCTGAAACGTTTGACATCAAGGTCAACGTTACCGGCGGCGGCGAAACCGGCCAAGCCGGTGCGGTCCGTCACGGCATCACCCGCGCCCTGATCGACTACGATGCAACGCTGAAGTCGGCCCTGTCGAAGGCTGGCTACGTGACGCGTGACGCACGTGAGGTCGAGCGTAAGAAGGTTGGTTTCCACAAGGCACGTCGCCGCAAGCAGTTCTCGAAGCGCTGATGTGTGTGTTCGCCAGTCCGGCTTGCCGGATTGCGCGACGCCAGAAAAACCGCACGGATTACCGTGCGGTTTTTTTTTTGCCTTTGTTACCCTGCCTGCGGAAAAAGTCACAAATTGCCTCATTGATTGCGCGGGGTTCCTTGCCTGGCTGCGGATACAATCGCGGCGAGTCGTCAGACGGACACTTGGCTGCTGCGCCGATGCAACGGCGGCCACGCGATGAGATACGGAGGAAGGATGTTGTTTTCCAAAAAGAAGGGACTGACGATCGACACGCTGATCGGCGAGGGCACCGCCATCGACGGCGATCTCGTGTTCTCGGGTGGCCTGCGGCTGGACGGCAAGGTGCGCGGCAATATCCGTGCTGCCGGCGACAAGCCCAGCATGCTCGTGATCAGCGAAAAGGGCATGGTGGAAGGCGAGATCGCCGTCGGGCACCTGATCCTGAACGGCACGGTGAAGGGGCCGGTCCACGCAAGCGAACTGCTTGAACTCCAGCCGCACGCGCGCGTGCTCGGGGAGGTGCGGTATGCCGCGCTCGAGATGCATCAGGGCGCGCTCGTCGAAGGTCGACTGATTCCGCTCGGACAGGAAGAGATCAAGGCGTTGCCCAACCTGTCATCCATGCAAGACCCGAGCGAGGCGGCCGACGATATGCCCCTGCCGGGCGAAGGCGCGGAAGCCGGCAAAGCGGCGTAAATACCACGCTACCACGCGCGAAACTTTGCCAGAAGCCCTTGAAAACCAAGGGATTCGGCACGATTTTCCAGTAGCGCTTAAAATACAGGCGTACCTAAACAGGAGAACCCCATGAACGCAGTCGCAGAGGCCCCCGTTACCGAGGACGTGCCGGCACCGTTCGTCTTTACCGACAGCGCAGCCGACAAGGTCAAGCAGCTGATCGAGGAAGAGGGCAATGCCGAGCTGAAGCTGCGCGTGTTCGTGCAGGGCGGCGGCTGCTCTGGCTTCCAGTATGGCTTCACGTTCGACGAGGAAGTCAACGAAGACGACACCACGATGGTCAAGAACGGCGTGACCTTGCTGATCGACTCGATGAGCTACCAGTACCTGGTCGGCGCCGAGATCGACTACAAGGAAGACATCAACGGCGCGCAGTTCGTGATCAAGAACCCGAACGCAAGCACCACCTGTGGTTGCGGCTCGTCGTTCTCGGTCTGAGGCAAGACGTCCCGGAAAAAAAGCGCACCTTCGGGTGCGCTTTTTTTTATGCCGGCGTCGCCCGCCACACGACCGGAAACCAGTCCTCGCGCATCCGCTCGCCGGTCTGCTGATTGATGCCGGGGAACGGCGGCGAGGTACGGCCGGGCCGTTCCAAGAACCGCACGTCATCGCCGAGAAAGCGCGCCGAAAATGCGCGGCGCCGGCCAGTGCCGGTATTGCCGGCAGCGCCGTGAACCGTGCGGAAGTCGAATACCACTGCGTCGCCGGGCTCGAGTTCGGGCTGCAGGATGGTGTGGCTGCCATCTTCGATGTCCGGCATTTCCATAAAGGCATCGTCGCCTCCATAGAAATTCTCGTTGCTGGCCCAGCGTTTGGGGCGGACGAGCCGCGGCCAGCGGTGCGAGCCCGCTACCACGCGCAGCGTATTGGCCTGCGTCACGGGATCCAGCGGAATCCAGTAGCTCGCGGTCTGCAGGCCATCCATGCAGTAATAGGGCAGGTCCTGGTGCCATGGTGTCGGCTTCGCCGTGCCGGGTTCCTTGACGAGGATATGTTCGTGGAACACCTGCACGGCCTGCGATTGCATGATCTGGCCGGCGATGGCCGCGGCCGGTGACTGGCGGATAAAAGCATCGAACGGTTCGATGCGTTGCCAGTTGCAGTAGTCCTCGAAGAAGCGGCCGCGCTCGCCTTCGCGCACGTTCTCGATGGCAAAGGGCCCGGGTTGCGCCAGATTCTGTTCAAAGCCGTCGCGCAGCCGCTCGACCCAGTCGGTGAAGGCGCCACGCAATACCAGCACGCCGTCGCGCTGATAGCTGCTGATCTGTTCTGTGGTGATTTCCATGGCAAGGCTCCGGTGCGGGGACGTGCCCAGTATCGGTAACCTCGATCAATAGGAAAAGCATATATTTCCTATGTTGTAGTATAGGAAAAAATGATCCCTTTCTCGTTCCGGCAACTGGAATACTTCGTCGCGGCTGCCGAGCATGGCAGCATCAGCGCTGCGGCGCGGGCGCGCCATGTGTCCCAGCCGTCGGTGTCGACGGCCATCGCGCAGCTCGAAGACACGCTGGGCGAGGCGCTGTTTCGCCGGCAGGTCAGCCGCGGCCTCGAACTCACGCCGGCCGGGCAGCGCTTGCTCGCACGGGCACGCGATATCCTGGCCCTGGCTGCGGGAATCACCGTCGATGAAGCAGGACAGCAGGGGCTCAGCGGCCGGCTGTCGCTGACTTGCTTTCAGGACCTGGGTCCATACTTCGTCCCTCGATTGTTGGCAGGCTTCCGGGAGCGACACCCGGCGGTTTCCATCACGCTGTTCGAGGCGGATCTGGCCACGGTCCACCGCACGCTGCAGGCCGGCAAGGCCGAGCTTGCGCTGACGTACGACCTCGGCTTCGACCAGCGCGTCGACCGATGGATGTTGGCGAGCCTGCCGCCCTACGCGTTGTTGCCGGCGAGCCATCCACGCGCGGGCCAGCGCGATATCAGCCTTGCCGAACTGGCCGGCGAGCGCCTGATCCTCGAGGACATCGCGCAGACACGTGAGTACTTCCTGTCGCTGTTCTGGGCGCACGGACTGCATCCGACGCTGCACCAGTACACGCAGACGTTCGAGATGCAGCGCGGTCTCGTGGCGCATGGCTACGGCGTGGCGCTGTCGTGCACGCGCCCGGCCGGTGACCACAGCTATGACGGACAGCCCATCGCGTGCCTGCCGTTACGCGAGCCGGTGACCGCGCAGCGGGTCGTGCTGGCACGCGCGCAGTCCGTGCGCGCGTCGCCGCTCGCACAGGCATTTATCGAATGGATGGTGGAAAGCGGGCATGCGGCGCCGGCCTGAGCCTGGTCGCCGCAGCGCCAATCAGCGCGGATAGATCGCGCCGAGCACGCGCGGACCGGCGGCGCCGGTGACCGTGGCGACATTGCCCGGCAGGCGGAGCAGGCACTGCCGCGCGAGCCAGGCGAAGGCGATCGCTTCGACCTGCGAAACCGGCACCCCGAAATCTTCGGTAGTCTGCACGGCGACGCCCGGCAAGGCTTGCGCGAGGCGCCGCATGATGTAGCCGTTGCGCGCGCCGCCGCCACAGACGATCAGGCGTCTTGATGGGGCCGCATGGGCACGGACATCGCGTGCAATGGCTTCGGCCGTCAGCGCGGCCAGTGTCGCCTGCACATCGGCCGGCGACGGGGCAGGGCCGCCCCGCGTCGCAAGGCGTGCTTCGAGCCACGCGGGATGAAACAGGTCGCGGCCCGTACTCTTGGGCGGCGCTGCATTGAAGTAGGGGTCGGCCAGGCATTCGGCCAGCAGCGCTTCATCGACGCGGCCGCTCGCGGCCCAGGCGCCGTCATCGTCGTACGGCATGCCGAGTTGTTCGCCGATCCAGTAGTCGAGCAGCGCATTGCCGGGCCCGCAGTCGAAGCCGATCACGGCTCCGCCATCGCCGGGCAGCACGCTGATGTTGGAGATGCCGCCGATATTGCAGACCACGCGTGCCTCGGCGCCGTCGCCAAACAGGGCCTGGTGCAAAGCAGGCACCAGCGGCGCGCCCTGGCCACCCGCCGCCACGTCGCGGCTGCGGAAATCGGCGACCACGTCGATGCCGGCCAGCTCGGCCAGCAGTGCGGGGTGCTGGCTCTGGCGCGTGTAGCCGATTTCGTCGTAGAGGCCGGGTCGATGGCGGATGGTTTGCCCATGCGCGCCGATCGCCGCGACATCGCCCGCTTGCAGTCCGGCCTGTCCGAGCAGCGTGGTCACGCAGCCGGCATAGACGCGCGCCAGTGCATTGGCGGCCAGCGCTTCGCGATGGATCTCGTTGTCGCCCGGCTGTTGCAGCTGGCCGAAGTCCGCGCGCAGCGCGTCGGGGAAGGGCTCGTGCGCGGCGGCCAGCACGGCCGGGCGCTCACCGCTGAAGTCCACCAGCACGGCGTCCGCGCCGTCCATGCTGGTGCCAGACATGATGCCGATATAGCGGTCGCCTTGCGCGCGCATGGAGTCTCCGGGCGGAGCGGCTGTCAGTTGGCCGCGGTAAGAACGTTATAGGTGCGCAGCGCGTTGATGCGGCCGAGCATTTCGCTGGTATAGCCGAGAAATTCCTGGCGCGCCTTGCCGGTCAGCACCGGCGCTTCCATCAGCGCGATGCTCAGCGGGTTCTGCGGCACGTCGTTGAAGCGGAACTCGTAATGCAGGTGCGGCCCGGTGGCCCAGCCGGTCTGGCCGACATAGCCGATGACCTGGCCCTGCGAGACGCGCTGGCCCTGCTGCACGCCCGCAAAGCCGGAGAGGTGGGCGTAGTAGGTCGAGTAGCCGTTCGCGTGCTTCACGATGATGATGTTGCCGTAGCCGTTCTGCTGCCCGACAAAGTCGATCGTGCCTTCGCCGGTCGAAAGCACCTTGGTGCCGGTCGGCGCGGCGAAGTCTACGCCCTTGTGCTGGGCCCACGCATGGTGCAGCGGATGCTCGCGGCCGCCAAAGCCCGACGACACGCGCGAGAATTCCACTGGCGAACGCAGGAACGGACGCTTCATGCTGCGGCCGTCGAACGTGTAGTACGCGCCGTTGTTTTCCCCTTCCGGTGCGAACCACAGGGCCTGGTGGAGCTGGTTGCGATTGATCAGTTCGATCGCAATCACGCGGCCGTTGCGGATGAACGCGCCGTCCTGGAAGCCCGCTTCGTAGATGATGCGGAAGCGGTCGCCGCTGGCGATGTCATGCTGGAAGTCGATCACGCCCGAGAAGATCGACAGCATCTGCTGCACGATGTCGTCGGGCACATTGGCTGTGTCCATGGCCTTGAAGAAGCCGGCCGAGGAAATCGAGCCGGACGCCATTTCATAGCGCAGGTCGTTGTCGACGTTCTGCACGCGCGCCTTGTACGTGGTCGTTCCACCGGCCTTTGCCGGCTCGACCCGCTCGATCACGAGTTCGCGCGAAGTCGCGGCATTGCCGCCCAGGTTGGCCTGCAGCGAGACCAGCATATTGCTGTCGTCGATCTCCGCCTGTACGGCCTGACCGGGATTGACGTTGAACAGGCCGCGCGCGGTCGGGTTCTTCAGGATGAAGGCCTGCGCATCGGGATCGTCCACGCCAAGGCGGCGCAGCAGCGAGCCGATGGTGTCGCCGCGCTGCATGCGCTCCTGGCGCACGTAGACGGCATCGGTATCGATATCGGAAATCTGTTCGAGCTGTTCGCGCACATCGGGCATGCGCAGCGGCTCGTTCACGCGCGGCGCAAGCGGGTCATTGAAGGCGCTGCGCGGCGCGACGCCCATGGCGGCGGCCATGCCGAGCGTGAACATCGCACCCACCGAAGCGGTGAGTTGTTTGCGCCGTCGCGCATGCTGGGGGCTGGTCGGGTCGACGAGAACCACCAGCTCGCGCGCGAAAACTTCGCGGAGTCTGGACCACATCACGTAAAATTCAACCTTGGTCTGGGCACCGCTGCCGCAACGATGTGTGTCGTCTGCCTTCCTCCCCCGAGGTGCGGCGCGGGCTGTTCATCTTTATTTGCCGCCTAGAATGGCGGGTGGCGCACGGGCTTAGTGCCACGTTGTGCCGCAAAGCGCGGATTATACCAAGAACCGGCCCGGGGCCGAGTGGCGCATCCGCCAAATTTTCATGTATTTCAAAGACTTACGTCATGACTGAAGCTTCCTCCGGCCCCGCGGCCAAATATCCCCTCACGCCGTCGGTGATGCACGCGCTGGAGGTGTCCAAGCGCGGCTGCGACGAACTGCTGATCGAAGCCGAATGGCTGCAGAAGCTGGCCCGCAGCGAGGCGACCGGCGTTCCGCTGCGCATCAAGCTCGGCCTCGACCCCACCGCGCCCGACATCCACATCGGCCACACGGTGGTGCTGAACAAGCTGCGTCAGCTGCAAGACCTGGGCCATCAGGTGATTTTCCTGATCGGCGATTTCACCTCGACCATCGGCGATCCGTCCGGCCGCAACAGCACCCGGCCGCCGCTGACGCGCGAGCAGATCGAGGCCAACGCCCAGACTTACTACCGCCAGGCCAGCCTGGTGCTCGATCCGGCCCGCACCGAGATCCGCTACAACAGCGAGTGGTGTGATCCGCTCGGCGCACGCGGCATGATCCAGCTCGCTGCCAAGTACACCGTGGCCCGGATGATGGAGCGTGACGACTTCACCAAACGGTTCCGGTCTGGGATTCCCATTTCGGTGCATGAGTTCCTTTATCCGCTCATGCAGGGCTACGATTCGGTCGCGCTGAAGTCCGATCTGGAGCTTGGCGGCACCGATCAGAAGTTCAACCTGCTGGTCGGGCGCGAGTTGCAGAAGGAATACGGCCAGGAGCCGCAGTGCATCCTGACCATGCCGCTGCTGGTCGGCCTGGACGGCGTCGAGAAGATGTCGAAGTCCAAGGGCAACTACGTCGGCGTGACCGAGGCGCCCAACGAGATGTTCGGCAAGCTGATGAGCATTTCGGACGACCTGATGTGGCAGTACTTCACGCTGCTGTCGTTCCGTCCGCTCGCCGAGATCGACCTGATGAAGCAGGAAATCGCGGCCGGCCGCAATCCGCGCGACTGCAAGGTGCTGCTGGCGCAGGAGATCGTGGCCCGCTTCCACAGCCAGGCCGATGCCGAAAAGGCACTTGAGGACTTCAACCACCGCGCGCGCGGCGGCGTGCCGGACGATATCCCGGCAGTCAGCCTGTCGGGCGCCCCGCTAGGCATTGCGCAGCTGCTCAAGCAGGCCAACCTGGTGCCGTCCACGTCCGAGGCCAACCGCAATATCGAGCAGGGCGGCGTGAAGATCGATGGCGCGACCGTCAGCGACAAGGCCGTCAAGGTAGCCGCGGGCACTTACGTGGTGCAGGTCGGCAAGCGCCGCTTTGCCCGCGTGACGCTGGCCTGAGGCGGGCGATGATCGCACTGATCCAGCGCGTCTCGCAGGCCCGCGTGACGGTCGAGGGCCGCACCACCGGAGAGATTGGCGCCGGGCTGCTGGCGCTGGTCTGCGCCGAGCGCGGCGACACCGAGGCGCAAGCCGACCGCCTGCTCGCCAAGATGCTGTCCTACCGCGTGTTTTCGGACGCCGACGGCAAGATGAACCTGCCGGTCCAGAACATGGACGGCAACGGCGGGGCGGGCGGACTGCTGGTGGTGTCGCAGTTCACACTGGCGGCCGATACCAACAGCGGCACCCGGCCCAGCTTCACGCCGGCGGCATCGCCCGAGGACGGGCGCCGCCTCTACGAGTATTTCGTCGAGCGTGCGCGTGCATCGCACCCGCATGTGCAGACCGGCGAGTTCGGCGCGATGATGCAGGTGAGCCTGACCAACGACGGACCGGTGACGTTCTGGCTGCGCGTGCCGCCGCCCGGCAACGCCTGACCCAAGAGGCCGTACAGGCAACAGGAAACAACGATGGCCGCGCCGGCGCGGCCATCCACAGACAGGAGAGACAAATGAAACTCTGGAGCAAGTCCTTCGCCGACAACGCGCCGATTCCGGGCGAGTTCGCTTTCTGCGTGCCTGATGCCGCCGCGCACGTCGCGCTGTCGAGCAACCGCAATCCGGACCTGCACTGGGAAGATGCACCGGCCCAGACGCGGTCCTTCGTCCTGATCTGCCATGACCGCGACGTCCCGAGCCAGGGCGACGACGTCAACCAGGAAGGCCGCGAAGTGCCGGCATCGCTGCCGCGCGTGGACTTCTACCACTGGGTGCTGGTCGACATGCCGCCGGGCCTGACCTCGATCGCCGCGGCCTCGCACAGCGACGGCGTGATCGCGCGCGGCAAGCCCGGCCCGGAAGCGGCCGGCGGCACCGCGACCGCGGGTGGCCTGCGTCACGGCATCAACGACTACACCGGCTGGTTCGCCAACGACGCCGACATGAAGGGCGACTACTACGGCTACGACGGCCCGTGCCCGCCGTGGAACGACACGTTGCTGCACCACTACGTGTTCACGGTCTACGCGCTTGATGTCGACCGCGTGCCGCTGGACGGCAAGTTCACGGGCGCGCAGGTACTGGAAGCCATTCGCGGCCATGTGCTGGCACAGGCCAGCCTGACCGGCACCTACACGCTCAATCCCAAGGTAGCTGGCTGAGGCCGGGCGGCCGGCAGGCGCCGGTCGGTGGCAAGCGCAAGGAAATGCAAGGAAAGGGCATGTTGCAAAGCTCCGGGCCGCATTCGCTGGCCTACACGCACCTGATCGTGATCCGTCATGGCGAGACGGCCTGGAACCGCGAGCGCCGGCTGCAAGGCCAGCTCGACATCCCGCTCAACGAGACCGGCGAGGCCCAGGCCCGCGCGCTGGCCGCGGCACTGGCCGGCGAGCCGATCGATGCGGTCTATTCGAGCGACCTCGGCCGCGCGATGCAGACCGCCGCGCCCCTGGCCGAGACCCTTGGCCTGAAGGTCCGCTCCGAGCCGCGCCTGCGCGAGCGCAGCTACGGCACGCTGCAGGGCATGACCTACGCCGAGGTCGCCGAGAAGCTGCCCGAGGACTTCGCGCGCTGGCAGGCGCGCGTGCCCGACTACACGCCGCCGCAGGGGGAATCGCTCGCGCAGTTCCATGAGCGGGCCGTCGAGATCGCGCTGTCGCTGTCGCGCCGGCATCCGGGCGAGCGTATCGCGCTGGTCGCACACGGCGGCGTGCTCGACTGCCTCTACCGGGAAGCCACCGGCATGACGCTGGAGGCGCCGCGCCAGCACGAGCTGCTCAACGCCAGCATCAACCGGCTGCGCAGCGACAGCCATCATCTGACGCTCGCGCAGTGGGGCGACGTCACGCACCTCGAAACGCTGGCGCTGGACGAAGTGGACCGGCGCGTCCCCTGACGCTCCGCGCGCTGCCGCGCCGCAGACCTCAGACGCGGATGCGGAACGGCGTGAAGTCGGTATTGCGGTCGTACCAGTCCTCGTTCTCGGCGCGCTTGAGGAAATTCACGACCTTGTAGGTGACCGGCGTCATCACGACTTCCCAGCCGGTCTTCAGCACGTACTGCGCCACCGCGACCTGGATCACCTTCTCGAGCGGCCAGATGCCGTAGAACGCGATTACGTAGAACAACGACGAATCGACGAGTTCGCCGGCCAGGGTCGAGCCGATGGTACGCGTCCACAGCCACCGTCCGCCCGTCCATAGCTTCATCCTGGCCAGTACATAGCTGTTGGCGAAGCTGCCGCAGCAAAAGGCGATCAGCGACCCGAACGCGATGCGCCAGGTATTGCCGAACACATCCTCCAGGCTCTTCTGGTAATCGGCCATGAACGGCGCCACCGGCATGTGCAGTACCACCAGGCTCATGAACGTGGCGAACGCCAGCGCCGCGAAGCCGGCCCACACGACGCGGCGATCCCGGCCATAGCCATAGACTTCGGTCAGCACGTCGCCAAAGATGTACGAGATCGGGAAGAACAGTACGCCGGCGCCGAAGGTCACTGGTCCCAGCACCGGCAGCGTGACCTGCGCGGCTTTGGCGGCCCCAATCAGGTTCGAGCACAGCAGCACGGTGACGAAGGCCACCATGACCAGGTCGTAGTAGCGGTAGACGCGCCCGGTGGTATGGGTGGGGGCGGTGGGCAGGGCGGACATGGATGTTCCCGGTTTGGCAGGCGCGCATAGGTGCCTGTTGCTTTTTCGCGGGATTATGCCAGCCGGAGCGCTGTCTTGCCGTGCCGCAAGAAAAATCCCGGCCAGGGCCGGGATGGTGCGCGCAGAGCGGCCGGGCGGCTGGGCCGCCGGCCTTCACGCCGGTTTCAGATGTCCAGCTTGGAGATCTTGGCGCCGTTGATCGACGCATCGAACATCAGGCCCGCGTTGGTCTGCACGAAGCCCACGACCGGCTGCTGGCTGGTCAGGGTATCGAGCTGGCCATTGGCGCCGATCTTGGCCAATGCCACGTTCGCGTCGGCGCCGGCGGTCCAGCCCTTGCTCGACACGAACTTGTTGTACGCCTCCGGCGTCATGAACATGATGATGATGGCCTTGGACTGGCCACCGGCGGTCAGGCCGACCGAGGCCTGCGCGGTGCTGTAGTAGCCGACGGTCGAGCCCTTGGAGCGCAGCGCGCCCTCGCCGTACTCGCCGCCGACCACGAGGCCGGCCGCAATGACGCGCGGGAACACCAGGATACCTTGCGCGCGGTTTGCCAGTTCGCGCGAACCGTTGGTCGAGGAATACAGGCGGTTCAACGCGCCATCAACACCCGCATCGATTTCCTGTCTTTTCGCTGCCGGATCGGACGAGGCCTTGGTGCCTGTCGTCGTACAGCCAACCGTGAACGCAGTGGCGACGAGCAGCCCCGATCCGGCAACCCGGGTAACAAAATGGCGTCGATTCATAGGTAACCTCCTGGTGGGGTAAAGTAACCGCGTCGGGTACGAAGTCAGTTGGCTGCGGATGCAGCCGGGGCCCTGACCGTAATGGCTACGACTTCACGATAGACGATCTTTGCCATCTGACCACGCTGGATCTTGGTCAGATCGATGGCAGGATCTTCCACCTTGACCGTGCGCAAGGTTTCGCGCGGGCCGCGGAACGTGACCAGGTGCTTGGCCGGGTCGACCTTCGTGATCTCCGCCGTCACCGTCGTGGTGATCTCGCGCATGACGCCGGGCTTGCTGCCTTCCGCGGCGCGCGAGGTACGCTCCACCGATTCCGCGAGTGCGGTCGCCTTGCTGTCGACGGGCTCGAGCGATGCCACGAGCGCCGCGCCGCGCGCGATGGTGAGGATATCCCCCTTGCGAATCTGCCCGAAGTTCTTGGCTTCGTCTCCGGCGACGAGTTCGACGACATTGCCGCGCGGGCCTTGTACCAGCACGGCCTTGGTGTTCGGGTCGATATCAATGATCTTGCCGCTGACCACGGCCTCCTCGGCAACGCCGACCGGAGCCTGCGGACGCTGGGCGTAGGCACTGGTGGCGAAGAGCATGGCCGCAGCGAGTACCGCGGCGGGCAGGGAGGACGGACGACGGATCATGGCTTTCCTTGGAGAAGGTGACGCGCCGTGCCGGCCGGCACGACTGCCAGGCACCCGGGCGAGGGTACCGTTGAAGCCATTGTGGACAATCGGGCAGGGGCCAGCAATCCACTTCGAAAAAATTTGGGGTGCGAGACAAAAATGTTTAATTGACGTCCCGACCAGCCGCCGAGGGGGCTTGCCGCAGTGCAGCAGGCCCTCGGTTATTCGCCGTCGATCAGGTCGCCACTGTCGCCGGCTTGCGGCGATGCCAGGCCAAAATGGCGGTAGGCGGCGGCCGTCGCGACGCGCCCGCGGGGCGTACGCTGCAGATAGCCTTGCTGGATCAGGTAGGGCTCGAGCACGTCTTCGATGGTGTCGCGTTCCTCGCCAATTGCCGCAGCGAGGTTGTCGACGCCGACCGGGCCGCCGCCGAACTTATGCAGCACGGCTTCGAGCAGCTTGCGGTCCATCAGGTCGAACCCGACGCGATCCACGTCCAGCATGGCCAGCGCGGCGTCCGCGATCTCGCGGGTGATGGTGCCATCGCCCTTGACTTCGGCGTAATCGCGCACGCGGCGCAGCAGGCGGTTGGCGATCCGCGGCGTGCCACGCGCACGGCGTGCAATCTCCAGAGACCCCTGCGGGTCGATGTGCGCGCCGAGCAGTTGTGCGGAACGCGTGACAATGCGCGCGAGTTCCTCGGCCGTATAGAACTCCAGCCGCGCCACGATGCCGAAGCGGTCGCGCAGCGGGTTGGTCAGCATACCGGCGCGCGTGGTGGCGCCGACCAGCGTGAACGGCTGCAGGTCGAGCTTGACCGAACGGGCCGCGGGGCCTTCGCCGATCATGATGTCGATCTGGTAGTCCTCGAGCGCCGGGTACAGGATTTCCTCGACGACCGGCGACAGCCGGTGGATCTCGTCGATGAACAGCACGTCGTTGGCTTCGAGGTTGGTCAGCAGTGCGGCCAGATCGCCGGGGCGTTCGAGCACGGGGCCCGAGGTCTGGCGCAGGTTCACGCCCATTTCGCGCGCGATGATGTGGGCCAGCGTGGTCTTGCCCAGGCCCGGCGGCCCGAACAGCAGCACATGGTCCAGCGCCTCGCGGCGATTGCGCGCCGCGTGCATGAAGATGTCGAGCTGCCCGCGCACCTTCTCTTGGCCCACATACTCGTCGAGCAGCTTGGGCCGCAGCGCGCGCTCGAACGCCTCTTCGCGCGAGGAAGCGGGCGTGGCCGAGATCACGCGGTCGGGGGCGGAAAACTTGTCGGTTTCAATCATGGCTGCGGCGTCTGGTATCGCGCTATTTTACGCCTCACGCCTTGGACAAGGCCTTCAGCGCCAGCTTGATACCGTCCGAGACACCCGTGCCGGCGGGCACCTGCTTGATGGCCGTGGCCGCTTCCTTTTCCGAATAGCCGAGTGCCAGCAGTGCGTTGAGGATATCGACCGCGCTGTCGTGCACGGGCGCCGCGCCCGGCGCGTGGCCGAGTTCGGCACCAAGCTTGCCCTTGAGCTCGAGCATCAGCCGCTCGGCGGTCTTCTTGCCGATGCCGGGCACGCGCGTGAGACGACCGGCTTCCTGCAGCGTGATGGCCTGGGCCAGTTCCGCCACCGACATGCCCGACAGCACAGCCAGTGCCATGCGCGCGCCGATGCCGGTGATCTTGATCAGCTCGCGGAATGTATTGCGCTCGGCCGCAGTGCCGAAGCCATAGAGCAGGTGCGCGTCCTCGCGCACGATCAACTGCGTGAGCAGCGTCACCGGCTGGCCGGTCGCGGGCAGGTTGTAGAACGTGCTCATCGGCACATCGATCTCGTAGCCGACGCCGTGGCAGTCCACCAGCAGGTGCGGAGGGTTTTTCTCGATAAGCGTGCCGGCGATGCGTCCGATCATGGTGTTTGCAGTAAAGGTCGGTTCAACGTTCTTGCGGAAGGCCGCAAGTGTAGCCCAGCGGCGTGTCGCGGATTCACGGAGTTCCAGCGTCAATCGCGCGCCGGCCCAGCGCCGGGTCGTCGGTAAAGACGCCGTCCACGCCGGCTGCGACAAAGGCTTGCACCTCTCGCACCATGCCCGAGGGGCTGCGCGTGGCATCGTCGCCACCGGTCTGGAAGGCCTTGGGCAGGAAGGCGTTCTCGGGCCGGAATGTGTAGGGGTGCACCAGCAGCCCGACCGCGTGCGCATTGCGCACGACCGCAGTGGGCGTGCCAAGGCCGCCCTGCGCATCGCGCGGCACCACGCTGTTCTTTTCCGGACCGATGCCATCGGCGTAGGTGGCCACCTCGCGCAGGCCGGTCGTGGTCAGCATGTCGCCATAGGTGCGTGTGTCGCCAGCCAGCCGCCAGTCGGGCGGGGTTTGCTTCGGGTTGCCGATGAGCTGCGTGAGCCTGACATTCGGCATGCCATGGCCGATCGCTTTGCGCACGTGCCGCAGGCTGCCAGCCTCGAACGACTGGATGAAGACGGGCGCTTCGCGCAGGTACGGCTGCCGGCGCAGCGCATCGACGAGCTTGTCTTCGAGCGGCAAGCCGATGCCGCGGAAATAGCTCGGATGCTTCAGCTCCGGATACAGGCCGATCTGCCGGCCGGTGCGCAGCGACGCCTGCTGCGCGAGCCGCACGATCTCATCGAAGGTCGGGATCTCGAACTGGTCGTTCAGGCGGGCGTTGGCGGGGCGCAGCTTCGGAATGCGCTCGCGGGCCCGCAGCGTCTTGAGTTCGGCAAGCGTGAAGTCTTCGGTGAACCAGCCGGTCAGGCGGGCGCCATCGATCACCTTGGTGCGCTTGCGGCTGGCGAACTCCGGTAGCTCGGCGACGTTGGAGGTGCCGCTGATGTCGTTCTCATGGCGTGCCACAAGGACGCCGTCGCGCGTGCTCACGAGATCCGGCTCGATGACATCGGCGCCATCCTCGATGGCCTTGGCGTAGGCGGCCAGCGTGTGTTCGGGGCGCAGCGCGCTGGCGCCGCGATGGGCGATGACCAGCGGCTTCGCGGCGGGTGCTGGCGCCTCCGTGGGTGCCACTGCTGCCTTGGTAACCGGCGGCGGAGTTGGCGTCGTGGCGCAGCCGGCCAAAAACGCCGCAGCAAGGGTCACGCGAAGACTGGATCGAAGGCGGAGCATGGTGGAAGTCCGTGACCGCCGCGCGCGGGGACATGCCGGGCGCGGCAAATGCCCTCGATTGTAAGAGACCGGGCGCTGCTTCTCGTGGAACTGGTGTCAGCCGATCAGGCGCCCTCGCCGGACGCGCATGCCCTTGCGGACCAGTTCAGGGGCCAGGCCCGACAACGTGCCGAGCGTGTCGCCGCCATTGGCGTGGCAGATCGCGACGCCCAGGGCATCGGCGGCGTCAGTGCTTGGCCGTCCAGGCAGGCTTAGCAGACGCATGACCATTTCCTGCACTTGTTCCTTGTTGGCGCGGCCATAGCCGACTACTGCTACCTTCAGTTGCAGGGCGGTGTATTCGAACACCGGCAGGCCTTGGCCGACCAGGCCGCAGATTGCCGCGCCGCGTGCTTGACCTAGTAGCAGCGTGGATTGCGGGTTGACGTTGACGAAGACCTTTTCGATCGCTGCGCAATCCGGGGCGTACGTGCGGGCTACCTCGCTGATGCCGTCGAACAGCGTCTTCAGGCGCGCAGGCAGGTCCGTTTCACCATTGCTTTTGATGGTGCCCGAGGCGATGTAGGAAAGCTTGTTGCCGTGCTTTTCCAGGACGCCGAAGCCGGTGGTGCGGAGGCCGGGGTCGATGCCGAGAATACGCATTGATGTTTTTTGGGGTTGCTTTGTCAGGCTTTGATCGGGTGTTGTTCTTGGCTTGCGCGGCTGTTTCGCCGGCGTAGCCGGCGAGTCACTTTTTGTCCGAGCGACAAAAAGTAACCAAAAAGCGCGTTTGCTTGCCCTAACGGGCGAATATTGATCGTAGTGTGCCAGTGTTTTTGTACGGGTAATTGCTTCAGGGGTCAGTTCGGCTGCCTGTCGCTCGCTGATCGGAGCGCGCACCTTCGTTGACGGGCCGTCTTTGTAACCCGGGAGGCGGGAGTGGTGCCTTGTTTGGGTGCCGTGGCTGCGGGTTGCGCTGAGAAAATGAAAAAAAGCTCCGGGGTGCGGGTTGGGCCCGCGCCCCGGAGCTCTTTTTTTTCTCGCCTTGATTAGTGGCGGAAATGGCGGGTGCCGGTCAGGACCATGGCGATGCCGCGCTCGTCTGCGGCGGCGATCACTTCGTCATCGCGCATCGAACCGCCCGGCTGGATGACGCAGGTTGCGCCGGCGTCTACCACGACGTCCAGGCCATCGCGGAACGGGAAGAAGGCGTCCGATGCCACGGCCGAACCTGCCAGCGTCAGGCCGGCGTTCTGCGCCTTGATGCTGGCGATACGTGCCGAATCCACACGGCTCATCTGGCCTGCGCCGACGCCGAGCGTCATGCCGCCGCCGCAGAACACGATGGCGTTGGACTTGACGAACTTGGCGACGCGCCAGGCGAACATCAGGTCGTCCATTTCCTTCGGCGTCGGATGACGGCGCGTGACCACGCGCAGTTCGGACGGCTGCACGTTTTTGGCGTCCGGGCTCTGCACCAGCAGGCCGCCGCCGACGCGCTTGAGGTCATACTGGTTGATGCCCTTGGCCAGCGGGATTTCCAGCAGGCGCACGTTCTGCTTGGATGCGAACACGGCGCGCGCGCCGGCGCTGAACGACGGGGCGATCAGCACTTCGACGAACTGCTTCGCCACGGCCTGGGCCGCGGTTTCGTCGAGTTCGACGTTGAAGGCGATGATGCCGCCGAAGGCCGAGGTCGAGTCGGTCTTGAAGGCCTTGTCGTAGGCTTCGAGCGCGTTGGCGCCGACAGCCACGCCGCACGGGTTGGCGTGCTTGATGATCACGCAGGCCGGCGTGGTGACGTCGAACGACTTCACGCATTCCCAGGCCGCATCGGCGTCGGCGATGTTGTTGTACGACAGTTCCTTGCCCTGCAGCTGCACGTAGTTGGCCAGTGCGCCATCCACGGCCTTCAGGTCGCGGTAGAACGCAGCCGACTGGTGCGGGTTCTCGCCGTAGCGCATTTCCTGGACCTTCTCGAAGGCCAGGTTCAGCGTCTGCGGGTAGGCGCTGCGGGCCTGGTGCGACTTGTCGGCGCCGAGGCTGGTCAGGTAGTTGGTGATCGCACCATCGTACTGCGCGGTGTGCGCGAACACCTTGGTCGCCAGGCGGAAGTTGGTGTCGTAGCCAACCTTGTTGCCATTGGCGCGCATTTCGTCGAGCACCACGGCGTAGTCGACCGGATCGACGATCACGGTCACGTCGCGGTGGTTCTTGGCGGCCGAGCGCAGCATGGTCGGGCCACCAATGTCGATGTTCTCGATCGCGTCGGGCAGCGTGCAGTCATCCTTGGCCACGGTCTGCTGGAACGGGTACAGGTTCACCACCAGCAGGTCGATCGTCGGGATGTCGTGCTCGGCCAGCGCGGCCATGTGCTCGGGCAGGTCGCGGCGCGCGAGGATGCCGCCGTGGACCTTCGGGTGCAGCGTCTTCACGCGGCCGTCGAGCATCTCGGGGAAGCCGGTGTAGTCGGCCACTTCCGTGACGGGCAGGCCGCTGTCGGCCAGCAGCTTGGCGGTGCCGCCGGTGGAAAGCAGCGTGACGCCGAGCGCGTTCAGTTCGCGCGCGAATTCGACGATGCCGGTCTTGTCGGAAACAGAGAGGAGAGCTTGCTTGATCATGGCTGTACGAAACGCTTCAAATTCAAAGTAAACCGTGCAGCTGCAACTTCTTGCGCAGCGTATTGCGATTGATGCCGAGGTAGGCGGCGGCCAGCGACTGGTTGCGCTCGGCGCGCACCATCACGGCTTCGAGCAACGGGCGCTCGACTGCCTCCAGCACCATGTTGTACATATTGGAAGGCACTTCGCCGTCCAGATCCCGAAAGTAGCTATCCAGGCTGTCCCGGATGCACTGGTCGATAGCGTTGCGGCTCATGCGGCAAGCAACTCCCCTTTGTCGTTGTTGTTGTTCGTTTCTTCTCCACCGGCATCTGCCTCATCGACATAGACGAGCCGGTCTGACCATTGCGCCTGCTCATCGAAGAAGGCGTTGACCGCGGCCAGTTGTTCGCCGGTGCTTTCCAGCGTGTTCATGCGGTGGCGGAACAGGTTCGCGCCACGCAGCCCGCGCGTGTACCACGCGATATGCTTGCGCGCCGTGCGCACGCCGGTGAACTCGCCGTAGAACGCATAGTGGTCTTCGAGGTGCGCGTTCATGATCGCGCGGATCTCGGCCACTTCGGGCGACGGCAGCAGCTCCCCGGTTTTCAGGAAATGCTCGATTTCACGGAACAGCCACGGCCGGCCCTGCGCCGCGCGGCCGATCATGATGGCGTCGGCGCCCGTCAACGCGAGCACCTGCTTGGCTTTCTGCGGCGTGGTGATGTCGCCGTTGGCCACCACCGGAATGCGGAGGGCGGCCTTGACCGCGGCGATGGTCTCGTACTCGGCATCGCCGTGGTACAGGTCCGCGCGCGTGCGGCCGTGGATGGTCAGCATGCTGATGCCCGCGTCTTCCACCATGCGCGCGATGCGCAGCGCATTGCGGTTCTCGCGGTTCCAGCCCGTTCGGATCTTGAGCGTGACCGGCACGCGGTCGCCGACGGCGGCGACCACGGCCTCGACAATGCGTACCACCAGCGGCTCGTTCTGCAGCAGCGCGGAGCCCGCGGCCACATTGCAGACCTTCTTGGCCGGGCAGCCCATATTGATGTCGATGATCTGCGCGCCGCGATCGACGTTGTAGCGCGCGGCCTCGGCCATCATGCCCGGCTCGGCGCCGGCGATCTGTACCGAGATCGGTTCGACCTCGCCGGCATGGTTCGCGCGGCGCATGGTCTTCTCGCTTTTCCACAGCTGTGCGTTCGACGCCACCATCTCCGACACCGCATAGCCCGCGCCGAGCTGCTTGCACAGCTGGCGGAAGGGCCGGTCCGTCACGCCCGCCATGGGGGCGACAAACAGGTTGTTGCGGAGTTGGTGTGGTCCGATCTGCACGTTGGATGAGCGATTCCGGCCAGCGCTGTTCCCTGCGGCACGCGTGCTGCGCAACGCAAAACAGGACCGCCTGGCGGCGTAACTGGAGTGAAACGAAAAAACACACCCGTGCCGAAACGGCTGTCGGCAATGTTCACGGGCATGAGCGAGGGCTGGATTCTACCGCCAAACGACTGCTGCTGCCCAAGAATTGAGCATCAAAGCAAGTGGCGAAGTCCGAAAATGCCTCGAATAGATTACCTGGCGCATGGCGGGAGCCGCTCTCGCGGTCCCGTCATGGCGGATCATCGGCGCATGCCGTACATCATGTGCCGCGCCAACGCATGCTTGAGCGGCGGCATGCAAGCCAGCGCCGCCAAGGACGCGCCACGCGCATGCGCGGCCAGCGGGGAAGGGATGCCGAACACGCGCGGCAGCAGGTCGGTGACGCCAATCGTCACAGCTCGGTCCAGCCTGTGGCGGGATGCGAAGGCCTGCAGTGAGCGCGGCGAGCAGCCGGCACGCAGGGAATCGGCGAGCGCAAAAGCATCGCGAAGGCCCAGGTTCAGGCCCTGGCCCGCCACCGGGTGTAGCGTCTGAGCCGCATTGCCGACTGCCGCGATGCGGCCTTCGACCGTCACGGGCGCGGCATTGAGCCCGAGCGGGAACGCGTGGCGCTTGCCCGCCAGCGTGAAGCGGCCCAGGCGGTCGCCAAACACCGCATTCAGCTCCGCCACGAACTCCGCATCGCTCAGCGCGATGCGCCGCGCTGCCTGATCGGGCGGGCAGCACCAGACCAGCGCGTAGCCGTCGATGCCGTGCTCGTCATAGGGCAGCAGCGCCAGCGGCCCTTCCTCGGTGAACCGCTCCCAGGCCCAACCCGGCCGTGGCCGCGAGCACGCAACGTGGCCGATCACCGCAGTCTGGCGGTAGTCGCGATGCCTTGCGCCGTGGCCCGCATGCGCGACCTGCTGGTGAAACAGGCCGCCTTCGGCCTGGATCGCGATGCGCGCGGTAAAGCGCGCCACCTGACCGTCGGTCGCCGTGCCGGTGAGATGGACCGCGCCGCTCATCGCATCGATGCCGTCGAAGTCGCCGCCGATCAGCGGGTCCTGCTGCAGGTCATCGATGCGGGTTTCGAATATACGGAGCAGGCGCGACTCGCCTGCCTGTTGCGCGGCCCGGCCGAGCGCGCGCTCGAGCACGTTGCACAGCTCGCCATAGCGCACCACGTAGCCCAGCGCCGGCACCCCATAGTCCTCGTGGTGCAGCTTCACATGGCCCAGGCGCCCGCGCTGCGAGACATGGATATGCTCGATCGCCGTACCGGCGACAGGCCACGCGCCGATCTGCTCCAGCAACTGGCGGCTGCCGTGGGACAGCGCGATGGCGCGCGGGTCGCGCGCCGCGCGCGCCGGCGTGGCGGCGTCGATCAGCGTGATGCGCCAGTCGGTGGCCAGCAGCAGCTGGCAAGCCAGCGCCAGCCCTACCGGTCCGCCACCGACGATGGCGATGTCGCGGACTTCAGGTTCGGCCTGCGTCATTGCCGGCACTCCCGTCCGTATTGAGGTCCGAGGTGGGTTCCGCCGGCGCGCCGCGCTTCCAGCAGACCGCGTCGGAGCGCGACTTGCCGGCCGAGGCATCGCGCAGCGCGTTGTCGAGCTTCTGCTGGTTGAAGCCGGGCAGTGCCTGCAGCCGTTCCAGCAGGGCGGTGGCGTTGGCGGCGTCCATCGGCGTCACGCAGCCCTGGCCGCTGTCTGCGGCGCCGATGAGGATCAGCCAGACCTTGCCCGCCCACGGCGATGCGTTGGACACGCGCACCACGACACGTTCGAGCGTGTCCCACATGACTTCCTCGCGCTGGCCGTCGGGGCGGTGCACCACGATGCGGTCATCGTAGAGGTTGATCACGAACGGTTCGCTCGGATCGATGTGGCGCTTCACAGGCGGGTTATGCGGCGTTCCGGTATTGCCGGGGAACAGTCGGCGCAGCCATCCGATCATGCCTTGCCTCCGTTCAGGGTGTTGCGGTCGCGCATCAGGGCTTCGATCTCGTCGGCCTTGACCGGCACGCCGCGCGTGATGATCTCGCAGTCGCCGTTCGTGACCACGGCATCATCCTCGATGCGGATGCCGATATGCCAGTAGCGTTCGGGCACGTCGTCGGCCGGGCGCACGTAGATGCCGGGTTCGACCGTTACCACCATGCCCGGCTCGAGCGGCCGCCACGGGCGTTCGCCGTCTGCCGCGGGCGCGGCCGAGCGGTACTCGCCTACGTCATGCACGTCCATGCCGAGCCAGTGGCCGGTGCGGTGCATGTAGAAGCGGCGATAGCTGCCGCTGGCCAGCACGTCGTCGAGCGTGCCGTCCTTGTTGCGGTCGAGCAGGCCGGTGTCGAGCATGCCCTGCGCGAGCACGCGTACCGCGGCATCGTGCGGCACGTTGTAGGGCACGCCCACGCGAGTCTCCGCAATGGCGGCCTCCTGCGCGGCTACCACCAAGTCATAGAGTTCGCGCTGGGCCGGCGAGAAGCGGCCCGATACGGGGAACGTGCGCGTGATATCGGAGGCGTAGCCATCGAACTCGCAGCCCGCATCGATCAGGCACAGATCGCCGTCGCGCAGCTCGGCAGGACCCGCGCGGTAGTGCAGCACGCAGGCATTGGGACCGGCCGCGACGATCGAGTTGTAGGCCACGCTCTGCGCGCCGTGGCGGCGGAATTCGTACAGCAACTCGGCTTCCAGGTGGTATTCGCGCAGGCCGTGACGCGTCGCCTGCATGGCGCGCACGTGGGCGCCTGCGGAGATTTCGCCGGCGCGGCGCATGGTGGCCAGCTCGCCGGCATCCTTGATCAGCCGCATTTCGTCGAGCAGCGTGCGGATGTCGGTCGCCACCGACGGCGCCGCGACACCCGCGCGGCCCTGCATGCGCACCGCGTCGAGCCAGCGGCGCACCTGCATGTCGGTGCGCGTCGAGGCCGCGAGCGGATAGGCGAGCTGAGCGCGGTTGGCAAGCAGGCCGGGCAGGATCGCGTCGATCTCTTCGACCGAATGCGCTTCATCGAAGCCGAAGGTCGCGCGTGCGCCTTCGGGGCCGTAGCGGAAGCCGTCCCAGATCTCGCGCTCTTCATGCTTGGGGCGGCAGAACAGGATGCTGCGGTCGGCCTCGGTACCCTGGCCGGCGACCAGCACCAGTACGGACTCGGGCTCGGTGAAGCCGGTCAGGTAATAGAAATAGCTGTCGTGCCGGTACGGATAGTCGCTGTCGCGGTTGCGCATGGCTTCCGGCGCCGTGGGCAGGATGGCCACGCCACCGCCGCCACTGCGCAGGTGCTGCAGCACGCGCGCGCGGCGATCGCGGCAGGCGGACAAGAGGGCTGAATCGGGTGCGGACATAGGATCGCCAACTGTGTAGGGGGAATGCATCAGATTCTAACGCCGCCGGCGCACATGGCCCGGCGGGGCCGGCAAGCGGCTCAGGCGCCGCTTGCGATGGCGGTGGTGCGCGCAGCGACAGCGTCGTTCAGCGCGGCGAGCTGCGCAGGGGTGCCGACGTTTTCCCAGCGGCCGTCGAAGCGCTCGCCGGTGGCTGTGCCTGCCGCAATGGCTGCGCGGTAGCTCGGCGTCATGGCGACCTTGGTGCCTGGGGCAATGTCGGTGAACAGCCGAGTGTCATAGAGGCCAATATTGCCGAACGTCAGACGCTCGGCGTCCGGCGCTGCATCGAGTGCAAGCAGGCCGTCGGGCCTGAGCGCGAAGTCGCCTGCGGGGTGGAACGGCGGGTTCGGCACCATCACCAGATGCATGCGCGGCGACGGCGCGCCGGCCATTTCGCTAGCACGTGGCAACAACGTGCGGAAGTCATACTCACAGAAGATATCGCCGGAAACAGCCAGGAAGATCTCGCCGCGTTCCGGTGCCTGCGACAACAGCGGCAGCGCCTTGGCGATGCCGCCGGCGGTTTCGAGCGCGCTGCCTTCTGCCGAGTACGCGATGCGCGCGCCGAATCGGCTGCCATCGCCGAGCGCCGCTTCGATCTGCTCGCCGAGCCACGCATGGTTGATGACGATGTCGCGCAGGCCCGCGCGCACGAGCGCCTCGATCTTCCAGACGATCAGTGGTTTGCCGCCGATCGCCAGCAGCGGCTTGGGGCAGGCGTCGGTCAGCGGGCGCATGCGGTCGCCGCGGCCCGCGGCAAAGATCATGGCTTTCAAATCAGGGTCTCCATGGCGAGCAGGGTGGCCATGCCGCCAATGATGGTCCAGCCGATGCTGCGCGTGCGCGCGGCGATCACGATGGCGACCAGGCCGGCCACCAGCCTCGCGTTGAACGGGCTCACGTACAGTTCACCGCTTCGCATCAGCAGGTCGGGCGCGATCAGCGCGGACAGCATGGCCGCCGGCACGAACTGCAGCGCGGTACGGAACCATGCCGGCAGCCGCACGCGGCCCTCCACGGCGATGAACGACAGGCGGATCAGGAACGTGGCCAGCCCCGCGCCAAGGAACACCCAGAGCAAGGTCAGCGAACTCATGCTGCCTCCTTGCCGACGGCGGCCTTGCCTGCCGGGCGCTTGCCGGAGATCTTGCCGCGGCCGAGCAGCAGCATGCCGGCGGCAATGCCGCCCAGCGCCGCGACCATCAGGCCGAGCTTGTGCGGCATGCCGAAGCAGGCCACGGCAAGGGCAGTGGCCACCAGCGCCGCTGCCACCTGTGCACGGTGCTTGAGGCCCGGCACGATGATGCCGATGAACGTCAGCGGCAAGAAAAAGTCGAGCGGCCAGTCGCGCGGCACTTGCGCGCCGACCAGTACGCCGGCCAGCGTCGAGACCTGCCAGCTTGCCCACAGCGCGAAGCCGCCGCCGAAGTAGTACCAATGGCGATAGCGCTGGCGCGGCCCGGTGTCGGCCAGCCGGTGCGTCATCGCGGCGAACGCCTCATCGGTCAGCAGATAGGCAATCAGTGCCTTCCAGCGGCGCGGCAGGTGCGCGAGCGTCGGCGCGATCGTGGCCGAGTAGAGCGCATGGCGCAGGTTCACCATCGCCACCGTGACCGCGATGACCAGTGCCGGCGTGCCGGCCGACCACAATTGCGTGAGGATCATCTGCGACGCGCCGCCGAACACGATGGCGCTCATCGCGCAGGCGAGCCACGCGGGCATGCCGGCGCCGACTGCCAGCACGCCATAGATCAGGCCGAACGGCACTACGCCCAGCAGCATGGGCGCGAGCGCGCGCATGCCGGCCCACCACTCGCCGGAGCGGGTGATGGTCTCGGAGCTTTCAGGAAGGCCGGTAGGGGGCACTGCTCGGCCCCCGTTCAGAACGTGTAGCCGGCCGGGCTTGCGGCGCCTTCGAGCGCGTCGAGCAGGCGGATCAGTTTGCGCAGTTCGGTGTAGCGGCCGGCGACCTGGCGCGTGTACTTGAGCACCAGCGGCAGGTTGGCGAGATAGCCGTCCTTGCCGTCGCGGTGGTACAGGCGCGCGAAGATGCCGAGCACCTTCAGGTGGCGCTGCAGGCCCATCCACTCGTAATCGCGGTAGAACTCGCCGAAGTCGGCGTTCACCGGTAGCCCGGCCTTGCGCGCGCGCTCCCAGTAGCGGATCAGCCAGTCGAGCTGCTGTTCCTCGTCCCATTCGATGTAGGCATCGCGCCACAGCGACACCGCGTCGTAGGTGATCGGGCCGATCACGGCGTCCTGAAAGTCGAGCACGCCGGGGTTGGTGCCACTGGGCAGCACCATCAGGTTGCGCGAGTGGTAGTCGCGGTGCACGTAGACCTGCGGCTGCGCGAGGTTGTTAGCGAGCAGCGTATCCATCACTTCGCGCAAGTCGGCCTGCTGGGCGTCGGTCAGCGTCGCGCCAAGATGCTTGGCGATGTACCACTGCGGAAACAGGTCCAGCTCACGCTGGAGCAGGGCGCGGTCGTAGGCGGGCAGCTCGCCGGCACGGGTCGCGGCCTGGATACGGACGAGGGCGACCGCCGCGTCGGCGTACATGCCGCTGGCGGAGGAGTCGTCGAGCCGCGACAGATAAGTCTGGCTGCCCAGGTCGGCCAGCAGCAGGAAGCCTTGGTCGAGATCCTGTTCGAGCACCGTCGGCACCGTGACGCCAGCGGCGCCGAACAGTGCGGCGACATGGACGAACGGCCGGCAATCTTCATGCGAAGGCGGCGCATCCATCACGATGGCGGTCGGATGCGCGGCGTTGCCTGTGCTCACGCGGAAGTAGCGCCGGAAGCTCGCGTCGGACGAAGCGGGGGTGCAGGAATCGGGGTCGATGGACCAGTCCGGACCGAGTCCGGACACCCAGGATTTGAGCTGGTCCAGGCGTGGGTCGTGAAGAAGTGCTGCCATGCCGGAAATGGAGAATTGGTTGCCCCGTATAATACCCGACCAGACCCGGGCGCCGGGCGGCCCCCGGGAGGGGCCCACCGTTGCCCCGCAGCCTGTTCCGTGGGGGGCTGGCGGCTAGCAGGCAAGCCGTCGCCGCCGACGTGACTGACAACCCGCTCGCATGACCGAACAACGACGATCACCGAACAAACGAGCCAACAAGCCGCCTGCGCTTTCCGGCCTATCCAGCCGCACCGGCCGGCTGCCTGCCAGCGCCCTGCGGCCGCTGGTGCTGGCCATGGCCGGCCTGTCGGTGGGCGCGCACGCCCAGATGTCCAGTTCGGCGGTGCCAGACATCGACCAGACCGAGTCCGTGGTGGAAACCGCCCCGGAAGTGCCGTTGGCGCCGCCTGTGTCCGGCGAGCTCGTGCCGCGCCTGGCCGAGCCCGCGAAAACCACCCAGCCTGGGGAAAATCCACCGGCATTCGTGTCGGGCGACCGGCTCACCGGCTACAACGAGCGTGGCGTAGTGCTCGAAGGCAATGCCGAATTGCGCCGCGGCGGCGCCGTGGTCAAGGGCGACAAGCTGACCTACGACCAGGACACTGACGAAGCCTTCGCGCACGGCAATGCCCGCGTGTCGCGCGGCGGCGCGCTGGCCGTGGGCCCCGAGGCTCGTATGAAGGTCGAGGCGAACGAGGGGTACATGCTCTCGCCCGACTACTACTTCCAGCAGACCGGCGGTACGGGCAAGGCCGAACGCATCGACTTCGTGGACAAGGACCGCAGCGTGATCAAGCGGGCCACGTACACCACCTGCTCGCCGGACAACGCCGACTGGTACTTCAGCGCACGCCAGCTCGACCTGGACAGCGATCGGCAAGTAGGCGTGGCATACGGCGGCGTGCTGCATTTCTTCGACGTGCCGATCGCGGGCGCGCCGGTGTTCAGCTTCCCGCTCAACGACGAGCGCCGCAGCGGTTTCCTGTCGCCGCTGTTCGGCTACGGGTCGAAATCGGGCCTCGACGTCACGCTCCCGTACTACTTCAACATTGCGCCGAACCGTGACCTGACGCTGTATCCGCGCATCATGACGTCGCGCGGTTTCATGCTCGGCGGCGACTACCGGTACATCGGGCAAGGTTATTCGGGGCGGCTGCGCGCTGAAATCCTGCCGGACGACCGCCAGACCAACACCAACCGCTGGTCCTATTCGTTCCAGCATAACCAGAACCTGGCGAAAGGGCTCAACGCCTACCTGAACCTGAACCGGGTATCGGACGACAGGTATCCGGACGACCTGACGCGTACCGTGGCGCAATCGACGCAGCGGCAGTACATCCAGGAAGGTGGTGTCACGTATAACTGGCAGGACTTCACAGTCCTTGCGCGTGTGCAGAAGTTCCAGACGCTGTTGCCGAGCGGACCGTCCTACGAGCGCGAGCCGCAGCTCAACGGCAAGTACCTCCGCTATGACCTCGGCGGCTTCGACGTGCAGGTGGAGGCCGACTACACGCGTTTCCGCATCCCGCTGACCTCGACGGGCTTCCAGCAGCCGCAGGGCGAGCGCATGTTCGTGCAGCCGACCATCAGCTACCCGATCGTGCGGCCGGGCTGGTATGCGACGCCGAAGGTCATCTTCAATGCGACGCAGTACCAGATGGAGGCGCAAAGCAATACGCCGACAGCGCAGAACAACCTGTCGCGCACGGTCCCGACCTTCAGCTTCGACTCCGGCATGACCTTCGAGCGCGACGCGCCGACCATGAGCCGATTGTTCGGGGTCAACTATCTGCAGACGCTCGAGCCGCGGCTGTTCTACGTCTACACGCCGTTCCGCGACCAGAGCCAGTTCCCGCTGTTCGATACCGTGCAGTCGGACTTCGGCTACGGCCAGATCTTTTCCGAGAACCCGTTCACCGGCTATGACCGCGTAGCCGACAACAACAAGCTTACGGCAGGCCTGACCACTCGCCTGATCGAAGCCGATACTGGTGTCGAGCGCTTCCGCGGCACCATTGCGCAGCGCTACGACTTCACGGGGCAGCGCGTGCAGATCAACGGCACGCTGCCCGATCCGAAGGCCGGTAGCTCCGACCTGCTGGCGGCCACGACCATCCAGCTGTTCCGTGGCTACTACGTGGATGCAGGCATCCAATACAATCCGGATTCGGAACACATCAACTACTCGAACCTGGCGTTCGCGTGGCGTCCGGAGCCGCGCAAGCTGCTCAATATGGGCTACCGCTACCGCCGCGCCACGTCGGTGACGGATAACACCGCCATCGACCAGTTCGAAATTTCCGGCCAGTGGCCCATTACCCAGCGCGCCTATGGCATAGGCCGTTTCGCGTTCGACCGCAATGCAAACCAGATGGTCGATGCGCTGGCCGGCCTGGAATACGCGGCCGACTGCTGGGTGGGGCGCGTGGTCTACCAGCGTTACCGCAATACCACGCAGGGCTATACCGGCCGGATCTTCCTGCAGGTGGAGTTCCGCGGACTGTCGAAGATCGGCTCGAATCCGCTCGATATCCTGCGCCTGAATGTTCCTGGGTACGAACCCGTCACCGCCAAGCCGGTGCCGACGACCCAGTTTGATCACTATGAATGACGGATTACGATGAAACGTCAAGAATTCGCCTTGTTTTCCCTGACCCTGATGTTGTCGCCGTGGCGCCGCGTTCTACTGCCGGCCGTGCTCGCTGCCATGGCCGGCCCGGCCCTGGCCCAGCTCAAGGCGCCTTCGCAAGCGCCGCGCGCCACAGGCATCTTCGTGCCGCAATCGTCGGATGTGGCGGTGCCGTCGAGCCAGCCGCAACTCGGCGTGCCGCAGCCGAGCAGCGGCGGGAAGCGTTCGCAACTCGTCGATGAAGTGGTCGCGGTGGTCAACAACAGCGTGATCACGCGCCGCGAACTGCTCGACCGTGCCGACGAGATCGAAGCGCAACTGCGCACCGCCAACCGGCCGGCGCCGCCGCGCGCGGACCTGCTCGGCGAAGTGCTCGAGCGCCTGATCATGGAGCGCGTGCAGACCCAGGCCGCGCAGGATGCCGGCATCAAGGTGACTGACCAGGAACTGGACCGCGCGATCGAATCCGTCGCACAGCAGAACCGCCTGAGCGCGACGGAACTGCGTCGCCGTGTCGAGGCCAGCGGCATGACGTGGACCAAGTATCGCGACGAACTGCGCAAGCAGGTGCAGGTGATCCGCCTGCGCGAACGCGAAGTGGACTCGAAGGTACAGGTCTACGACGGCGAGATCGACAACTACCTCGCCGCGCGTGGCGGCCAGGGCGCGGCGGCCACCGGGCCGACCGAGTTCAATGTGTCCCAGATCCTGTTGCGCGTGCCGGAGAATGCCTCCGATGCGCAGAAGCAGGAACTCAAGACCAAGGCCGAGCAACTGCTCAAGCAGGCGCAGGGCGGTGCCGACTTCGCCCAGCTCGCGCAAGCGAATTCCCAAGGGCCGGAAGCGGCGCAGGGCGGTGCGATGGGCTTCCGCGAAATTGGCCGCCTGCCGGCGCTGTTCGCCAATGCCGTGGTCGACCTGCAGCCGGGCGCCGTGGCGCCCGAGGTGGTGGAAAGCGCCAACGGTTTCCACATCCTGAAGCTGACCGCCAAGCGCGCGGCGCCCGCGTCGGCCTCGGCCTCCAGCCCGGCCGCCGCATCGCGCATCACGCAGACCCAGGTCCGCCACATCCTGATCCGTACGGGCCCGAACATGCCCGAAGCCGAGGCGCGCCGCCAGCTCGGCACGCTGCGTGACCGCATCACGCACGGCGGCGACTTTGCCGACGCCGCCAAGCGCTTCTCGCAGGACGGCTCGGCGCAGGCCGGCGGCGATCTGGGCTGGGTCTCGCCTGGCGAACTGGTTCCCGAATTCGAGCAGGCCATGAACCGGCTGCGTCCCGGCGAGATCTCGGAGCCGGTGGTTACGCAGTTTGGCGTACACCTGATCCAGGTACAGAACCGCCGCGAAACCGAAATGGCCCCCGAGAAGCAGCGCGACTTCGCGCGCGCCGAAATCCGCGAGCAGAAGCTGCGCGCGGCCTATGATGACTGGGTGCGCCAGCTGCGTTCGGCGGCGTACGTCGAGTACCGCGTCAACCGACAGCGCTGACGTACCCTCGCACCCGCCTCACGACCCGCGACATGCCCGACCCGCTTGCGCTAGCCATTTCTACCGGTGAACCCGCCGGTATCGGCCCCGACATCACCATCGGGGCGTTGTTGCAGCTCGCGGGTCAGAACGGGCACGCCCGTTACCATGTGCTTGGTGATGCGCACCTGCTGGCTTCCCGGGCCGCGGCGCTAGGCGTGGTGCATGCGTGGGAGCGCCGCATCGCCGAGGGCGAAGTGGTCATCCATCATGTGCCGCTGGCCGTCGCGTGCGACCCGGGCCGGCTCGATGCGCGCAACGGCCCGTATGTGCTGGCGATGCTTGATGCTGCGATTGCGGGCTGCCGCACGCATGCCGGCGCCCCCGCGCGCTACGCGGCCATGGTCACGGCGCCCGTGCAGAAGAGCACGATCAACGATGCCGGCGTGCCGTTCACCGGCCATACCGAATACCTCGCCGAGGCCGCGGGCGTGCCGCGCGTGGTGATGATGCTGGCCGGCCCCCAGCCGGCGCATGCCAACGCCATGCTGCGCGTGGCGCTGGCCACGACGCACCTGCCGCTGCGCGCGGTGGCCGACGCCGTAACGGTGCCGCTGCTGATCGAGACGCTGTCGATCATCGACGCCGACCTGCGCCGCTGGTTCGGCATTGCACGCCCCCGCATCCTGGTGACCGGACTCAATCCCCACGCGGGCGAGAGCGGCCACATGGGGCGCGAGGAGATCAACGTCATCGAACCAGCGCTGGCGCAGGCGCGCGATGCCGGTATCGACGCGCGCGGCCCGTATCCGGCCGACACGCTGTTCCAGCCGCGCCACCTGCGCGACGCCGACTGCGTGCTGGCGATGTACCATGACCAGGGGCTCGCGCCCCTGAAGTACGGCACGTTCGGGCACGGCGTGAACATCACGCTGGGCCTGCCCTTTATCCGCACCTCGGTCGACCACGGCACCGCGCTCGACCTGGCCGGCAGCGGCCAGGCCGAGCACGGCAGCATGATCGAGGCTATCCGCAGTGCGGTGACCATGGCCGGGCATGCCAACGGCAGGCATGCTTCAGCCAGGCCGCCACACTAGTGGTGTATTCCTCCATGCGTTCAAACATGCACCAGGGCCACGTGGCCCGCAAGCGATTCGGCCAGAACTTCCTGGTCGACGATTCCATCATCCACGGCATCGTCAATGCCATCAATCCGCTGGCCGACGATGTGCTCGTGGAGATCGGCCCGGGCCTCGGCGCGCTGACCGATCCGTTGCTCGAGCGCGTGCCGCAGATGCAAGTGGTCGAGCTGGACCGCGACCTGGTCGAGCGCCTGCGGCGCCGCTATGGCGACCGCCTGCAGGTCCATGCCGGCGACGCGCTGGCCTTCGACTTCGGCAGGCTCGCGGTGCCGGGGCGGCCGTTGCGCATTGTCGGCAACCTGCCGTACAACATTTCGAGCCCGCTGCTGTTCCACCTGATGGACTACGCCGACCACGTGCACGACCAGCACTTCATGCTGCAGAAGGAAGTGGTCGACCGCATGGTGGCGGAACCGGGCAGCAAGGCCTTCGGCCGCCTGTCGATCATGCTGCAGGTGCGCTACCACATGGAGCATGTGCTCGATGTGCCGCCGGGTTCGTTCAATCCGCCGCCGAAGGTGGATTCCGCCGTGGTGCGCATGATCCCGTGGCCGCGCACGGAAAGCGGCCGGCTGCGTTCGCCGCATGCCGATTGCGACATCACCGTGCTCGGCGACCTGGTGACGGCCGCGTTCTCGCAGCGGCGCAAGGTGCTGCGCAATACGCTTTCGTTCCTGCGCGACCAGGTCGATTTCGAGGCGATCGGCTTCGACCTTGGCCGCCGCGCCGAAGAGGTGCCGGTCGGCGAGTACGTCGAACTGGCGCGCCGCCTGGGCGGCGATGCATCCGACAGATCGGCCGCCTGATGGCCGGACCGCTTACATCTCCAAATTTCCGCGAATTTCCGCAATGACAGCCAACACGCAAACCACCAAGCGACCCGTCATCCTGACCGGCGATCGTCCCACCGGCCCGCTGCATCTCGGCCACTACGTCGGCTCGCTGAAGACTCGCGTGCAGCTGCAGGATACGCATGAGCAGTATCTGTTGTTGGCCGATACGCAGGCCATGACCGACAACGCGCACGATCCCGACAAGGTCCGTCGCAACGTGCTGGAAGTGGCGCTGGACTACCTGGCCGTCGGCATCGACCCGACCAAGACCACCATCACGGTGCAGTCGTACCTGCCGGCACTTGCCGAACTGACGCTGATGTACCTGAACTTCGTCACGGTCTCGCGCCTGGAGCGCAACCCGACGATCAAGGAAGAGATCCAGGCGCGCGGATTCGGCCGCGACATCCCGGCAGGCTTCATGTGCTATCCGGCTGCGCAGGCCGCGGACATCACCGCGTTCAAGGCCGACATCGTGCCGGTCGGTGAAGACCAGGCTCCGCTGATCGAGCAGACCAACGAGATCGTTCGCCGCATCAACCATCAGGTTGGTCGTGACGTGCTCAAGGAATGCCAGGCCCTGATTCCAAAGTTCGGCCGCCTGCCGGGCGTCGACGGCAAGGCCAAGATGAGCAAGTCGCAGGGCAATGCGATTGCGCTGGGCGCCAGCCCCGAGCAGGTCAAGGCGGCGGTGCACAGCATGTACACCGATCCGGACCACCTGAAGGTATCCGATCCGGGCAAGGTCGAAGGCAATATGGTGTTCACTTACCTCGATGCCTTTGATCCGAATACCGAAGAAGTCGAAGAGCTCAAGGCGCACTATCGCCGAGGCGGCCTGGGCGACATGGTGCTCAAGCGCCGTGTCGAAGGCGTGCTGAACGAACTGCTGGGCCCGATTCGCGAGCGCCGTGAGCAACTCGCCAAGGATCCGGACTATGTGTTTGATCTGCTGCGCGAAGGGACTAACCGGGCCAAGGCCATTACCCAGCAGACGCTGGATGAGGTGCGGGAGGCGTTGGGGATGTTCTCGTTTGGTAGTCGCTGACAGAGTCAAAGCTGCGAGTGTTGTCTCCCCTCTCCCATTTATGGGAGAGGGGCGGGGGAGAGGGCAGGAGTCCCCACGAAGTGAGGCGCTACTGTGCTTGCCATGCGCCTGCCCTCTCCCCCAACCCCTCTCCCGCAAGCGGGAGAGGGGAGCAAACAAGCTGGCATGCCAGGTTTGTCAGCAATCTGAACGCGCGGGTTCTCCGCGCTTTTTTTTCATGCCTGGATCCTGTGTCTCAGGTACGGCGGTTCACCAGCACGATCCCGCATAGCACCAGCAACGCCGCCACAGCAAACCGCGGCCCCACCGCGTCGTGCATCAGCACCACACCGAACGCCACGCCAAACAGCGGCGTCAGGAACGAGAACACCGACAACCGCGACGCCAGATACCGGCGCAGCAGCCAGAACCAGGCGAGATAGCTCGCAAACGCTATCAGCACCGACTGGTAGAACAGGCTGGCCAGCACCATGCCGTTGACCTGCACGCTCTCGGCCTGTCCAGCCATCAACGCCATAGCCAACAGCAGCACGCCGGATACCGCGAGCTGATAGAGCAACGTCTTGCTGGCCGGCGCACTCGCCAGCGGCGTCGCACGCACGACGACGGTGGTCGCCGCCCACAGCAAGCCCGCCACCACCCCCAGCGCATCGCCAGCCAGCGTGTTGCCGTGCGCGGATGTAGCCGTCATGCCATCGGCAAACGCGAGCACAATGCCGCAGAAGGCCAGCACGACGCCGAGCCACTGGCCACGGTGCAGCCGCTCGCCGGCCACGGCGAAATGCAGCCCGATCGCTGTGAAGATCGGCGCGGTGTACAGGAACACCGCCATGCGCGATGCCGTGGTGTGGCCGAGCCCGACGAAGATACAGAAGAACTCGGCACCGAACAGCAGCCCTGCGAGCAGGCCTGCGCCGAGCGTGCCATCACGCCGCCAGATCGGCGTGCCGCGCCACGCGGCAAAACCGAACACCAGCAGCGCTGCAACGGCGGACCGCACGCCCGCCTGAAGTACCGCGCCCATCAGCGGCGCGGTCAGCTTGATGACGACCTGCTGCAGTCCCCAGGCGGCGCACAGCACCACCATCAGACCGATGGCGGCGCCATCGAGCGGGCGCCGGCTCAGGGTTTGCGCGTCCATGCCGGGCGCGCTCAGGGACGGCCGGCGTCGCGCGTGGAATGGCGCTCGATCAGTTCGATCTTGTAGCCGTCCGGGTCTTCGACGAAGGCGATCACGGTGGTACCGCCCTTGACCGGACCGGCTTCACGCGTGACCTTGCCGCCCGCTACGCGGATGCGGTCGCAGGCCGCGGCGGCGTTGTCGGTTTCCAGCGCGATATGGCCGTAGGCGGTGCCGAGGTCATACTGATCGACGCCGTAGTTGTAGGTCAGTTCCAGTACCGCGGTCTCGCTTTCCGGGCCATAGCCGACGAAGGCCAGGCGGTACTTGTATTCCGGGTTGTCGCTCTGGCGCAGCAGCTGCATGCCGAGCACGCGGGTGTAGAAATCGATGGAGCGCTGCAGGTCGCCGACGCGCAGCATGGTGTGGAGGAGTCGCATTTGAGATGCCCTATGGGTCGGGTCGTTCTTGGAGGGAGTGCGTCATTTTAGTGCGTTTGCGCGAAACGCACCGGCGGACGAGCAGGGCGGCTGCGCGCGCGAAACAACGGCTCAGAACGTCGGAAGCAGCTCGGGCGGATGCGCGCGCAGCTGCGCACGCGCGTCGCGGAATTCCGGGAAGATCGATTCCACGGTTTCCCAGAAGCGCGGGCCGTGATTCATCTCCTTGAGGTGCGCCAGTTCGTGCGCCGCGACATAGTCGATCATCGACATCGGGAAGTGCATGAGCCGCCAGTTCAGGCGGATCTTGCCGTCCGCGGTGCAGCTGCCCCAGCGCGTGGCCGCAGAGGTCAGCGCGAATCCCGTGTGGCGCACGCCCAGGCGCTCGGCGTAGACGTCGAGCCGCTGGGGCAGCAGGCGGCGTGCCTGCTGCTGCAGCCAGCTCTGGACGCGGTCCTTGATCTGTTGCTCGTCGGCGTGCGCGGGGAGCGACAGGTGCAGGATCCGGGTCTCGCCATTGAACAGCACCGCGCCGATTGGCGACTCGAGCGACAGCGTGATGGTTTGCCCGAGGAAGGGCAGGTTGGCACCATCGCGCCATTGCACGGTCGGCAGCACGCGCTTCGATTCACGCTGGCGCCACTCGGCTAGCTTGGTGAAGATCCAGCGCTGTTTCTCGAAGATCGCGGATTCGACGTCGGCGATCGTGACCCAGCGCGGCGCCGTAATCGACAGGCCGCGGTCATCGACGGTGAAGCCGATCGTGCGGCGTGACGAGCGCTTGAGCCCGTAGTGCAGCGTGTGTTCGCCGACCTGGAGCCTGCGCGCATCGGGCTGCCGCGCAGGCCATGCGGCAGCAGTCGGCTCGGGAGCCTGCGGTGCCAGCCCGGCGACGATCCCCTGGCCGCTGTCGGTCAGCGGCAGTTCCAGCTGTGCGCCGGGGGGGTCGTGGGGCGGGCGCAGCAAGCTCATGCAGCGGCTTTCCGGTAACTCTGCGAGTCGATGCGGCGCATGTCGTGCTCGATCCAGTTGCGCACTTCCTGGTTGAGCTGGTCGGCGGTCTTGTTGGCCGACGGGATCGACGGTCCGATGGAGATCGTGATCGTGCCCGGGTACTTGAGGAAGGAGTTGCGCGGCCACACACGGCCCGAGTTCACGGCCATCGGGATCACCCATGCGCCGGTTTCCACGGCGAGCCGGGCGCCGCCGCTCTTGTAGCGCGGATTTTCCAGGCCGGACGGCGTACGCGTGCCCTCGGGGAACATGATGATCCAGGCGCCTTCGGCGAGGCGCTCACGACCCTGCCGTGCGGCGGAGGAGAACGCCTTGGTGCCTTCCTTGCGGTTGATGTGCACCATCTTCAGCATGCCGAGCGCCCAGCCGAAGAACGGCACCAGCAGCAACTCGCGCTTGAAGACGTAGCACAGCGGCTTGGGCATCAGCGCGACATAGGCCACGGTTTCCCACGCGGACTGGTGCTTGGAGAGCAGCACCACGGGCTTGTCGAGCATCTCGTCGAGATGCTGGCGGCCTTCCATCTGGTAGCGGATGCCGCATAGCACGCGCGCGGCACCGATCACCAGGCGGGTCCAGCCGCGCACGAAGTCGAAGCGCCGCGCCGCGTTCAGGAACGGAAACACGATAAAGCAGGTGCACGCGTAGGGAGGCGTCAGTACCAGCAGGTACAGCGCGAACAGAAAGGAACGCAAAAAAATCATCGAGGGGGCGCTTGATAGGGGGCTGGCGAAGCAGCGGGAATCAGGACGAGGTTGCGCGGGGTTGGCCATCGCCGCCGGACAGCCAGCGGGCGAACGCGCGCAGGTCGTCATGGACGCGTGTGCCGGGCGGCAGGCCGCCCTTGTCCAGCGTCTTCTGGCCTTTGCCGGTGAGGACCAGGTGCGGCGTGCAGCCGACCGCCACGCCGGCCTCCAGATCGCGCAGCGAGTCGCCGACGATCGGCACGCCCTTGAGTTCGATGCCGAACCGTTCGCTGATCTGGTCGAGCAGGCCAGGCTTGGGCTTGCGGCAATCGCAACCGTCGGCCGCGGTATGCGGGCAGAAGAACACCGCGTCCACACGCCCGCCGAGGTGCGCCAGCGCCTTGTACATCTTTTCGTGCATGCCGTTGAGCGCGCTCATCTCGAACAGGCCGCGGCCGATGCCCGACTGATTGCTGGCGACAACCACGCGGTAGCCCGCCTGGTTCATCGCGGCGATGGCTTCGAGGCTGCCTTCGATCGGCACCCATTCGTCGGGCGATTTGACGAACTGGTCGCTGTCGAGGTTGATGACCCCGTCGCGATCCAGGACGACGAATTTGGGCGGTGTCTGCGGCATGTCTGGCGTCCGGTTGGCGGTGGCGTGATGGCGTGGGCAGGGCGATCAGGCCGCCAGCTTGGAGATGTCGGCCACGCGGTTGGCCAGCGCGTGCAGCGAGGCCAGCAGTGCGAGGCGGTTGGCGCGCAGCTGCACGTCCTCGGCCATCACCATCACGTTGTCGAAGAAGCCGTCGACGGCTTCACGCAGCTGGGCCAGGTCGCGCAGCGCGCTGGTGAAGTCGCCACGCGCGAACGCGGCTTCCGCTTCCGGACGCACGCGTTCGATGGCGCCGTGCAGCGCGCGTTCGGCATCTTCCTGGAACAGGGCCGGGTTGACCGCGGCGATGTCCTGCGCGGCTTCGGCGTTCTTCTTCAGGATGTTCGTGATGCGCTTGTTGGCGGCGGCCAGTGCCTCGGCTTCCGGCAGCGCGGCGAACGTGCGCACGGCTTCCAGGCGGCCGAGCACATCGTGCAGCTGCTGCGGGCGCAGGCTCACCACGGCCTCGACTTCATTCGTGGTGTAGCCCTTGTCCTTCAGGTAACCGCGCACACGGTCATAAAGGAAGTCGGCAATCTCGTCGGGTGCCGGCTTGACGGCCGGCACGCCGGCAAAGGCTTGCTGGGTCAGCGCGAGCAGCGCGTCGACGGACAGGGCCAGCGGCTTCTCGATCAGCATGCGCAGGATGCCCAGCGCGTGGCGGCGCAGCGCGAACGGATCCTTTTCGCCGGTGGGCTGCAGGCCGATGCCCCAGATGCCGACCAGCGTCTCGAGCTTGTCCGCGAGCGCCACGGCGGTGCTGACGGCGCCTTCAGGCAGCGCGTCGCCGGCAAAGCGCGGGCGGTAGTGCTCGGAGCAGGCCAGCGCCACATCCTCGGCTTCATCGTCGTGGCGCGCGTAGTACGTGCCCATGGTGCCTTGCAGCTCGGGGAACTCGCCGACCATATCGGTCAGCAGGTCCGCCTTGGCCAGTTCGGCGCCGCGCATGGCGGCGGCCTTGTCGACGGCGACGCCCGAGGCATTCATTGCATCGGCGATATGGCCGGCGATCTGCTGCAGGCGCTGCACGCGGTCAAGCTGCGTGCCGATCTTGTTGTGGTAGACCACGCTCGCAAGCTGCGGCACGCGCGAGGCCAGCGTCTTCTTGCGGTCCTGGTCGAAGAAGAACTTGGCATCGGCCAAGCGCGGACGCACCACGCGCTCGTTGCCGGTGATGATCGACTGCGGCGTTTCGGTAGCGAGGTTGGAAACGATCAGGAAGCGGTTACGCAGATGGCCTTCGGCATCGGTCAGCGCGAAGTACTTCTGGTTCGTCTGCATGGTCAGGATCAGGCATTCCTGCGGCACGGCCAGGAAGGCTTCCTCGAAATGGCACGCGTAGACCACCGGCCATTCCACCAGCGAGTTCACTTCGTCGAGCAGCGCTTCGGGCATCACGACCTGGTCGGCCCCTGCGGCCTTCAGCAGTTGCTCGCGGATCGATTCGCGGCGCTGCGCGTAGCTCGCGATCACCTTGCCCTGCTCGAGCAGCGTGTCGGCGTACTGCGTCGCGTGCGCGATCTCGAACGCGCCGTGCGACAGGAAGCGGTGGCCCTGCGTCAGGTTGCTGGCCGGCAGGCCGAGCACGGTAACGGGCACGATTTCGCTGCCGAACAGCGCGATCAGCCGGTGCGCGGGGCGCACGAAGTGCACCGTTTCGCCGCCCGGGCGCTGGTAGCTCATCACCTTCGGGATCGGCAGCTTGCCGATGGTGTCGTCCAGCGCGGCCTGCAGGCCGGCCGCGAGTTCGGCACCCTTGGCGGTGTAGCGGTAGAAGAAGGCCTCGGCCTTGCCGTCGGAGGCACGCTCCAGCGTCTGCCAGTCGATGTCGGCCACGCCGACGGATTTGGCCAGCGCGGCAAGCTTCTTGGCCAGCGGCGCGGTGGGTTCGCCGTTGGCGCCCAGCGCCACGGTCAGCGGCAGGACCTTCTCGCGCTGCTCGCGGTCGGGCGCGCTGCGGCGCACGCCGGTCACCAGCGCGGCCAGGCGGCGCGGCGAAGCATAGGGCGTGACAGCGGCATCGGTTTCAAGCAGGTCGCGCTCGCGCAGGCCGGCGAACAGGCCCTGCGCGAAGGCGTCGCCCAGGCGCGCCAGGGCCTTCGGGGGCAGCTCTTCGGTGAACAGTTCGATCAGCAGCGAGTCGGTCATGGGTTGCGACATGAATCGTTTCCAACAAGTTGTGGCACGCGCTGCAATCAGCAGCGCGGCTCAAGATTAGGTTCGACTCCGGAGAGCAGCCAGAGGCCGTTCTGTTGCCGGAATTGCAGCGTGGTGGACGCGCACTGCGCCACGGCTACGGCACTGGCCGCGCCGTTGCTGGCGGCGCCGCGGGTGCCCGCGGCCGGAAAGCGCGCTTCGATGCGGCGCAGCCGCTTGTCGTAGCGGATTTCGTCGATGCGTCCGCCCACCCAGAAATCTATCTTCGGCGGTAGTTGCGCGGCCGAGTAGTAGGTGCGCACGACGCGGCGTGGCCGTCCATTGCGGTCTTCCGTCTCGACCCAGGTCAGCGGATAGCGGATCGCGCTCTCGTACGCGCGCAGCGGCACCCGGTGCCAGCCAAGATCGCGCGAGCCGGACAGGTCGCAGGCAAACGACCGCACCAGCTGCGTCCACTGGTCGAGCGCGTTCAGCGACGGCCGCCAGTGGCGTGCCATGGCAAGCTGCAGCGCCTGCGGGTCGGCTTCGCAAACGTTGGACAGCTCGGCCGGCAACAGCAGCGCCTGCGGGCTGGGCGCGGCTTGTGCGCGCGCGGCGGCACCAGCCGGCGCCGTCACCACGGCCATTGCCAGGGCGCAGCACAGTGCGCTGCGCGCGAGCACCGTCATGCCTTGGCCCCGCCGCACATCGGGAAGCCCAGCGCTTCACGCGAGTCGTAGTAGGCCTGCGCCACCTGGCGTGAAAGATTGCGGATGCGGCCGATATAGGCGGCGCGCTCGGTCACGGAAATCGCGCCGCGTGCGTCCAGCAGGTTGAACGTGTGAGCGGCCTTGAGCACCTGTTCGTAGGCGGGCAGGGCCAGGCGAGCGCCGGTGACGGCCTGTTCTTCCGTGCCGGTATCCCCCATCAGGCGCTTCGCCTCGCCCTCATGCTCGGCAAAATGGCGGAACAGGATTTCGGTGTTGCTGTGCTCGAAGTTGTACGTCGACTGCTCGACCTCGTTCTGGTGGTAGACGTCGCCGTAGGTCAGGCGGCGCGTTTCGCCGTTCTCTTCCCACTCGGTCCACACCAGGTCATAGACGTTCTCGACCTTCTGCAGGTACATCGCCAGACGCTCGATGCCGTAGGTGATCTCGCCCGTGATCGGCTTGCAGTCGATGCCGCCGACCTGCTGGAAGTAGGTGAACTGCGTCACTTCCATGCCGTTGAGCCAGACTTCCCAGCCCAGGCCCCATGCGCCCAGGGTCGGGTTCTCCCAGTCGTCCTCGACGAAGCGGATGTCGTTCTGCTTGAGATCCAGACCGAGCGCCTCGAGCGAGCCGAGGTACAGCTCAAGGATGTTCTCCGGCGCCGGCTTGAGCACGACCTGGTACTGGTAGTAGTGCTGCAGACGGTTGGGGTTCTCGCCGTAGCGGCCATCCTTGGGACGGCGCGACGGCTGCACGTAGGCCGCACGCCACGGCTCGGGCCCGATCGCGCGCAGGAAGGTGTGCACGTGCGAAGTTCCCGCGCCGACCTCCAGATCGATAGGTTGCAGGAGTGCGCAGCCCTGCCGGTCCCAGTAGGCCTGCAGGGTCAGAATCATTTGTTGGAAGGTCAGCATAGGGGAGGCTAGATCGGGATCCCGCCGCAATGCCGCGCCCTTACAGGCGCGGGCTGCAAATAAAGTGCAGCGGGCGACGCATTCGGTTGGTGCTAAACCCTGAATTCTATCGGTTTTTTAGCCACTGGCCTGCGTTTGCGGGGACACACGCCATGTCGGGCTTTCGCAACGCATGGGGAAAACACCGACGGGGATTTCAGGGGGGGCTTACCCTTGCCGATAATGTTTTTGTATACAGTATTAACAAGCAACCTGCATACAGAGTTGCGAAGGACAGTGGACACCGATGCCGCGCAAGCTGCACGAAATGTCCGTTTGGGGGATTCCGCTGTCAGCTATCAATGGGGACATGGGTCATGGCACTTCTTTCTCGCAAACCTTACCTGCTCGCCATCGCGGTCATGATCGCCGCGGCAGCCGTTTCGGCTGTGACGAGCCTGCTTGGCTGATTCGCCAGGCCGCTGCGATACGGCATTGCCGGGCAACACCATGGCAATGCCCGAGGCTGGCCGCGCCTCGCACTACCCGTGACGGACGCGTCCTGCTACACCTGCCGCCTGTGATCGCACAGGTGCCTCAGCCTGCGCGCCGCACGCGCCAGGCCATGACAGCCAGCACGGCCACGAACCAGGCCAGCACCGGCACATTTCCCCAGCGAATATAGGGCGTCAGCCCCTGCATGCCCTGCACCGATGCCGTCAGCGTATCAACGGTGAACGTCGGCAGGCGCGCTTGCACCGTGCCGTCCGGCGCTACGACCGCCGTCATGCCGGTATTGGTCGCGCGCAGCATCGGGCGGCGCATTTCCAGCGCACGCATGCGCGAAATCTGCAGATGCTGGTCCAGGGCAATGGTGTCGCCGAACCACGCCAGGTTGGTCAGGTTGGCCATCATGTTTGCCGGCTCGGCCTGGTGCCGCAGGGTCTGGGCGATATCCTCGCCGAACAGATCCTCGTAGCAGATATTCGGCGCCACGCGGATGCCGCGCACGGGCATCGGCGGCTGGTCCAGCCCGCCGCGCCGGAAGTCGCCGAGCGGCATCTTCATCATGTCGACGAACCAGTGGAAGCCCATCGGGATGAACTCGCCGAACGGCACCAGATGATGCTTGTTGTAGCGGTAGAGTTGGCGCGCTTGCGGACCGATCCCAAACACGCTGTTGGTGAAATCGACCGCAGAATCGGCGCCCGCCGCACCGAACAGCACGGTGGTGCCCGATTTCTCCATGAAGTCGCGCATGACGATCGCGACCTCGACCGGCAGGTCCTGCAGGATGACCGGGAAAGCGGTTTCCGGCGTCACGATAAGATCGGCCGGCGTTGCCGTGATCATGTCGCGGTAGAGTTCGATCGAACGCTGCACACCGGCCTGCTCGAACTTGATGTCCTGCGGCACATTGCCTTGCAGCAGCCTGACTGTGATCGGCTTGCCGGCGGGTGTAGTCCAGGCCAGCGGTGCCAGGGCAGCCCCCGCTGCAGGCACGGCCACGGCGAGCATGGCGGCAACGATCCCGCGGCCGTGGGTACGCTGCGCAAACGCGCGCACCGCCAGCACCAGCAGTGCCGCCACCGTCGCCGCCAGCGTGCCGATGCCGTACACGCCGAAGAGCGGCGCAAAGCCGGCCAGCGGACCGTCGACATGCGCATAGCCGCCCGATAGCCAGGGGAATCCCGTGAAGACAACGCCGCGCAGCCATTCCGACAATCCCCAGGCCGCGCCGAAGGCAAGCGGGGACCAGATCGACAGGCGCGGCAGCCGCGTGGCAACGCGATGCCACGCGGCACCGGCCAGCGCGGGGTAGAGCGACAGGAACGCACTGAACAGCACTACGGCAAGCGCGGCCATCCAGGCCGGCATCTCGCCGTAGACGTGCATGCTGATGTAGAGCCACCAGATACCGGACAGGAACCAGCCCAGGCCGAACGCATAACCCGTGGCGGCGGCTACCCGCGCGCGCGGCGCGTCGGCGACCAGCGCGGCCAGGCCGGCCAGCGACAGAATCTGCAGCCACCACCAGTCATGCGGGGCAAAGGCTTGCGTATGGGCGATGCCGAGCATGCCGGCCAGCAGCAGGCGCGCCATGGTCGCGCCGGAGACGCGAGCGCGTTCTGCGCCGGGGGCGCTGGCCAGGACTGGAGCCTGGCGCTTCATGCGTCGGTCAGGTGGTTCGTGGACGACTCGCGGTGCACGAGCAGCAGGTGCACCTGGCGCGCATCGGCGCGCAGCACTTCGAAGCTGACGGGCGGAAGCGTGATGATCTCGCCGCGATGCGGCACGTGGCCTAGATGGTTGGTCAGCAACCCGCCCACGGTGTCGACGTCGTGGTCCGAGAACGCCGTGCCAAAGGCCTCATTGAACTGCGAGATCTCGGTCAGGCCATGCACGCGCCAGCCGCCGTCGGGCAGCGGCAGGATGTTGTCCTGGTCTTCGTCGAGGTCGAACTCGTCCTCGATGTCGCCGACGATCTGTTCGAGCACGTCTTCGATCGTGACCAGTCCGGCCACGCCGCCGTACTCATCGACGACGATGGCAATGTGGTTGCGGTTGTTGCGGAACTCGCGCAGCAGGATGTTCAGGCGCTTCGATTCCGGGATGAACACGGCGGGGCGCAGCGTTTCGCGCAGGTCGAACTGCTCGTCCGTGTAGTAGCGCAGCAGGTCCTTGGCCAGCAGGATGCCGATGATGTTGTCGCGGCTGCCTTCGTACACCGGAAAGCGCGAGTGCGCCGTCAGCTGCATGAAGGGGATGAAGGCCTGCGGCGCGTCCGCGATGTTGACCATATCCATCTGTGCGCGCGGGATCATGATGTCGCGCGCGGTCAGTTCGGAGACCTGGAATACGCCTTCGATCATGGAGAGCGAATCGGCGTCGATCAGGTTGCGCTCGTGCGCATCCTGCAGCACGGCAAGCAGCTCCGCGCGGGATTCGGGCTCAGGGGAAATCAGGTCGGTGAGGCGTTCGAGAAGCGATCTTGGGCGATCGGACTGCTTGAAATGGGCAGGCTTCGAACTGGGATAGGGGTCGTTCATTTCGCGGCAAGCGCGTGGTGGAGATCGTCTGAAGGATACACTAAAAGACCGATTACTCTCGTGACACAGCCGGCCGCTGGGGCCGGCTGTGTGCGGGTTGACTCACTTCAGCAGTGGTCGAACCGGTTTTCAGTGCGCGACCGGTGTATGGTCGTCGCGGTACGGATCGTCAAAGCCAAGGGCCTGCAGCGTCTCGGTCTCGATCGCTTCCATTTCTTCGGCCTCGGTGTCGTCCTCGTGCTCGTAGCCCTGCGCATGCAGTACGCCGTGCACGATCAGGTGCGCATAGTGCGCTTCGAGCGGCTTGCGCTGTTCGCGGGCTTCGGTTTCGACCACCGGGCAGCACAGCACGATGTCGCCGGTCACCGGGTCGTCCTCGCTCTCCGCATAGGCAAAGGTCAGCACATTGGTCGCATAGTCCTTGCCGCGATAGCTGCGGTTCAGCGTGCGGCCTTCTTCCTCGTCGACGAAGCGCACGGTCAGGGCCGCGTCGGCATACAGCGCCGACGTCACCCACGCTTCGATCTGCTTGCGCGATGGCAGGCCTGCGCGCTTGCCGATGCCGTCGCCTTGCTGCACGTCCAGTTCGAGCGCGGGCGGCGTGGCGGGCGTACCCGTCGTGGTGACCACCGGTGTCGCGGTAACGGCCACCGAGAGCGCATCATGGTTGTCGGGCCGTACCAGCAGGCCAGCTTGCTGGCGCGTGTCGGTGTGTTCGGCCAGCAGCGCCACCACGCCGTCGGCGGCCTGCGACAGGTCCAGCGTCAGGCTGCGCCCGTCGGGCAACTGCACGCGCACGGCGTGCGCGGCGCTCTTGCGCGCGCGGCCGTCGCCATCGAACAGGGTGAGGCTGACGGAGGAAGACTTCGATTTGCTGTTTTTCAATTACGCGTCCTTGTGCTGGGCGTGGTATTCGTCGTAGGCATCAACAATGCGGGCCACCAGCGGGTGGCGCACGACGTCGATGCTGGAAAAGCGTGTGAACGCGACGCCGCGCACATCGCGCAGCACGTGCTGCGCCTCGACCAGCCCGCTCTTCTGTCCGCGCGGCAGGTCGATCTGCGTGGTGTCGCCGGTGATCACCGCCTTGGAGCCGAAGCCGATGCGCGTGAGGAACATCTTCATCTGCTCGGGCGTGGTGTTCTGCGCCTCGTCCAGGATGATGAACGCATGGTTCAGCGTGCGTCCGCGCATGTACGCAAGCGGCGCGATCTCGATCATCTGGCGCTCGAACATCTTCTGCGTGCGGTCGAAGCCGAGCAGGTCATACAGCGCGTCATAGAGCGGACGCAGGTACGGGTCGACCTTCTGCGCGAGGTCGCCGGGCAGGAAGCCCAGGCGCTCGCCCGCTTCCACGGCCGGGCGCGTCAGCACGATGCGCTTGACGGAGTCGCGCTCGAGCGCGTCCACCGCGCAGGCGACGGCCAGATAGGTCTTGCCGGTACCCGCCGGGCCGACACCGAGCGTCAGGTCGTGCGCCAGGATATGGCGCAGGTACTCGCGCTGCATGGCGGTGCGGCCCTGCAGGCCCGCGCGCCGCGTGTGCAGCACCGGGGACTCGTCCTCGAACTCGGGCGCGCCGCTCTCGTCATCGGCCTGCGGCAGGTAGCTGCCGTGCGCGGAGATCTGGCGCGTCTCGACCAGGCCAAGCTGCACGTCGTCGACCGTCAGCGCGGCGCGCGACTGGTTATAGAAACGCTCCAGCGCAATCGCGGCGTCCTGCGCGTTGGCGCCGCGGATCGTCATGCGGTGGCCGCGGCGCTGGATGGTCACATCGAGCGCCTGCTCGATCTGGCGCAGGTTTTCGTCGAGCGGGCCGCACAGGTTCTGCAGCCTGGCGTTGTCGTCGCGCGGGGCAACGAATTCGGCGGTAGCAATCTTCATCTTGGCGCGTGGGGTGCCTTCGCTCATTGCCGCACCACGATCTCGCCGCGCAGCGAGTGCGGGAACGCCTGCGTGATCGACACATCGACCATCTGGCCGATCATGCGGTCGCGCTGGGACTGCGGTACGCCGGGCAGCGCGAAGTTGACCACGCGGTTGTTCTCGGTGCGGCCGTGCAGTTCGGTCGGGTCCTTGCGCGCCGGGCCTTCGACGAGGATGCGCTGCACCGAGCCGACCATATTGCGGCTGATGCGCTGCACGTTTTCCTCGATGGTGGCCTGCAGATGCTGCAGCCGGCGCAGCTTCACCTCGTGCGGCGTGTCGTCGTGCAGGTTGGCTGCCGGTGTGCCCGGTCGCGGGCTGAAGATGAACGAGAACGAGGTGTCGTAGCCGACTTCCTCGATCAGCCCCATCAGCTTGTCGAAGTCCGCATCGGTCTCGCCGGGGAAGCCGACGATGAAGTCCGACGACATCGACATGTCGGGACGCAGCGTGCGCAGCCGGCGGATGATGCTCTTGTATTCGAGTACGCTGTAGCCGCGCTTCATCGCCATCAGCACACGATCGGACGCGTGCTGCACCGGCAGGTGCAGGTGGTTGACGAGCTTGTCGCAGCGGCCATACAGCTCGACCAGTCGGCTCGTGAATTCCTTCGGGTGGCTCGTGGTGTAGCGGATACGTTCGATGCCGGGGATCTCGGCCACGTACTCGATCAGCAGCGCGAAGTCGGCGATCTCGGTGGTGTCGCCCATCTTGCCGCGGTACGCGTTAACGTTCTGGCCGAGCAGCGTGACTTCGCGCACGCCCTGGTCGGCAAGACCGGCCACTTCGGCCAGGACGTCTTCGAACGGACGCGAGACTTCTTCGCCGCGCGTATAGGGCACCACGCAATAGCTGCAGTACTTCGAGCAGCCTTCCATGATCGACACAAAAGCGCTCGGGCCGTCCACGCGTGCGGGCGGCAGGTGGTCGAACTTCTCGATCTCGGGGAAGGAGATATCGACCTGCGACTGGCCGGTGCGCTGGCGGCGCGCGATCAGGTCGGGCAGGCGGTGCAGCGTCTGCGGCCCGAACACGACGTCGACATACGGTGCGCGCGAAACGATGCTCGCGCCTTCCTGGCTGGCCACGCAGCCGCCCACGCCGATCACGAGATCGGGCTTGACGGCCTTGAGCGCCTTCATGCGGCCCAGTTCCGAGAACACCTTCTCCTGCGCCTTTTCGCGCACGGAGCAGGTGTTGAACAGGATCACGTCGGCGTCTTCGACGTTGTCGGTGGGTTCCAGCCCCTGGCTGGCGTTCAGGACGTCGACCATCTTGTCCGAGTCATACTCGTTCATCTGACAGCCGTACGTCTTCACAAATACTTTCTTCATGGTGCCGGTCTCAGTGGTTCACCTGGGGGCATCAGGGTGTTGCAACAACACGGATGGCACATGCGCCTCCGTACTTCCTGGGGATCAGGACTTGGCCTTCAGCGCCTTCTGTTCCTGCTCGCTGAGCACCCATGCGGTCAGCAACTGGCCGTACAGGTCGAGCTTGTACTGCACCGGCAGCTTCTGGCCAGCGATGGCGGCCATGTTCTGCAACTGGTTGTCGGTGCCGAACACGCGCAGGCCCGGCGCCACGCCGATGGTCTTGCCGTCGAGCGTGACCGTCTGCGGCGATCCGGCGGACGGTGCGGCGATAACCAGCTTCGCTTGCGGTGCATCGACCGGGATCACGCGTACCGGCTGTGCCATGGCGCCGGTGGCTCCAAGCCACAGCGCCGCGCCGAGCGACAGGGTCAGCAGCGGCTTGATGAATCGCGATGAAGCACTCTGACGCGGGGAACGGCCGGCGGGCATATGGGCTCCGGAAAAGGCGCAGCTCAGGTTGGGAAGGGGGCTGAGGGTAACCGCGTATTTTACCCGTTCGATGGCACCGTGTCCGGCATCGCGCAGGACACGGGCAAGGCGTCGTCTAGAACAGACAGGATGCTTCCTGCAGCACACGCTGCTTGGAAACCGTGCCCATCAGTTCGCGGCTGGCGCTATCGCGCACCAGCGGGATGCGGTTGATGCCATGGGCGGCGAAGACCTCCAGGGCGTCGCGCAGCCGCGACTCAGGCGTCAGCGCCGGGAAGTCGCGTTCGGCCAGCGCTAGCACGCCGGCGGCCGAATCTTCGCGCTGCGCGCGTTGCAGCGCGTGGATCGACAGCGCCCCGAGCAGGCGCCCGTCGGGCTCGACCAGGTACAGGTAGCGTGTGCCGGTCTCCGCAAACTTGTCGGCGGCTGCGGCGAGTGAGGCATCCGGCGCGAGCGTGGTATCGGTCGGGTCGCACAGGCCGGCCAGCGTCATTGCCCGCGCATGTTCTTCTGCGGCCGACGCTTGCGCGCGGTCGGCGATCACGCTGTAGAGCGAGAGCGTCTGGCAGCGCGACGCCGTGTAATACGCCGCCACCGCGCCGATCATGGTGGGCAACAGCAGAGCCGGCGCGAGCGTCATTTCGAACACCATCAGCACCGACATCAGCGGCGCCTGGCTGGTTGCTGCCAGAAACGCGCTCATGCCGACCAGCGGCAGGACCGGCGAGGCCGGCGCGCCGGGCACGAACGCCTGCATGGCGAGCGCCAGCAACTGGCCCAGCGCGGCGCCGACGAACAGCGAAGGCGTGAACACGCCACCGACCGCGCCCGAGCCCATGCTGATGACCGTCGCCGCGAGCTTGGCCAGCAGTACCAGGCCGACCGACACCGTCAGCGGCTGTTCCTGCAGGATGGTCTGGATCGTAGAGAAGCCGTTGCCGACCACTTCGGGCACGGCCATGGCCAGCGCGCCGACCAGTGCACCGCCCAGCGCGAGCCGAGCCACGGGGCCGCCAGGAACCTGAGCAAAGCGACCGCGCGCGATGCCGGCGGCGCGCAGGAACACCGCCCCAACGATGCCGGCGGCCACGCCCAGCCCCGCCGCGGCCAGCATCAATTGCGGGCGCACGTCGGCTGCGATGTGGAGTCCGGGATACAGCGGCTGCAGGCCGCCATGCCACTGGCTGACCATTGCACCCGCTACCGAGGCCAGGAACAACGGCATCAGGCGCTGCACGGCCAGTGCACCGAACACCACTTCGGCGACAAATACGGCCGCCGACAGCGGGGTGTGGTAGACGGTGGCGAGACCGGCGGCAGCGCCGCACGCGGTCAGCATGCGCCGCATATTCGAGGCGCCATGGGGCTGTCCGATGCGCGTAGTGGGAAACAGCGCGCCGCACAATGCTGCCAGCTGGATCATCGCCCCTTCCTTGCCGACCGAAGCCCCGCTGACGATGGAGCAAAACGACGACAGCGACCGCAGCAGCGTGACACGCACGGGCAGGCGGCCCGTGCCGTTGGCTACGGCCTCCATGTAATCGGTCGCGCCGCCACTGCCAGCCAGCCGGTTGGCGGCTTGTAGCAGCAGCCCGGCCACCGCGCCTCCGACCGCCGGCACCACGATGCGCCACACCAGTGCCAGCGCGGCAAAGATCGCGACGATATCCGCGTGGCTGGAAAAGATGACGATGCCGGCCCCCTCCAGGGCTTCCTTGAAGAGGGTGGTCGCAATCGCGGCAAGAATGCCGACCGGGATCGCCGCAAACAGCGTGACTTCCTGGTCTTCGAGAAATCGGAACCGCATGGGTGCTGGCGCCGGCCGCGCGGTGGCGCGCGGCTTTCAGCGTTCGGGGGCAGATGGTGGCCGCATGATAGCGCAGCGCCACACCCACGCAATGTTGCGTGTGTAGCAGCCGGCATGCATCACCATGTGATCAATAGGTTTGCGCTTGGCTGTTACACTACCGACCTTTGTTTCGTCAGCGGACGCCTCGCGCCGCTATGCCGGTCCCCCGACTGGTTTTGTGTCAGATTACCCAGGCTGCCTGCAGGCTGGCGCGCCCAGCGCCCAGCGCGCAACGGACGGCCGAAGCATTCATTCATGTCTTTCTCCGAACTCGGCTTGTCCGACAAGCTTGTGCGGGCCGTGGCCGAACAGGGCTACACCACCCCCACCCCCATTCAGGCCCAGGCAATTCCCGCCATCCTCAAAGGCGGCGACCTGCTTGCCGGCGCGCAGACCGGTACCGGCAAGACGGCAGGCTTCACGCTGCCGATGCTGCAGCTGCTGTCCGAATCGGCGCCGCAGCGCCAGGGCAAGCCGGCGGTGCGCGCACTGGTGCTGACGCCGACGCGTGAACTGGCCGCGCAGGTGGAAGAGAGCGTGCGCAACTACGGCAAGTACCTGCGGTTGCGCTCCATGGTCATGTTCGGCGGCGTGGGCATCAACCCGCAGATCGAACAGCTGCGCCGTGGCGTGGAAATCGTCGTGGCAACGCCGGGCCGCCTGCTGGATCACGTGTCCCAGCGCACGATCGACCTTGCGAGCGTGGAACTGCTGGTGCTCGATGAAGCCGACCGCATGCTCGACATGGGCTTCATCCACGACATCCGCAAGATTCTCAACGTCCTGCCGCCGAAGCGCCAGAACCTGCTGTTCTCGGCAACGTTCTCGGACGATATCCGCGCGCTGGCGGACCGCCTGCTGAACAACCCGGCATCGATCGAGGTCGCGCGCCGCAACACCACGGCCGAAACCGTGGCGCAGCGCGTCTACCCGGTCGACCGCGAGCGCAAGCGCGAACTGCTGGCGCATCTGGTGCGCGAGCATGACTGGCACCAGGTGCTGGTCTTCACGCGGACCAAGCACGGCGCCAACCGGCTCGCCGAGCAGTTGACCAAGGACGGCCTGTCCGCACTGGCGATCCACGGCAACAAGAGCCAGTCGGCGCGCACGCGCGCGCTGTCCGAGTTCAAGGCCGGCACGCTGCGGCTGCTGGTCGCCACCGATATCGCCGCGCGCGGCATCGACATCGACCAGTTGCCTCACGTGGTCAACTTCGACCTGCCCAACGTGCCGGAAGACTACGTGCACCGCATCGGCCGTACCGGCCGCGCCGGCGCAGAGGGCGAGGCGATCTCGCTGGTCTGCGTGGACGAGCATGGCCTGCTGCGCGACATCGAACGGCTGATCAAGCGCAAGCTCGAGCAGACGGTGCTGACCGGCTTCGAGGTGGACCCGACCATCGCCGCGGAGCCGATCCAGAAGGGTCGCCAGCAGCGAGGCGGGCAAGGTGGTGGACAAGGCAGTGGCGGTGGCCGCGGCCGTGCCCAGGCAAAGCCCGCTGCGCCCGCAGCGGCCAAGCCGTCGCAAGGTCAGGGTCAGCCGCGTCAGCGCCCGGCGCAGAACGCACCGCGTGGCGGCGCCACGCAAGCCGGGGGCGAAGCCGCCCGTGGCCAGGGTGGGGCAAATCGCAATGGCGGCCAGCCTCGCAACCCGCAACGCAGCGGCGGCGGCCAGGCGCGGCCTGCGCAGGACGCCGCTGGTGCACCGGCGCGCAACAACAACCGCCGCCCGGCACCGCAGGCCGCACTGCTTGGCGGCGCGCGGGCCAAGCCGGCACGCTGATCCGACAGGCTAAGCAACCATGAGCGCGCATCAGGCATCCGGCGACAGCGACATCCCGTTCGCGGGGCTGACGCCAGAACTGATCCTTGACGCGCTGGATTCGTCGGGCATGCGCACCGACGGCCGGCTGCTGGCGCTCAACAGCTACGAGAACCGCGTCTGGCAGGTCGGCATCGAGGACGCCGCACCCGTGGTCGCCAAGTTCTACCGGCCCGGCCGATGGACCGACGCCGCCATCCTCGAAGAGCACGCCTTCGTGCAACAGCTTGCCGACGCCGAGATCCCGGCGGTGCCCGCGCTGGCTGGCCCGGACGGCAGTGCGCTGCAATACCATGCCGGCTTCCGCTTCGCGGTCTTCGCGCGCTGCGGTGGCCGTGAGCCCGAGCTGGACCGTGCGGATACGCTGACCTGGCTCGGCCGCTTTATCGGCCGCATTCATGCCGTGGGCGCGACGAACGCCTATCAGGCACGTCCGGCGCTCGATCCGGATACGTACGGTGTGGCATCGCGCGACTGGCTGCTCGCGCACGACTGCATTCCCGCCGATCTGCTCGCGCCATGGCAGACCGTCGTCGATCTCGCGCTGGATGGCGTGCGCCGTTGCTATGACCGCGCCGGTGACGTCCGCCTGCTGCGCGCGCATGGCGACTGCCATCGCGGCAATGTGCTGTGGATCGATGGCGATGACGTCCGGGCGACGGGCCTCACCGCAGCCGGCCCGCATTTCGTCGACTTCGACGACAGCCGCATGGCCCCGGCCGTGCAGGACCTGTGGATGCTGCTCGAAGGCGACCGTGCCGCCATGCAGGACCAGCTCGCCGATATCGTCGCGGGTTATGAAGACTTTGCCGAGTTCGCGCCACGCGAACTCTGGCTCGTGGAAGCGCTGCGCACCTTGCGCCTGCTCCACTACAGCGCGTGGCTGGCCAGCCGCTGGCGCGATCCCGCGTTTCCGGCGGCGTTCCCTTGGTTCGGGACGGCGCGCTACTGGCAGGACCGCATCCTGGAACTGCGCGAGCAAGTCGCGCTGATGGAAGAAGCGCCCCTGTGGGGCGCCTGAAGCATCAGGGCTGCCGCATTGGCGTCAGCCCCCGGGCCTGTTCCGTTCAGGACTTCTCGGGTGCCTTGACCAGCAACACCGGGCAGTCGCTCTGCGCGAGCACGCGTCCGGCGACCGAACCGATCACCGCATCAAAGAACGAGCCGCGGCCGTGCGTGCCCATGATGATGGCCTGCGCATCCACCGAACGCGCGTAGGTCACGATGCACTCGGGCGCGAACCCGTGCAGCGCGTGGCGCTCGAACGGCACGCCGGCACCCGACAGGATGTCGCACACGCCCGCCATGGCCTTGTCGCTGGCCTCCTGGTGCCAGGCGTCGATGGTTTCCTTGCTGACGAACGCACGAACCTGGCCACTGACTTCGGGTGCGACGTGCACCACGTGCACGGTGAAGCCGGTTTGCAGCAGCTTGCCTTCGGCAATGAAGCGGGCGGCAGCGTCGCTGAAGGCCGAACCGTCGGTCGCGAGCACGATATTGGACATGGCGGGAATCTCCTGGATGGGGGCGCTGTACGGATACGCCAGGTTTTAGGATAGGCAGGATCGGCCACCGCGTGGTTCCATGTGCGGTGACGGGCTGTCTGACACCATCATCGCAGCAAGTCTTTCGTCACAATCCGACATAGATCAAGAAATTCGGAATTCCCTTATTGGCGGGAGAGTTCGGATTGGTCAAGACATCTGACACATTTGGCCATTGCTGCCCCGCTACGTGCCCGCTTAGCATGTGCCCAGCCCGGCTGGGACCGCCGCGACATGGCGCCCGGCTTTTTCATCCCAGAACACACAAGGCGATTGCGCCCGGCCCGGCCGGCGCGATGCCTGGACGGAGACAGCAACATGAGCGAGCGCGGCAACCTCCTGCCCCTGCGTGGCATCAAGGTAGTGGAATTTGAAGGTATTGGCCCGGGCCCGCTGTGTGGCGCCATGCTCGCTGGCCTCGGTGCGGAGGTCACGCTGGTGACGCGCCCGGTCGCCCCGGACGCGCGCCGCATCCTGCGCGGCCAGGACGTGCCGGCCGAGATGGAACTGGAGCACGGCAAGGCCGTGGTGCAGCTGAACCTGAAGTCCGCCGAAGGCGTCGCCGCCGCGCTGGACCTCGTGGCGGGCGCCGACGCGCTGATCGAGGGGCTGCGCCCCGGTGCGATGGAACGCCTGGGCCTGGGCCCGGCCGAATGCCATGCGCGTAACCCGCAGCTCGTGTACGGCCGCATGACCGGCTGGGGCCAAACCGGCCCGCTCGCGCAGAGCGCCGGGCATGACCTCAACTACATCGCGCTGACCGGCCTGCTGTCGATGGCTGCGCGCGACGACGCGTTGCCGATGGTGCCGCCCACCGTGGTGGGTGATGCCACCGGCGCGCTCGGTCTGGCGTTCGGCATCACGAGCGCCATCCTGAACGCGCGCTCGAGCGGGCAGGGTTGCGTGGTCGATGCCGCCATTACCGATATCGTCGCCATGCTGGGCTCGCTGGTGCAGGTGTCGCGTGCGGCCGGAACGCTCGGCGGGCCGCAGCCCAGCGCGTTCCATGACTCGCCGTTCTACGACGTCTTTGCCTGTTCCGATGGCCGCGCGATCACGCTCGGCGCGCTGGAGCCGCAGTTCTATCGCGAACTGCTCGAACGGCTCGAACTGACCGACATCGATCCGGCCGCGCAGTACGACCGTGCCCAATGGCCGGCGGTGAAGGCACGTATCACGGCGCTCATTGCGTCGAAGCCCAGCACGCACTGGGAATCGCTGCTCGGCGGCACCGATGTCTGCTTTGCCCGCGTCCTGACGCTGGACGAGGCCGCACGCCATCCGCACAACCAGGCGCGCGGCACCTATCGCCTGTACCAGCAGGGCGATCGCGAGGTGGCGCGCTCCGCGCCGGCGCCGCGCTTCACTGCGGCCAAGTAAGCCGGACTGGCGTCGCGCCGGCAGGCGCGGGCGGGACCTTCGGATACCATGCGGCATCCATCATCCGGAGATCTGCCATGACGACGCCAGTCGATACAACCGCTTATACCGACAACCCGGCCTTCGAGGCCGGCGTCAACGTGCGCACGGAAGTCCTGGGCCCCGCCCACGTGCAGCGCGCGCTGGACGCCGCCGCCCAGCAGGGCGATACGAGCCTGCAGCAACTGGTGACCGAGTTTGCATGGGGCACGGTCTGGACCCGCGAAGGACTGGACCGCAAGCAGCGCAGCCTGGCGACGGTGTCGATGCTGATCGCGCTGAACCGTCCGCAAGAACTGGCCGGCCACCTGCGCGGCGCGCTGGTCAACGGCGTCACGCCGCAGGAATTGCGCGAACTGATGGTGCACAGCGCGGTGTACTGCGGCTTTCCAGCCGCGCTTGACGCCAGCCGCAAGCTCACCGAAGTGCTGGAAGCCGCGGGCGCATAGCTAACCGGCCTTGGGCCGGAAAAAAATTCTGAAGCGGAAATTCTCGCAACGCGTCGCGACGGCTTCGCGTTCGGATGCAGCCGTTTCAGCGCTCGGGCGTGACGCGCTGAGCCTAACCTTCGCGGTATCCATTCACCAAGGAGCCGCGAGTTGGACCCCATCCCGTTTGAGGAAGCCCTGATCGTCGATGCGCGGCCGGTTCCGCCCGGCGAGGCGTCGTGGCAGCTTGCGCACGCGCTCGGCGCGCGCCGGACGCTGCTGGCCGACAATGTGCGGCAGGCCCAGCAGATGGTGCGGGAGCGCCAGCCGGAGCTGGTGGTCGTCGAGCTTGACGCGCTGGGGCAGGCCGGCATCACGCTGATCAAGCGCCTGGCGGCGCGCCATCCGGACGTGCGGCTGCTGGTGTTGTCCGACAGCGATGCGACGATGGCGCCCGTGCAGGCGCTGCGCGCCGGCGCCCACGGCTTCGTGCCGCGGCAGCGCGATCTCGCGGAAATGGTCCAGGCGGCGCGCGGCGTGATGTCCGGCTACCTGGTCTTTCCGACGCATACGCTGGAAGCCGCGCGCAAGTTGCGCCTGCCATCGGCCGGCAAGCTCGCGCGGCTGACCGCGCGCGAGCTCACGGTGCTCCAGTACCTCGCACGCGGGCACTCCAACAAGACGATCGGCGCGCGGCTGCTGATCAGCAGCAAGACCGTCAGCACCCACAAGACCAACATCATGTGCAAGCTCAACGTGGGGTCGGTGGTCGAGATGGTCGACTATGCGCGCCAGCACCGGTTGCTGTGATGCCTTGCGGCGAGAGATGTCGATCGACAGCGAAGCATCGGACGCCACCAAAGAAAAAAGCCGCGAACCCTTGCGGGATCGCGGCTTTTTAAATAGATGGTGGCGAATCAGGGACTCGAACCCCGGACCTGCGGATTATGATTCCGTCGCTCTAACCGACTGAGCTAATTCGCCAACGAAGACCGCTATTGTACCGGTATTTTCGTGACTGTCAACACCTTATCGAGAAGATGTTTGCAGGACGTCGAAAAGAAAACCGGCAGGCCTTGCGGCCTGCCGGCTGGAGCGACCGATTACCGGGTCGGTCTTGCCTTAACCTGTTGCTCAGTCGTGGGCGTAAATGTCCACGTCCTTGGTTTCGCGCACGAACAGGGCGCCAATCACGAACGTGATCGCGGCGATGATGATCGGGTACCAGAGGCCATAGTAGATGTTGCCGTTCTGGGCCACCAGCGCGAACGAGATGGTGGGCAGCAGGCCGCCGAACCAGCCGTTGCCGATATGGTAGGGCAGCGACATCGAGGTATAGCGGATGCGGGTCGGGAACAGCTCCACCAGCATGGCAGCGATCGGGCCGTACACCATCGTCACGTAGATCACCAGGATCACCAGTACGACCAGCACCATGATGGTGTTCATCTGGGCCGGATCCGCCTTGGTCGGGTAGCCCGCGGCAGCCATCGAGTCGCCGACTTCCTTCTTGAACGCGGCGATCTGCTTCTTGCTCGCGTCGTCGAAGCTATGGCCGCCCGTGACGGTGGCGTCGAACGCCTTGATCTCCTTGTCGCCGATCTTCACCGAAGCGACCGTACCGGCCGGGGCCTGCACCACTTCATAGCTTGCCGATGCCTGGGCCAGCGTACGCTTGACGATATCGCAGGAGCTGCGGAAATCGATCTCGCGTGCGATCGGGCTGCCCTGGAACGAGCACTGCTTCGGATCGGCGGTGACCACGATCTGCGCGGTCTGCTGCGCGCGCTCGAGCGCCGGGTTGGCGTAGTGGGTCAGCGCCTTGAACAGCGGGAAGTAGGTCAGCACGGCGAGCGCGCAGCCCAGCATGATGATCCACTTGCGGCCGATCTTGTCCGACAGCGAGCCGAAGAACAGGAAGAACGGGGTGCCGATCACCAGCGCGCCGGCAATCAGCAGGTTGGCCGTCTTGGCATCGACCTTGAGCACCTGCGTCAGGAAGAACAGCGAGTAGAACTGGCCCGTGTACCAGACCACGGCCTGGCCGGCGGTCAGGCCCAGCAGCGCCAGAATCACGATCTTCAGGTTGCGCCACTGGCCGAAGGATTCGGTCAGCGGGGCCTTCGAGGTCTTGCCCTCTGCCTTCATGCGCTGGAATGCCGGCGACTCGCTCATCGACAGGCGGATGTACACCGACATGGCCAGCAGCAGGATCGAGACCAGGAACGGAATGCGCCAGCCCCAGGCGTCGAAGTTCGCGCCGGTCAGCTCGCGGCACAGCAGGATCACGATCAGCGACAGGAACAGGCCCAGCGTCGCGGTGGTCTGGATCCAGGCCGTGTAGGAACCGCGCTTGCCGTGCGGCGCATGCTCGGCCACGTACGTGGCGGCACCGCCGTACTCGCCGCCGAGCGCGAGGCCCTGCAGCATGCGCAGTGCGATCAGGATGATCGGGGCAGCCCAGCCGATGGTGGCGTAACCCGGGAGCAGGCCGACGATGAACGTCGACAGGCCCATGATCAGGATCGTCACCAGGAAGGTGTACTTGCGGCCGATCATGTCGCCGAGGCGGCCGAACACCAGCGCGCCGAACGGGCGCACGATGAAGCCGGCGGCGAACGCCAGCAGCGCGAAGATGAAGGCGGAGGTCGGGTCCAGGCCGGCGAAGAACTGCTTGGCGATCACTGCCGCCAGTGAGCCGTACAGGTAAAAGTCATACCACTCGAACACCGTGCCGAGCGACGAGGCCAGAATGACCTTCTTCTCCTCGGTTGTCATCGGTGCGTTCTGCGCGCCCCCGCCGGGCATCGCTACGTTTTGCGCGTTTGCCATGTTGTCTCCTCCGTCTGAATGGGTCACCGGTGAGGCCGCGGACGCACCGCAAGACATGGCGCGCTGCGGAGCCGTAGCACCGGAGCTGAAAGGATTCTGGGAGGCGAAACTTACTGAGTTCTGACAAATTTCCTTGGTATTGCGCACAAAACGTCGGGGTATACGCTAGCCCGGGCGGCGCCCGAAACGGCACCTGGCGTGCTGCGCTGCGAGCGAGGATGTGCGGCAAACGCCGTGCCGTAGCGCTATCCGGGAGTGACGCTATGCAGCATCCTTGCTGGCATCGCCCGGATTGCCCTGCGGAAGTGGGGGGGCGTCGCGAACGCCCGTGTCAGCTTCGTCGTCGGCCCGGTTCATGCGCCAGGCATAGAGCGCCGTCATCAGGACATAGACGACCAGCGCGCCCTGGGCACCCACCCAGAACGAGAACGGCCAGCCGAAGAAATCGAAGCGCAGGTCGCGCGCGAACCAGCTCACGACAAAGGTCACGACGAACCAGACCGCGAGCAGCGCGCAGATCCAGCGCCGGTTGCGATGCCACGAGCGTTTGAGTGCCGGATCGACGGGTGGGTGCGCGCTCACGCTGATGCCTCCGGTGCGGGACGGCGCAGCGTGACGCGGAATCGCGCACCGGCCAGCCGGGGCTCCTGCTGGTAGACGTGGTCCTCGATGCGGACTTCGCCGCCGTGCTGCTGCACGATCTCGCGCACGATGGCCAGGCCCAGACCGCTGCCTTCGGTGTTGGTGCCGAGCACGCGGTAGAAACGTTCCATCACGCGCTCGCGGTCCGCTGCTGCAATGCCGGGGCCGGTGTCTTCCACGTCGAGATACGCGAACGGTTCGAAGGCATCGGCGGTGACGCGCACGGTGGCGTGGCCGCCGATCGGCGTATATCGGATAGCGTTGTCGATCAGGTTGTTCAGCATTTCCGTGAGCATCAGCCGGTTGCCCTGGACCATCACCGGATGGTCGTCGGCATCGAGCCCCAGGTCGATCTGCCGGGCCCAGGCGCGCGGCAGCCAGTCCTTCACGACCTCGCGCGCGAGCGCGGCCAGGTCCAGCGCCGCCATGCTGCCGGCGCCAGCCAGGTTCTCCATGCGTGCGAGCGACAGCAATTGCGTGACCAGGTGCGCCGTGCGTTCCGAGCTGCCTGCGATCTGCGCTAGCGAGCGGCGCAATTCCTCGGGCGACTGTTCGCGCTGTGCCAGTTCGGCCTGCATGCGCAGTCCGGCCAGCGGCGTTTTCATCTGGTGCGCGGCATCGGCAATGAAGCGCTTCTGCGTTTGCACCGACTGGTCCAGCCGCGCCAGCAGTTCGTTGAACGATGCGACCAGCGGCGTGATTTCCTGCGGTGCGGCGCGTTCGTCGATGGGGCTGGTGTCACCGGGGTTGCGTGCGCGGATGCGTTGCTGGATCGCCGTGAGCGGCGCCAGTCCGCGCGAGAGCCCGAACCACACGAGCACCACAGCCAGCGGCAGGATCACGAACTGCGGCAGGATCACGCCCTTGATGATCTCGTTGGCCAGGCGCGCGCGCTTGTCGAGGGTCTCTGCCACCTGCACCAGCACCGGCTGGTTGCCGCCTACGTTCTTGAGATCGACATAGGTATAGGCCACGCGCACGTCGTTGCCCGACACCCGGTCGTCGCGCAGCGATACCAGGCCGGGATGGCCCTCGTCCTCCTCGGACGGCAGCGGCAGGTCGTGGTCGCCGGCGACATACTCGCCGCGCTTGCCGACGACCTGGTAGTAGATATTGTCGGTTTCGTCCGCGCGCAGGATCTCGCGCGCCGACAGCGGCAGTTGCAGCGTGACCCGGCCGTTCACTTCACGGACCTGCTGCGACAGCACGATGGCGCTGGCCTCCAGCGCACGGTCGAACGGCCCGTTGGCGATGGACTTCGCCACGAGATACGTGACGGCGATGCTCATCGGCCAGAGCAGCAGCAGCGGCGCCAGCATCCAGTCCAGGATCTCGCCGAACAGCGAACGCGGGGCAGGCTGGCCGGTGCTCTCCTCCAGGTGGGGCAGCGCATCGGCCAGGTCGGCCGGGTCGTCGGGGTCGACGGGCGTGGCGGCACCGGGTGGAGGGACGGGATCCTTGGTGGGCGGATGCCGCCATGGCAATCGCAGCAAGCTCATCTCGGCAAAGTGTGGGACGGTTTCGGTCGAGTGATCGGCTGCTCAGGCAGGGGCGTGGCGGGAAGATCGCGAATGCGCTTCAGCTATGGGCGGCCACGGTCGGCTGGAACTTCTCCAGGCAGTAGCCCAGGCCGCGTACCGTGGCGATGCGGATGCCGCCAACCTCGATCTTCTTGCGCAGCCGGTGCACATAGACCTCGATCGCGTTGTTGCTGACCTCTTCGCCCCATTCGCACAGATGGTCCACGAGTTGTTCCTTGGAGACCAGCCGCCCGCAGCGCGTGAGCAGGATCTCGAGCAGACCGACCTCGCGCGCCGACAGGTCCAGCATCTGCTCGTTCATGTAGGCAATGCGCCCGACCTGGTCGAACGCGAGCGGCCCGTGACGCATCAGGGTTGCGCCGCCGCCGGCACCGCGGCGCACCAGCGCGCGCACGCGTGCCTCGAGTTCGGTCAGCGCGAACGGCTTGGCCATGTAATCGTCGGCACCCAGATCCAGGCCCTTGACGCGCTCGTCGACGCTGTCAGCCGCGGTCAGGATCAGCACCGGCAGCATGGCGCCGCGTGCGCGCAGTCGCTTGAGCACTTCCAGCCCCGGCATGCGCGGCAGGCCAAGATCCAGGATCAGCAGGTCGAATGTCTGGGTCGAGAGCGCGGAATCAGCCTCCAGGCCATTCGCGACATGGTCGACTGCATAGCCCGAGTGACGCAGCGAGCGCGTCAGGCCGTCGGCAAGCACATCGTCATCTTCCGCAATCAGAATGCGCATGGTTGTCTCCACCACGGCCGGCATTGCCAGTCGCCACGCAAACGATGCGGACAGGGCTTGCCAAGCATACTGTTTTTTTATACAGTACCCGCACATTCCGCGCAGGCCGCCGCAGAAGGCGGCTGTGCAGGCAGTCGGGTGATTTTGTAGTTGAGGCGCACGGATCCGGAAGTCGATCGGAACAATCGGAAAAAGCCGGTGTCGCGCCACATTCGACTTATTTATACCACCATTGACTCAACATTTGACTCAAGGACCACCATGGATGACAAGAAGGCAGGTGCCGGCCTGAGCGCCGAGAAGCAGAAGGCGCTTGCCGCCGCGCTCTCGCAGATCGAGAAGCAGTTCGGCAAGGGCTCGATCATGCGCATGGGCGACGGCGAGGTCGAGAAGGACATCCAGGTGGTCTCCACCGGCTCCCTCGGCCTGGACATCGCGCTGGGCGTCGGCGGCCTGCCGCGCGGCCGCGTGGTCGAGATCTACGGTCCGGAATCGTCGGGCAAGACCACGCTGACGCTGCAGGTCGTTGCCGAGATGCAGAAGCTGGGCGGCACCTGCGCCTTTATCGATGCCGAGCACGCGCTGGACGTCAACTACGCCTCCAAGCTCGGCGTGGATGTGGGCGAGCTGCTGATCTCCCAGCCGGACACCGGCGAGCAGGCGCTCGAAATCACCGATGCGCTGGTGCGCTCGGGCTCGATCGACCTGATCGTGATCGACTCGGTGGCCGCGCTGGTGCCGAAGGCTGAAATCGAAGGCGAAATGGGCGATTCGCTGCCCGGCCTGCAGGCCCGCCTGATGAGCCAGGCGCTGCGCAAGCTGACCGGCACCATCAAGCGCACCAACTGCCTGGTGATCTTCATCAACCAGATCCGTATGAAGATCGGGGTGATGTTTGGTTCGCCTGAAACCACCACGGGCGGCAACGCGCTGAAGTTCTACGCCTCCGTGCGCCTGGACATCCGCCGCATCGGCTCGATCAAGAAGGGCGACGACGTGATCGGCAACGAGACCAAGGTCAAGGTGGTCAAGAACAAGGTGTCGCCGCCGTTCCGCGAAGCCTTCTTCGACATCCTCTATGGCCAGGGCATCTCGCGCCAGGGTGAGATCATCGACCTGGGCGTGGATGCCAAGATCGTCGAGAAGTCGGGCGCCTGGTACAGCTACAACGGCGACAAGATCGGCCAGGGCAAGGACAATGCGCGCGAGTACCTGCGCGAGAATCCCGACATCGCCCAGGAAATCGAGAACAAGGTCCGTGCCGCGCTGGGCGTTGCGCCGATGAACGGTGTTCGGGCGGCTGAGGTCGTGACGGAAGACTGAGCGCCGGCCGACAGGCACGCTCCCGAGGGCTGGCGCATCGCCGATGCGCCAGCCTTTTTTGTTTCCCCTTGCTTGATCCCTCGTTTTCCTGAACCGCGCTGATGTCTACCCGCCCCCCGCTATCCCTGAAGGCCCGCGCCGTGGGTTACCTCTCGCGCCGCGAGCATAGCCGCGCCGAGCTGGCGCGCAAGCTCGCCCCGCACGCGGAATCGCCGGAGCAGCTCGAGCAGGTGCTGGATGCGCTGGAGCGCGAGAACTGGCTGTCCAACCAGCGTTTTGCCGACAGCCTGCTGCACCGGCGCGGCAGCCGCTATGGCGCCGCGCGTGTCCTGCAGGAGGCCAAGACCCACAAGCTTGGCAGCGAACAGCTTGGTGAACTGCAGGAACGACTGCGCGAAACCGAGTCCGACCGCGCGCGCGAGGTCTGGCGCAAGCGCTTCGGCAACCCGCCGGCGACGCCGGAAGAGCGTGCCAAGCAAATCCGTTTCATGATGGCCCGCGGATTTTCGCGCTCGGTGATCGGCAAGGTGATCCAGGGGGCGGAGGACGAACTGCCCGACGATATCGAGTGAATCGAGCAAGCGGGGGCGAGTCGCCGTGAGGGCCGGTTTTAAGGGGAATACCAGCACTGGCTACATGTGTATTCGACCGTATGCCCGCGAGGCGGCTTCGGCACCGCGTGCGGCGCATACGGCGTGTATTCGCCGGTTTTCCTTTCCGGTTGGCCGACAATCCGGCGCGGACAGTTGGCGAGTGCCGATGTTCCCGGGCAAAGCGCCCCGGCATGTTAAACTCCTTAGGTTATTCGGCGCCGCAGCATTTGCGCGGTACCTCGCCCCTGTATTCCCAGCCTGGTCATGCCTCTTTCCCAGCCCGTCAACCGCTCCCCGCGCCATACCCGCGCCATTACGGCCCAGGCTTACCTCAGGGAAGACGGCTTGTGGGACATCGAGGTGCGCCTGACCGACACCAAGCCACGTGACATCGCCCTCGCAGGCAACCGCGTCCGGCCGGTCGGACAGCCGTTGCATGACCTGTGGCTGCGCGTCACGATCGACGAGGCGTTGAACGTGCTGGACGCTGAGGCTTGCTCCGACTGGGTGCCTTATCCGGGGCACTGTGACCAGATCGGTCCGGCTTACCGAAAGCTGATCGGGCTGAACCTGCGCAGGGGCTTCCGCAAGGCAGTCAAGGAGCGCCTGTCCGGTATCCAGGGCTGCTCGCATCTCACCGAAGCTGCTGGCGTGCTGCCGAGTACGGCGATCCAGGCTTTCGCCGGCGAAGTCATCAGCATTCGCGATGGCGGCGATGACGATCCCAATCCCGAACCCCCTTACCAGTTGAACGGCTGCCACGCGCTGCGCTTCGACGGCGAGGTGGTCCGAGAGTTTTACCCGCGCTGGTATGGTCACCAGCCGAAGCCCAAGGTTCGGGCCGAGGCGGAGCAGGCCGCTGCGAACACGCCTCAGGCGCAAGCGGCAGCCGGCAACGGCAATGTTCCGTACGACCGGCCAACCGGCACTTCCGGCTGATCCTCAGGATCGGCCACGGACGAGAGAGTTCGTCTTTTTCAGATTCTTCCCCTTCTACCTTTTACGCCTACCCGAAAGGAAACACGCATGAATATCCATGAGTACCAAGGCAAGGAAATCCTGCGCAAATACAATGTGCCGGTTCCGCGCGGCATCCCCGCGTTCTCGGTCGCCGAGGCCCTGAAGGCCGCAGAAGAGCTTGGCGGCCCGGTTTGGGTGGTCAAGGCGCAGATTCATGCGGGTGGCCGCGGCAAGGGCGGCGGCGTGAAGGTTGCCAAGAGCATCGACGAGGTCAAGACCTACGCCACCAACATCCTGGGCATGCAGCTGGTCACGCACCAGACCGGTCCGGAAGGCAAGAAGGTCAACCGCCTGCTGATCGAAGAAGGCGCCGACATCAAGAAGGAACTGTACGTTTCGCTGGTGGTGGACCGCGTTTCGCAGAAGATCGCCCTGATGGCATCGAGCGAAGGCGGTATGGACATCGAAGAAGTCGCTGCCCACACCCCGGAAAAGATCCACACGCTGATCATCGAGCCGTCGACCGGCCTGACCGACGCTGACGCTGACGACATCGCCCGCAAGATCGGCGTGCCCGACGCTTCGGTTGCCCAGGCTCGCCAGGCCCTGCAAGGCCTGTACAAGGCGTTCTACGACACCGACGCTTCGCTGGCCGAAATCAACCCGCTGATCCTGACCGGCGAAGGCAAGGTCATCGCGCTGGACGCCAAGTTCAACTTCGACTCGAACGCGCTGTTCCGTCACCCGGAAATCGTGGCCTACCGCGACCTGGATGAAGAAGACGCCAACGAAATCGAAGCCTCGAAGTTCGATCTGGCCTACATCTCGCTGGACGGCAACATCGGCTGCCTGGTGAACGGCGCCGGCCTGGCCATGGCCACCATGGACACCATCAAGCTGTTCGGCGGCGAGCCGGCCAACTTCCTCGACGTGGGCGGCGGTGCCACCACCGAGAAGGTGACCGAAGCCTTCAAGCTGATGCTTAAGAACCCGAACGTGGAAGCCATCCTGGTGAACATCTTCGGCGGCATCATGCGCTGCGACGTGATCGCCGAAGGCGTGATCTCGGCGTCGAAGGCCGTGAACCTGACGGTTCCGCTGGTCGTGCGCATGAAGGGCACCAACGAAGATCTGGGCAAGAAGATGCTGGCCGATTCGGGCCTGCCGATCATCGCCGCGGACACGATGGAAGAAGCCGCCCAGAAGGTTGTGGCCGCTGCCGCCGGCAAGAAGTAAGCCGGGCGCCGATACCAAACACAAGCGCACTTGGGCAGCGCGCGTGGCTTCGTGCCCGCGCTGCCAGAGGCCAAGCAAAGGACTAAAGCATGTCGATTCTGATCAACAAAGACACCAAGGTCATCACCCAGGGCATCACTGGCAAGACCGGCCAGTTCCACACCCGTGGCTGCCGTGACTACGCCAACGGCAAGAACTGCTTCGTCGCAGGCGTGAATCCGAAGAAGGCCGGCGAAGACTTCGAAGGCATTCCTATCTACGCGAGCGTCAAGGACGCCAAGGCCCAGACCGGCGCCACCGTTTCCGTGATCTACGTGCCGCCCGCTGGCGCCGCTGCCGCCATCTGGGAAGCCGTTGACGCTGACCTGGACCTGGTGGTCTGCATCACCGAAGGCATCCCCGTGCGCGACATGATGGAAGTCAAGGACCGCATGCGCCGCGAGAACAAGAAGACCCTGCTGCTGGGACCGAACTGCCCGGGCCTGATCACGCCGGACGAAATCAAGATCGGCATCATGCCGGGTCACATCCACCGCAAGGGCCGCATCGGCGTGGTGTCGCGCTCGGGCACGCTGACGTACGAAGCCGTGGGCCAGCTGACCGCGCTGGGCCTGGGCCAGTCGTCGGCTGTCGGTATCGGCGGCGACCCGATCAACGGCCTGAAGCACATCGACGTCATGAAGATGTTCAACGACGATCCGGAAACGGACGCCGTGGTCATGATTGGTGAGATCGGCGGTCCGGACGAAGCCAACGCGGCTCACTGGATCAAGGACAACATGAAGAAGCCGGTGGTTGGCTTCATCGCTGGCGTGACCGCGCCTCCGGGCAAGCGCATGGGCCACGCCGGCGCGCTGATCTCGGGTGGTGCCGACACCGCCCAGGCCAAGCTGGAAATCATGGAAGCCTGCGGTATCACGGTGACCAAGAACCCGTCGGAAATGGCTCGCCTGCTGAAGGCAAAGCTGTAAGCAACACCATCGTGCCTTGCGCGTCACGTGGCGCGCGGGTCAAGTGTTGAACCGTCCCGGCTATGGCCGGGACGAGTTTGCCCCCGCCATGGTGCGGGGGCAATGTCATTGTGGCGACGTACTTCCTAGGGTATCTCCGGAGTCGATTGCCCGTGATTTGAAATCGAATCGAAAGGTTCGCGCGATATACATGTCTGTTTTCTCAGACATCCGAACTGCCGCAATCGGGCGGTGTCGGACATATAGATAGAAACCTAGAGGAGCACTGCCGTGGAATTGCTGTCTTCCACCACGTTCTGGATTGCGTTGGGATCGATCATCCTGACCAACATCGTCCTGTCCGGCGACAACGCGGTGGTTATCGCGCTCGCCTCGCGCAATCTGCCGCCTGCGCAGCAGAAGAAGGCCATTTTCTGGGGTAGCGCCGCCGCCATCATCATGCGGGTCGTGCTGACCGTGGCAGCCGTCAAGCTGCTGAGCCTGCCGTACCTGAAGATCATCGGCGCCGTGCTGCTCGTCTATATCGGCGTGCAACTGCTGACCGGCGAAGATGACGAAGACGGTCACGATGCCAAGGACAACATCTGGGCCGCCATCCGCACCATCCTGATCGCCGACCTGGTCATGTCGCTCGACAACGTGGTCGCCGTGGCTGCCGCCGCGCAGAAGGGCCCCGAAGGCAGCCAGCTGCTGCTGCTGATCGTGGGCCTGGGCCTGTCGATCCCGCTGATCGTATTCGGCAGCACCATCCTGCTGAAGGTCATGGAGCGTTTCCCGGTCATCATCGTGCTAGGCGCCGCGCTGCTGGGCTATCTGGCTGGCGAGATGCTGGTGAGCGATCCGGTCGATGCGGCCTGGTTTGAAGTACACGTGCCGCATGCACACCTGGTGTTCGGCGTTGTCGGCGCAATCCTGGTGGTGCTCGTCGGCAAGCTGATGAGCCGTCGGGCGGCACAAACGGCCTGACGAACAAAAGCGTTTCTGGCGCTACAAAGAAGAGGGCAGCCCTGGTGGCTGCCCTTTGTGCTGTTGGCGGTTGCCGGCAATCTGGAGCGCGCAACTAACTTATGTGAGTTATCGCACATTTTGTCGATGAAGGATGAGACATTGGAAGACAACTGACAAAATTTGTCGGTTGATTGCCGATGCCCCTCTGCCAAAGTGACGAAATTTGTCCCCATAACCCCCTACTCACGGGGTATCGCGACCTGGCATAGTATCTGCTAAGTCATCCCCGCACTTCACAGATCGAAGCCGTGTCGTGCATTAACCAAAATCTCTTCGAGGGGTCATCTCATGCAACGGGTACAACAAATTAAGAAGCTGGGCCGCCGTGTCCAGAAGGGCTTTACGCTGATCGAACTGATGATCGTTGTCGCGATCATTGGTATTCTGGCGGCGATTGCGATTCCGCAGTACCAGGATTATGTGACGCGCAGCCGTTGGCAGGATAACTACACGGGCGTGGCATCGCTTAAGACTGCTATTGGCGAGTGTGTTCAGAATAACGCTGGCGTGATCGGAAACTGCGACACATTGGCAAAGCTGAACGCTGCCTCTTTCTGGCCGAATGCTAATCCTCCGGCATTGAAGTTCGGGACTGCCGCTATCGATGCAACTACGGCGGCTATCAACATTACGGGTAACGCGGCGGCGGGGGCATGTGGTGTAACTTTGACCCCGACGCTTGTAAACGGCAATCTGCAGTGGAATTTTGCCAATATCGCGGCAGGCGCGGTGACTTGCACTCGGTCGCAGACTGGAGTTTGATAGTCTCCAGCCATCATCAAGATTAAAAAGCGCCCTCGGGCGCTTTTTTTGTCAGATACCTTGGCACAGCATTTGCTTTTCCATTTCTGCGAATTCGGGAACGCGAAGACGTGTAGGTCTTAATCAAAATTTCTTCGGGGGTCATCTCATGGAACGGGTACAACAAATCAAGAAGCTGGGCCGCCGTGTCCAGAAGGGCTTTACGCTGATCGAACTGATGATCGTGGTAGCGATCATCGGTATTCTGGCGGCGATTGCGATTCCGCAGTATCAGGACTACGTGACGCGTAGCCGGTGGCAGGATAACTATACGGGGGTGGCATCGCTTAAGACTGCGATTGCAGAATGCGTTCAAAACAACGCCGGTGTGATTGGCAGCTGCGATACGCTGGTCAAGCTGAACGGTGCAGCGTTCTGGCCAAACGTTAATGCCCCGGTACTGAAATTTGGAACGGCCGTTATGAATGCAGGTACGGCGGCTATCAACATTACGGGTAACGCGGCAGCCGGGGGCTGTGGTGTAACTTTGACGCCGACGCTTGTAAACGGCAATTTGCAGTGGAATTTTGCCAATATTGCTGCGGGTGCAGTGACTTGCACGCGGTCGCAGACCGGTGTTTGATAGCGGCTCAACTTCGTGAGCAAGAAAAAGCGCCTTCGGGCGCTTTTTCTTTGCCCACGCACCAAGCTATCATCCGCCTTTTCCCCAACAAGGCGCCGCATGCCGCAGTCCAGGACCGCCATTCCGGCGATCTTTCTTGTCCTCACGTTTGCTTTCCCACTGCTGGTATCCCGGCACACTCTGCCGATGGCTACGTTCTATGGCGAGTGGGCAGCAGCGGCAGTATTCCTGCTACTTGCAGGTTTGCTCACTGCGTTCGCGCTAAAGCGTTCGCGTAGACCGGATGCAAACATCCCGTGGATCGCAAGCCTTCCGCTGTGGCTCATCGTTCTCGGTGCCATCCAGTCCGCCTACGGATTCGATGACGTCACTGGCAGCCGATTCGCAACGCAACTCACGCTCGGTCTCGGCGTGGTGCTCATGCTGGCGATCTGGCGTTATCGTTCGTCTGCTTCGCCTGACGCACGCTCAGCCATCATAGACGCCCTCGCCACCGCCTTCCTCCTCGCAGGCCTTCTCGGCACCATTTCCCAATGGGTCCAGCTTTTCCACCTGGAATCCCGCTCCTTCGGCCTCGTCTCTTCCTACTTCTACGACGACAACCGTCGCCTCTGGGGCAACCTGAACCAGCCTAACCACCAAGCCACCGTGGAAGGCATGGCGCTTGTCGCAGCGACCTGGCTCGCCTCACGCGGCAAGCTTCGATTTCCGATGTGGCTGATTGCCGTGGTGCTGCTGGAAAGCGGCATCGTATTGTCGGGCTCACGAACGGGCGTGCTGCACGTAGGCCTTGCCGCGCTGTACGCGGTCATCGCCGCCTGGCTCGCGCGCGATACGCGCCGTGATGCCGATCCGATGTGCCGGCCCGCGGGCCTCCTTGTCGCAGCCGTTGCGATGGTCGCCGTGCTGCTGATACTGCAGCCCGTCATCAAGGCAGCCGGCAACGCCTTCAACTGGCGCCTGTTCGACACCCTTGCGCAATTGCAGGCCGCAGACCAGATGTCCGCCCGCAGCGCACTGTGGACGCACGCCTGGGCCATGTTCCGCTCCCACCCATGGCTAGGCGTAGGTTGGGGCGAATTCGGTTGGGCCCAGTTCCAGCAACTGCCCCAGGTTGGCGTGAAGGTCGAGATGTCACTGCACGCGCACAACGCATTGCTCGACCTGCTGGCGAAGACCGGCATCGTCGGTACGGTCGGTGTCGCGCTGGTCCTGCTGGGATGGCTGTGGCGCGTGGTGCGTGTGCACATCTGGCACGCGAATAACGAAGAAAGGGCGCAAACCATCGTCGTGCTCACGTGGCTGGCCATGCTGTGCGCGCATTCGATGCTCGAGTACCCGCTGCACTATTTGTACTTCTTCCTGCCGTTCTGCTTCATGCTGGGCTGGCTGGAGCCGGGCGGCTTTGGACGCTGGCATCCGCCTCGCTGGTTGTCGCTCGGGCTGCTGGCTGGCTTTGCGGCGGTCAGTGCGATCGTGCTCGCCACGATGTGGCAGGACTACCGCCGGGCCGAGGCGCGAGAGTATGCCCCACGCGAACGACGTGCCACGCTGCCGATGCCGGCATACTGGTTCCGCCAGTATGCATCGGCCGATGTAGCCGAGCGCGCCGTCATCACCCCCGGCAATGCGGCGGATCTGCTGCCTGCGCATATCGCCGCGGTGCATCTGCTGCCGACGCCGACGATGATTGCGCGTACCGCCTGGCTGATGGCACTGACCGGCGATGGCGCACAGGGCCGTGCATGGCTGGAGCGCCTGCGCTACTACTACCTTGGCGATGAGTCGACCCAATACGCCACGCTGGACCACGCCTGCCGCGAGGTCGCCGATGCAGCACGGCCACGCGAGTTCTGCAAATGGATCCGCGAACAGGCGCGGCGCATGCCTGAATAGGCCGGGCTGTCAGTACGGCCTGCCGTACCCCGGTGGCGGAGGCGGCGGAGGATAGTAATAGGACGGCGCCGGCCGCGCGACCGTTGCCATGTTGCCGTAGACCGGCACGCGGTGCCCGCTGGCATACATGCACTGGATGTAGGCCGCGTCATACTGGCGCTGCGTGCCGTAGCCCGAGTACTGTGCATTGCTCGCGCCGAATGCCGCACCGGTCAGCAGGCCTACGCCCGCACCCACGGCCGCACCTTCGCCACCGCCGAATGCCGCGCCTGCGGCCGCGCCTAGCGCGGTACCGACCACGGTACTGCCTACCGCACTGGCATTCGCGGCCTGTGCTGAACTGACACCACCGACCTGCCCGAACGCATACTGGCGGCAGTTGCCGTCATCGGCGCGGAACTGGTCAAAGCTCTTGCCGGTGCCAGGCAGTACCGTCATCGAAGGACCCGATGGCATCACGGCGCAGGCGCCCAGCGTCACCGTCGCCGAGGCCAGGGCAGCAATGAGCGGGCGGCTGGCGGGTCGGACACGTGCCTTCATGATGACATCCTCGATTCAGGCGTTTCGGAACTGGACGGCGGCTGTGCCGGCACTCGCTGCCAGCCGCCCGGGCACGCATGGATATACGGGTAATAGCCCTCAGGCTGGTTGCAGTGGTACCACCACCCCTGACTCGGAGCCTGCGGAGCGGCATCTTCGGGACCGGGCGTGGGGACTGGGCCGTTCGGGCCCTGTTCGATATATTGCGGCGGCGACGTGGGCGCGGCAACGACAGCGGGCGGATAGTAGTACGGGTACGGATAGTAGCCGTACGGGTAGCCCCCGTAGACGAACCCTGGCCCGAAGTACACGCCCACGCCGACACGCGCGGGGTAGTATCCGCCGTGATAGTAGCCACCATGGTAGCCACCACCGTGGTAGTAGCCCCGGCCCGCAATTGCGACGCCGCTGGCGGTGACCGCCGCCAGGGCCAGCGCCAACTGGCAAAGCTTGCGCCCGTTCATGGAATCCACCCTATGCGAAGGTTCCAGGCTGCCGGCACTGCAGTGCAACAGCCCTTCCGGCCATGCCGGCCTGATTGGTATTGAATACCAATTTACGCCTGCCGGCGGTGCCGCATCGCCTGGCGAAATGCAGCGTTACCTTTATTACGGTGCGCTGCGGTGGCGGTACGCATTGGGAAGAGGTTGCAAGAATCGAGGCGTCGTCAACGGTACCTTGGAGTCAGGTTCAAGCGGGGCGATTCTTCCGCCGAATCCATCCGGAGTATCCGGTTGCTCCAACCCAACACCCCACGACGTGGTTACTCGCCCGTCATGGATGTCCAATGATACAAACATGGATTGATGGACACTTTCGATGGCATCCGGCGAATCTGATGCCACTGGAAGCGCCACGCCGAGCGACTGGATGTACGCCGGTTTGAAAGTCGAAAAGATCGAAGTGGTTCTAAATACCAGGGCAACCGCAGAATTGCCTGTCATACCTTGAATTCCGAATCCATTCCTGAATTCGCCATCGATCCGCTGCGCCTGGAGTTCCGAAGCGCGGAAACGGAACTTGCATTCCAGCGCCACCATCTGGACCGCAGTCGGGCAAGCCTGCGCCTGACATTGGTTTTCTGCTCCGTCTTCTATCTGGCCTTTGCCATGACCGATGTGGCGGTGCTGGGATATGGACGCGAGGCGTTGATCCTGTTCGTGGGGCGCATGCTGGTCGCGATCACGGCAACCATGGGATTGGTCCTGATCCGCAAACAGCGGGAGCCCATTGCGGGCCTGTGGCTCGTGGCCAGTGCCGCCGAGGTCGTGGGCATGGCCACCTTCATGCTCATCGTCTGGTTCCGGCCCAGTGAGATTCCGTGGCATGGGATGTCGCTGTGCATCATGCTGATCGTCGTCTACATCTTCATCCCTAACCGGCTGATCATCGCGAAGGGCATCGCGATTGCCTCGACGGCGGCGTTCGTCCTGGTCGCCGTGGAAAAAGGAACCGTCCCGCCCGCCGGGACGCTGACCATGTCGATGCTATTGCTGCTTGCCAACAGTTTCGGGCTCGTCGCAGCGCGTCGTTACCATCGGTTGTGGCGAGACGAATATCGCGTTCTCATGGACCTGAAGCAGGTGTCCCTGAGAGACCATCTCACTGATTGCTACAACCGACGTCATCTGCATGAGACGCTGCTGCCCACGGAAATCGCGAGGGCGCGCCGGTATCAGCATTGGCTGACCATGGTGGTCTGTGATATTGACCACTTCAAGTCGATCAACGATACGCATGGCCACCAGTCCGGTGACACCGTGCTGAAGCATATTGCGTCCGTTCTCCGGGCCACCACCCGCAGGCACGTGGACAGCGTGGTCCGCTATGGCGGCGAAGAATTCCTTCTGCTCCTGCCGCAAACGGGCCCGGACGGTGCCTCGTATGTGGCGGAGCGGCTCAGGACTTCGATCGCGGGCAGTCCGACGATCGATGGCGCTGGCCGAAGCATCGAAGCGACGGCCAGCTTCGGTGTGCTGGCGGTCGATTTCTCGGTGGTGGGGAGTGACGTCACCGAAACGTCGCTGATCGCTGCCGCCGATGCGTTGCTTTACGAAGCCAAGGCGTCCGGCCGGAACAGCATTCGGTCCCGCGAATGGCCCGGCGAATCGCCGGGGCAGAAGGTCGATGTTCTTGTGCAGACGACCTGCGAGGCGCCGGGATGACGCCGTGGCCGCCAGCCCCCCGGGGCAGGCCAGGCTTATGGAACCATTAGCCGGCCGGCGTGGAAACCCAATCCCCCGACTTCCCGCCGTGCTTCTCCAGTAGCTTCACATCGCCCATCACCATCCCCCGGTCCACCGCCTTGCACATGTCGTAGATAGTCAGCAGCGCGACCTGCACGCCGGTCAGCGCCTCCATCTCCACGCCGGTCTGGCCGCGCGTTTCAGTGCGGACGGTGCAGGTAATGCTGGAGCCGACCTCGTCCAGCGCGAAGTCCACTGCGACCTTGGTCAGCCCGATCGGGTGGCATAGCGGGATCAGGTCGGCCGTGCGCTTGGTCGCCATGATCGCCGCGACGCGCGCAATGCCCAGCACGTCGCCTTTCTTCGCATTGCCGTCGCGCACCAGCGCAAACGTGTCGGGCAGCATCGTGATGGTGCCGGTGGCCACGGCCACGCGGTGCGTGCTGGCCTTGTCGCCGACGTCGACCATGTGGGCCTGTCCGGCGGTATCGAAATGGGTGAGCTGCGTCATGGCTGGATCCTGTACGGCAAGGGCGTGCAACCGCCAATGGGAACGGGTTGCGGAGGCCGCTATCATAGCAACATGCCCAAGACCCCATTGCTTCGCAGGCCAGGCGTTGCCGGCCTTCCCGGACAGCATGGCACCATGCCTGCCAGCCCGGCGTCACATGGCTCCGCGCGGAATGCGGGGCCGTGGCGCCGTTCGCTGGTTGCCGTGATCGCATTGACCATGGTGACCCCGGCGTGGCCGCAGGGGACCGCGCCGGCCGCGCCATCCGGCGCCACCGCCAAGGCCACCACCATGCCTGCGGAAACCAGCGACCAGGTCTACGACAACCTGAGCCGCAGCGTGCGGGCAGGGCAGAAATCGGAGTTCGGCCTGCGCACCAACAATGCCGTCGTCGATGCCGGCGGCGTGCAGTTGCCCGATATGGGCGATCCGTCCACCGCGGCGCTGTCGCCGGACATGGAAAAGCGCCTCGGCGACCGCATCATCCGCGATATCCGGCGCGATCCGCAGTATGTGCCCGATCCGCTGCTGTCCGACTATCTCAACGCACTGGGCTACCGGCTGGTGCAGGCCGCGCGGCGGCAGAACATCTCGGGATCGACCGGTGCCGGGACGTTTGCCACGGGTTTCGACCTCTTTGCCGTGCGTGACCGCAGCATCAACGCGTTCGCGTTGCCGGGCGGCTATATCGGCGTGCATACGGGCCTGCTGGTGCAGTCGGATACCGAATCGGAACTCGCCTCAGTGCTCGGCCACGAAATCGGCCACGTGATGCAGCGCCATATCGCGCGTGGGATTACGCAGCAGGACCAGTCGATGTGGATTGCGCTGGCCTCGATGGTGCTGGCGGGCCTGGCGGCCACGCGCAGTCCTGACGCCGCCGCCGCGCTGGCAATGGGCGGGCAGGGCGCGGCCATTGCCAACCAGCTTTCGTTTTCGCGCGGGGCCGAGCGCGAGGCCGACCGGGTCGGCTTCCAGATCATGACCGCGGCCGGCTTCGATCCGCAGGGCATGCCGGATTTCTTCCAGCGGCTGCAGCGTGCGTCGGGCACCGCGGAGAACTCGGTGCCGTCCTACGTGCGGACCCACCCGCTCACCTCCGAGCGGATTGCCGACATGCAGGATCGCGTCAGCCACGTGTCGGCGCGCAAGGTGCCCAATACGCCCGAATACGAGTTCGCGCGCGTGCGGGCCCGCGTGATCCAGGAAACCTCGCCCAGCGAGCTGCAGAACCTGCGCGCAGCGATACGTTCGCAACTGGCAAATGCCTCGACGCTGCGCGCGCCGGCGCTGCACTATGGCCTGGCCTTCGTCGAGCAGCGCCTCGGCCGGTACCCTGCGGCCGAGCAGGAACTGGCCGAAACGCGCCGCCTGTACGGCAACATTCCCGGAGCCACGTCGGGTAGCCCCATGCTCGATGTGATGGCGATCGAACTCTCGCGCCAGCAAGGCCGCGTGCCCGAAGCGATGAGCCAGGCCACGGCATCGATGAAGGCGTTCCCGCTGTCGCACGCCGTGGCGCTGGCCTATGCGGATACGCTGCTCGGCACTGGCCAGTACGACGCGGCGGTGACGTTCCTGCGCGAACGCACGCGCCAGGAAATCACGCGCAGCGAGTGGTGGGAAATGCTGGCGCGCGCCTATGCCGGCCAAGGCAAGCGCGTGCAGCAGCACCAGGCGCTGGCGGAGAAGTATGCGATGGACGGCGCCTACCAGGCCGCGATCGAACAGCTGCAGATTGCGCGCAAGGCCGGCGACGGCGATTTCTATACGCTGTCCGAGGTCGACGCACGCCTGCACCAGCTGCAGCGCCAGTATCGCGAGGAACGGCAGGACAACAAGGGCATGCCGAACTGAGCGGCGTGGTCAGGCTGCCGGCGGCTGCGGATCGCGCACGAAGCCGAAGCGCTTTGGGACTTCGGCGGCGGCAATCGGTTCGATCGGCATGTCGCGGCCATCGTGATGGAAGACGCCGAGATCCGCGCCACACGCATCACCATGCCATTCGCATGCGGCGCTGAAGAGATCGAGGTCGTGGTCGTGCAGCAGCGCTGCGTGCAGGCCATCTTCCCCGTCGATTGTGCCGGCCAGCACGACATTGCCGTCTTCGTCGGTGTGGCAGGACTGCACGGCAAACGCGCGCTGCGTGGTCGTGTTCAGTTTGCCTTCGTGCAGGCGCACGATCCACGGCGCGTATCCCAGCGACACGAACACGCGCTGCGGCCCGTTCTGGAAGTACCACGCGCCGCGCTCGTCGCGCAGGTAGTTGCGCGCGATGAATGCGATCAGCGTGTCATGCCGGATCGGGTCGCCCGACAGGCCATGCTCCTGCGCGAACTCGTTGCGCAAGCGCCATTGCCCGCGGCGATCGAGCGCCAGCCACCCGTAGCAGTTCGGCACATTGGGCCAGCGCGCCATCGCTTGCCGGACTGATTCATCCATCGTCGTGTCTCCTCGTTGCTCTTGGCTTGTTGCGCCGGCTTCAGGACATGCTGTCGAAGAAGCGCAGGATCCGCGCTGGCAGCCATTCGATATGCCCGCCGAACGGCAGCAGCGGCAACTGCGCCAGCAGGCCGGCAGCCGGTGTCATGAAGCCGACGTGGCCGCCGTGTTCGGGCTGCTCGAGCCAGACCTGCGGACTGACGTCGGCAGGGCCGGGCAAGTGCCGGCCCGGCAGGAAGGGGTCGTTGCGCGCGTTGAGCACCAGCGTCGGCACGGCAATCTCGCCGAGCACGGGTTTGCTCGCGGCGCGTTTCCAGTAATCGTCGGTATCGCGAAAGCCGTGCAGCGGCGCGGTGACGACGTTGTCGAACGCGTACAGGTCGCGGCTGGCCAGCATGGTGTCCCGGTCGAACAGGCCGGGGAACTGATCGAGCTTGGCCAGCGACTTGCGCTTGAGCGTCTGCAGGAACATGCGCGTGTAGAGCATGTTGAAGCCCTCGGACAGCGCAGCGCCGCCGGCGGCCAGGTCCAGCGGCGCGGAGATCGCCGCGGCGGCGGTGACGAAGCGGGCCGTGCTGCCCTGTTCGCCAAGATAGCGCAGCAGCGCGTTGCCGCCGAGCGAGATGCCGACCACCAGCATCTTGCGGCCACCCGCGCAGTGTTCGCGGCGCAGGCGTTCGAGTACCCAGCGGATCTCCGCGGAATCCCCGGAATGGTAGAAGCGCGGCGCGCGATTGAGTTCGCCCGAACAGCCACGGAAGTGCGGGATCACGCCCTGCCAGCCGCGCGACTGCAGCGCATGCATCAGCGCCTGCGCGTAGTGGCTGCCGGAATCGCCTTCGAGACCATGGAACATCACCAGTAGCGGCGAGTCGCCATGGACGGGGTGCGTGGTCCAGTCGAGGTCGATGAAGTCCTGGTCGGGCGTTTCCCAGCGCTCGCGGCGGAAGCGCACGCGCGGCGGACGGCGCGTGAAACGCGCGGGAATAATGGTCTGGGCGTGGCCGCCACGCAGCCACCAGGGCATGGCGATGCTGTCGCCATAAGCGTGGCCCGTGGAATCGGCCTGGGTGGCGGATGGCAGGCGATGGTGCGGAAGCTGCGTCATGCCGGCATCGGTAATGCGAAGGGCCGGGCGCGACGGCCCGGCTCCGGAGTTTCGTTCAGTGCAGCGCCTGTCCCGGCGCGGCGGCCACGGTGGCCACCTGCACGGCATTGGCCGGGCTGCAGTGGATATGCGCGAGGCGCCAGCCCTCATGGTTCTGCATCAGCACGTACGTCGTGTGCACGTACAGGTCAGCCTCGACCCGGTCCGCGCCGAAGCGCAGGGCCTCGGTCACATCGAAGATCGAGACGCCCAGCGACGCATGGCTGCTGGTCTCGATCGCATCGATCAGCACCGGTTGCTCTTCGAGCAACTGCGAGAACGCCTGGCGCAGGTGTTCATGGCCGATCAGGCGTTGCCCGTCAGGCATCACGCACGTGACCGAGTCTTCGTCGAGCCACAGTCGCAGCGCGCCGTCGGCGTCGCGCAGTTTCATGGCCTCGCGGAAGGCCTGGACAATGTCTTCCGCGGAATCGAACAGACGGGCAAAACGTGGCATGGTCGCGATTTCAGGGGTCAGGGCCGGTGCAGCAGCTTGCGCAGTTCAACGAACACCATTTCGGGCTCGATGTCCTTCAGGCAGCGCATGTGTCCCAGGGGGCACTCGTGTTTGAGGCACGGACTGCATTCGAGTTGCAGCCACATGATACTCGCTGCCTGCGAGAGGGGCGGCGTCTGGCGCGGATCGCTCGAGCCGAACACGGCAACTTGGGGCCGGTTCAGCGCCGCGGCGATGTGCATGAGGCCCGTATCGTTGCATACCGCGGCCTCTGACAACGCGAGCAGGTCGATGGCGTCGTCGAGCGAAGTCTTGCCGCAGAGGTTGCGCACGAACGGTGCTTCGCTGGTGATCTCCGCGGCGGCGTCGGCGTCCGCGGCCGCGCCCAGCGTGATCATCTGGGCATACGGGTACGAACGCCGCAGCATCTGCGCCAGCTTCGCGAAATGCGCAGCCGGCCAGCGACGGGCCGGGCCGAAGCCGGCGCCCGGGCAGAACGTGATCAGGCGCGTCTGCGGCGGGATGCCGAAGCGCTCGGCCGTGGCGGCAATGCGAGCCGGATCGGTGCGCAGTCGCGGTTCGGGCAGTTCCGCCGGCGGCTTTGCGCCGGGCCGCAGCGCCAGGCGCGCGTAATGCTCGGCCATGGCCGGCCGGCCGTTGCGCGGCGGGTTGGCATGGCGCACGTTCAGCATGCCGAAGCGGGATTCGCCGCGGTAGCCCACGCGCAGCGGGATGCCCGCCAGCCATGGGATCAGCGCCGACTTGAGCGAATCCGGCAGCACGTAGGCCATGTCGTAGCCTTCGTTCTTGAGCTGCTGGGCGAACATGAACCGTGCCGAAAGCTGCAGCTTCCCGTGCGTCAGATCGCTCGGGAAGACCCTGCCCATCTCCGGCATGCGCGCCAGCACCGGGCCGACCCATTTGGGCGCAAGGGCGTCGATGACCAGCCGCGGATGGCGCGCCTTGAGCAGCCCGAGCAGCGGCTGGGCCATCAGGGCGTCGCTGATCCGGTCAGGGGCGATGACGAGGGCTTTTTTCATGAGTGGGGCGAAGCTTGCCCGCCGTCAGCGGCGGGCGGAAATGCCAACGCCCCGGGGCGCCTGCCAGGCGGCCCGGAGCGTCGAAGTGCTGCAGGAGCGTGTGGGCCGCTCAGTGGTGGCCCTTCAGCACGGTGCCCGGCTTGAGCTTGTACACGGTGCCGCAGTACGGGCACTTGGCTTCGCCGGTGTCGACTACGTCCAGGAAGACGCGTGGATGGTAGTTCCACGCCGGCGTGTTGGCCGTGGGGCAGTGCAGGGGAATGTCTTCGGCGCCGATTTCGACGATGGTGGCGGTTTGCGTCATGGTGTTGCGGGGTGTCGTGCTTCGGGATTCGGTCGTGCTGCCGCCTTGCCGGGCGTCAGCCGCTTCTTGTCTGGCTTGCCGGCTCCGCCCTAAATCCGCGGTGCAGCAAAAGCATACATTGTAAGCTGCGGGGCCATGGGTGCCAACGCGGCAGCCCGCGAAAGGCGGTCTAAAATGCCCGCTTTCGCGTCGTTCTTCCCCAATTTCCCGATTCCGGACCTGTTTCTGTGCAATCCGACACCCTTCCCGGCTCCGATGCGGCCCCCGACAGCAGCCTTCCTGCCTGGCAACAGGCACTGGAAGCCCTGCAAGGGCTGGCGGCGGGCGCCGAGGGCGCCGGCAACGCGGCCGACCGCCGTCTGATGTGGGCCCTGACCCTGGATGCCGACGGCACCGTCGGCGCCATCGAGCCACTGGAGCAGGTGCGCGGCGCGCGCGGCTGGGGCAAGCCGCGCCCCGTGGCGCTGGCGCGCGTGGCGGAGGACGGGCAACTGCCGGCATGGGATACACGCGTCGCCCATGCCATCCGGCGCGACCAGTCGCACAACCGGCGCTATGTGCTCGATCGCGCTGCCGCCATCGTGGCGCTGGTCGGTCACCCGGCGGTCGTGCTGGCCCGTTCGCCGGAACAGGTGCTGGAGGTGACGGAAGGCACGCCCGCGCTCGAGGCCGTGCATACCGACGGCCGCTACTTGTTGCGGATCTATCCGCCGCTGCGCGAAGCGCCTGCGATGGAAGCCTACCTGCCGGCGGCGGCACGCCAGGATGCCGAGGCGCTGCGCCATATCACGGTGCTGCGCGATGGCCCGCAGCGGTTGCGCGTGATCCGCTTTACGCCGGCGCAACTGGGCGCCGCGCAGCTCGTTGCCGATGGCCTGTCGATTCCCGAAGCCGGCCGCGCGCAGCTCGACCGCACGCTGCGCGCGCTGGCGGGCCATTTCCAGGTCGAGGCCGACCCGACTGGCGCCGTGCGCGAACTGGAGCCCGAAGCGCGGCTGCGCGCCGAAGTGGCGCCGCATGGCCGCGGCATCGCGCTGCGGCTCGTCGTCACGCCGCTAGGGCCGCTTGGCCCACGTCTGGCGCCGGGCGCGGGGCGCGAGCGGCTGATGGCCACCGTACGCGGAGAAACGCTCGCGACGCAACGCGACCTCGACGCCGAACTGGCAAACGTGGCCGAGGTATTTGCCGAACTGCCGTTCCTGGTGCCGCTGGCGCCGCCCGATGGCGAGCATAACTGGGTGCTTGACGATCCCGAGGACGCCTTGGCCGTCGTCGAGGCGCTGCCGCGCCTGCCCGGTGTGCAGGCACTCGAGTGGCCGCGTGGCAAGGAGATGCGCGTGATCGCGGCTGACCTGCCGCAACTTGGCGTGACCGTCGAAACGCGCAACACGTGGTACCGGCTGGTGGGCGAGCTGCGCGTGGCCGAAGGGCTCGTGCTGGAACTCGGCAAGCTGATCGACTGGACCAGCAGCCACGCCGGCCGTTTCGTGCCGATGGGGCAGGGCGTGTACATCGCGCTCACGCGCACGCTGCGCGGCCGCCTGCGCGATCTCGCCAGCGTTGCCGACCAGATTCCCGACGGCATCCGCGTCCCGTTGATGGCTACGCCCTGGCTCGACGATGTGCTGGCCGGCGCGGGCGTCGATCCCGATGCGCATTTCCGCCAGCGGCTGGCCCGCCTGCGCGCGGCGCGCGAGACTGAAATCACGTTGCCGCCGAATCTGGCCGCCGAGCTGCGCCCCTATCAGTACGATGGCTACCGCTGGGCGATGACGCTGGCCTCCGCGGGCCTCGGTGCCTGTCTTGCCGACGACATGGGTCTCGGCAAGACACTGCAGGCCCTGGCGGTGCTACTGGCGCGCGCGGGCGGGGGCGCCGGCCTGGTGATCGCGCCGACTTCGGTCTGCGGCAACTGGGCCGCCGAAGCGCGACGCTTCGCGCCGACGCTCAACGTGCACGTCTACGCCGAAGGCGAGCGCGAAACGCTGCTCGCGCAGGCCGGAGCGGGCGATCTCGTGATCGTCTCGTACACGCTGCTGCAGCAGGCGCGCCAGGAATTCTGCGCGCGCGAGTGGCACACGGTGGTGGCCGACGAAGCGCAGGCCATCAAGAACGCCGCCTCGCGCCGTGCGCAGGCATTGTTCGATTTGCCATCGGGCTTCCGCATGGTGCTATCGGGCACGCCCATCGAAAACCGGCTGTCCGAACTCTGGTCGGTCATGCGCTTCTGCAACCCGGGCTTGCTCGGCTCGCTGGCCCGCTTCAACGAACATTTCGCCAACCCGATCGAGCGCAGCGGCGCGCGCGAAGTCCGGCAGCGGTTGCGGCGCATGATCGCGCCCTTCGTGCTGCGCCGGACCAAGGCGCAGGTGCTCGACGAACTGCCGCCGCGCACCGAACTCGTGATCCGTGTCGAGCCGGAGCCGGTCGAGGCCGCGCACTACGAGGCGTTGCGCCGGCAGGCACAGTCCGAGGCCGAAGCCGCGCTCGCCCGCGTCGAAGCTGCCCGCAAGGCCACGCGCGGCGCACCGGAAGGCGCGCGCGCCAGGGCTGTTGCGCAGGCCCAGTTCCAGGCGCAGGCCCGCATCCACGTGCTCGCGCAACTGATGCGGCTGCGCCGCGCGGCCTGCGATGCGCGGCTCGTGACGCCGGAGGTGGGGCAGGCAGGCGCCAAGGTCCGGACCTTTGTCGACCTTGCCGGCGAACTTGCGGCGAATGGCCACAAGGTGCTGGTGTTCAGCCAGTTCGTGGATTTCCTGCAGTTGCTCAGGCAGGGCATCGAGCACGCGGGACTCGCGCTGCAGTACCTGGACGGCGCCACGCCGGCCGCCGAACGCACACGGCGCGTGGCCGCGTTCCAGGCGGGCGAGGGCGATGTCTTCCTGATCAGCCTGAAGGCCGGTGGCTTCGGCCTGAACCTGACGGCTGCCGACTACGTGATCATCGCCGACCCGTGGTGGAATCCGGCTGCCGAGGATCAGGCCATGGGCCGGGCGCATCGTATCGGCCAGGAGCGCCCCGTCACCGTGTACCGGCTCATCACCGCCGGGACCATCGAGGAACGCATCGTCGAACTGCACAAGGACAAGCGCGCGCTGGCCGACGGCCTGCTCGATGCCGATGACGAAGCCGCGTCGGGCATCGGCGCGCCGCTGCCTGACGTGGATGAACTGGTCGGGCTGCTGCGGCGCTGAGCGTTGCCGCGATACGACTGACAGCACCATATGCCGGCGCGGCATACCTTCAAGTGAACTCGGTCGTTTGGTTTTGCCGCGAACATTGCTATCGTGTGGCTTTTGGCCCAGGGCGCCAAGACCCTGGCCCGCGACTGCGCCACCCCGCCCCATGGTGGTGGCGCCCTTGTCTTTCACATTCCCCGACGGTGCCCCTATGTCCCGCCTGCCCCTGCGCTTCTCCTTCCGTTCCGCACTCAAACTGACCGCTGGCCTCGCCGCGGCCAGCGCCATTGCCGCTCCCGCGTTTGCGCAAGGCGAATGGCCGGCCCAGCCGGTGACTATCCTGATGGGTTTCACCGCAGGCTCCGGTGTGGACATGGTGGGCCGCACGCTGCAGGAATCGCTGCAGAAGTCGCTCAAGACGACCATCATCTACGACTACCGTCCGGGCGCCGGCGGCAACGTGGCCTCGGAAGTCGTGGCCCACGCCAAGCCGGACGGCTACACGCTGCTGCTCGGCACGGCTGCCACGCACGGCATCAACCCGGCGCTGTACAAGAGCCTGCCGTTCGATGCCGACGCCGATTTCACGCCGATCGCACCGCTGGTCGAAGTCTCGAACGTGCTGACCATCAACCCGGCCGTGATCGACGTGAAGACGGTCAAGGAGTTCATCGAGAAGGTCAAGGCCAATCCGGGCAAGTACAACTACGCGTCCACGGGCAACGGCACGGGCACGCACCTGGCATTCGCGGAGTTCAATGCGCGCGCGGGCCTCGACATGGTCCACGTGCCATACAAGGGCGGCCCTGACGCGCTGCAGGCCGTGCTCAAGGGTGAGGTCTGCTGCATCTTCAACCAGGTCCAGAGCGTGCTGCCGCAATATCGCGCCGGCAAGGTGCGCTTGCTTGGCGTGAGCACGAACAAGCGCGTGCCGGTGATTCCTGAAGTGCCCGCGATTGCTGAAAGCGGCCTGCCCGGCTTCAACAGCACGATCTGGTTCGGCTTCTTCGGGCCGAAGGGCCTGGACCCGAAGATCGCGCACAAGATCAACGACGCGGTGAAGGTCGCGCTGGAAAATCCGGCGATCCGCCAGAAGCTGATCGATGCCGGCAACACGCCGCGCGTGGAAACCGTCGACCAGTTCCGCGCCACGGTGAAAGCGGATCGCCAGAAGTGGGCGGGCGTGGTGAAGACGGTGGGGGCTTCGATCGATTGATCGGGGTTTGAAACGCACGCGCCCGCATGATGCGGGCGCGTTTTGTTTTTCAGAGGCAGAAGATTTTTGGACTATCCGCCGAATGCTGCAGCGGCACGCTGCAGCCGGTCCCGGACTCCGGCCCATTCATGCCCTTCGGGCAGCGGCTCGAACACCAGCCGCGTGAAGCCCTGCTTGTCCAGCTTGCGCAGCAGTCGATAGAGTTCCCGCGCATAGGCCGTAGCATCCGCAGGCGCCTGCACCCATGTGCAACGCGGATCTTCGATCGGCGCACGTCCAACCCACGCGACGCGGGCATCGGCAGCAAGGGAGGGTAGTTGTGCCGCCAGCTCACCCGCGTCGGCCAGCACCAGCGGCGTATGCGGAGCGTAGTGAGCCTTCAGCGTGCCCGATGCGCGGGGCGCCGCGGCGTCGGGCGGCAACGGCGCTTCGCCGAGCACCTTCGCCATCATCGCCGGCGTGATCGCACCCGGACGCAGCAAGACCGGACCAATGCCCTGGTCGAGCCTTGAAAGATCGACGATCGTCGATTCGATGCCCACTTCCACGCCATCGCCTTCGAGCACATAGACCGCATCGCCGAATTCGTCGCGCACATGCTGCGCGGTGGTCGGGCTGACCTGGCCGAACTTGTTCGCCGACGGCGCGGCAATGCCGCCGCGGCCGCGCTTGAAGCGCGACAACAGAGCCTGTGCGACAGGGTGCGACGGGCAACGTAGCCCGATGCTGTCCTGGCCGCCGGCCACTGCCGCGTCGATGTGCGAAGCACGCTTGAGGATCAGCGTAAGCGGGCCCGGCCAGAACGCTTCGATCAGCTTGGTTGCGGCTTCGGGGACCTCGTCGACCCAGTAGCCGATGTCGGCGCCATCCACCACATGCACGATGACCGGATGGTTCGACGGCCGGCCCTTGAGCGCGAAGATGCGCGCCACCGCTTCCGGGCTTTCGGCGTCGGCGCCGAGCCCGTAGACGGTTTCAGTGGGAAAGGCGACCAGCTGGCCGGCCTCCAGCAGGCGGACGGCTTCGTCCAGTTCGGCGGCCGTGGGCATGCGCGACATCGTGTTCCTTGAAGCTGGCGTGGCAGTGTTGCGGGTGGTTCAGGCCGGGATGTGCAGCGCTTGCTCGGCCACCTGGAATGCCTGCTCGGCGGCCTCGGCGTTTTCGCCAATGCAGTTCACGTGGCCCATCTTGCGCGATGGGCGCGCGTCGCTCTTGCCATACAGGTGCAGCTTGGCGCCGGGCTGGGCCAGCACTTCATCCCATGCCGGCGTGCGCTCCAGGCCGAACTCGAACCACACGTCGCCGAGCAGGTTCAGCATCTTGCCGGCCGAGTGCTGGCGTGTGCTGCCCAGCGGCAGGCGGGCCATGGCACGCACTTGCTGCTCGAACTGGCTGGTCTCGCACGCGTCCATGGTGATATGGCCGGAGTTGTGCGGGCGCGGCGCCATTTCGTTGGCGATGAGCGAGCCATCGGTGAGCACGAAGAATTCGATGCACAGCACGCCGACATAGCCCATCTCGGTGGCGATGGTGGCGGCGGCGGCACGGGCGCGGTCGGCGATCTCGGCCGATACGCTGGTCGACGGCATCGTCGTAGAGAACAGGATGCCGTCGCGGTGCACATTTTCGGCCAGCGGCCACGTGGCGGTGCTGCCATCGGCGGCGCGTGCGGCCAGCACCGAGACCTCGTAGGCCAGCGGCAGCATCTGTTCGAGCACGCACGGCACGTGCTGCATGGCCTTCCATGCGGCGCGCACGTCTTCGCGCGTCTTCACGCGGGCCTGGCCCTTGCCGTCGTAGCCCATGCGCGCGGTCTTGAGGATGCCGGGCAGCACCGTGTCGGGCAATTGGTCCACGTCCGCATCGTGCTGGATGACCCAGTGCGGCGCGGTTGGCACGCCGGTACGCTCGGCGCACGAGGCAAAGAACTTCTTCTCGCCGATGCGGTTCTGCGCGATCGACACGCAGTAGCCGCGCGGCGCGACGAAGGCGCCGAGCTGTTCGAGCCGGTCCAGCGACAGCGACGGCACGTTTTCGAATTCCGTGCTGACGGCCTGGCACAGCTTTGCCATCTCGGCGAGCGCGGCCTCATCGGTGTAAGGCGCGCAGATATGCTTGTCGGCCACGCAGCCCGCAGGGCTGTCCTGGTCCGGGTCGAGCACGCAGACGCGATAGCCCATCGCCTGCGCCGCATGCGTGAACATGCGGCCAAGCTGACCGCCACCGAGCATGCCGAGCCACGCGCCGGGCAGGATAGGCGCGCTGGGGTTGTCGACGCCAAATTCGGCGCGCGACTCCGGCGTGTGGGCTTCGGAGAGGTAGGGATGGATATCGGTCGGCATTGCTCGGTTCCGTGGTTTCCGGGGGTTACTGCGCGATGGATTACAGCGGCAGCGTCATCGCGCGCGCGGCTTCGGTCTGCTTGGCGCGGAACGCTTCCAGCGCGTTGGCCAGCGCGTCGTCGGTGGTGGCCAGCGTGGCGATCGCATGCAGCGCCGCATTGGCCGCGCCGGCTTCGCCGATCGCGAACGTCGCCACGGGCACGCCCTTGGGCATCTGCACGATCGACAGCAGCGAGTCTTCGCCGCGCAGGTACTTGGACGGCACCGGCACGCCGAACACCGGCACGATGGTCTTGGCGGCGATCATGCCCGGCAGGTGCGCGGCACCGCCGGCACCGGCGATGATCGCGCGGATGCCGCGGCTGCGTGCCGTTTCGGCATAGCGGAACATGTCGTCGGCCATGCGGTGCGCCGAGACGACCTGCGCCTCGAACGGCACGCCGAAGTCCTTCAGCATGGCCACGGCGTGCTGCATCACGTCCCAATCGGAACTGCTGCCCATTACGACGCCGACGACCGGCTTTTGCGTATTGCTCACTTCAATATCCTTCCTGTTTGCTCCCCTCGCCCGCTTGCGGGAGAGGGGCCGGGGGAGAGGGCAGGCGCGCCTCGAAACGTGGTGCCTTGCTAAACCACCCCTCTCCCCGGCCCTCTCCCACTGAGGGGAGAGGGAGAACACCGTTGGTTTGCCGGAGACCGGCGGGGCAAGTTTATTGCAGCTCTTCACCCGTCAAGCGCGTCAGCGCTTCACGGTACTTGGCGGCAGTCTTTTCGATCACGTCATCCGGCAGCTTCGGCGCCGGCGCGGTCTTCGGCCACGGCTTGCCGTCGATGCGCACGGCTTCGAGCCAGTCGCGCACGAACTGCTTGTCGAACGACGGCGGGTTGGTGCCGACCTGGTACGAATCGGCCGGCCAGAAGCGCGACGAATCGGCAGTCAGCACTTCGTCCATCAGCGTCAGCGTGCCGTTCTCGTCCAGGCCGAACTCGAACTTGGTGTCGGCGATGATGATGCCGCGCGTGGCAGCAAATTCAGCCGCTTCCTTGTACAGGCGGATCGAGATCTCGCGCATCTGGCGGGCCAGCGCGATGCCGATGCGCTCTTCCACTTCGCCGAACGAGATGTTCTCGTCGTGTTCGCCCATCTCGGCCTTGGCGGCCGGGGTGAAGATCGGCTCGGGCAGCTTCTGCGCGTTCTGCAGGCCGGCCGGCAGTTCGATGCCGCAGACCTTGCCCGTTGCCTGGTAGTCCTTCCAGCCGCTGCCGGCCAGGTAGCCGCGCACCACGGCTTCGACCAGGATCGGCTTCAGGCGCTTGACCACCACGGCGCGGCCCTTGACCTGTTCCACCTCGGCGGGCGCGACCACGGTCTCGGCGGCAACGCCGGTCTCGTGGTTCGGCACGATATGCGCGAGCTTGCGGAACCAGAAATTCGCCATCTGGTTCAGCACGCGGCCCTTGTCGGGAATCGGCTCGCCCATGATGACGTCGAAGGCCGACAGGCGGTCGGTGGTGACGATGAGCAGCTTGTCTTCGCCGACGGCGTAGTTGTCGCGCACCTTGCCGTGGCCAAGCAGCGGCAGGGAAGAGATGGAGGACTGGTAGAGAGCGTTGGACATGGTGTAGTTGGCGAATCGCCGTCCGGTTTGCTCCCCTCTCCCGCTCGCGGGAGAGGGGCTGGGGGAGAGGGGGAGCGCATCAACGGGCGCCGTGGCACGGGCTACCGCCTGCCCTCTCCCCCGACCCCTCTCCCGCAAGCGGGAGAGGGGAGAAAACAATCTGGGGCTTCGTACGGTAGCGAAGCCCCAGGCGTCAGCGTCGGTCCCGCCGTGGCGGGATCAGTCACTGCTTACTGCACAACCTGGGCAAGCTTGCCCGACTTGTACTGGCTGGCGATATCGACGAGCGTCACCGGCTTGATCTTGCCGGCCTGGCCTTCGCAGCCGAAGGCGATGTAGCGGGCCTTGCAAACCTGCTTGGCGGCTTCGCGGGCCGGCTTCAGGTACTCGCGCGGGTCGAACTTGCTCGGGTTCTCGGCGAAGAAGCGGCGGATCGCGCCGGTCATGGCCAGGCGGATGTCGGTGTCGATGTTGATCTTGCGCACGCCGTACTTGATGGCTTCCTGGATTTCCTCGACCGGCACGCCGTAGGTTTCCTTCATGTCGCCGCCGAACTTGCGGATCTCTTCCAGCAGTTCCTGCGGCACCGACGATGAGCCGTGCATCACCAGGTGGGTGTTGGGGATGCGTGCGTGGATTTCCTTGATGCGGTTGATCGCCAGGATGTCACCCGTCGGCTTGCGCGTGAACTTGTACGCGCCGTGCGAGGTGCCGATGGCGATTGCCAGGGCGTCGAGCTGGGTGGCCTTGACAAAGTCGGCGGCCTGCTCGGGATCGGTCAGCAGCATGGAGTGATCCAGCTTGCCTTCGGCGCCGATGCCGTCTTCTTCGCCGGCTTCACCGGTTTCCAGCGAGCCCAGGCAGCCCAGTTCGCCTTCGACGGTCACGCCGATCGCGTGCGACAGCTGCACGACCTTGCGGGTCACGTCGACGTTGTACTCGTAGTCGGCCGGGGTCTTGCCGTCTTCGCGCAGCGAGCCGTCCATCATGACCGACGAGAAGCCCAGGTCGATCGCAGCCTGGCAGATCGCGGGCGACTGGCCGTGATCCTGGTGCATCACCACGGGGATGTGCGGGTAGGCTTCCACCGCGGCTTCGATCAGGTGGCGCAGGAAGTGTTCGCCGGCGTATTTGCGGGCGCCTGCGGAGGCCTGCATGATCACCGGGGCATTGACCTCGTCGGCCGCCTGCATGATGGCCTGGACTTGCTCGAGGTTGTTCACGTTGAATGCCGGCAGACCATAGCCGTTTTCGGCAGCGTGGTCGAGCAGCTGGCGCATCGATACGAGTGGCATGTCAAAACTCCTGAAGGTAAATGGTGTGTCTCTGAATCTTGTTCTGCTGGCGCGTTCCGTCGCGCTCCGGGGACAGGGCATTCTGCACCGCTTGCCGTAGTGCTTCTGCCCGCCGCCGTACAAATGGCTTCAACTTCCCACCCTGACGATCTTGAGGGTGTTGGTGCCGCCGGGCTGCCCCATGGGCTCGCCGATGGTCAGCACGATGAAATCGCCGCGCTGCACCACGCCCTGCGCGAGCAGCAGCTCTTCGGCCTGCTCCAGCGCGGTGTCGCGGTCGGTGCTGGCTTCCAGCGGCAGCGGCACCACGTTGCGGTACAGCTGCATCTTGCGCTGCGACGCCACGTTGGGCGTCATCGCGTAGATCGGCACGTGGATGCGGTGACGGCTCATCCACAACGCGGTCGCGCCCGAATCGGTCAGCGCGGCAATCGCCTTCACCTGCAAATGATAGGCGGTGAACAGCGCACCCATCGCCACTGACTGGTCGATGCGCGAAAAGGTCTGATTGAGGAAGTCCGTGTCGAGCTGCACGACTTCGGACTTCTCGGCTTCGACGCAGACCGCGGCCATGGCCTCGACCGTCTCGATCGGGTAGCGCCCGGCGGCGGTTTCGGCCGACAGCATCACGGCGTCGGTGCCGTCGAGCACGGCGTTGGCCACGTCGGACACCTCGGCGCGCGTCGGCACCGGGTTCACGATCATGCTTTCCATCATCTGCGTGGCGGTGATGGTCAGCTTGTTGGCTTCGCGCGCGAGCCGGATCATGCGCTTCTGCAGCGCCGGCACGGCGGCATTGCCGACTTCCACGGCCAGGTCGCCGCGCGCCACCATGATGCCGTCCGACGCCTGCAGGATTTCCTCGAGCACGCCCGGGTTGATGGCCTCGGCGCGTTCGATCTTGGCGATCATGCGCGCCTTGCGGCCATACGGCTGTCCGGCCACGGCGGCCAGCTGGCGCGCCATTTCCATGTCGGTGGCGTTCTTCGGGAAGCTCACCGCGACATAGTCCGCGCCCAGGGCCATGGCGGTCTTGATGTCCTCCATGTCCTTGGCCGTCAGCGCAGGCGCCGACAACCCGCCGCCCTGGCGGTTGATGCCCTTGTTGTTGGACAGGTCGCCGCCGATGCGCACGGTGGTGAAGATCTCGGTGCCGAGCACGCGGTCCACCACCAGCACGATCAGGCCGTCATTGAGCAGCAGCAGGTCGCCCGGGCCCACGTCGCGCGGCAGGTCCTGGTAGTCCAGGCCAACGCGTTCCTGGTTGCCGAGCTGGCACGACGAGTCGAGCACGAACGGGTCGCCCGGCCTGAGCGTGACCTTGCCGTTCTCGAACTTGCCCACGCGGATCTTCGGGCCCTGCAGGTCGGCCATGATGGCCACCTCGCGCCCGCAGGCCTGGGCGGCTTCCCGCACCAGCGTGGCGCGGTCGATATGGTCCTGCGCGGTGCCGTGCGAGAAATTCAGCCGCACCACGTCGACCCCGGCGGCAATCATGCGCGTCAGCACTTCCAGCGAGCTGGAAGCGGGGCCGATGGTGGCGACGATCTTGGTCGAGCGGGTCATGGCGGGGGATCCTTGTCCGGACGCGGGCCAGGCTGGCCTCAGGCTGCTGCGCGTTGCTCCAGCACTTCGAATGCGGGCAGCTTCTTGCCTTCCAGGAATTCCAGGAACGCGCCGCCGCCGGTCGAGATATAGCCCACGCGGTCGGCAATGCCGTACTTGGCGATGGCGGCCAGCGTGTCGCCGCCGCCGGCGATCGAGAACGCCTTGGAATCGGCGATGGCCTCGGCCAGCACCTTGGTGCCGTTGCCGAACTGGTCGAATTCGAACACACCCACCGGGCCGTTCCAGACGATGGTGCCGGCAGCCTTGAGCTGGTCGGCCAGTTGCGCGGCGGTCTTCGGGCCGATGTCGAGGATCATGTCGTCGTCGGCCACGTCCTTGACGTCCTTGACCGTCGCGGCCGCAGTGGCGCTGAATTCCTTGGCGCACACGACGTCGACCGGAATGGGTACCGAGGCACCGCGCTTGGCCATGATGTCGATGATGGTCTTGGCGTCACCGACCAGGTCGGCTTCGGCCAGCGACTTGCCGATCTTCAGGCCGGCGGCCAGCATGAACGTGTTGGCGATGCCGCCACCCACAATCAGGTTGTCCACCTTGTCGGCCAGCGACTTCAGGATGGTCAGCTTGGTCGAGACCTTGGAGCCGGCCACGATCGCGACCAGCGGACGCGCCGGCTGGCCCAGCGCCTTGCCCAGCGCGTCGATCTCGGCGGCCAGCAGCGGGCCGGCACACGCGATCGGGGCGTACTTGGCGATGCCATGGGTCGTGGCTTCGGCGCGGTGAGCGGTGCCGAATGCGTCGTTCACATAGACGTCACACAGCTTGGCCATCTTCTGCGCCAGCTCGTCGCTGTTCTTCTTCTCGCCCTTGTTCACGCGGCAGTTTTCCAGCAGCACGACCTGGCCGGGAGCGACCTCGACGCCATCGACCCAGTTCTGCACCAGCTTCACGGGCTTGCCCAGCAGTTCGGACAGGCGCGTGGCAATCGGCGCCAGCGAATCGGCGGGCTTGAACTCGCCCTCGGTCGGGCGGCCCAGGTGCGACGTGACCATCACGGCGGCGCCAGCGGCCAGGCAGGCCTCGATGGCCGGCACCGACGCGCGGATGCGGGTGTCCTCGGTGATATTGCCGGCGTCATCCTGCGGCACATTCAGGTCGGCGCGGATGAACACACGCTTGCCAGAGATTTTGCCTTGGGAGATGAGGTCGGATAGACGCAGGACGGAGGTCATGACGGTGTGATGGCGCGAGATTTCGCTGAAATTTCGGGGAAACGACCATTTTACCTGATCGTGGTCATTGCCTAGCCGGTTTGCGGCCCAGTGCGTCTACAGTAGTGACTGATTAGTCACAATTGGCGATGGGGATGCGCGGCGACCCACACCGATCCCCACGAAAGCGGGGTAGGGGGTATGTCCTGCTTGCGCTCCGAGTGGGGTAATGTATGCAAAGTCTGCAATGACAGACACGTAAGCTATCAGAGCTGGTGTACAGCGGCCATAACAATAAGCCTGCCCGGGCGCGCCACAAGCATGCCGGGGCGGACAATTCGTCGTGAATGCAGGGGATTGCAGATGAACGAAGCGGACATGCACGGAGCGATCCGTGGCTTGTACGAGGGCATTCTTGACCCTGGTGCGTGGCAGAAGAGCCTGCGCACCCTGACGGAGATAGCCGGAACCGCCCACGCCTCGATGATGGTGTGGGACACCGTGCGCGACCAGGTCACCGTCAACGAGATCGTCAACCCGGTGCTGGAGTTGTTCACCGAGTACGAATCCGAATTCCAGTCGATCGACCCGGCCAAGCAGTTCGCGCCGCGCATGAAGCCGGGCGAGTGGTATATCGACGCGCGCGACCTCGGCGAAGGCGCCATGTCGCGCCATCCGTTCTACCGCGACTTCTTCAACCGCTTCGACCTGCGTTCCTACGTGGCCTGCCTGGTCGCGCGCCAGCCGCACTACGAAGTCTATTTCTCGATGCAGCGGGCCATGTCGCAGCCGGTGTTCTCGACCGACGATGCGCGCGGCCTGACCTGGGTGATCCCGCACATGCGCGGCGCCATGGCCCTGCGCGACCGCACGCAGAGCCTGTCGGCGCTGGCCAGCCTGTCGTCGCAGGTCGTAGAGCGCCTGAGCTTCGCGTTGCTGGTCATGTCGCCGCGGCGCCAGGTGCTGATGAGCAACCGCGCCGGCGAGCAATGGGCGCGGCGCCTGGACCCGGCCGGCAAGGTGGCCGAATGGACGCTGTCGCGCTCGTTCGGCGACATGCTGCACGCCGCGTGCGATCCGCAGCGCGCCACCGCGGCGCAGGCCGCGCGCGCCACCGACAGCCACGGCAACAGCGCGCAGGTGATCGTGCTGCCGCTGCCGCCCGCGCATGCATTCGCCACCGAATGGCAGGAGCCTGCCGCGCTCGTCGTCGTCCACGAGGACGGCACGCCGCCGCCGATATTGGGCACGGTTCTGCGCGAACTGTACGGCCTGACGCCCGCCGAGACCCGCGTCGCCACCGCGCTTGCCGGCGGGCAGGGCCTGCCCGAGGCCAGCGAGCACCTGCGCATCCGCCACGAAACCGCCCGTACCCAGCTCAAGGCCGTGTTCCACAAGACCGGCACCGGCAGCCAGGCGCAGCTTTCGCACCTGTTGTCCCGGCTGGCGGCGGCGCTGGAAGGGGACTAAGCGCGCCGCAGCCCGGCTATTGCCCTGAAAAAAGAAAAAGAAGGGAAGGCAATGAACGAAGACGAGATGCACGAGACGATTCGCGCGCTCTACCAGGGCATCTTCGATGCCGATGCCTGGCAGCGCAGCCTCGCCGCGCTTTGCCAGTCCAGCGGCAGCATGCATGCCGCGCTGGTGGTGCGCGATACGGTGCGCGACCGCGTGCTGGTCAACCAGGTCGTCAACCCGGTGCCCGAAGAAGTGGCGGCCTACCGCGATTACTACGAAGCCGTGGATCCGGCAATCCCGTTCGCGTCGCAGCTGGCCGTGGGCAACTGGTACATCGACTCGCGCGAGCTTGGCGAACAGGCCATGCGCAGCCTGCCGTTCTATGGCGAGTTCTTCCGGCAGTTCGGCATGTCGTCGCTGATGGCCTGCCTGATCGAACGGCAGCCGCACTACGAAGTCTTCCTGTCGCTGCAGCGGCCGCAGGGGCGCGCGCGCTATTCACCGGAGGATGCACGTGCACTGGACTGGGCCATTCCGCACGTGCGCCACGCCATTGCGCTGCGCGACCGCACGCGCCAGGTGTCCACGCTTGCGCATGTGTCGGCCGAGCTGCTCGAGCGGCTGCCGTTCGCGGTGATCATCTTTGCCGAGGACGGCAAGGTGCTGCTCGCGAACCGCGCCGGCGAGGCGTGGGCGCGCCGGCTGCTTCCTGTGGCTGCGGTAGGGGCCGTCGGGGCAGCCGGCAATCCCAAGGCCGACGAATGGCGCCTGTCGCGGCCGTTCCCGGACGTGCTGCGGGCCGCCTGCGATCCGGCTGTTGTCCAGCCGGCGCAGGCACTGCGTGCCACCGGCCCGGGCGGCCGCGAAGCGCAGGTCGTGGTGCTGCCGCTGCCGGCGGCGCATCATCTCGCGGTCGACTGGCAGCATCCGGCCGTGCTGGTCGCCGTGCATGAGGCCGGGACCCCGGCCATGGGCATTGGCGGCGTGCTGCGCGAACTGTATGGCCTCACGCCCGCCGAGATCCGGCTGGCCATGCTGCTGACCACCGGCATCGGCCTGCCCGAAGCCTGCGAGCAGCTCGGCATCCGGCGCGAGACCAGCCGCACCCAGCTCAAGTCGATTTTCACCAAGACCGGCACCGGCACGCAGGCGCAACTCGCGCACCTGCTCACGCGTCTCGGCGTGGTGCTGGGGGCAGCGAACGCTGCGTCAGGCGAGCAGCCGTAGCGCGGTGTACACCGCCATGCCCACCGCGATCATGCCGACCATGCGGCGCGTGAGCAGATAGAACAGCGCCGCGGCGGCGCCCGCCACCAGCTTGTAGTTGGACGGCGACAGCGTGAAATGCCCGTGCCAGGTCATCAGGTCGGGCAGGATGATGGCCGCCAGCGCCGCTGCCGGCGCGTAGCGCAGCGCGCGCTGGAGCCGGTCCGGCACCGTCACGTGTTCGCCCGCCATAAGAAACAGCGCGCGCGTGACGATGGTCACCACGGCCATGCCGGCGAGCGCAATCCAGATCTCGGTGTGGCTCATGCCTGGTCTCCCTGTCCTGCCCGCGAGGCGGGCACGGCCTGGGTGGCGGCCTGGCTGGTGGCCTGGCTCGCCGCCTTGCGGCTGTGGATACGCCGCAGCGTGGCGCGCGCGGCCAGTTCGTCGCTGGCCATGCCCGCCGCGATGGCGCCGATCACGGCCACCACCAGGCTCAGCCGGTAGGGCAAGTCGAAGCACACCAGCGCCAGGATGGCCGACGCCACCACAGCCAGCAGCGTGGAACGCGAATTGATCGTGGCGATCATTACCGGGATCAGGGCCAAGGTGCCCGCCAGTCCCAGACCCCAGCTGTCGGGGAACAGGCTGGCCAGTACGATGCCGATGATCGACGACGTCTGCCACATCGCGAAGTTGGAAAGCGCCATGCCCCAGAAATAGCCTTCCTTGCCCGCTTCATAGCCCGGCGTGCTGTAGCGCTGCATGAAATAGACGAAATGCAGGTCGCCGTTGAACGAGCCCAGGATCGTGCGCCGCCACAGCGGCATATAGCTGAAGTGCGGCTGCAGCGCCGCGCTGAAGATCACGAAGCGCAGGTTGACGATGGCCGCGGTCAGCCACACCGTCCACAGCGGCAGCCCCGCCGCGAACAGCGGCAGTACGGCGAGCTGGGCCGAGCCCGCATAGACCAGCAGCGACATGCCGATGGCCTCGGGCACCGTCATCACGGATTTGCTCATCGCCACCCCGGTGACCAGGCCCCACGAGAACACGGCGGGCAGGGACGGCGCGAAGAAGCGGACGCCTTCGAAAAAAGCGGACCGTTCAGCCGGTGCGATGCGATGCCAGAGTCGCAACCAGGCCGAGGGTTGTGGGGAAGTCATGGGCAATGTCGGGGATGCGACGACTAGGCGCGGCCTAGGCGCAGACGGGGCCGGCGCAGCGGGGGCTGCCGGCATTGCACCATTATAGGGTTGGACGGCGCGCTGGTAAGCGGGTACTTAACAAATTACCGGCCGGCGTTGGCCGGCCCCCACGCCGGCCCGCGCGGCCCGTCGCTGGCGGCGCTTCAGGGTGCGCCGCGATACACCCACTGCATCAGCGCATCGTGGGCTTCCTGCGCCTGCGAGGCGTTCGGGTGGTTGATAAAGCTCACCACCACGTAGCGTTCGCCGTTGAGCGCATCCACATAGCCGGCCAGCGCACGCACGTCCTGCAGCGTACCCGTCTTCAGATAGGCATTGCCGGCGGCGTTGGCGCGCGTGAGCCGGTTGCGCAAGGTGCCGTCCACGCCCAGGATCGGCAGCGAATCGACCAGTGTCGGCCCGACGTTGCTGGCGGCCGCTTGCTGCAGCAGCCGCGCCATGTCGTAGGCGCTGATGCGTTCCTCGCGCGACAGGCCCGAGCCGTTGTCGAGCACCAGCCCCTGCATGTCCAGGCCCTGGCGGCTCAGCCAGCGCTGCACCACGCGCGTGGAGCGCGCGGTGCTGGCCGGTCCGCTGCGATCCATCTCCGCGCCGATGGTCAGGAACAGCTGGCGCGCCATCACATTGTTCGAATATTTGTTGATGTCGCGCACGATCGCGCCGAGCGGCTGGCCGTAGTGGCGCGCCAGCAGCACCGCGCCGCGCGGGACGGAGCCGCTGCGCATCGCCGGCACGTGCGTGAAGCGGCCGCCCGCGGCCTGCCACTCGGCCACGAAGCCGCCCCACGTGAACTCGGCATGCGAGAGCGCGGCGATATTGAGCACGTGCTCGCCGCAATCGCTCGAATAGTTGCCCGAGAACGACGCCAGCACCGTGCCGTCGGCCTGCGGCGCCACGGTCGGGGTGGCGCTCGATTGCCAGTCGCCGCAGCGTCCATTGGTCAGCGTCAGGCGGTTGTCCAGGCGCAGTTGCGCGAGCGCCGGCGTGACCGAGACCGCCACGGACTGGCTGGCATCATTGGGGGTTAGCGTGAACGACAGCGTCTTGAACGCGTACAGCAGTGCGTCGGGGCCGACGTTGTAGGCGCGCTGTACCTCGCCGTCGATGGTACCGTTGCCGTTCAGGCCGTCCGCGAAAAAGCTGCGGTCAAGCACCAGGTCGCCATTGATCGTGGTGGCGCCGGCCGCGCGCGCGGTGGCGACGAGCTTGGCCATTTCCTCGGGCACCAGCTTCGGGTCGCCGCGTCCGCGCAGGTAGACATTGCCGTTGACCGTGCCGTCGCCGGCGGGCTGGCTGTCGGCATAGAGCGACGTCTGCCAGCGGTAGTCCGGGCCCAGCAGCTGCAGGCCGGCAAACGTGGTGACCAGCTTCATGGTCGATGCCGGGTTCATCGGCTGCTGGGCGTTCCAGCTTGCGCGCGCGGCCGGCGCACCGATTTTCACGACATAGAAGCTGGCGGCGCTGGCCGGCACGTGCGCGCGCTGCAGCGCCGTGGCGACCGGGGCCGGCACGCCGGCGCGAACC
>NZ_CAJPVI010000017.1 GCF_905397435.1 Cupriavidus numazuensis
GATGGATCGGCAGCATCAGCCCGCGACAATAGTCCTGCAATCCGGCGTTTCGATCCTTATGCTCCAACGCTGCGCACAGGTGCTCGATGTAGCGATCGAACTTTGCCAGATCTTCCATTGCGGTCCGCTCATCAGTATGGATTCCATATTATCTCTGACATGCATATAAACATCGTTGTTTTTATGACACAGTAAGACTAGTCCTCTGCCTGACCATCGCTGTCGTATGCAGTATCGGCATGGCCGTCATGGCCTGGCCGCGGCGCGATGATCCGACCATCCAGGCGTTCCTGGTGCTGGCCGGCGGCGTGGTGATCTGGAGCGGCGGGCGGCTGCTCGAGATCAGTTCCGCCGATCTGCCCGGGCGGATACTGTGGGCCAAGATCCAGTACTTCGGGATCGTGGCCGTGCCGATCGGCTGGCTGGTGGCGATGATTCACCTGAGCCGGCCACGTTACGTGGTGCCATGGTCGTTGTTGTCGATCCCGATACTGATGGCCGTGCTGACCGTGGTGCTGGTGTTCACCAATACCCACCATCACCTGGTCTGGACGCAGATTACGCTGATGCCGCCGGGCGTGGCGCCCGGTGCCGTCTTCGAGCATGGTCCCGGCTATGGCGTCGTGGCGGCCTGGAGCTATCTGCTGCTCGCGCTGGGCTTCTACTTCCTCGTCACGGCGGAGGTGCCCAACGACGCCTTGTCGCGGCGCGGGCGGGCGGTGCTGGCGGGCAGCCTGGCCTTTCCGCTGCTGACGCATATCGCCTATCTGCTGCGCTGGACCGGGCCGCTAGGCGGCGACCTGACGCCGGCCACGTTCTCGCTGATGGCGGTGCTGGTCTGGTTCTGCGGATTGCGCACGCATCTCGACGACATTGGCCACTACGCGCGCCTGCGCGTATTCGATGCGCTGAGAGAGGGATGCGTGGTCCTCGGTGCTGACGACAAAATCGTCGAATACAACCCCGCCGCGGCGAGGCTGGTTCCAGCGTTGCGCCGTGGGCAGCCGGTGCCGGCCGGCTGGGAGGAGGTGTTCCTGCGCCCGCAGAGTGCCGACAATCAGACCGTGCGCCCGTTCATTCCACCCGGCGCGCACTTCGAACTGACAGCGGAAGCCGTAACGCGCATGGACGGCAAGCGCATCGGCACGCTGGTGTTCCTGCTCGACATCAGCCGCTACCAGTCGCGCGAACTGGCGCTGACGGCCCGGCTCGGGCAGACCGAAGAGCAACTGTCACGCGTGCAGGCGGATCTCGATATCGACGCGCTGACCGGCATCCCGAACCGCCGCTACTTCCAGCGCGAGGCAATGCTCGCGGTGAGCCGGGCGTTCGAGCGGCGCGAAGAGATGGGACTGCTGATCCTCGATGTGGATCTGTTCAAGCAGTACAACGATCTCTATGGCCACCCGCGCGGCGACGAATGCCTGCGCCAGGTCGCTGCCGCGCTGACGCGGATGCTGGCAGGCACGCAGTTCTGCGCGCGCCTGGGCGGGGAGGAATTTGCAGTCGTGCTGCCCGCTTCCACACAGGAAGAGACTCGCACCATGGCGCGGGCCATGGTCGAGGCGGTGTGCGAACTCGGCATCCCGCACAATGGAACGCCGGTACAGTCGATCGTGACGATCAGTGTCGGCGCTGTCTGCGCGGCGCCCGATGCGCCGCGGCTAGAGCCGCTGCTGCACCGGGCCGACAGCGCGATGTACCAGGCCAAGCGGGCAGGGCGGAACCGCTTTGTGCTCGACGGGCAGGCACAGGCGGATGCCTGGCATGGCCAAGGCTGAGCAGAGCTGCGCTAAGCCACTTCCGCGACCCGAATCTCCACCAGCAGCTTCTTCAATTCCGGCACGCAGGAACCGCAGTTCCCCCCAGCCTTGACGCAAGCGGTGATCTCGGCCGGCGTCGTCAGGCCATGTTTGCGCACCGCATCGCAGATGGTGTTGCGGCCTACGCCGAAGCACGAGCAAACCGTTGGCCCGGCGTCGGCGCCTTTCTCGATGGGCTGGCCCATGAGCAGGCCGATGCGGTCAGCGTCTTCCAGCCGATCGCGCCCGAACAGCTCGGCGAGCCAGGACCGGGGCGGCAGATCGGGGCGGGTGGCCACGTACACACACGCTTCCAGCCTGTCGTTGACGACATAGCCCGCGTGATAGGTGCCGGCGCTGCGGTCTTCATACTCGAGCCAGTCCGCTTCGGGGTCCGTCACGCCAAGCAGGCTGCGGGCCCAGGCGGCACGATCGGCAATCGCTTCACGTCCCGCGAATTCATAGCGCTGGAAGCGTTTGCCCTGCACGCGCGTCCAGTAGGTCAGCGTGTCGGCCGGCAATTCCCGGCGGCTCAGCACGAAGCCGTGCCAGTTGACGCCGAACGGTTCGACGCTCACCGGCGTGTGCTTGAATTCCGGCTCGCCCGACACGGGGTCGACTACGGGGTTGACCAGCGCGCCGACGCGCGCGTCCGAGCTGAACTGCCCGTTCCAGTGGATCGGCACGAATACGCTGCCGCGCGGAATGCCGCCGCCATGCCGCACGCGCGCCACCATGGCGCCCCAGCGCGTGGCCACGCGCGCGAGCTTGCCTTCGCCCACGCCGCACAGCAGCGCATCCTGCGGGTGCATGTCGACAAACGGCTCGGGCAGATGATCAGCGAGTTTGGCGGATTTGCCGGTGCGCGTCATGGTGTGCCACTGGTCACGCACGCGGCCGGTGTTGAGAATCAGCGGGTAGTCGTCATCCGGCGCATGTGCCGGCGCGCGCGTCCGCGTCGCGACAAAGCGCGCGAGTCCATCGGCATGGGCGTAGCGGCCGTCTTCGAACAGCCGGCGCGTTCCGGCCGCCGAACCGGCCACCACGGGCCATTGCAAGGGTTCGAAGGTGTCATAGCTGTCCTTGTCCATGCCGGCCATGCCGCCGATGTCGAATGCGCGCGGTGCCTCGTCATTGCGCCACGCGCTCAGCCGTGCATGTTCGTCGAAAATCTCGTGCGGGCCGGCGTAGTCGAAGCCGCCAAAGCCCATGCGTTGGGCCACGTCGCACAGCACCCGCCAGTCGGCGCGCGCCTCGCCCGGTGCGGGCAGGAAAGCACGCTGGCGCGAGATGCGGCGCTCCGAGTTGGTGACCGTGCCGTCCTTCTCGCCCCAGCCGAGCGCGGGAAGCAGTACGTGGGCGGCGTCATTGGTGTCGGTGCGTTCGATGATGTCGGAACTGACCACCAGTTCGCACTTCGCCAGCGCGCGGCGCACCTGGTCGGCATCGGGCAGGCTGACCACAGGGTTGGTGGCGATCACCCACACTGCCTTGACCCGCCCTTGCTCGATCGCGTTGAACAGGTCCACGGCCTTGAGGCCCGCTTGATCCGCCATGACCGGCGATTGCCACAGGTCCTGCACGATCTCGCGATGCAGCGGGTTGGCCAGCTCCATATGCGCGGCCAGCATATTCGCCAGGCCGCCGACTTCGCGGCCGCCCATGGCATTCGGTTGCCCCGTCAGCGAGAACGGGCCCATGCCCGCGCGGCCGATGCGTCCGGTCAGAAGATGGCAGTTGATGATGCTGTTGACCTTGTCGGTGCCGGCCGACGACTGGTTGACGCCCTGCGAGAACGCGGTCACGACCTTTTCGGTATCGGCGAACAGGCGATAGAACGCCAGCACGTCTTCGACATCGAGCTTGCACGCGCGCGCCACGGCCTTCGGGTCGCTGCAGTCTACGGTCGCTTGCAGCGCGTCATCGAGCCCCGCCGTGCTGGCCGCCACGAACGCCGTGTCGGCCTTGCCTTCACGCGCCAGATAGCTGAGCAGTCCATTGAAGAGCCAGACATCGGTGCCCGCACGCACGGGCAGGTGCAGGTCGGCCAGTTCGCACGTGGCGGTGCGGCGCGGGTCGATGGCGACGATCTTCATCTCCGGCCGCGCTTCCTTGGCCTTCGACAGGCGCTGGAACAGGATCGGATGGCACCACGCGGTGTTCGAGCCGACCAGCACGACCAGATCGGCCAGTTCCAGGTCTTCGTAGTTGCCCGGCACCAGGTCTTCACCGAAGGCGCGCTTGTGCCCGGCCACGGCCGACGACATGCACAGGCGCGAGTTGGTGTCGATATTGGCCGTGCCGATGAAGCCCTTCATCAGCTTGTTGGCGACGTAATAGTCCTCGGTCAGCAATTGGCCCGAGACATAGAGCGCGACCGCGTCGGGGCCGTGTTCGCGGACGATGCGCGAAAAGCCCTGCGCCACGGTGTCGAGCGCCTGGTCCCACGACACCTGTTCCAGCGTGCCGTCCTGGCGGCGTACCTTGGGGTGCAGCAGGCGGCCTTGCAGATCCACCGTCTCGCCGAGGGCCGAGCCTTTCACGCACAGCCGGCCGTGATTGGAAGGATGCTCCGCGTCGCCGGCAATCTCGACCTGCCCGTCGGCGCGCACCGTGGCGCGCACGCCGCAGCCGACGCCGCAGTAGGGGCAGGTGGTGGCGGTGGTGGTGGTCGGGGTGGCGGATACCACCGGAATGTCGGACAGATTCACGCGTTCTCCGTGGGGCGATGTCGTTGTCGTCGGATGATGGCGTTCAGGCCGCGAGCGCCTCGCATTGGGCTTTGCCGAACAGCAGGCGCTGGCGCAGCGCCGCGACCGGTGCGCATTGCTGGATCAGGTCGAAGTACCACGGCCCGTCCTGCACGTCGCCATAGAGCACGGCACCGATGAGGCGCCCGTTCTGCAGCACCAGCCGCTTGTAGACGCCGCGCCGTGCGTCGCGCAGCACAAGGTCCTCGCTGCCTTCGCCGCCGATGAAGTCGCCGGCGGAATAGAGGTCCACACCCGTTACCTTGAGTTTAGTTGCGGTGGCCTGCTGGATATAGCGGCGATGGCCCGCACCGGCCAGGTGCGCGGCACACACGCGCGCCTGATCCCAGATCGGCGCCACCAGTCCGAAGGTGGCCTGGCGGTGCTGCACGCATTCGCCGACGGCATAGATGCGCGGATCATAGGTCTGCAGCGTGTCGTCGACCACGATGGCGCGTTCGCAGCGCAGGCCCGCACCGGCCGCCAGCTCGATGTTCGGGCGCACGCCGGCGGTCATCACCACCAGGTCGGCGGGGATCTCGCTGCCGTCCTTGAAGCGCACGCCGGTCACGCGCGTGTCGCCGAGGATCTCCGCCGTCTGCGCGCCCAGCATGAAGCGCAGGCCCTTGCGCTCGAGTGCGCCCTTGAGCAGCGTGGCCGCGGGCTTGTCGAGCTGGCGTTCCATCAGGCTGTCGCACAGATGCACGACGGTGACGTCCATGCCCTGGCGCAGCAGGCCGTTGGCCGCCTCCAGCCCGAGCAGGCCCCCGCCGATCACCACCGCGTGGCGGTGGTTGCGTGCGGCATCGAGCATGATTTCCACATCCTGGATATCGCGAAACGCGATCACGCCGTCGAGCTGGTGGCCCGGAACCGGCAGGATGAAAGGCTTCGAGCCGGTGGCAAGCAGCAGGCGGTCATAGCGCACCTCGCGCCCGGACTGCGCACGCACCGTGCGGCGCGGGCGATCGATCGCCACCACGGGGTCGCCCGCCAGCAGTTCGATGCCGTTCTGCGCATACCACTCGCGCGTATTGAGCATGATGTCGTCGACGGTCTTCTCGCCGGCCAGCACCGGCGACAGCAGGATGCGGTTGTAGTTGCCGTGCGGCTCCGCGCCGAACACGGTGATGTCGTACAGGTCCGGTGCCAGCTTGAGCAGTTCCTCGACCGTGCGCATGCCGGCCATGCCGTTGCCGACGACGACCAGCCGGGGGCGGGGCTGCGGGGGGGCGGATGGCGTCATGCGCGCGGTCTCCATCGGGAACATGGTTGCAGTGTCAGGCGGCGAGTTCTTCTTCGGCTTCGCGCAGCGTCACATTGGCGGCGATCCACACCTTGCCGTCGTAGACGCGCGCCGGGTAGGCGTTGACCGAGTGTTCCGGCGCCTCCAGGCATTCTCCGGTGCTCAGGTCGAAGTGCTGCTTGTAGATCGGCGATGCCACCACCAGGCGTTCGCCGATGTTGCCCACCAGGCCGCGCGAAAGCACCGCCGCCTGGGAGTTCGGATCGAAATTGTCGATGGCGTAGACGTCTTCGCCGCGGCCGATACGGAACACGGCCACCTGCTGATCATCGACCAGGGCGCAGACACCAGTATTGGGCACGATCTCGCGCAAGGTGCAGATCGCGGTCCAGGTTTCGGGATGGTGGGTATGGCTCATCACGTTCTCCTTCGCTTTCGTTGCGTTCGCCTGCATTCAGGCTGCTTTTGCGGGCACGGCCACCACGGGAATGTGGCTCAGGCGGGAACGTTGCAAGTTCCGTTCCTCCGGCGTGGCCGGGCGGATCTGCCCGCGCTCTTCGATGAAGACGAGGTTGTCGTCGCGGCGCTCGCTGTTGACGAAGTGGCGGAAGCGCTTGCGGGTTTCCGGGTCGGTGACTGCCTTCTTCCACTCGTCTTCGTAGGTGTCGACCACGTGCTGCATTTCCGCTTCGAGGTCGCCGGCGATGCCGAGCTTGTCGTCGAGCACGACGTCCTTCAGGTAGTCCAGGCCGCCTTCCAGGTTGTCGCGCCACACGCTGGTGCGCTGCAGGCGGTCGGCCGTGCGCACGTAGAACATCAGGAAACGGTCGATGTAGCGGATCAGCGTCTCGCGGTCCAGGTCCCCGGCCAGCAGTTCGGCGTGGCGGGGCTTCATGCCGCCGTTGCCGCACACGTAGAGGTTCCAGCCCTTTTCGGTGGCGATCACGCCGACGTCCTTGCCCTGTGCTTCGGCGCATTCACGCGTGCAGCCCGATACGCCGAACTTGATCTTGTGCGGCGCGCGCAGGCCCTTGTAGCGGTTCTCGAGTTCGATGGCGAGGCCGACCGAATCGTCCACGCCATAGCGGCACCAGGTGGAACCGACGCAGGACTTCACCGTGCGCAGCGCCTTGCCATAGGCATGGCCCGATTCGAAGCCGGCGGCGATCAGTTCTTCCCAGATATAGGGCAGTTCTTCGGCGCGCGCACCAAACAAGTCCACGCGCTGCCCGCCGGTGATCTTGGTGTACAGGCCATACTTCTTCGCCACCTGGCCCACGGCGATCAGGCCTTCCGGTGTGACTTCGCCGCCCGGCATGCGCGGCACGACAGAATAGGTGCCGTCCTTCTGGATGTTGGCGAGGTAGTAGTCGTTGGAGTCCTGCAGCGCGGCGTGCTCTTCCTTCAGCACGAATTCATTCCAGCACGAGGCCAGGATGCTGCCGACGGTAGGCTTGCAGATGTCGCAGCCCAGGCCCTTGCCATGCGCTTCCAGCAGCGCATCGAAGGTCTTGAACTTGCCTACGCGCACCAGGTGGTAGAGCTCCTGGCGCGAGTACGGGAAGTGTTCGCAGAGATGGTTGTTGACGGCCATGCCTTGCTTCTTCATCTCGGCCTTCATGATCTGCGTGACCAGCGGCACGCAGCCGCCGCAGGCCGTGCCAGCCTTGGTGCAGCTCTTCATCGCGCCGATGCTGGTGGCGCCGTCGCACACGGCGGCGCAGATCTCGCCCTTCGACACGTTGTTGCACGAGCAGATCTGCGCGGTGTCGGGCAGGGCGTCGGCGCCCAGCGCCGGCTTGGCCTTGCCGCTGCTGTCGGGCAGGATCAGGAATTCCGGCGACTCCGGCAGCTCGATCTTGTTCAGCATCATCTGCAGCAGCGTGCCGTACTCGCTGGCGTCGCCGATCAGCACGCCGCCGAGCAGGTACTTGCCGCAGTCGGACACCACGAGCTTCTTGTAGACCTGCTTGGTGTCGTCGCTGAACTGGTAGAGGCGGGCGCCCGGGACGGTGCCGTGCGGATCACCGATGCTGGCCACGTCCACGCCCATCAGCTTGAGCTTGGTGCTCATGTCGGCGCCGGCGAATTCTGCAGCTTCACCGCGCAGGTGGCGTGCGGCGACGCGGGCCATGTCGTAGCCCGGGGCTACCAGGCCGTAGATCTTGCCTTGCCACAGCGCGCACTCGCCGATGGCGTAGACGTCCGGATCCGAGGTGCGGCAGTTGTTGTCCACCGTGACGCCGCCGCGTTCGCCGACGGCAAGGCCGGCGGACCGGGCCAGTTCATCGCGCGGACGGATGCCCGCGGAGAACACGATCATGTCGGTGTCCAGGTGCGTGCCATCGGCAAACACCATGCGATGGGTGCCGTCCTCGCCGTCGATGATTTCAACGGTGTTCTTGCCGGTGTGGGCGGTCACGCCCAGGCCTTCGATCTTCTGGCGCAGCATGCGGCCGCCGCCTTCGTCGACCTGCACGGCCATCAGCCGCGGCGCGAATTCGACCACATGCGTTTCCAGGTCCATGTCGCGCAGGGCCTTGGCGCACTCCAGGCCCAGCAGCCCGCCGCCGATGACCACGCCGCGCTTCGAGCGCGCGCCGCACTCCCGCATCGCTTCCAGGTCTTCGATGGTGCGGTAGACGAAGCAGTCCTTGCGCTCCTTGCCCGGCACCGGCGGCACGAAGGGGTAGGAGCCGGTGGCGAGGATCAGCTTGTCATAAGCCAGCGTCTCGCCGGTCGATACGGTGACCGTGCGCGCGGCGCGGTCGATCGACACCGCACGGGCATTCAGGCGCAGCAGCATGTTGTTGTTCTGCTCGAAGAAGCCCGCCGGTACCAGCGAGAGGTCTTCGGCCGACTTGCCGGCGAAGAACTCGGACAGGTGCACGCGATCGTAGGCGGGGCGCGGTTCTTCGCACAGCACGGTCACTTCCAGGTTCTGCGCGCCGGCTTCCGCCAGGCATTCGAGGAATTTGTGACCCACCATACCGTGGCCGACGATGATCAGTTTCATGATGCGTTCCTTGTCCGGTAGTCAGTCTGTGCTGCTCGGGATGCTGTTGTGGTGGAGATGCGGGGAATCAGTTGGCCAGCGCGCTGTCGTACAGCGCCTGTTCCTGCGCCTTGTGCTCGGCGCTGAAGCGGATGGCGATCGCGCACAGTGCGGCCAGTGCAGCGAGCACACCGAGCACGGTCAGCGTCTGCTGCAGGTCGCCCAGGCCCTTGAGCAGGAAGCCCGCGGCCACCGCGCCCACGTTGCCGCCGGCGCCGATGATGCCGGCCACGCCACCGAGCGCCTTGCGGTCGATAAAGGGCACCAGCGCATACGTGGCGCCGCAGGCCATGTGGGTGAACAGGCCGAACAGCAGCATGGCGGTCACAGCCATGACGACGTTGCCGGCCTGTGCGAACCACAGCAGGCCCAGGCCTTCGCCGAGGATCAGTACAAACAGCAGCGTCGAGCGTGCATCGAGGCCGCGCCGGCGCGCCGCCTTGTCCGACAGCCAGCCGCCCAGGGCACGGGCAAACAGTGCCAGCAGGCCGAAGCTGCCCGCTGCGAGGCCAGCGGCCTTCAGGCTCAGGCCGAAGCGATCCACATAGAAGGTAGCGGCAATGTTGTGGATGAAGATCTCAACGCCGAAGCAAGCACCGTAGGTGATGAACAGCAGCCACACGCGGTAGTTGACGCTGGCGGCGCGGAAGCTGGCCCAGCCGCCGCCCTTGCCGCCATCCTTGCCGGTGATGGCTTGGCCGCGGGCGCGCATGTCGGAGTAATTGCCTTCGGGGCAGTCCTGCGTGAAGCACCAGTAGACGACGGCCATGATCAGCATCAGCACGCCCGGCACCAGCAGCGCCACGCGCCAGCCCATTGCATGGTCCACGCCGAGCATCAGCACCGCGCCCAGCAGCAGCGGCATCAGCGCCTGCGCGGCACCGCCGCCGGCATTGCCCCAGCCGGCCGCTGCCGCGTTGGCGGTGCCAACGACGTTGGGCGCGAACATCACCGAGGTGTGGTACTGCGTGATGACGAAGCTCGCACCGACCGCGCCGATCAGCAGGCGGAACGCGAGGAAGGTTTCATAGCTTTGCGCGAACGCCACGCCGATCACGGGCAGCGCGCCCAGCGCGAGCAAGCCGGTGTAGGTCTTGCGCGGGCCGAAGCGGTCGCACATCGGGCCGATCACCAGCCGCACGAGAATGGTCACCGCCACCGCGGCGATATTGATATTGGCGATCTGCGCCGGCGTGAGGCCGAATTCGCCCTTGATCACCGGCATCAGCGGTGCACAGGCGAACCACGCGAAGAAGCACACGAAGAACGCCATCCACGTCAGGTGGAAGGCACGCATCTGCGGGCTTCGCAGACTCAACAACTGGATGCGGGTGGCTTTGCCGTTCATCGTCGCTTGCTCCGAGAAAACAAAAGGCGTCCCGCAATCCGGTCATTGACCAGATCAGGGGACGCCGTTGTCCTGACAGCGGCTACATGGCATAGCCGCCGCGTTTATGGGGTGGGTGGATCGCCGTTGATCCGCCCACGTCATTTACGCAAGCGCTGTGCCAGGGGCGATGTGGCGGTGAGGGGGATATTTCGCGGCAGACCGAGCCGTTTTGGTGGGGGCGCGTGCGCGTTGATGGGGCGCATCGGGCGACTCGGCACAGTCATGGTGCGATGCAATGTATCGCCACGGTGCCGGGGAGGGATCAGTCTTGCGGCGCGCCTGGCGCCGTCACCGGCAGGATGGCCATGTCGGATGGCGATACGGCCTGGCCGTCTTCATCGACCAGCGCCACGCTGACCCGCTGGCCATTCTGGCGCGAGCGGATCTCCACGGGGCCGATGCCGTCGGCAGCCAGGTGACGGTCGCCCCATTGCATCAGCCCGACCAGCACGGGCAGCAGTTCGACGGCCGCGCGCGTTGGACGGTACTCGAAGCGTTCGCGCTCGCCGGGCTCCTTGTAGCCGACCCGGCGCAGCAAACCGGCCTCGGTCAGTGTCTTCAGCCGGGCGGACAGCACAGCCGGCGAGCATTCCAGCCGGCGCAGGAAGTCATCAAAGCGCGTCACGCCGTGGAAGATGTCGCGCAGGATCAGGATCGTCCACTTCTCGCCGATCAGCGAGAGGGTGGAGGCGATCGAGCAGTCACTAAGGACGGTGGACGTGGCTTTCATGATGCACTGAGCATAGCATGCTGACTTCATTTGCAAAAGTCAGGGGTTCGCCTATACTCTGGCTACAAATGTTGAAGTCAGGTGGCGGTCATGGTCGGAATGGGATACGGGCTGGTGGTGAGCGCATCACAGCAGGCGGGCTATGAACGATGGACCTTGCGGCGCGGCGCCCAAGCGACGTTGCGGCGGGCGGCCGCAGATGATGAAGCCGCGGTACGGCAGCTGGTCGAAGGCCTGTCGCGCGACAGCCGCTATTTTCGCTTCCTGACGGGCGGCCGCGTGGCGGATTCCATCATCGAAGGTCTGGTCAGGCCGGGTACTGACGGCGCTGCGCTGGTCGTGACCGTGCCGACCGCGGATGGCCGTGCGGCAGTGGTTGCCAATGGCCAGTTCGTCGTGACCGACCGGGATACCGCCGAATTTGCCGTGGTGGTGGCCGATGACTGGCAAGGCCAGGGTCTTGGCCGCCGACTCATCACCAAACTGCAGCAACTTGCGCAAGCGGCCGGCGTGCGCCGCCTGCGCGGCGACGTGCTCAGCGAGAACCGCCGCATGCTCGCCATCCTTCGCGGCCTGGGCTTCAGCTGCCGCCGCAATCCCGAAGACAGCTTCCTGCACGAGGCCACGCTTGCGTTCGGGTCAGCCGGTGCGGACGCCGCCGCACGACTGCCCGCCGACTGGTTCGGTGCCCGCTGAGCAGGGCGGGCAAGACTATTCGACGCGCGCGCCGGACGCCTTCACCACGCGTTCCAGCACCGGCATGGCGGACTGATAATCGTCGCGGAAGCGGGCCGACGTGGTGCCCATGGCCTCCAGCCCCGCCACCTGCAGCCGCGCCTTGACGGCCGTGGTGTTCGCGGCGGCGATGGCTTCTTTCTCCAGCCGTGCGAGCACCGGTGCCGGCGTGGCTGCCGGCGCCACCAGCACCAGCCAGCCGACCGGCCGGAACTCGGGTTCGCTGAGCCCGGCCTGCTCGAATGTCGGGACGTCCGCGATGGTGCCGATCCGCTTGTCGCCGGTCACCGCCAGCGCGCGCAGCTTGCCGGACTCCAGATACGGCTTGATCGACATATACGAGCCGATCGCCATCTGCACCTGTCCGCCGATCAGGTCCTGCAGCATCGGCGCCTCGCCCTTGTAGGCGATATGGCTCATTTCCATGCCGCGGCTGTTGCTGAGGAAGGCGCCCATCAGGTGCGCGGCCGAGCCGACGCCCCATGAGCCATAGTTGACCTTGCCCTTGTTCTGCTGGGCCCACGCGACGAATTCCTTCACGCTTTTCGCCTGTACCGACGGGTGGACCGCCATTACGAGCTGGCCGGTCGCGACCTGGGAGATCAGCGCGAAGTCCTTGCGCGGATCATAGGGCAGCTTCGCGTACACGAACTGGTTGGTCATGATGGGCAGCGTGGTGGTGAACATCATGGTGTAGCCGTCGGCAGGCGCCTTGGCGACATAGCTCGCGCCCACGATGCCGCTGGCGCCGGCCCGGTTCTCCACGACCACGGGCTGGCCCAGGCGCTTGCCCATTTCGTCGGCCATCGCTCGGCCGACGACATCGGACGAGCCGCCGGCGGGGAACGGCAAGACCATGGTGATCGGCTTGCCGGGCCACGTCTGGGCCGCGGCAATCGAACAGAGGCCGGTCATGAGGCTGAATGCTGCCAGTGCCACCTTGATGGTTCGCATGCTTCCTGTCTCCTGTGTTGGACGCCAGAGTTGTACTGCGCGGTCCAATCTGGAGCCCGGCCCAGGTTCAGTCAAGCGCGGCAAGCAGAGGGAAAACCATGAACTGGCCGCCATCGCGGCCGGTTTGCTGCGCCGCATTCACGGCGGGAATTCAGGCCGTCGCCTTGCCCCGCGCGGTAGCCGTGCAACCGACCGAGGCCACGATGATGCTGGCAATCGCGAGCCACTGGATCATGCTGAGCTGCTCATGCAGGAATGCCAGCCCGGCCAGCGCGCCCATCGCGGGCTCCATGCTGAGCAGGATGCCGAAGGTTCGCCGCGGCAGGCGCTTGAGCGCGACCATTTCGAGCGAATAGGGAATCGCGCTGGACAGCACGCCTACAGCCAGCCCCGCGAGCAGCAGCGGCGGACTGAACATGGCCGTGCCGGCGTGGGCCAGGCCGAACGGCAGCACCACCAGTGCCGCCATGGTCAGCCCGAGCGACGTGGCCTGCCCGCCGTGGGCGTTGCCCGCGCGCTGGCCGAAGATGATGTAGAGCGCCCAGCCGACCCCCGCCGCGAGCGCGAAGCCCATGCCGACCGGATCCAGATGCGTGGACGCTTCGCCCAGCGGCAGCAGCAACAGCAGGCCGGCGACCGCGAACGCAATCCACAGGAAATCGATGGCACGCCGCGACGACAGGACCGCCACGGTGAGCGGTCCCGTGAACTCGATGGCAATCGCCAGCCCCAGCGGAATGGTGCGCAGCGACATATAGAACAGCAGATTGGTGGCGCCGAGCGCGGCACCGTAGAGCGCAATGGCCCGGGCATTGGCGCCGGACAGGGGTATCCGCCACGGCCGCCACACCGCCAGCAGGATCAGTGCCGAAAAGCTCACGCGCAGCGCCGTGGTGCCCTGCGCGCCAAGGGCCGAGAACAGCGACTTGGCGAACGAGGTGCCGATGCACAGGGAAGCCATCGAGCCGGTCAGGGCCACGACGGCAAGAAGGGTGGCGCTTTGCCGCAAGCGGGTAAGAGGCAATTGGGAATCCTGAATGGGGAGGCAGCAGCGGGTGATGCAGCCGCATCTTGGCGCATGTACGCGCCTTGCGCCATAGACGGGCACAAGGATTCCGCTCTGTACAGTTCAGCCGACATCCGCATTTCCCTTTGCGTGCCGTCCGACTATGGTGAAGGCAGTCCTTCGCTACAGGAGCCCGAAGATGGAAGCCGCCATTCGTCATGTCGTGATCACCGGCGCCGCCGGCGCCCTGGGCCGCGCCGTGGCCAGCCGTTTTGCCGGGGAGGGCTGCCGGCTGGCCCTGATCGACCGCGACCTCCAGCACCTGCAAAGCGTCTTCGCCCATCCCGATGCCGACGGCGGCATGCTGCTGCGCGAGGCCGATGTCACCTCGGATGCCGGCATGGCCCGCGTTGGGGCGGAAATTCTGGATACGTTCGGCGCCGTGGATGTCGTGGTCCACGTGGCCGGCGGCTTCGAGATGGGAGAGGCCACGCACGCCATCAGCCGTGAGTCATGGCTGCGGATGATGGACCTGAACGCGTGGTCATTCATCGCCGTGACGCGGCCGTTCATTCCCGCCATGCTGGCACGGGGCAGCGGCAAGGTCGTTGCCGTCACGGCGCGCAGCGCGGCGGCGGGCGTGGCTTCGATGGGCGCTTACTGCGCGTCAAAGAGCGCGCTGCAGCGGTTGGTGGAAAGCCTGTCACGGGAGGTGCGCGGTGGCGGCGTGAACGTCAACAGCATTGCGCCGGGGGTGCTCGACACGCCGGCCAACCGGCGCGACATGCCGGGCACGGATCCTTCGGTGTGGGTGTCGACGGGGGCGGCTGCGCGGATGATCGCGATGCTGGCGTCCGATGCGGCCGGGGCCGTGCATGGCCAGCATTGGGTGCTGGATGGACTGAGTTAGGGGGCGTATGCGGCTGTTTCACCGGCGCAGCCGGCGAAACAGCCTCGCACGCCGGGAACGTCCCCCAAATAACAGTCCTTCAAATCACCCCCAACCTTTCCTTCAGTTGCCCCGCCCGGGCCCGGCTGACGGGCACCGCCGTACGCTCGCTATCGGCCATGACGAGATGAACCCCTTCATCGACTTTCACCAGTTCAACGGCATAAGGAAGATTGACGATATGGCTTCGGTGCACCCGGAAATACTGGCTCCCATCGAGCCGCAACTCCAGGTCCGTCAGCGACAGGTTGGATAGATACCGCGCGTCCTGCGTCACGATGGTCGTGTAGTGCCCATCGCCCTGAAACCGCACGATCTCTTTCAAATCCACCAGCATCACCCGGTTCTGCCGATACACCGGAATCTTGAACAGCCGCCTCGGCGCTGGCGTGGTGCCCGCCGGCTCGGTAGTGATGTCGGTCAGGTCATAGAAAATCATGCAGGTCCCGCAAATCCCGTGCGCGCCCACCATCTTCGACACCTTGATCATCAACACCCGATCCGGAATGTTGATCATCATCGCCACTGGTGGCGGCGACTTCACCGGACAAGTGCCGCCCTGCGCGGTCTGGAGCAAAAAACGCAGCTTGTCGCGACTCTTCTCGGGATGCAGACGCACGACGTCGATGCCGATCAGGTCGGCTTGCCGCACACCTAGCGATTGCTCGGCAGCAGGTCCCAGGATCTGCAGTGCCACATCATTGAAGGCGGTCACATGACCATGGACATCCAGCCAGACCATGCCCGGATTGAACTGCTCCAGCTTGTGCTGAAACGTCTCGTTGCGGCGGCTTTCGCCTGATACGACGAAGGAATCCAGTACGTCCACCGGATATCTCCTGGGCGGCACGGCGAATTTGGGGGTGCGTCCTTTGTACGACTTTTCCACACCCCCTGCAAGGCCCGCACCGTGCGCCGGCGAACGCCGCAACCACGGCTGCGCGATGCGGTCTTAATACAGGCCAGCGCCGCGCGCTACGCAGCGCGTGGCGGTGCCGCAGGTGATGTTCACGCACCGTTTTCCGCCGTCTGCGCGCCAATCCCGCCATTGGGGAAATGCGGTTTGAATTGCTGCGGCGCGTTATGAAATGCTGTGCACGACGCTGGCGCAGTACCACGCTGGTTGGCCTGACCTTACAAGGAGGCCAGATGATCCCCCGTCCGTTTGACTACCACCGTCCGGCCGACCTGCCGGAGGCGCTCAGGCTGCTCGGCCAGTACGGCGACGAGGCGCGGCTGCTTGCTGGCGGCCACAGCCTGCTGCCCATGATGAAGCTGCGCTTTGCCGCGCCCGCGCACCTGATCGACATGGGTTTGCTCGCGGAACTCAGGGGCATCAGTGAAGCGGGGACGGAGCTGCGCATCGGCGCCATGACGACCGAGCACGATCTGATTGCGTCGGCGCTGCTGCAGCAGAAATGCCCGCTGCTGGTGGAGGGCGCGCGGCAGATCTCCGATCCGCAGGTGCGCTACCGCGGCACCATTGGCGGCGATATCTCGCATGCCGATCCGGGCAACGACCATCCCGCGCTGATGCTCGCGCTCGATGCATCGTTCGTGCTGGCCGGGCCGCAGGGCGAGCGTGTGATGCCCGCTGACGGCTACTTTGTCGGTACGTTCCAGACGCTGCTGGAGCCCGGCGAAATCCTGCGCGAGATCCGCATCCCGGTGCCCGCGCCCGGCACCGGCTATTGCTACGCCAAGCTCAAGCGCAAGACCGGCGACTATGCGACCGCCGCGGCGGCGGTGATGCTGCGTATGCAGGCCGGCACCGTGGCGATGGTGCGCATCGCCATGACCAATGTTGCCCCGACGGCGTTCCGCGCCGCGGCTGCCGAGCAGCATCTGCAGGGCAAAGCCCTGGATGATGCCGCGATCAATGAGGCCGCGCGGCTGGTGATGGACCAGTGCGAGCCCGGCGACGACCTGCGCGGCGACGAGGCATACAAGCGCGCGATGGCCGGCGAGATGGTGCGCCGCGCATTGCACACCGCGCTGTCGCGCGCGGCATGAGCGAGCAGGTCGACGACTGGCGGAGGACAAGATGGGCGCAAAGGTCATGGTGTCATTCACGCTGAACGGCACGCAGGCGGATGTGGTAGTCGAGCCGCGCGAGCTGCTGATCCACACGCTGCGCGAGAAGTGCCAGCACACGGGGCCGCATATCGGCTGCGAGACGTCGCACTGCGGTGCATGCACGGTCGACATGGACGGCATGTCGGTGAAGTCGTGCACGATCCTCACCGTGCAGGCCCAAGGCTCGCAGGTGAAGACGGTGGAAGGGCTGGCCGCTGGCGGCGAGCTGCATGCGCTGCAGGAAGCCTTCATGCAGGAGCATGCGCTGCAATGCGGCTTCTGCACGCCGGGCATGCTGATGCGCGCGTGGCGCCTGCTGCAGGAGAACCCTGACCCGAGCGAGGAGGAGATCCGCTACTGGATGGCCGGTAACCTGTGCCGATGTACCGGCTATCAGAACATCGTCAAGGCTGTGCAGTACGCGGCCCGCAAGCTGCGCGGCGAGGCCGTGGAGACTTCGCATCCGCTGCTGGAACCAACGGCGCAGTGAGCGCAGCGCGCTTCACGATACCGCCAAGGGGAGACGAGCGATGGGCAATATGGACGCCGCCGGTATGGAACGGCTGGCCGCGCTGGAAGGCATGGGGTGCTCGCGCAAGCGTCGCGAGGATCCGCGCTTCATCCAGGGCAAGGGCAGCTATGTCGATGATATCCGCATGCCGGGCATGCTGTTCGGTGCGATGGTACGCAGCCCGTTCGCGCATGCGCGCATCACGCGCATCGATGCCTCGCGCGCCATCGCGCTGCCAGGCGTGCACGCGGTGCTGACTGCGGAAGACCTCAAGCCGCTGAAGCTGCACTGGATGCCGACTCTGGCTGGCGATGTGCAGGCTGTGCTCGCCGATGGCAAGGTGTCGTTCCAGAACCAGGAAGTCGCCTTTGTCGTGGCGGACGACCGCTATATCGCCGCCGATGCGGCGGAACTGGTCGAGGTCGAATACGAGGAGCTGCCCGCGCTGGTGGACCCTCTGCACGCGCTGGATGCCGACGCGCCTGTCATTCGTGAAGATATCCGCGACAAGCAGGTCGGCGCGCACGGCGCGCGGCGGCATCCGAACCACATCTTCACGTGGCAGATGGGCGACAAGGACAAGGCCGACCGCGCGTTCGACGCCGCGGAGGTTACCGTCGCGCAGGACATTGTCTATCCGCGCGTGCATCCGTGTCCGCTCGAGACATGCGGCTGCGTGGCGTCATTCGACAAGGTGCGTGGCGACCTGACGGTCTATATCACCTCGCAGGCGCCGCACGTGGTACGGACGGTCGTGGGGCTGCTGTCGTCGATCCCTGAATCGAATATCCGCATCATCTCGCCCGATATCGGGGGCGGCTTCGGCAACAAGGTGGGTGTGTATCCGGGATATGTGACGTCGATCGTTGCGTCGATCGTACTGGGCCGCCCGGTGAAGTGGATCGAATCCCGTTCGGAGAACCTCAGTGCGACCGCGTTCGCTCGCGACTACTACATGCATGGCGAGCTTGCCGCGACGCGCGATGGCGTGGTCAAGGCGCTGCGCGTGAACGTGGTCGCGGACCACGGCGCCTTTGACGCCTGCGCCGACCCGACCAAGTGGCCCGCCGGCATGTTCCACGTCTGCACCGGCTCCTACCAGATTCCCAATGCCTTCGTCAGCGTCGACGGCGTCTATACCAACAAGTTTCCCGGCGGCGTCGCCTACCGTTGCTCGTTCCGCGTGACCGAGGCGGTCTACCTGATCGAGCGCATGATGGACGTGCTCGCCCTGAAACTCGGGATCGACAAGACGGAGTTGCGCCTGCGCAACTTCATCCGCCGGGAGCAGTTCCCGTACACGACGCCGCTGGGCCTCGAATACGATTCCGGCGACTACGAGACCGCGCTGCGCAAGGTACTGGCCGCCGTGGACTATCCCGCGCTGCTGGCCGAACAGGCCGCGCGCCGCGCCGATCCGAACGCCGAATGGCTGATGGGCATCGGCGTGAGCACGTTCACCGAGATCGTCGGCGCGGGGCCGTCGAAGATGTGCGACATCCTTGGCGTCGGCATGTTCGATTCGTGCGAAATCCGTGTGCATCCGGACGGCTCCGCCATTGCGCGCATGGGCACCATCACGCAGGGCCAGGGGCACCAGACTACCTACGCGCAGATCATCGCGTCGGAGGCCGGCATCCCGGCATCGAAGATTCAAGTGGAGGAGGGCGACACGGCAACCGCGCCGTACGGACTCGGTACCTACGGCTCGCGCTCGACACCGGTGGCAGGCGCCGCCGTCGCGCGCGCGGCGCGCAAGATTCGCGAGAAGGCGCGACGCATTGCCGCGCACCTGCTCGAGGCGAGTCCCGATGACGTGGAATTCGATCTCGACCGCTTCGTGCTGAAGGGCTCCCCTGATCAGTCGAAGTCGGTGAAGGAAGTTGCATGGGCCGCGTACAACAACGTGCCAGAAGGCATGGAGATGGGCCTGGAGGCCGTGGATTACTACGATCCGCCGAACTTCACGTTCCCGTTTGGCGCCTACCTGTGCGTGCTCGACGTGAACCGCTACACCGGCGAGGTGCGTGTGCGGCGCTTCTATGCGCTCGATGACTGCGGCACGCGCATCAACCCGATGATCATCGAAGGTCAGATCCACGGCGGCCTGACCGAGGGCTTTGCCGTGGCAATGGGGCAGGAGATGCCGTATGACGAATCGGGCAACCTGCTTGGCGCGACGCTGCTCGACTACTTCGTGCCAACCGCGGTGGAAACGCCGCACTGGGAGACGGACTACACCGTGACACCCTCGCCGCACCACCCGATCGGCGCCAAGGGCGTGGCCGAGTCGCCGCACGTGGGGTCGATCCCGTGCTTCACGTCGGCGGTGGTGGATGCCTTCGGCCATCTGGGCGTCACGCATATGAACATGCCGCACAACGCCTATCGGGTCTGGCAGCAGTGCCGGGAACTGGGGCTGGCGAGGAGCTGATTTCCCGTGCCTGCCGACGCGAAGGAGTTCCGATGAAAGTCTCGCTCGAAAAGGTGTTCCCGATGCCCGCCGATCCGGACACCGCCTGGCGCTTGCTGCAGGACGTCGAGGCAGTGGCCGGCTGCATGCCTGGTGCGCGCATTACCGAGAAGATCGACGCGACCCACTACAAAGGCTCCATCGTCGTGCGCATCGGGCCGGCCAACCTGACGTTCAAGGGCGATATCGAGGTGCTGAGCCTCGATGCGGATACGCGCACGCTGCGCCTGACCGGAAAGGGCGCCGATTCGAGCGGCACGTCGGCCGCATCGATGGATCTTGAAGCCTCGGTGCGCGCGAGCGGCACCGCCAGCGAACTCGTCGGCCGCAGCGAGGCATCGGTCAGCGGCAAGGCCGCCACGTTTGGCGGCCGCATGATGAATTCGGTCGCGGAGCAGATCCTCAAGCAGTTCGCCGCCAATTTCGCCGCACGCCTGCAGGCGACGCCCCAGGCGCCTGCAGGCGTGGCCAACGGCGAATCGGCGGACGCCGCGCCGCACGCGCCGCCCGTGGCCCCGCAGCCTGCCGCAGCGCCAGCGCCGGCCAGCGAACTGAACGGCCTCGCCCTGGCCTGGGCCATCGTGCGAGACTGGTTGCGCGGGCTGTTCTCGCGCCATACGGCCTGATGCACCGGGCGGGGACCGCGCCATGTCCGCCGACCGCATGCCAGACGTGGCCGATCTCCAGCGGCGGCTGGACGAGCATGGCTATATCGCCGAACGCAGTCTGGCGGCGACGCTGCTGCTGGCGCTCGAAATGCGCCGGCCGCTGCTGCTCGAAGGCGAGGCGGGCGTGGGCAAGACGGAGGTCGGCAAGGCGCTTGCACGGTTGCTCGACACGCGTTTGATCCGCCTGCAATGTTATGAGGGGCTGGACGCGCATGCCGCGATGTACGAATGGAACTACCAGCGCCAGCTCCTTGCGATCAAGCTGCTTGAGCAAGATGCGCGGCCGTTGCCCGAGAAGGAGCACGACATCTTCTCCGAACGCTACCTGCTGCAGCGCCCGCTGCTGGAGGCCATCACCTGCGTGCCGGCGGCGGTGCTGCTGATCGACGAGATCGACCGCACCGATGAGGCGTTCGAGGCCTACCTGCTGGAACTGCTGTCCGATTTTCAGATGTCGATTCCGGAACTCGGCGTGATCCGTGCAGCCGAGCGGCCATACGTCGTGCTGACATCCAACGGTACGCGCGAGATCTCCGACGCGCTGCGGCGGCGCTGCCTGTACCACTACATCGACTATCCGGACTTCGACAAGGAACTGCGTATCGTCCGCACACAGGTGCCTGACGCCGCGGACGGGCTTGCGCGGCAGGTCGTGGAATTCGTGCAGTCCGTGCGCAAGCTCGACTTGCAGAAGAAGCCCGGCGTCGCGGAGACGCTGGACTGGATCGCCGCCTTGCTGCGGCTCGGCGTGCGCGCGCTCGACGCGCAGGGCGCGGACGCGATCCTCGACACGCTGTCGGCGCTCGTGAAAACACGCGAGGATCGCGCCGGCCTGACGCGTCCTGTCGTGGAAAGGCTGGCGGCATCATGCTGAGCCCGGGCGCCAGTGCCGCTGCGGCACCTGCTGAAGCCGGCCTCGATGCGATGTTGCTCGCTCGTTATGCCGGCTTTGCCGGCTGGCTGCGCGAGAACGGTTTCCATGTCGGCAGCGCGGATGTTGCCGACGCGCTGCAAGTCGCGCTGCGCATGGGCCAGCTCAACAGCCGGCTGCTGTGCTGGAGCCTGCGCGCGCTGCTGTGCACGCGTGCCGAGGAATGGCGGCGCTTCGACGATCTGTTCGACAGCTATTTCCGCGTGCCCAACCGGCGGGCGATGGTGCAGTCGCACGCGAGTGGGGCCGGGCGCATGGAACGCGATGCCGGCGCTTCGGCTCCTCAAGACGGAGGCACGCCACTGGGTCCGGCGGACAGCGCCAATGATGACCGCGTGGTCCCGCCCGGCGGCATGGCTGGCGAAGGTGCCACGCAGCACGCGTCGCCCGAGTATGCGGACCTGCGCCATCTCAATCGTGCGGACGACCTGGCCGCACTCGACGAGGCCGTGCGGCGATTCGCGCAGCGCTTGCGCGCGATCCGGGTGCGCCGTGAGCGTAGCGCGGCACAAGGGCGCAGGGTCGACCTGGGCGCCACCATCCGGCGCAGCGTATCGTCGGGCGGCGTGCCTTTGGAACTGGCGTGGCGGCAGAAGCGGCGCGTGCAGCCACGGCTGGTGCTGCTGCTGGACGTCAGCCGTTCGATGAGTCCGTACGCGTTCTTCTTCCTGCGGCTCGCGCGCGTGCTCGGCGCGCGCGTGGCCGATGTGCATGCGTTCGTGTTCCACACGCGGCTGGTCCATGTGGCGCAGGCGCTGCGCGACCCCGACCCGTGGCGTTCGCAGGAGCGGCTGGCGTTGCTGTCCGAAGGCTGGGCCGGTGGCACGCGCATCGGCGACAGCCTGGCTGATTTCAACCAGCGCCACGCGGCCGCGTTGCTGCATTCGCGCACGGCCACGGTCATCGTCAGCGACGGCTATGACGCCGGCGACCCGGTCGTGCTGCGGCAGGCGCTGGCACGCGTGCGTCGGCGCTGCCGGTGCCTGGTGTGGCTGAACCCGCTGGCCGGCCGCCCCGGCTACGCGCCGACCAGCGCCGGCATGTCCGCGGCGTTGCCCTACCTGGACCTGTTTGCGGGCGTGCGCGACCTGGCGAGCCTCGAACGGGTGCTGCCGCAAATCCTGAGCGTACTGCAATGAATACCGATACCGACTTCCTGCTGCAACGCGAGCAATGGCTGATTCACGCCGCGCAACCGTTCGCCGTGGCCACGGTGATTCGCGCGCAGCCGCCGACTTCCGCCTGGGTTGGCGCCCAGGCGCTGATCGAGGCAGACGGCACGCTGCATGGCTGGATCGGCGGCGGCTGTTCGCGCGAGATCGTCATCCAGGCCGCGCTCGAATCGATCCGCAGCGGCAGCCCGCGCCTCGTGCGCATCAGCAACGCGCCGACGCCGCAACCGCCGCCCGATGTGGAAGACCATGCGATGCCATGCGCCAGCAACGGCGCGCTGGAACTGTTCGTGCAACCCACGCTGCCGGCGCCACTGGTACTGGTAATGGGGGCTACGCCAACGGCGCTGGAAGCGTGCGTGCTTGCCCAGCGTGTGGGACTGCGCGTGGCTGCGGCGGCACCGGCGAGTGCGCCGCTGCAGCAGCTTGGCCTGACGCGTGTGATCACGGGCTACGACCAGGCGGCCATCGCGGACCTGGCGCCGCGGCTGGTGCTGGTCGCCACGCAGGGTGACGGCGACGAGCCGGCACTGGAAGCCGCGCTGGCCAGCCCCGCCGCAGCGGTGCTGCTGGTTGCCAGCGCGCGCAAGGCGGAAAAGCTGCGCGAAGCGATGGTGGCCTGCGGCGTGCCGCCTGCCCGGCTGGAAGCACTGCATGCGCCAGCCGGCCCCGCCATCCACGCTCGCACGCCCGAGGAAATTGCGCTGGGCGCGGTCGCCGGACTGGTGGCATTGCGGCGGAGCCTGGAAACGCCGGCCGGCAGCCCGGCAGATGCCGTGCCGCCGGTGCCGCCCTGTGAAGCGCTAGGCGCGCCACGCCAGGACGCGGACGAGGCCGTCGGCATCTACCGGAACCCCGTCTGCGGCATGGCGATCGAACGGGCTGGTGCGCGGCACGTGATCGAGTACGGCGGCGAGCGGCACTATTTCTGCTGCGACGGCTGCAAGGCCGAGTTCGAGCGCGAGCCCGCAAAATACCTGGCCGTGCTCCATGCCCACGGCGAGAAGGCGCTGAGATGAGCCCGGACGACGCCACAGCGGCACCGCCTGCGCCGCCGGTGTTCTCGGCCGTGCTGCTCGCGGCAGGCCTGTCCACGCGGATGGGCGGGCCGCACAAACTGCTGATGGAAATCGGTGGCGAGCCCGTGGTGCGGCGTACCGCAGCCGCGCTGATTGACGCCGGCCCCGCGGAAATCGTCGTGGTCACCGGCCACAATCGCGAAGCCTTGCACGCTGTGCTGCACGGCTTGCCGCTCAGGTTCCGGTTCAATCCGCGTTACGGCGACGGCCAGATGACCTCCGTTGCGGCCGGGGTGGCGTCACTGTCGCTTCCGTGCGACATGGTGCTGGTCTGTCTGGCGGACCAGGTGCTGCTGACGTCGGCCGACTACCTTGAGGTCGTGCACGCGTTCGCCGCGCGGACGCACGGCTCCATCGTGGTGCCGCGGCATGCGGGCCAGCGCGGCAACCCGGTGGCCTTTGCCGCCTGGCACGCGCCGCAGGTGATCGGCGGCCACGTCAATCCCGGCTGCCGCCGCCTGATTGCGGACCATCCGGACGAGGTGTTTGTTCACGAAGCGGCGCACGCGCGCTTTACGACCGACCTTGACACCCCCGACGACTTCGCGCGGATCTCAGCCATGTTCGCCTCAGCACCTGCCCCTTGCCATTCAGGTTGAGGATCGCCGGTCGCGGTGCCAGAATTCCACCATTGCGCGATCGCGTGACAGCTATGAGGACGTGGCCAGCCGGAACGGAGGCGGGCCGGCGTACATATGGACCGAGAACCGCTTAATGAAGCGTCGCAAGGGTCGGTAGTGTTCGCCGATCTGAGCGGCAGCACGCGGCTGTACGAGGTGGCCGGCAACGCGGCGGCGATGGCCGCGGTCGCGCGATGCCTTGGCGTCATGCGGTCCTGTTCGCAGGATTGCGGCGGGCGTATCGTCAAGACCATCGGCGACGAGATCATGGTGGTGTTCCCGGCAGCGGAACGCGCACTGCAGGCCGCGCTCGATATGCAGCACGCGGTGGCCGAACTGCCGCCGGTGGCCGGTGTGCCGATGTCGATCCATATCGGCTTCCACCATGGCCCGGTGCTCTCCGATGTCTCGGGCGATGTGTTCGGCGATACCGTGAATCTAGCGGCGCGGCTGTGCAAGCTCGCATCGCGCGGCCAGATCATCACCAGCGCGGAATCCGTCGGGGACCTGCCCGACTGGCTGCGCCGGACGACGCGCTACCTGTACCCGATCCAGGTACGCGGCAGGGAGCAGCCGGTCGAACTGTTCGAGGCGATCTGGCAACAGGCGACCGACCTGACGCTGATCGACACCGAAAGCCCACGCACGGCCTGTTCGGTGTTTCTCACGTTGCGCTACCGCTCCGCGCTCGTGGAAATGAACCTCGCGTCCGCGCCGGTCACCATCGGCCGTGACAGCACCATGACGATCGTGGTGGCGGACCGGCGCGCGTCGCGATTCCAGGCCACAGTGGAGTCGCGCGCCGGGCGCTACGTGCTGGTCGACCGGAGTTCGAACGGTACGCACGTCACCATCGACGGGGAAGAGGGCTTCATCCTGCGCCGCGACGACGTCATGCTGCGCAGCCACGGCTGGATCACGTTCGGGCAGTCGATGGAAGGCGTCGACGAAGGCGTGGAATTCTTCGTGCGCGTCGAGCGCGTGTGACGGCTAGGCGCTTGCGCCAAACGCCTTGACCAGTTCCCGGGCGAATGCGTCGCGGTCTGCCTGTCCGGCGCCCATGGCTTCTGCCATGCCGGACGCAAGCGCAGCCGGCGGCACTGCCGCAGGCGCGCCGGCCGATCCCCACGTGCCGGCAAACGCGGCCTGCTTGCTCGACGCAAGCGATTGCCCGGGGCGCAGCAGGCCCACGCGCGGCAGCGCAAACGCGCTCGCGACGATGCTGCCGTGCAGGCTGCTGCCCGCGTAGCCGCGGCTATGGGCGACCAGCGCGCAGATATCCCACAGGTCCAGCGAGCAAAACACGACCACCGGCACGTTGCCCATGCGGGCTGCCAGCCGGCGGTAGACCGCCAGATCGTCATGCCACGGTGCGGCGCCCGCGCGGAACAGCACGATGCCAAGAGCCCATTCCCTGGCCATCCGTTCGAGCTGCCGTGCGAGTGCCGCCAGCGTCTCGTCATCGCCGAAGTCGGCGCTGCACTGCACCGCCAGGTATCCGCGCGGGCATGCGGAGATCACGCGGGCCACCTCGCCTTGCCGGGCGTGCCCGCGAATGCGCGGCGCAAATACATCGGCGACCATCACCGCAGGATCGGGCGCGAGATGGCAACTGACGCCAGCAGTTTCCAGAATGGTGCGGGTCTGGAGGTCGCGTACGCTGACGGACGTGGCGGCCTGCAGCTTGGCGACCACTTCGGCACGCATGGCTGGCTCGAGCCGGTCGAGGTCGATGCCGCCCACGGCGTGGTAGCGCACGCTGGCGACATTGGCAAACAGGCCTTTGGGCAACAGGTATGGTGCGAGATCGCCCAGGCCGAGTTGCGCGCTCGCCCAGGCAGCGCGCTGCGCCGGCTGCGCATCGAGCCGCGCGACTACCGCCGGAGCCTCGTTCGCCGGCAGCAGCATCACGGCGGCTTCCCATGCGCTGCAGGTCAGGATCTCCCCGCCCACATGGATGATGTCGACAGGCGTGTTGCCCAGGCTTGCAGCCACGCGCGCCAGCGCTTGTACCTTGTGGCCGCCTACCCTCGACAGGTCGCGATCCGCCAGGCCGCCATAATGCAGCGTACGGCCTTTCAGTGCGTGTGTGGCGATGTGCGCGAGCAGCAGATCGCCGAAGTTATGGCGGTCGAATGCGCCGAAGAGGATGGCGGGGCGATGTTCCTGCGCTTTCACAGCGCGCTCAGCTTGCCGCTGACGGCTGGCCGCGGCGCCAGGCCGGAATGCCGATGGCGATGAGCAGCACGGCCGGCAGCAGCACGCACCACACGGAAAGCGTGGCATAGCCGACCGCCCCGAGGATCGCGCCAAGCGCGAACGCGGCCAGCGCGGGCCCCATCTTGTGCAGCCGGCGCCGGATCGTCTCGCGCTGCGCGCCCGACGCGGACGGAAGGTCGACAAGGTCGATCACGATCTGCGTCGTATTGCCCGTCATGATGGTCGTTGGTCCCAGCTCCAGCAGTGATGTGCGTGACAGCGCGTTCTGAATGCCCATGGCCATGACGGCAAGCATGCCGGCCACGAGGGCGGCCGGCGCCGACGGATCGGTGACGGGCGCGGCATGCAGGCTCGCGGCCATGAACAACAGGAGCAGCACGGCTTCGGTCAGCAGCAGCGGTGCGACCGGAGAGCGGCCGGACTTGACGATGCGTACTTCGGCGACCCGGGTCGCCGCGACGGCCAGCACAAAGGCGGGCAGCGCCAGCAGCTTGGCGAGCAGGCCTGCCTCGTTGCCGGTGACATCGACGCCGATCATGATGAAGTTGCCTGTCACATGCGCTGTGAACAGGCCGAACAGCGAGACGAACCCGACGACATCGACATAGCCCGCGATAAACGCGAGGATGCAACCCGTGGCGGGGCCCGGTGCCGACGCGGCAAGATCGGGGCGCGGTGCGGTGCTCACTGCAGTCCCGGCGGCAGCGCAAGCCGCGCGTTAGACGTGCTGGCACATGCCGACCGGGATTGGCCTTTCTTGCGTCGCCAGATCATTGCCCGCCTTCCTTGCCACGCGCGGACAGCGTGACCCGTGGCTCGGTCGTGCCATCCGGCTTCGGCGGCGCGCCGGTGATCTTGGGCACGCACTCGCTGCGGAACCACGCCGCGGTCACAGGCTCGCCCGCCACGACGCGTTTCACCGTGGGCACGACCTGTTCGCCGATCAGCATGCCGAGCAGCCCGATCAGTGCGATGGCCGGTGGTGCGGGCGACCGTACCTGCAGCAGCGCATAAATGATGCCGACGAGGATCCCGGCGGCGAGAGAAACGATATAGACCTTCATCATTGGACTCCGGTTGGTTGATGCCGCGCCGGCGCGGCGTTCCGATGCGGGCGCGACGTCAGAACGCCCAGCACGAGCAGCCCATTGCGCCCCAGAACGAGCGCTCATCGGACACGGGCAGGCTGGCCGTCCACGCGTCCGCGTGCGCGTGGCCGTGCACGCCGCAGGCGCTGGCGCAACCGCAAGCGGTGTTCGCCATCGCGCGGGACTGTGCCTGTGGCCGCGGCTGGTAGCGGCTGCCGTGACGGGCCGGCGACCAGTCCGGCATCGGCGGCGGCAGTTCGGGCGCATGCCCGCCGAATTCCGCGTCGCCGTAGACCACCTTGCCACCGAGCACGGTCATGACCGAGGTGATGTCCTGGATCTCGTCGCCGGGGACCGTGAAGTAATCGTTCGACAGCACCGCCAGGTCCGCAAGCTGACCGACCGCCATCATGCCTTTCTTGCCTTCCTCGTTCGAGAACCACGTGTTGGCTTCGGTCCACAGCCGCAGCGCGGTCTCGCGGTCGAGCAGGTTGGCCTGTGGATACATCGACATGCCGCCCACCGTCTTGCCGGTCGTGAGCCAGTACAGCGACACCCACGGGTTGTAGGACGCGACGCGCGTGGCGTCAGTGCCTGCGCCGACCTTAACGCCGCGCTCAAGCATCTTCCTGATAGGCGGGGTGCGTTCGGCTGATTTTGCGCCATAGCGTTCGACGAAATACTCACCCTGGTAGGCCATGCGATGTTGCACCGCGATGCCGCCGCCAAGCGCCGCGATGCGGTCGATATTGCGGTCGCTGATGGTCTCGGCGTGGTCGAAGAACCAGTGCAGGCCGTCGAATGGCATGTCTCGCGCGACCTTCTCATACACATCGAGCGCACGCGAAATCGTCTCGTCGTAGGTCGCATGCAGGCGCCACGGCCAGCGGTTCTCGACGAGCAGCCGGATCACGGGCTCGAGGTCGCCTTCCATCGAGGGCGGCATCTCGGGCCGTTCGACGCGGAAGTCCTCGAAGTCGGCCGCGGTGTAGACCAGCATCTCGCCGGCGCCGTTGTGCCGGTACAGGTCGTCACCCTGGCCCGGCTTGACCTTGCCTGCCCACGTGCGGAAGTCGCTCAGTTCTTCCTTCGGCTTCTGCGTGAAAAGGTTGTACGCGAGACGCACCGTCAACTGGCCTTCCTGGTGCAACGCTTCGATGATGCTGTAGTCCTCGGGGTAGTTCTGGAAGCCGCCACCCGCATCGATCACGCCCGTCACGCCCAGGCGGTTCACCTCGCGCATGAAGTGCCGTGTCGAATTCTTCTGGTACTCGGGCGGCAGCTTTGGCCCCTTGGCCAGCGTGGCGTAGAGAATGGTGGCATTGGGCTTGGCCAGCAGAAGGCCGGTGGGGTTGCCGTTTGCGTCACGAATGATTTCGCCGCCGGGCGGGTTTGGCGTGTCTTTCGTGTAGCCGACCGCGCGCAATGCGGCGCCGTTCAGGATCGCGCGGTCATACAGATGCAGGATGAACACGGGCGTATCGGGCGCCGCCGCGTTGAGTTCCTCGATGGTTGGCAGGCGTTTCTCCGCGAACTGGTGTTCGGTGAAGCCGCCGACCACGCGCACCCACTGCGGGGCGGGCGTGCGCGCGACCTGGTCGCGCAGCATGCGCATGGCATCGGCCAGCGAGCGCACGCCGTCCCAGCGCAGTTCCATGTTGTAGTTCAGGCCGCCACGGATGATGTGCATGTGGCTGTCGATCAGCCCCGGAATGGCACGGCGGCCACCAAGATCAATCACGACCGTGCTGCTGGCGGCGGTCTGCATGATGTCCTGCTTCGTGCCGACGGCGGCAAACCTGCCATCGCGAATGGCGACTGCCTCGGCTTGCGGATTGGCCCGGTCCAGCGTGGTGAACTTGCCGTTGACGAGAATCAGATCCGGGGCGGTCGAAGCATTCATGGCGAAACTCCTGGAAGCGTTTGCATGGCAAGGTGACGGCTTGTGGCGGGCACAGCGGTCGCCGCTGCGCCCGCGATCCACTCACGTCAATGTGTCAGTGAGCGTCAGCGTGCGGGTACTGCCGGAACGGCTTCGTGCTGCGTCGACGTACGCTGCTTCGCCTTGTGCACCATCGTGTACGCGTAGTCGACGCCCATGCCATAGGCGCCCGAATGCTCCTTGACCAGCGCCATGACCGCGTCATAGGTATCGCGATGGGCCCAGTCGCGCTGCCATTCAAGCAGCACCTGCTGCCAGGTCACGGGCACCACGCCGGCCTGGACCATGCGCTGCATGGCATAGTCATGCGCCTCTTTCGACGTACCGCCGGACGCATCGGCCACCATGTAGATCTCGTAGTCGGCGTCGTGCATCGCGCTGAGCGCGAACGTGTTGTTGCAGACTTCCGTCCACAGGCCGGACACCACGACTTTCTTGCGGCCCGCAGCGGCCAGCGCGTCGCGCACCTTCTGGTCGTCCCACGAATTCATCGACGTACGCTCCAGCAGCTTCTGGTTCGGAAACACGTCGAGCAATTCGGGATACGTGAAGCCCGAGAAGCTTTCGGATTCCACGGTGGTGATCGTGGTCGGGATATTGAAGATCTTCGCGGCCTTGGCGAGTCCGATCACATTGTTCTTCAGGACCTGGCGGTCGATCGACTGGACACCGAATGCCATCTGCGGCTGATGGTCGATGAAGATCAGCTGACAGTTCTGCGGCGTCAGGACTTCTAGCTTCGGATTGCTCACGGTTTTCTCCTTGGACTGGAAAGACTGCCATACCTTCGCTGTCGCGTGCGGGCGCGCGACGGCATGGCGGCGTGGAACAACATTTCATGCGGCGATTGCCGCAGCGCCAACTGCGTGGGAAAGCATGTCACTGAGCACTTGCCGGCAATGCCAGGCGCGCTGCGAAAGTATAACGAGGCGGTCCGGCCCGGGATAACGGATTATTTCGAACAGACTATTCGAATAAGTGGATGAGCCTGGGGACGAATCCGTTATCCACGCCCCATAGCATTCTTGGCTATCGAATAGCGGCAGAGGTAGGACGATGTCGATGAAAAAAATAAAAACGCGAGTTAACTTCTTTATTCAAACGATCATGCACTAACATGAGTTCGCTTCGCCGGCCTTGCAGAAGGCTTGCAGCGGGGCACATCACTATCTCCGAGAGAGCAAGCAATGATCGAGCATGGCAGTCTGACTCGGCCGGCAGCGGAAGCCCGCGTGGCCCGCTTCGCAACTCCGGTGGTGCGCTGGGTGGCACTGCTGGGCCTGTGCGCGGCCTACCTGCAGGGCGGGTTGAACAAGGTGCTGGACTTCCCGGCGGCCATGGCCGAGATGCACCATTTCGGTCTTGCTCCGGCCGGCCCGCTGGCGGCGGCGACTATCGCGCTCGAACTCGGCGCCTCGGCGATGATCCTGGCCGGCTTCTACCGCTGGCTCGGCGCGCTTGGCCTGGCGGCTTTTACGTTGATGGCAACGTTCTTGGCGAACCGCTTCTGGGAAGTCTCTGGCGATGCTCGTTTCATGATGGAGAACGGCTTCTTCGAGCACCTCGGCCTGGTGGGGGGATTCCTGCTTGTCGCCTGGTACGACCTGCGGGACAGGGCCTAGTGGCCGCTGGTGCCGCCGACGCGCGCTGCCCGTCTTGTTCCGGTCCTGTCGCCCGGCTGGAAGGCGAGGCCCCGGTGGCCTTCGCCAGTCAGGCTGGCGCCTGAAGCCCCAGGCTCTGCCGCAGTGCGTTGGCGAGCGCCTCTTTGCGCTCGATCCACCAGCCGATCGCGCGGCCGGGATCCTTGCTGCGCCACGCAATATGCAAGGTCTGTGGCGGGCGCTCTTCGCCGAGCCGCCGCACGACGAGCCGCCCTGAGTCGATATGCGGCTGTGCGGCGCAGACCGGCAGGTAGCCGCATGCAAGGCCGGACAAGAGCACGGACACCTTCGCATCGAGTGTGGGCACGCTGATGTGTCGCTGGCCTTCCACCAGCGTGTGGAGCGGATCCGGCGCACTGTCCTGCGGCAGCCAGACTTCCACGAACTGGTGTTGCCATAGCACGGCGCAGTCGATGGGCTCCTCCGCTGCCGCGAGCGGGTGCTCCGGCGCGACGACGAAGACCGGCCTCGCGGTGCCGGCTGGCACCGTGAACAGCCCCTGTACCGCAGGGGGATCCCCGACCGCGCCAATCAACAGGTCAACGCTGTTGGTGGCGAGCGCCAACCAGTTGTTGCCCGGCAATTCCTGCGAGAACAACAGGCGCGTATAGCTGTTTTCCGCCTGGAATGCCGAGATGAACGGCAGGATGGCGTCAAACGGAACCAGCGCGTCGGTCGCAATCTTGAGTTCTGCCTCCCAGCCGGCCTCGGCGCGCCTGGCGCGTTCTTCGAGGTCGTACGCGGCGCGCAGCAAACGGCGGCCTTCGTCCAGCAGGACCTCGCCTGCCAGCGTCAGGCGCACGCGGTGCGCGCTGCGATCGAACACCGTGATGCCCAGGTCGCTTTCGAGCTTCTGCACGACATAGCTCAGCGACGACGGCGCCTTGTGCAGTTCCTTGCCGGCAAGCGCGAAAGTGCCACGACGCGCAATGGACTCGACTACCTGCAGCGCATCGAGCGTGATTCTCATTGTTGAATATAGGGTCGGTCGGTTTCTGGGATTTCGTCTTTATGAATAGACGCCTTTTCTATATTACCGCGTGAATTAAACAAAAGCTGTATGGCGTTACTTTTAAAAGGCGAAGTACGCAATATCTGCCGATTTCCGTCAGCCGGTTTCTTCGTGCCGGCCGCTTGCCAATGGCGGCGCGATTTCCTCGAGCGGCCGCCGCTCGGCGTCGATCCCATAGCGCAGCGCCAGCAGTCCGGCAATGATGACCAGCGCGGCCCCGAAGCCATAGCCTGCCGCGACCGCTTCACGGCTGCCGTGCTCGATCAGCGCGCCGAGCAAGACCGGTGCGATAAAGCCGCCAGTACCCGTTCCCACCGCATAGAAGATCGAGATCGCCAGCGCGCGCATTTCGAGCGGGAAGATCTCACTGGCCGTGAGGTACGCCGAACTGGCCGCGGCCGAGGCCAGGAAGAACACGGCCGACCAGCACAGCGCCTGCCCTGTGGCGTCGAGCCAGCCCTGCGTGAATGCCCAACCTGTCGCCGCCAGCCCGATGCCTGACAGCACGTAGGTGATGGCGATCATCCGGCGCCGGCCGACTGCGTCGAAGAGCGGCCCCAGCACCAGCGGGCCGGTGGCGTTGCCGAGCGCAAACGGGAACAGGTAGAGCGCCACGCGGCCGTCCGGCACGCCGTAGAAACGCGTGAGGACGAGCGCGTAGGTGAAGAAGATCGCGTTGTAGAAGAAGGCCTGCGCGAGCATGAGCGCGAGCGTGACCAGGCTGCGCTGGCGATAGCGCAGCACCAGCAGCCGCAGTACATCGCGCACGGATGGGCTAACTGCCGCATGGAACGCGCGGACGGACGGTGCGCGCGCCGCGGTCGGACGCGCCGGGTACACCTGCGCTTCGATATCGGCAATTACCTGCTCGGCTTCATCGAGCCTTCCATGCGTGGCCAGCCAGCGCGGGCTCTCGGGCACATGACGGCGCACCAGCATGATTGCAACGGCCAGTACCGCGCCCAGCGCAAAACATGCGCGCCAGCCCCACACGGGACCGAGCACGCGCGCGTCCAGCAGCAACAGACTCAGCCCCGCACCGAGCGCCGCGCCCAGCCAGAAGCTTCCATTGATAGCCAGGTTGACACGCCCGCGCACGCGCGCGGGTATCAGTTCGTCGATGGCGGAATTGATGGCCGCGTACTCGCCACCGATGCCCAGGCCCGTGAAGAACCGGCATACCGCGAACATGGCAAAGTCCGTCGAGAATGCAGTCGCCAGCGTCGCCATCATGTACACGAGCAGCGTAGCCAGGAACAGCCGCTTGCGGCCCAGCCGGTCCGCCATGCGGCCGAACACCAGTGCGCCGAGCACGGCGCCGCCCACATAGAGCGAACCGGTCCAGCCGACTTCGGTGGCACTGAGCGCCAGCGTGTCGCGCCGTTCGAGCACGGCGCCGACCGAGCCGACCAACGTGACCTCGAGTCCGTCGAGCACCCACGCAATGCCCAGTGCGAGCACCACGCGCCAGTGCCAGCGCGACCACGGCAGGCGGTCGAGCCTTGCGGGGATGTCGGTCTGGCGGTCGTGCGGGGGAGGGAAGGCGCTGCTTCTCGTCGAAATGTCGGGATCCGAAGCGGGGCCGCACGCGGGATCGTGCGGGTCGATGTGGTTCAGTATAGGCGGTGAGTTTGCGCCTTTTATTTCGGGGTGTTGTTCTTGGCAGGCGCTGCTGGTTCGCCGGCGTAGCCGGCGGGGGCTTCTTGTTCGAGCTGTGTCTGTCGCTCTTGGCAGGCGCCGCTGTTTCGCCGGCGTAGCCGGCGACCTCCTTTTGTCCGAGCGACAAAAGGAGGCAAAAGCGCGTTTACATGGTCAATCAAGGTCTCAATGCCGTTGTTGCATCAGAGGACCGCCGGACTGCCTGCCGCGTAGATGATTAGGATGGGACAGCGCGTACGAGCGAACCCGGATTACGGAGTGGTCCCTGCTAACAACGCCTTCACGGGGACGCCTTCGGCTGCGCTACGCGCGGCTTAGAGTAAGACCGCGAAGGTCTGACCCGAACGGCGCTCCAGTGAAGATGCCTTGGGCGCATTGCATGCGCGTAGAGACAGGAAATTGGAATTCGGGCGCCAGCGACGCTGATGAGCTTGCCTCTAGACGACGACGCGCGCGCAGCGCAGCCGAAGGCGTCCCACCGCTGACCGGGTTGAAACGCTGTACCCGAGTCCGTCTTGGGGATCGTCCAAAAGCCGTGCCGCGCGAGGCACAGGTTCTGACTCACATAGCGTAGCAGGGTCGAACCACTGACCACCGTAGCAGGCGTCCAAAGCCGTTTGAACGACTGCCACCGTGGAATTGATGGCCAGCGGCAACGACGCGCTTTTTGGTTACTTTTTGTCGCTCGGACAAAAAGTGACTCGCCGGCTACGCCGGCGAAACGGAGGCGCCAGCCAAGAACGACACCCCATTCCCGACCATAAAACCCCCGCCGGCCACGCCGGCGAAACAGCCGCGCCTGCCAAGATCGAAAACCCGCCTTAAACCAAAAGCCCGCCGGCGACGCCGGCAAAACAGCCGACGCCAGTCAAGACCGATAACGCCCTATTCTGCAAGGAACTCCTCAGCGCTCACACCCCATCGCCCGCAGCATCGATTGACCATGCCTAGTCAGACGCGGACTTTGCCTCCGGCCATGCAGGATCTCGAGATGGACGAGTTCCTTGTCGACCAGCGCGTGAAGATCGGCAGGGTCGATCTGCCGGGAGTCAGTGGTATCGAGTGATTCAGGGCCGCCGCTGATCAGCAGCAGCGTGGCAAGTTCATGCGGGCTCAGCACGTTCGTCTCCTTGGCTGCAGGGGTCGTTTGCTGGGACTGGCGCGGCACGGTGCCGCGCGCGCGAAGCCTCCGGATCACGCAAGACACGTGCCTGCGACATGCACCGAACCGGCGCGACGCTGCAGCGGCACTGCGTTTTCCGGGGACTAAGGGCTTTGACGCGGTCACAGCGGCCGGGTTCCGCACCTGAGGCGCGTTCTGCGCTTGCCGTAGTTACGCCGGGTGCACTACAACCAAGAGGGCGGTCGCCGTCGACTTGCCGCTATTGCGGATCGCGTGTGGCACGTCCGCCGCATAGCGTGCCGTTTCCCCATGCCGCAGCTTCTTTTCTTCCGCCCCCGCTTGCACCGACATGGCGCCGCTCAGCACCGAAAGGTGCTCCTGTGTGCCAGCTTCGTGCGGTTCCGACGCCAGCACGCCGCCCCCCTGGATCGCCAGTTCATACCACTCGAAACGTCCGGCCAGTTCGATCGGACCGAGGATCTTCAGTTCGCAGTGGCCATCCGGACTCTTGAGCGACGGAATCGCATGCGGCTGGACCAGTGCAATGCCGCCGCCGGGGCGACCGCCCGCGTCGGCGGAGAGCAGATCCGCGAGGTTCACGCCGAGCGCGTTGGCCAGGCGCCACAGCACGGCGACGGTCGGATTGGTCAGGTTGCGTTCGATCTGCGACAGCATCGACTTGGATACGCCGGCGCGGCGCGACAGGTCGTCGAGCGAAAGCTGCTGTTGCTGGCGCAGCGTTTGCAGTGCGGCGCCGACCGCGGGCGGTCCCTCGGCCTGCGGCTTCTGGATCGGGGGTTGCGTCATGGAGTGCGGTTCGTTATATTGCACAAAACGTTCTTTATAACGAACGTGTTCAATTTATCGATCAGATCCTAGCATCGGGAGCCAAACCATGTCGAGTGCCGAGGCCTTCTACGCGTCCGTGCGTGCAGAGCTTGACGCCATCCGCGAGGCGGGGCTGTACAAGGAGGAGCGCATCATCGCCACGCCGCAGGGCGCGCGCGTGCGCACCGCCGATGGCCGCGAGGTCATCAACCTGTGTGCCAACAATTATCTTGGCCTGTCTTCGCATCCCGGCGTTATCGAAGCCGCGCACGAAGCGCTGCGCACGCATGGCTTCGGGCTGAGTTCGGTGCGTTTCATCTGCGGCACGCAAGACCTGCACAAGACGCTGGAGGCAAGGCTGTCCAGCTTCCTCGGCACGGAAGACACCATCCTCTACGGCTCGGCGTTCGACGCCAACGGCGGCCTGTTCGAAACCTTGCTCGGTGCGGAAGACGCGATCATCAGCGACGAGCTGAACCACGCGTCCATCATCGACGGCATCCGTCTGAGCAAGGCGCGCCGTTACCGCTACAAGCACAACGACATGGACGACCTGCGCGCGCAGCTGGCGCAGGCCGATGCCGACGGTGCGCGCTACAAGCTGGTGTTCACCGACGGTGTGTTTTCGATGGACGGCACCATCGCCCGCCTGGACGAAATGCGCACGATCTGCGATGCGCATGGCGCGCTGCTCGGCATCGACGAATGCCATGCCACGGGCTTCCTCGGCGCGCGCGGACGGGGCACGCATGAGTTTCGCGGGCTGTTCGGCAAGATCGACATCATCACCGGCACGCTGGGCAAGGCGCTCGGCGGAGCGTCCGGCGGCTTCACCAGCGCGCGCAAGGAAGTGGTCGCGCTGCTGCGGCAGCGTTCGCGGCCGTACCTGTTCTCGAATACGGTGGCCCCGGCGATTGTGGGTGCATCGATCGCCGTGCTCGATATCCTCGAAGGCAGCACGGAACTGCGCGACCGGCTCGAGCGCAACACGGCGTTCTTCCGCAAGGGCCTGACGGCGCTTGGCTTCGATGTAAAGCCGGGCGAGCACCCGATCATCCCGATCATGGTCTACGACGCGGAGAAGGCGCAGCAGTTGGCGCAGCGGCTGCTGGAACTGGGCGTGTACGTGGTCGGCTTCTTCTATCCCGTGGTGCCGAAGGGCCAGGCGCGCATCCGCGTGCAGATGAGCGCGCTGCACGATGAAGCTGCACTGCAGGCGGCGCTCGATGCCTTCGGCCAGGCCGGGACAGAACTGGGGCTGACCCGATGAGCGACGCTGCACCAAAAATCCTGATCGTCGGCGCGAACGGCCAGATCGGCTCCGAACTGGCGCTGGCGCTGGCCGAGCGCTATGGCCGAACCAACGTCATCACGTCGGACGTGGTGCCGACCGGACGCCATGTCCACCTGACCCACGAGATGCTCAATGCCACGGACCGCGGCGGGCTCGCGACCATCGTCGAGCGCCACGGCATCACGCAGATCTACCTGCTGGCCGCGGCCTTGTCGGCCACCGGCGAGAAGGCGCCGCAGTGGGCGTGGAACCTCAACATGACCAGCCTGCTGAACGTGCTCGAGCACGCGCGGCAGTTCGGCATCGAGCGCGTGTTCTGGCCGAGCTCGATCGCCGCTTTCGGCCCCACCACACCGCGCGAGCACACGCCGCAAAAGACCGTGATGGAGCCGACGACCGTCTACGGCATCTCCAAGCAGGCGGGCGAGGGCTGGTGCCGCTGGTACCACGACAACCACGGCGTCGATGTGCGCAGCCTGCGCTATCCGGGCCTGATCTCGCACAAGACGCCGCCCGGTGGCGGCACGACCGACTATGCCGTGGACATCTTCCACTCGGCCGTGAAGGGGGAGCCCTATACCTGCTTCCTGCGCGAAGACGAGCGGCTGCCGATGATGTACATGCCCGATGCCATCCGCGCCACCATCGAACTGATGGAGGCGCCGGCGGACAGCCTGACTGAGCGCGGCAGCTACAACATCGCGGGCGTCAGCTTCACGCCGGCGGAAATCGCGGCGGCCATCCGGGAAGAGGTGCCCGGGTTCGAGGTGCGCTACGACCCCGACTACCGCCAGGCGATCGCGCAAGGGTGGCCGGACTCGATCGACGATTCGGTGGCGCGCAGTGACTGGGGCTGGGCGCCGCAATACGGGCTGAAGGAAATGGTGCGCGATATGCTGGAGAACCTGCGCCAGAAGTGACGGCTTAGTACCGCCCGGTAAGGCTGTGTGTTTTCGGCGACGGGATGCATGCCAGTATCCCGTTTCGGTATACTGGGCGGTAAAGACCGTGAACCCAGAACACATGACACAGCCTGAAAAGAAAAGCATGGCCGGCGAGATCAAGGCCACGATCCAGCGCGAAATCGAAGCCGGCGACATGCCACCCGGCACGCCGCTGGACGAACGCATGCTGGCCGAGCGCTTCGGCGTGTCCCGCACCCCGGTGCGCGAGGCACTGCAGCAGTTGTCCGTGCAGAACATGGTCCGCATCGTGCCGCGCGTCGGCGTGTTCGTGTCGCGGCTGTCGATCACGCAGTTGCGTGAAACGCTGGAACTGCTCGGCGAACTGGAGGCCGTCGCGGCGAAGCTGTCCGCGCGCCGCATGGATGACGAGCAGCGCGTGCGCCTGAAGGCTGCCCGTGCCGAATGCGAGCAGGCGCACGCCGAGGACGACGGCAAGGGCTTTGCGAAGGCCAACGCAGATTTCCATGACACGGTCTATGCCGGCAGCCACAACGAATACCTCGTCGAGCAGATCCAGAGCATCCGCCGGCTGATGCAGCGCTATCGTCCGCGCATTTTCCAGACCCCGGCACGCCGGCAGCGCGTGCTGGAAGACCACCAGCGGCTGGCCGACGCCATCCTCAGCGGCGATGAAACCGCGGCGCATGCGGCCATGCTGGAGCACGCGCCCGTCGGCACCACCGGGTTCTCCGAATTCCTTTCCACCCTGCCCGCGAGCTATCTCGAAGGCGAGGGCGGCGGGGAGGCTGCCGCCACGCGCAGCGCCGCACCCCGCGGCGGCGCTCGGCGTGGCCGCAAGCCGGCCGCTTCGAAAGCGGCCTGATTCCAACAATCAGAACTTGTGCCGCATGCCCATCGCCACGCCGAACTGGTTCTTCTCGTTCGGCGCGATCTGGTAGGCGGCAGCGGCGCCGTTCAGGCTTTCAAAGTTCAGCGACGCATTCTTGGTGTACGCCGTGCTGACATAGAGGTCGGTGCGCTTTGACAGCGAGTAATCCGCGATCAGCGTGACCTGCCACGGGTTGCTCGGATTGATCTTGCTGGTGGCCGTGTACTGCGACTTGACGTTGTCGTAGTAGAACGCGCCCGTAAGCTGCAAGGCGGCGGTCGCCTGGTAGTTCAGCGAAAGCCACCACAGATCGTCGCGTGCAGAGGTGTTGGCCGCCCGCGTGCCATTGTTGTTGTACCGGTACGCGGCCTGTGCGAGCAGGGCCGGCGTAATCTGGTAGCGCAGGCCCAGCGCTGCCTTCTGGGTGCGCGTGTAGTCGCCGGCGGTCAGGGCGCTGTTGATGCTGTCATAGGCGCCGGCCACGCCGAAGTTGCCGATGCGGTAATCGAAGCCGCCGCCATAGCCGGTCGAGGCCTGCATCGAACCCGGCTGCTCGCCGAAACTCCAGTGCGCTTCCGCCGTCAGCGGACCCAGGTCGACATGGTATTTCACCATGTTGTCCTCGCGCAGGTTCGAGCCCGCAATGCCCACCACGGGTTCATAGGTGGTGGCATACGCCGTCGGCGAGTAGTTGGCCATCATCAGGAACAGCGAGGTGTATTGCCGGCCCAGCGATACCTGCTGCGTGCCGCTGCGCAGACCCACCCATGCCTGACGGCCGAACAGGCGACCGCCTTGCGTCGATACGCCAGTGTCCAGGCTGAAGCCGCTCTCCAGCGCAAAGATCGCCTGCTTTCCACCACCAAGGTCTTCCGTGCCGCGCAGGCCCCAGCGGCTCGGGGACAGGCCGCCCGAGCTGACGCCGACGCGCGAATGCCCGTCGGGGCCGGCGCCCGCGTTGTTGTTGGTGTACTCGATATTGGCATCGGCCACGCCGTACAGCGTGATGCCCGATGTCTGCGCGGCGGCGGTTGCGCTGGCAAGCACGCAGGCAAGGCCGACCAGGTTTCGTTTCATGACTTTCTCCTCCATGTTTTTGACTGTCATTCCCGCAGGCCGGGAAGTGGCAGAACTATCGCTTACTGGTATGTATATGAAAAATAGTGGTATACGTTAGTGCGTGTCAAAAATGCAAAGACGTCACCACGAACCTATGCCTTGCCGCGCTGGTAGTCCGCGAACGTCTTGCCGTCACGCGCCAGCCGCTCGAGAAGCGGCGCCGGTTCCCACCAGTAACCGTGCTCGGCGTGGAAGCGCTGGATGTCCGCATACACCTCGCGCAGCCCGATCCGGTCGGCGTAGTACATCGGCCCGCCATGGCGCGCGGGGAAGCCGTAGCCAGTCAGGTAGACGGTGTCGATATCACTGGGCCGGAGCGCCACGCCGGCCTCCAGCAGCTTCGCGCCCTCGTTGACCATGCCGTAGACGCAGCGTTTGATGATCTCGTCGGCGCTGATCGGGCGCCGTGCGATGCCGAGCCGCGCCGATTCCTGTTCGATGAACGTTTCCACCTCCGGATCGCGCAGCGGTTGGCGGCTGCCTGGTTCATAGCGGTACCAGCCCTTGCCGCTTTTCTGTCCCAGCCGCCCCAGTTCGGTCAGCTTGAGGATCAGGTCGTTCCAGCGCCGGTCCTGCGGCCGGGTGGCGATCTGCGCCTTGCGCGTCTGGTAGCCCACGTCGTTGCCGGCCATGTCGTGTACGGCGAAGATGCCCATCGCATAGCCGAAGTCGGTCAGCGCCTGGTCCACCTCGTGCGGCAGCGCGCCTTCTTCGACCAGGAAATGCGCCTCTCGCGTGTAGTTGCGGAACAGCGCGTTGCCGATGAAGCCGGGGTAGACGCGCGCGAGCACGGCGGTCTTGCCCATGCGGCGGCCGAGGTCCATCAGGGTGGCGATGACATCCGGCGCGGTGTCCCGCGCGCGCACGACTTCGAGCAGGCGCATCACATGGGCCGGGCTGAAGAAGTGGGCCCCGACCACGTCCTGCGGGCGATGCGTGACGGCCGCGATGGCGTCTACGTCGAGACCAGAAGTGTTGGTGGCGAGGATCGCACCGGGTTTGCACAGCCCATCGAGATCGCGGAACACCTGCTGCTTGAGCGCCATGTCCTCGAACACTGCTTCGATCACCATGTCGGCAGACGCGGCATCAGCGAGTGCAACGGAACCCTTGATCCGCGACAGCCTCGTTTCCATGGCTGCCGGTTCGAGCTTGCCGCGCGAGACGCTGCCGGCGTAGTTGTCCCGCACACGGCGCAAGCCGGTTTCCAGGCCTTTCTCGCTGCTGTCGATCAGCGTGACCGGGATGCCGATATTGGCCAGTGCCATCGCAATGCCGCCGCCCATGGTGCCGGCGCCAATCACGGCAACTTGGTTGACGGGACGCAGCGGCAGGTCCTGCGGGAAGTCCGGAATATGGGCCGCTTCCGCCTGGGCGAAGCGGACGTAGTCTGCCGTAGCCTGGGCTTCGGTGTCGGTTGAGGTCGTGGTCATGGCGTTGCTCGGCTTATTCGGACTTCTCGCCCGGAACGGCGAGGGGTTTGGCACGGCCTTCGACGAAGTCGCGCAGGCGCTCGGCCGCTTCGGGCGGGCGCGGGATGTTCGAGGTCAGGTACTCGACGAACAGGCCGTCGTCGTGAGACAGGTCGTTGATGCGCGGCAGCACATTCGTGATGCGCCAGTTGGTATCGGCGGTATTGCGCGCGATCAGCGCGGCCAGTTCGCGCGCCTTGGCGAGCGCCTGGCCCTGCGGCACCACGTAGCGCACGATGTGTTCGCGCTCGCCTTCCTGTGCGTTCAGCAGGCGTCCGGTCAGCATCATGTCGGCCATCACGGTGTAGCCGACCACGCGCTGGATGCGCACAGTGCCGCCGCCGCCGACAAAGATGCCGCGCTGTCCTTCCGGCAGGCCGAACAGCGCAGATTCGTCGGCGACGCGAATGTGCGCAGCGGTCGCCAGTTCCAGTCCACCGCCCACGACCGCGCCATGCAACGCGGCGACGAACGGAATGGGCCCGCGTGCGATGCCGTCAAACACGGTGTGCCACGAGTGGCGCGTACGCTTGCGCGGACGCGGCTGCTCGCCCGAAGCGCGCGCCAGCGCCTCCTTCAGGTCGAGCCCTGCGCAGAAGTTGCTGCCATGGCCGAACAGAACGCCGACATCGGCTTCTTCGCCCGCACGCACGACGGCGTCGTGCAGGGCCCAGACCACGTCTTCGTTGATGGCATTGCGCTTGTCGGGCCGGTTCAGGCCGATCAGCGCGACATTGCCGTCGAGTTCATACGTCACCAGTTCGGTGCTCATCTCATGCTCCTTGTTCATTGCGTGGTTCGACGGTGCGACGGCTACAGGTCCAGCACCAGCTTGCGGGTCTTCGCCCCGGAGCAGCACACCATCATCCGGTTGTTGGTGGCGCGTTCTTCAGCGTTCAGCACGAGGTCGCGGTGATCGGGCTCGCCATCGAGCACGCGGACCTCGCACGTGCCGCACACGCCTTCCTGGCACGAGTACATGGGCTCGACGCCTTCGGCGATCAGGCATTCCAGGATGGTCCTGCCGGGCTCGATCTCGATGCTGCGGCCGGTGCGCGCGAGTTCCACGGTGAAGCCGCCATCGGTGGCGGCGGCTTCGCGCGCGGCGAAATACTCGCGATGCACGCGCTCGGGCGGCAGCGATGCGGTGGCCTGTTCAAAGGCCTCCAGCATCGGCACTGGCCCGCAGCAGTAGATGTGCGCGCCTTCAGGCAGGCTCGCGGCGATGGCCGCGACGTCCAGGCGTTCGGCGCCGGCCTCGCGGTCGAAGGTCAGCCGGACTTCGCCACCGGGCTCCATGCCCATGGCCTCCAGCGTCTCGACAAATGCCGCCTGCTTTCGTGTGCGTGCGGCATAGTGCAGGCACCACGGGCGGCCCAGCTCGCGCAGCCGATGGATCATGCCGAGGATCGGCGTGATGCCGATGCCGCCGGCCACCAGCACCGCGAGCGACGCGGAATCGTCGAGCGGGAAGTTGTTGCGCGGCGGGCTGATGGTCAGCACATCGCCGGGGCGCAGCGTCTCGTGCAGGTAGCGCGAGCCACCGCGGCTCTGCGCATCGCGGTTGACGCCGATCACGTAGCGGTGCGGCTCGTACTGCGCGTTCAGCAGCGAATAGCTGCGGATCAGGCCGTTGGGCAGGTGCAAGTCGATATGCGCGCCGGCAGTGAACGCGGGCAGGACACGTAGCGGCGGCTCCGGCCGCAGCTCGAAAGCCAGGATGCCGTCGGCTTCCCAACTGATGGATTTGACCCGGACTTGCAGGGTATCGGTAATGCTCATGATGTCTCCGGTCGAAGCAGGGACGGTCAGGCCCACGCAGCCTGCAGGGGCTGCACAGCAGGCATGGCCGCGAGGGGTCTTGTGGTCCCGGCTTCTACAGTTCCGCGCGGAAACCCGAGGCCCGGATGATCGGTCCCCACGTTTCCAGTTCGGCGCGCTGGCGGCGCGCCATCTGTTCGCCGTCGAGGTAGTCGGGCACCACCGAGAGCTGGCTCATCAGCGACTGCCTGGCCTGCGGCGCGGACAGGATGGTCTTCAGCGCTGCCTGCACACGCGCGATCTCGGCCGGCGGCGTGCGTACCGGTGCCCACATGGCGGTCCACGCATCGCCGGAGCGCACGGGAATGCCTTGCTCGGCCATGGTCGGGATGTCCGGCGCAAGCGGCGAACGCTTGTCGCTGAAGATGCCGAGCAGGCGCACCTTGCCCGCGCGGTGGTGGCGCAGCAGGTCCTGCAGCAGCGTGACGGCCGACGGGATATGGCCGCCGAGCAGGTCGGTGATCATCGGCGGCGTGCCTTTGTAAGGCGTGACCGACAGCGAAATGCCGGCCGCCTTGGCGAACTGCAGCCCGAGGAAATGGTTCTGGCCGCCCAGACCCGGCGTGCCGAAGCTGGCCTCCTGCGAATGGGCACGCGCCCACTGCACGAACGAGTTTGCGGTGGACACGCCGGTCGCCGCGCCCGCGGCCATGCCAGTCGGGTAGGACACCAGTGCGGCCACCGGCGCGAAATCGCGCCACAGATCCCACTTGAGCTGCTTGCCGAATACCAGCGTCTGGAACGTTGGCGTGGCGTTGGGCGCGATCATGTAGGTGAGGCCATCGGGTTCGGCGGACTTCAGCACATCGGCCGCGAGCCGGCCGCCGGCGCCGACATGGTTCTCCACGATCACGGGCTGGCCCAGCAGCGCGGGCAGCGAATCCGAAAAATAGCGCGCGATGGCATCAGTGCCGCCGCCGGGCGGCAGTCCCACCAGGATCCGGATCGGCGGCTTGCCACGCAGCTGGGCGAACGATACCGCGGGGGCGGCGAGGCCCGCGCACGCCGCCAGCAACAGGCTGCGGCGCGAGCGGAAGTGGGGGCTGGTCATGGTTGTCTCCGTTTTCTTGTCAGTCTTGTGCTGGCTTACGCAGCCTTATGCCACCTTCGTCAGCGCACGCCAGTCCTCGCCGGCGGGCAGCACGCCGCCGACCGAAAAGATCTGGCTGTAGTCGAGATCGGGGTTGTCGGCGAGCGTCGGGGTCTTGCCGGACTGGAACTCGCGCACCGACTTCAGCAGTGCCTGCCGCACACGCAGCACCGCGCCGTCGGCCGAGCAGAGCTGCTCGGTGGTGCGGTCGGCGATCGGGCCCTGGCCGATGAACATGGCAAAGTCCTCGGTGCCCAGGTGCTGGGGAAAGCCGGTGGCATGGCCGCGGCGCATCAGGTCGCGGTTCTGGCCCCAGTTGTCGGCGGGCGTGCCCGGCGGCAGCGGCGGGAAGTTCCACACATCCGGCGTGGCCGACATGATCGTCATGCCGAGCGGGCGGTGCGGGTTGAAATGCACGAACCACGCGCGGTGGGTGACGTCGTCCACCGGCGTAGAGAAAAACACCGTGCTCGGGCCCTTGTCATCGGGCGCGCAGATGATGCCGTACCACGGCATCACGAAGTTGTTCACGCGCGCATAGAGCTTGTCGTCGGGCAGCGGGCGCAGCGCGGCGTAGCGGTAGCCGTAAGGACGGTCCTCGAATTCCAGGCGCGGTGCCAGTGCCTGCGTCATGTGCATGCGCTGGTTGCCGGAGCCCGCGGTGATCTGCGTGGTCGATTCATGCAGCACGCCGACGTGCGACGAATCCATCGACGCTTCCACGCCCTGCACCCAGTTGGTCGGCACTTCCTGGCTCGTGACCGAGCGCTGGTCTTCGGGCAGCGACGTGAACGGCAGGTCGGGGAACTTCGGCGCCTGTTCGCCCTTGCCGAGCCACACCCATACGATGCCGCCGCGTTCCTGCACGCCGTAGCGGTTCACGCGCACGTGCTTGCAGAACTGGGTCTGGTCGCCGACATGGTTCGGCGCCTCCAGGACTTCGCCGGCGGTGCCGAGCTTCCAGCCGTGGAAGATGCAGCGCAGGCCGTTGTCCTCGTTGCGCGCCATCAGCAGCGAGGTCTTGCGGTGCGGGCACAGTTCGTCGAGAACACCCACAGCGCCGTCAGTGCGGCGGAACGCGACGTAGTTGCTGCCGAGCAAGCGAACGCGCACGGGCGCACCGTCAGCCACGAGCTTCGCTGACGGCACGGCCGGAAGCCAGTAATGCTGGCGGATCATCTCGCCCATCGGCGCGCCGTTCTCGACGCGCGTGAGCAGGTCATTGTCTTCGCGGGTCAGCGGCATCTCAGCACTCCTCGTCGGTGCGGAAGGCGCGCGAGTACAGGCGCCGGCAGTTGCATTCGAAGATGTTCTTGCGCTGCTCGTCCGTCAGCCACGAGATGCCTTCGATGACCGGCTTCATGTCGTCGTAGTCGCGGTCGGTCAGCGGGTCGCGCGAGCTGCCGGTGCCGGGCTTCTCGGTGCCGAACAGCACGTTGTCGGTGCCGGCCACCTTGAGCAGCAGGTCGATCGCTTCGGTCGAGTAGTTGCAGGTGTCGAAGTAGAGCTTGCGCAGCTGCTCGTCGAACGTCACGGTCTCGCCCTTGCGCACCGACCACGAGCGGAAGCGGCCCATCTGGTAGGGAATCGCGCCGCCGCCGTGCGCGACGACGATCTTCAGGTTCGGGAATTCCTGGAACACCTTCGAGTTCAGCAGCGAGATCACGGCGATGCTTTCCTCGTTGATGAACTTGAGCGTGTACGACTCGCGCGCGCTGCAGCTGCCGGCGGAGTGGATCAGGCCCGGCACGTCGAGGCGCGTCATGGCCTCGTACAGCGGATACCAGAACGGATCGCCAAGCCCCGGCGGCGTTGGGCCTTCGCTTTCGGTCGGGTCGGGATTGATCAGGCAGCCGACAAAGCCCAGTTCATTCACGCAACGTTCCAGCTCGGGCACCGCGCGCTCGGCCGGCGATTCCAGCATGTGTTGCGGCAGCCCGGCCACGCCGCGGAAGCGGTCCGGGAACATGGCGACGAAGCGCGCGATGATGTCGTTGCAGTGGCGCGACCACAGCTCGGTCACGCGGCCCGGCTTGACCGAATGCATCTGCAGGTAAGGGCGCGGCGAGATGAACTGCACATCGGTGCCGACGGCATCCATGCTGCGCACCAGCTCTTCCGCGGCCTTGCGCACAGAAGCGTCCGGAATCTTCGGCGTGGTGGACGGGTTGGCGCGGCCGCCGATCAGTTCCGCCATGTAGCGGAAGCTCTCCGGCGGCATGACGACGTGGGCGTGAGAATCGATGATCATGGTGTTCAGCCTTGGTTGGCGCCGGCCAGGACGGCCAGGCATTCGAGTTGCAGGAGCATGCCGTGCTGCAGGTCATGCACGACGATGTGCCGCGCGGGGCGGTCTTCGGGGTTCGGGAAGCACTGCAGCCATTCGGCGTTGATGGCTTCGCGCACGCTGTTGTCCTTCACGTAGATGGTCAGCTTGACCACGTCCGCCACGCTGCCGCCGCCGGCCGCAAGCACGCTCGCGAGATTGCGGAACGCGTGCGCGGCCTGCGCGTCGGCAGCGGCCGGCAGTTCGCCGGTGGCCGCGTCTTTGCCCGAGATGGCGGAGGTGCAGATGACATTGCCTACGCGTGCGCCGGTGGGAATGGGGGCGTTGTGCGCAAGGCCGGGCACGTCGATCGAACGAAGAGGTCTGGTCATGGGATGCCTGAAGTAACGGGTTCCGGGGTTCAGGGTCAGGAGGCGGCGGCATGGCCGCCGTCGAAGAAATGGGCCGGCACGGTCGCGAGAAATTCGGCGAAGCCCGTGGTGCCTGCGGGCACATGCAGCGTCATGGCCGCGGCGGCCTGCTGTTCGTCGCCGGCGCGGATGGCGTCGGCAATGCGCTGGTGTTCTTCCAGCGACTTCGCGACCTGCTGGCCGGTGGCGAAGTCGCGCATGCGGTAGCGCTGCAGGCAGCGCCGCGCCGCGCGGATATGCCCGGCGAGGATTTCATTGCGGCAGCCCTGGTAGATGGCTTCATGGAACGCCGCGTTCGCGGCGGTGTAGCCCACCGCGCCCGGTGTCGCCGCGACGCGTCGTCCCAGCGACAGGCCCGCATCCAGCGCGGCGTGCAGCGCTTCGTCGCCGCGGCGTGCCGCCAGCCGTGCAGCCAGCGATTCCAGCTCCCCGACGTATTCGAGCATCGCCCGCACCTTGCTCACCGAAAGGCGCGCGACCGCTGCGCCTTGGCGCGGCGCGATGCTGACCAGCTCGTGCGCCGCCAGTTGCTGCAAAGCTTCCCGCACCGGTGTGCGCGATACGCCAAAGCGCTCTGCCAGTTCGCGCTCGTCGAGCGGCGCGCCGGGGAACAGCACGCCAGCCTCGATTTCAGCCTCGAGCGTGGCGCGGATGTCCTCGGCCCGGCTGTGACGTGGCGGAATCAGGATGGGATTGGCTGGTTGCATACGGTTTGACGGCATCAAGCATCTCGTTGTTGATCGAAAATATACAACAAAAAAATACTGGTATGCAAAGATGGTCGAGAAAGATCGAGATGAACAGGCTCGCGGTTCCTGCCCGTTCGTCTTCTATTCTGAAAGACAGGGAATGTCGGATTTGCCAGGGAAATTTCCCGGAATTCCTTTGTGGATGGGGCTTTCCTCCATTCCGTGGTTCAGGCTGCCGGGCTTGGGGGTGCCTCGTTGCAGTGATCTGTTAGCCGCGCATCTGGCTGTTAGCCCAGCCGAAATCGTCGTCTGGCTAAGGGAAACTCCCTACCAATTTCGCGAAGAATGCGTTTTCTGGTGTATTGAAACTGCTGTTCTGGTATGCCAGAATTCGTTCAACACGAGACAAACGCCCTTTCCTGGAAGAGACCCAACCCATGAAGACCTCTGACTTTCCCGGCGCGCAGGCCGGACAGCCCGAACCGGCGGCCGAAGCTGCGGTGGCTGACGTGACCTGCGTCCTACGCCCGGCTTCCGTGGCGATCGTCGGCGCTTCGGCGGACCCGCGCTCGTTTGGCGGTTTCGTGCTGGCGAACCTGGAGCGCTTCGGCTACGCCGGTGCCATTCACCTCGTCAGCCGCAGCAGCACCGAAATCAATGGCCGCGCCTGCGTGAAGACGGTGGACGAGTTGCCCGCTGGCATCGATCTGGCCGTGCTGGCGATTCCGGAGGCGGGCGTGCTCGATGCCGTACGCAGCCTGGCCGCGAAGGGCACCCATGCGGCGGTCTTGTTCGCATCCGGCTATGCAGAGACCGGCGAGGCCGGCCGCGAACGGCAAGACCAGCTCGCCGCCGCTGCGCGCGACGCCGGCATGGCGCTGCTCGGACCGAACTGCATGGGCTTCACGAATTTCGAGGGCAACGTGCCCGTGACCTTCGAAGCGGTGCAGCCCTATCCGTGCGGCGGCCGCCCCGGTATCGGCGTGGTCGCGCAGAGCGGTGCAATGGCCGCCAATATGCGCGATGCCTTCGTCGGCCGCGACCTGCCGCTGACCGCGGTCGTCTCCACCGGAAATGAGGCATCGCTGGGCGCAGAGGATTTCGTTGCGCACTACATCGACGACCCGCAGACCCGCGTGCTGGCCGTGTACGCCGAACAAGTGCGCCGCCCGCGCACGTTCCTGGCGCTGGCGCGCAAGGCGCGCGAGGCCGGCAAACCGATCGTGATGCTGATGCCGGGCCGCAGCGAGCGCGCCCGCGAAGCGGCCCAGTCCCATACCGGCGCACTGGCCGGCGACCACGCGACCGCCGCCGTGGCGCTGGCGCGCGAGGCCGTGGTGCTGGTCGATACCCCCGACGAGCTTGTCGACGCTGCAGCCATCCTGCTGCGTTTCCCGGTGCCGCCAGCTGGCGGCCCGGCTTTTATGACCGGTTCCGGCGCGATGAAGAACGTCGCGCTGGACTTCTGCGACGGGCTCGGGCTTGAGCTGCCGCCACTCGGTGCGCAGACGACGGCAAATCTCAAGGCGATGCTGCCGGACTATGCGGTGGCCGAGAATCCGCTCGACTACACCACCATCGGTGTAAGGCAGCCGGGGCTGGTCGGCGAGGTTCTGCTGACCATGCTGTCCGATCCGGCCGTGGGAAGCATCGTTCTCAGCATTCCGGCGGGCCCCGAAGTGGCCCAGCGCGACAAGGCCGAGCACATCGTCCCGGCGCTGGCCCGTGCCGGCAAGCCGGCCGTGCTGGTCGTGACCGGTGACAGCGGTCCCATCGAGCCGTTCTTTGTCGATGCGATCCGGGCCAGCGGCGTGCCGTTCTTCCGCTCGCCGGACCGCGCACTGCGCGCGCTTGCACGGGTCTCCGCGTATGGCGAGGCGCTGCAGCGCGCCGGCCGAGCGACCCAGTCCATTCCGGCGGCGGTGCCGCTGCCCGGCACCGTTCCGCCTTCAGGGGTGTTCGCGGAATACCAGGGCAAGGCGTGGCTGGCTGCGGCGGGCCTGACTGTGCCCGAAGGCGCGCTGGCGACCAGTGCCGATGATGCGGCCGCGATCGCCGCGCGCATCGGCTACCCCGTCGTCATCAAGGCGCAGGCGAGCGAGTTGCCGCACAAGAGCGACGTCGGTGGCGTGATCGTAGGCCTCGCCGATGAAGCCGCACTGCGTGCCGGCTGGGATCGCCTGCAGCAGAGCATCGCCACCCATCGTCCGGACCTGACGCTGGATGGCGTGCTGGTCGAAGCCATGGGACCGCGCGGGCTGGAGCTCGTGGTCGGCGCGCGGCGCGATGCCGGTTGGGGCCCCGTGGTTCTCGTGGGACTCGGCGGCGTGTGGATCGAGGCGCTCAAGGATGTGCGGCTGATTCCGGCGGATCTTGCCGAAGCCGATGTCGTGGAGGAGCTGGGCCGGCTGAAAGCCGCATCGTTGCTGCGCGGCATCCGCGGCGCCGCGGCGGTCGACGTGGCAGCCATCGCGCGGGCCGTGACGCTGATCGGCGCGCAGATGCGCGCCAACCTCGCGATTACCGAGATCGACGTCAATCCGCTGGTGGCCTATCCCGACCGCGTGCTCGCACTCGACGCGTTGGTCGTGTGCGCCAAGGAAGTCAGAAACCCGGCCTGAACTACGCATACATCATGAAGCTGACTTTTTCCCCCGCCGACGAGGCGTTCCGCCAGGAGGTGCGCGCGTTCGTCAAGGCGAACCTGCCCGCCGATATCCGGCGCAAGGTCGAACTGGGCCTGCGCCTGGAACACGCTGACTACGTGACGTGGTTCCGCATCCTCGAAGCGCGCGGCTGGCTCACGCCGGGCTGGCCCGTCGAGCACGGCGGCCCGGGCTGGAACCACGTGCAGCGCTATATCTTCGACGAGGAAACCATGCTCGGCGGCGCGCCGCGCATCATCGCGAGCGGTATCCAGATGCTGGGCCCGGTGCTGATCGCATTCGGCACGCCCGAGCAGAAGGCGAAGTACCTGCCCGATATCCGCCAGAGCAATACGTGGTGGGCGCAGGGCTTCTCGGAGCCCGGCGCCGGATCGGACCTCGCGGCGGTGCGGACCACCGCGGTGCTGGAGCCGGACGGTAAGCACTTCGTCGTCAATGGCCACAAGGTGTGGACCTCGTATGCGCACTGGTGCTCGATGATGTTTGCGCTGGTGCGTACCGACCCGAACGCGGCCAAGCCGCAGGAGGGCATCTCGTTCCTGCTGATCGACATGAACACGCCCGGCGTGCAGGTGCGGCCCATCCGCATGCTCGAAGGCGGCACCGACCTGAACGAGTGCTATCTCGACAATGTGCGCGTGCCGGTGGAGAACCTCGTCGGCGAACTGCACAAGGGCTGGTCCTACGGCAAGTACCTGCTTGGTCACGAACGCACCGGCATCGCGGGCATCGGTTCTTGCAAGCAGCAATTGCAGCGGGCCCGCGAACTGGCCGCCAGCGAGGGGCTGGACGGCGATCCGGTGCTGCAGTCACGGCTTGCGCAATTCGAAATCGAACTGCTGGCGCTCGAGTTCACCGCGCTGCGCCTGCTGAGTGCCAACCAGCAGAGCCGCGTGCCGGCGGTGGAAGCGTCGATGCTCAAGGTGCGCGGCACCGAACTCCGCCAGGCCATCTATGAGCTGCTGGTGGAAATCGCGGGCCCGCATGCGGTGCCGTTCGAGGAGGCGGCGCTGTGCGGCGAACTGGACGACCCTGCCAGCCCGCCCGAACTGTCGGCGCTCGCCGCGAACTACCTCGACGCGCGCAAGCTGTCGATCTACGGCGGCGTCAATGAAGTGCAGCGCAACCTGATCAGCAAGGCCTTCCTCGCCGCCTGACAACGTACCGAGACCATGGACTTTTCCCTTAACGACGAACATATCGCGCTGCGCGACGCGGTGCGCCGCTTCTGCGACGGCGAATACCCCGCGCACCGGCGCGGCGATACCGAGACCGATGGCGAGGCCGCCACGCGCTGGGCCGCCATGGCCGACCTCGGCCTGCTCGGCCTGCCGCTGGCTGCAGACGTGGGCGGCAGCGAGCAGGGCCCGACCGAAATGATGCTCGTGGCTCAGGAACTGGGCCGGGCGCTCGGCGGCGGTGCGTGGCTGTCAAGCGTGGTGCTCGCGGGGCAGTTGCTCGACAAAGCTGGCACGACCGCGCAACGGCAGCAATGGCTGCCGGCGCTGGCCGCGGGGCAATCGCGTCTGGCGCTGGCCATCAACGAGGCCGATGCCCGCTATGACCTGTCGCGCGTTGGCACGCAGGCGCGCCGCGACGGCCAAGGCTGGGTCATCGACGGTATCAAGACGCTGGTGCTCGATGGCGCGCAGGCCGATGTCTTCCTGGTTGCGGCACGCACCGCCGGCGATGTCGCGGATGAACAGGGCGTGACGCTGTTTCTCGTTCCGGCCGATGCACCCGGACTGGCCGTGCGCGAGTTCGGCACGCTCGATGGCCGCAGCGCGGCGCACCTCACGTTGCGCGAAGTCAGGGTGGACGAAAACGCGGTAGTCGGGCAGCCCGGCGCTGCGCTGCCAGTGATCGTCGCCGCTGCCGACCGTGCCAACGCCGCGCTGTGCGCGGAAGCCGTCGGCGCGCTGGAGGCACTGCTCGACCTGACCGCCGAGCAACTGAAGACGCGCAAGCAGTTCGGCACGCCGCTCGCGAAATTCCAGGTGTTGCAGCACCGCGTGGCGGACATGCTGATCGCGCTGGAACAGTGCAAGTCAATGGCCTGCGTGGCCGCCATGGCGGTGGCCGACGGCGACCCGGTGCAGCGTCACCGGCTGGTGTCGGCGGCGAAGGTGATGGTCGGGCAGGCAGGGCGCCAGGTCGGCCAGTGGGCCATCCAGATGCACGGCGCGATGGGCATGACCGACGAATGCCGTGTCGGCCATTACGCCAAGCGCCTGATGGTCATCAACCAATTGTTTGGCGACGCCGGGCATCACCTGGCTTGTTTTGCCCGGCAGGCGTGACCAGCGCCTGACCGGATCACACAAGAAATACACAGGAGACAACAGACATGGCCCTCATCCGTACCTTCAGATCCGCCTGCGGCGTGCTAGCGCTGGGGCTGGCGTTCGCTTGCGGCGCACAGGCGCAGGAGAAGCAGCCGATCAAATTCCTGGTCGGATTCCCGCCCGGCGGCTCGACCGATACCGTCGCGCGCGTGCTGGCCGAGAAGCTGCAAGGCGAACTCGGCCAGACCGTGATCGTCGATAACCGGCCCGGTGCAGGCGGCCGTGTGGCGACCGGCATGCTCAAGCACAGCGCTCCCGACGGCCTGACCTATATGGTCGCGCCGAATGCGACCGCGATCTTCCCGACGCTGCTGTATCCGCCGGCCACGCTCAAGTACGACCTGCTGACCGACCTGACACCGGTTGCAGTGGTGATCTCGTATCCGCTGGCGCTGGTCGTGAGCACTCAGACTGGCGTCACCGATGTGAAGGGCTTCGTGGAATGGGTGAAGGCGCATCCCGGCAAGGCCATGTTCGGCACCGCCGGCCTGGGCGGGCAGACGCACTTCACCGGCCTGCAGTTCGGCAAGGCCATCGGCGTACCGATGAGTGTCGTGCCCTACAAGGGCAATGGCCCGCTCGTCACCGATCTGCTCGGCGGCCAGCTTGCTGCCGCCGTGATGACCGCCGGCGACATCCTGCCTCACGCCAAGAGCGGCAAGGTCCGCATTCTCGCGGTGTTCGGCGCGGCACGCTCGCCGCTGTTGCCGGGCGTGCCGACCGCAACAGAGCAAGGCGTTGCCGTCGACAGCGGCGAGGCATGGGCCGGCATCTGGGCACCCGCGCGCACGCCAAAGGCAGAGCTAGATCGCATGCAGGCGGCGCTGGGCAAGGTGCTCGCCATGCCTGACGTGCGCGCCACGCTGCAGCAGCGGGCGACGCTGAATCCGGACTTCCGGCCGGCCGCCGAACTGGATCGTCTGCAGCGCAAGGAACTCGCCTACTGGGGACCGGTGATCAAGTCCAGCGGCTTCACGCCTGACCAGTGACGCCTGCGTCGACGCCCGGCATTTCTTTCTAGTTTCGGAATTCATCATGACCCTGAACGGATCCGCCTACATCGTGGGGGCCTATGAGCATCCCACGCGCAAAGCCGATGACCTGTCGGTCGCGCGCCTGCATGCCGATGTGGCGCGCGGTGCGCTGGCCGACGCCGGCCTCACCGCTGCCGATATTGACGGTTACTTCTGCGCCGGCGATGCGCCCGGCCTGGGAAGCACCACGATCGTCGAATACCTCGGCCTGAAGCCGCGCCATGTGGATTCCACCGAATGCGGCGGCTCCGCGCCGATCCTGCACGTTGCGCATGCGGCCGAGGCCATTGCCGCAGGGCGCTGCAATGTCGCGCTGATCACGCTGGCCGGACGGCCGCGCGCGGCCGGTGCTGCTCTCGCGCTGCGGGCGCCGGACCCGGACGCGCCCGACGTCGCCTTCGAACTGCCGTTCGGCCCGGCTACGCAGAACCTCTACGGCATGGTCGCGAAGCGCCATATGTACGAGTTCGGCACCACCAGCGAACAGCTCGCGTGGATCAAGGTGGCTGCGTCCCATCATGCCCAGCACAACCCGAACGCGATGCTGCGCAATGTCGTGACCGTCGAAGACGTCGTCAACTCGCCGATGGTGGCCGACCCGCTGCACCGGCTGGACTGCTGCGTGATGAGCGACGGCGGCGGCGCGCTGATCGTCGCGCGCCCCGAGATCGCACGGCAGCTCAAGCGCCCGCTCGTGAAAGTGCGCGGCACCGGCGAAGCGCCCAAGCATGCGATGGGCGGCAATATCGACCTCACATGGTCGGCCGCAGCATGGTCGGGCCCGGCTGCGTTCGCGGAAGCGGGCGTCACCCCAGCCGACATCAAATATGCATCGCTGTACGACAGCTTCACGATCACCGTGCTGATGCAGCTGGAAGACCTGGGCTTCTGCAAGAAGGGAGAGGGCGGCAAGTTCGTCGCTGACGGCGGACTGATCTCCGGCGTGGGACGCCTGCCGTTCAATACCGATGGCGGCGGCCTGTGCAACAACCATCCGGCCAACCGCGGCGGCGTCACCAAGGTGATCGAGGCCGTGCGCCAGCTGCGCGGCGAGGCGCATCCCGCGGTGCAGGTCAGCAATTGCGACCTGGCCCTTGCCAGCGGCATCGGCGGCGCGCTTGCTTCCCGCCATACCGCGGCCACGCTGATTCTTGAGAGGGAATGACCAACATGAGCACACCTGCCACGCCTGCCAACGCCGCGGCCAAGGCGCCGCCCGCCGGCCCGCGCAAGATCCCCGCGCCGCGCACGCTGCCGGAAAGCCAGCCGTTCTGGGATGCCGCCGACGCCGGCCGCCTGCTGCTGAAGGTCTGCCTGGACTGCCATGCGCCGCACTACTACCCGCGCGACATCTGCCCGCACTGCCAGTCCGACCGCACCGAATGGCGCGACGCGAGCGGCTTAGGCACGATCTATTCGTTCAGCACCATGGGCAAGGGCGAGGCGGCCTGGACGCTCGCCTACATCCGGCTCGACGAAGGCGTAACGATGATGAGCAATCTCGTGGACTGCGACCCGCGCGAGGTCGAGATCGGCCAGCGCGTCAAGGTGGTGTTCAAGCCGAGCGACGGCGGCTATGCCGTACCGATGTTCACTCCGGCATGACGACGTGAGGCAATGACCATGGCTGACACCAGACACGACGAACACGGCAACGGCGCACGTAAAGGCCCGCTGTCCCGTTTCACGATCCTCGATGCCTCGCGCGTGCGTGCCGGCCCCACTGCGGTAAGGCTGTTCGCCGACATGGGCGCACGCGTGATCAAGCTCGAGATCCCGCCGGGCGCGCCCGGTGGCGACGACATGATCGGCGGACGCGACCATAACCGCGCCGACTACGAGAACCTGCATCGCAACAAGGAAAGCCTCACGCTCAATATGAAGACGCCGGAGGGCGTGAAGATCCTGCACGAACTGGTCAGCCGCGCCGATGTCTTTATCGAGAACTACCGCCCTGACGTGAAGCACCGGCTCGGCATCGGCCCCGATGCGCTGCGCGCGATCAACCCGCGGCTGGTCTACGCGAGCATTTCCGGCTTCGGCCAGGATGGTCCCTACGCGGGCTGGCCCGGCTTCGATTCCATCGCGCAGGGCATGGGCGGGCTGATGAGTGTGACCGGCAAGCCCGGCGAGGGTCCGATGCGTGTAGGCATTCCGCTGGCGGACCTGTGCGCAGGCCACTTCTGCGCGATGGGCATTCTCACCGCGTTGCTGGAGCGCGAGGCTTCGGGCGAAGGGCAGTGGGTGCAGACCTCGCTGCTCGAAGCGCAGATCGCGATGCTTGACTTCCAGGCCGCGCAGTGGCTGGTGGACAAGAAGATCCCGGAGCAGACTGGCAACGAACATCCGCTGACCGTGCCTACGGGCGTGTTTGCGACGAGCGATGGCTACCTGAACATCGCCGCGATTGGCCAGACCATGTGGAAGCGCCTGTGCGAAGCACTGGACGTGCCACACCTCGTTGACGAGCCCGGCATGGGTTCCGATCCCGAGCGCGTGCGCAGTCGTGACAAGGTCAATGCCGCCATCGAAGCCGCGCTGCGCACGCGCACCACCGCCGAGTGGACCGAGCGGCTGCTGAAAGCCGGCGTGCCGTGCGGCCCGATCCATCGTGTCGACCAGGTATTCGCCGACGCGCAGGTCAGGCACCTTGGCGTGGCCTGGCCGATGCAGCACGCCGAGCTTGGCGATGTCGCGCTGGTGGGCCAGCCGATGCGCCTGTCGCGCTATCCGCGTGACCTGCCTCCGCAGCCGGCGCCCGAGCAGGGCGCCAACACCGACGACATCCTGCGCGAGCTTGGCTACAGCGCCGGGCAGGTTGAAGCACTGCGCGCCGCCTACATCGTTTAATCGAGGACACTCCCATGGCAAGACTCGTCGCCGCTTTCGGCTCTTCCCACAGCATCATGCTGGTTTGCCAGCGTGAAGACTGGCAACACGGCTTCCGCCAGGTTGACCCGAAGAACCCGCATTATTTCGACCGGGCCGGCAACCCCACCACCTACGAAGCGCTGCTCGCGATCGCCCCGGACGATGCCGAGTCCATGGTGACGCCCGAGCGCATGGGCGAGCGCTACGACCAGGCCGAAGCGGCCATGGACGAACTGCGCGAGCGCATCCGTGCCGCACGGCTCGACGTGCTGCTGGTGGTCGGCGATGACCAGACCGAGCTGTTCCGCACCACCAACAACCCGGCCTTCGCGATCTACTACGGCGACACCATCCGCAACGCAAAGCGCGAGGAAAGCCCGTCCGACGGCTGGTACAAGAAGGCCCGCATGGCGCGCCAGGAGCCCGATGCCGACCGCGACTATCCCGTCAACGCCGACATGGGCCGCTGGATGATCCGCGAGCTGTGCGACCGCGACTTCGACATCACCGCGATGGACGGGCTCGAGCGCGGCCAGTTCGAAGGCCATGCGTTTTCGTTCATCCACCGCCGCTACTTGCAGGGGCTGGACCTGCCGGTGGTGCCGGTCATCGTCAACACCTTCGATCCGCCGAACCAGCCCACGCCGCGCCGCTGCATCCAGCTTGGTGCCGCGCTGCGCGAGCTGATCGCCGCGTATCCCGAAGACCTGCGCGTGGGCGTGCTGGCTTCGGGTGGCCTGAGCCACTTCGTGGTCGATGCCGAGCTCGACAACGCGATCATCGACGCCATTCGCAGGAAGGACACCGGCTTCCTTGCCTCGCTGGACCCCCGCCAACTCCAGGCGGGCAGCTCGGAGATCCGTAACTGGCTGATCGCGGTCGAAGCCGTGCGCGACCTCGACCTTGAATGGACTTCTTACGTGCCGGGCTACCGCACGCCCGCCATGACTGGCACCGGGCTGTGTTTTGCCGCCTGGCGCACTCTCGACTGAACTGCTGAACCGGACCCTGTCACGACCATGAGTGAAACCGAATCCAACGTACAAAGGCTGCGCCGGCTCGACTGCTGCGCAGTGTCAGACGCGCTCGACAAGCTGCAATTGCCGGGCACCGTCACGGGCCTGCCGCAGCGCTCCGGCGCCGGGCGCATTGCCGGCCGCGCCATTACCGTCAAGCTCGGCACCGGCGCGCCGCCGCCCGGACCGACGCGGCATCTCGGCTGCACGGCCATCGAGCAGGCGGGCCCGGACAACATCATCGTCGTCGAGCAGCGCACCGGCGTGGAAGCCGGTAGCTGGGGCGGCCTGCTGTCGCTGGGCGCCAAGGTGCGCGGCGTCGCCGGCGTCGTGGCCGATGGTCCGGTGCGCGATATCGACGAAGCGCTCGATTTCGACTTCCCGGTGTTCAGCCGCGCGCTGACCGCGTTCACCGCGCGCAGCCGTGTGGTGGAGCAAGGCACGAACGTGCCGGTGCAGATCGGCAACGTGACGGTCGAAGAGGGTGACTACGTGGTGGCGGACCGCAGCGCGGTGATCTTCATTGCGGCGCGCGACATCGCGCGCGTGCTGGAGACCGCCGAAGCCATCGTGCGCAAGGAAGCCGTGATGGCGAAAGCCATCCTGGGCGGCACGCCCATCGGCGACGTCATGGGCGGCAATTACGAACACATGCTGAAGGGTTGAGAGGTTGAAAAACATGAGCGAGCAACAGGACATCAACGTCGCGCGCGCCGCGAAGCTGGACACGGCCACGCTGAGCGACGCGCTGGACAAGCACGGTATCGCAGGCCAGTGCTACCGCATCAAGGCGCGCGGAGACGGCTTTGCCACGGCAGGCCGCGCCTTTACGCTGCTGTACGGCCCGGCGTCGAATCCGCCGGGCACTGTCGGCGACTACATCGACGACGTGCCACCGGGCAGCATCCTCGTGCTCGACAATGGCGGCCGCGAAAACGCCACGGTGTGGGGCGACATCCTCACGGAGATCGCGCATCGCCGCGGCATTGCCGGCACGGTCATCGACGGCGTGTGCCGAGACGTGGCGTTGTGCCGCAAGCTTGGCTACCCGGTGTTCAGCAAGGACCACTGGATGCGCACGGGCAAGGACCGCGTGCAGGTCGAAGCGACCAATGTGGCCGTCAATATCGGCGATGCGCGCGTGCAGCCCGGCGACATCCTGCGCGGCGATGCCGATGGCGTGGTGGTGATTCCGCGTGAACATGAGGCCGCGGTGCTTGATACCGCCGAGCAGATCGAGCACGCCGAGAATGCCATCCGCGAAGCCGTGCGTGGCGGCATGCGCCTGGACGAGGCGCGCCGCCAGTTCCGCTACCACCAGCTGCAGACGAAGGGAGCCTGATCATGGCGGAACACGACGCAACCAGCACCACGATCCGCGAATTTGAACGCGTGAGCGCCGATATCGTCAATGACGCACGCGCGCTGCCCACCGCGACGCTGCATGAAGCCGGCGGCAAGATCGGCGTGGTGTCGCCGGCCATTAAGCCCGTCGCACCGGAGTTCCGAATCTGCGGCCCGGCACTGACGGTCCATTCGCCCGGCGGTGACAACCTGTGGCTGCATCGTGCCATCGACATTGCGCAGCCCGGCGACGTGCTGGTGGTGCATGTGAGCGGCGCGTATGACCACGGATACTGGGGCGAGATCATGACCACCGCCGCCAAGGTGAAGCAGCTCGGCGGCCTCATCATCGATGGCTGCGTGCGCGACGGCGTGCTGCTCGAGGAAATCGGCTTCCCGGTGTTCGCGCGCGGCCTGTGCATCCGTGGCACGGGCAAGGACTATGGCGCGATCGGCTGGCTCAACGCGCCGGTGCTGATCGGCGGCGCGCGTGTCGAAGCGGGCGACCTGGTCGTGGGCGACCGCGACGGCGTCGTGGTCGTCCCGCGCCAGCGCGCAGCCGAGGTCGTCGGCAAGGCGCAGGACCGCGAGGCGACTGAAGCCGCCATTCTCAAGCGCGTGGAGGCCGGCGAGACCACCATGCGGATCTACGGCTTTCACTGAACCGGAGCCGGATGCCATGAGCGAGACTCCGCAAGGAAAGGCGCCTGAACTGACCGTCGATGGCCATGTCGCCGTCATCACGCTGCGTCGCCCCGAGGTGGCGAACCGGCTGGAGCCGGAAGACCTGGACCTGTTGCGCAGCTATCTGGAGGCCGTGAACGCGGACAGCCAGATCCGCGTACTGCGCCTTGAGGGGCAGGGCCGTCATTTCTGCAGTGGCTTCAACATCGGCCGGCTTGGCGGCGCCGATGTCGGTGCGCGTTTCGAGGCACTGGCCAATGCGCTGGAACAGGCGCGGCCGGTGACCATCGCGGTATTGCATGGCGGTGCGTATGGCGGCGCCACGGATCTCGCGCTTGCTTGTGACTTTCGCTTCGGCGCGGCTGCAACCGAGATGTCGGTACCGGCCGCGCGCCTGGGACTGCTGTTCTATCGCGGCGGCATGGAGCGTTATGTGACGCGACTGGGCCTGGCCACGGCCAAGCGCATTCTGCTGATGGCCGACAAGTTCGACGCGACTGCCATGCTGGCCTGTGGCTACCTTGACCGCATCGAGGACAGCCCCGAGGCGCTGCGCGCGCTTGCGGAGCGATGGAGTGCAGAGCTGGCTGGCATGGCGCCGCTGGCACTGCTTGGCATGAAGAAGCACCTGAACCACATTGCGCGCGGCGAGCTCGATACTGCCGAACTCGCTCGCGACATCGCCGCGGCCGATGCCTCCGACGACCTGCGGGAGGGTGCGCTGGCATGGCGGGAGAAGCGCGCGCCGCGCTTCAATGGTCGCTGATGGGAATTCACTGAATGAGCCAAGACAACTATTTCACGCGCATGCTCCGCGGTGAAGCGCCCGTGCCGGCCGTCGCCGGCACGCTGGGCGGCGTAGTCCGCTGGGTCGACCTGGAAGCAGGGTCGCTCGAATCCGACTACGTTGCAACCGACGCGTTCCTCAACCCGGCAGGCCAGGTGCAGGGCGGCATGCTGGGCGCGATGCTCGACGACGTGACGGCGATGCTCGTCACCGCGACGCTCGAAGACGGGGCGTTCTGCTCGACGCTGAACCTGAATCTTTCGTTCCTGCGGCCGGCACAGGCCGGTCCGCTGCAAGGGCGTGCACGGCTCGAGCGGCGCGGGCGCAATGTCTGCAACGTGGTGGGCGAACTGAGCCAGGACGACAAGCTGGTGGCGACTGCCACGGCCACCTGCATGGTGGTACGCCGCGCGTGAGCGTGGCGCGCCGCCATGCGGCTGGTTACACCAGCCAGCCCTTGATGTTCGCCGCCATGACCTGCGTCGAGATGCCATAGCGGTCATGCAGCGTGGGCAAGGCCCCGGCATCGAGGAACAGGTCGGGCAGCGCCACCTGGCGGAACGGCGGATGTACGCCAGCCTGCATCAGCGCGGTCGCGACGGCTTCGCCGAGCCCGCCGATCACGGTATGGTTTTCCGCGACCACGACCAGCCGGCCCGAACGCCTGGCTTCGCGCACGATGGTCTCGGTGTCGAGCGGCTTGATCGTCGGCACATGCAGCACCGCCACGCCGACGCGATCCTTCTCCAGTGCCTTGGCCACTTCGAGCGCCCGCATGGTCATGATGCCTGACGAGATCACGAGTACATCGGCGCCGTCGCGCAGCAGCTTGGCCTTGCCGAGCTCGAACTTGTAGTCGTACTCGTCCAGCACCACGGGCACATTGCCTCGCAGCAGCCGCGCGTAGACCGGACCCGCATGCGCCGAGATGGCAGGCACCATCTGTTCGATGTCGACGGCGTCGCACGGATCGATCACGGTCATGTTGGGCATGGCGCGCATCAGTGCGAGGTCTTCGGCGGCCTGGTGGCTGGGCCCGTAGCCTGTGGTCAGCCCCGGCAGCGCGCAGACGATCTTCACGTCGAGGTTGTCCTCGGCGATGGTCTGGTGCATGAAGTCATAGGCCCGGCGCGTGGCAAACACGGCGTACGTCGTCACGAACGGTTGCGCACCTTCATGCGCGAAGCCTGCCGCCGCGCCCATCAGCAGCTGCTCGGCCATGCCCATCTGGTAGTAGCGCTCGGGGAATGCCTGCGCCAGGATATGCAGGTCCGTGTACTTGCCGAGGTCCGCGGTCATGCCGATCACGTTGGACTTCTGCTTTGCCAGTTCCACCAGCGCGTGGCCGAACGGGGCCGAACGCGTCGCCTGTCCTTCGCTCGCGATGGAGGCGATCATTGCCGAGGTCTTCAGCTTCGGCTTGCCATTGTTGCTGCTCATGCTTGTCTCCCGGCTTCCAGGGCCTGCAGGGCGAGTTGCCATTCGTGGGCATCGACCCGGATGAAGTGATTCTTTTCGCGTTGTTCGAGGAACGGTACGCCGCGACCCATGCGCGTATCGCAAACGATCATGCGCGGCTGTTCGCCCGGATGTTTGCGCGCGGCGTCGAAGGCAGCCGCGACCGCGTCGATGTCGTTGCCGTCGACGCGCTGCGTGAACCAGCCGAAGGCCTGCAGCTTTTCGACCAACGGCTCGAACGCCATGATCTGGCTGGACGGGCCATCGGCCTGCTGGTTGTTGACGTCGACAATGCCGATCAGGTTGTCGAGCTTCCAGTGGCTGGCCGACTGGATACCTTCCCAGATCGCGCCTTCATCGAGTTCTCCGTCGGAGAACAGCGTGTAGACGAACGCGTCGGATGCTTTGCGCTTGAGGCCGAGGCAGCGGCCCACCGCAATCGTCAGGCCCTGGCCCAGCGAGCCGCCGGACATCTCCATGCCGGGCGTGTAGCTGGCCATGCCGGACATGGGCAGGCGGCTGTCGTCGCTGCCGTAGGTTTCCAGTTCCTCGATCGGCAGGATGCCGGCTTCGAGCAGCGCTGCGTACAGCGCGATCGCGTAGTGCCCGTTGGAAAGCAGGAAGCGGTCGCGGCCTTCCCATTCCGGGTCTTCCGGGCGGTAGCGCATGGCGCCGAAGTAGGCGACGGCCAGGACATCGGCGATATCGAGCGCCTGCCCGATGTAGCCTTGTCCCTGCACTTCGCCCATCAGCAGGGCGTTGCGCCGGATACGGTAGGCGCGTTCGGCGAGGGGCGTGGCCACCTCGTTGGGTGCGTAATGCATGGTGTCTCCTGCGGATTTGGTGATCGGAGAGAAGGGAAAGCCTGCGTACATGGCTGGCTCAGCGGTTGACGGATTTGGCCGGCACCAGGAAGACGAGCAGCGCGCCTGTTACCACGGTGACCGAGATGAAGACCAGGCCGGCGGTCGACTTGCCCGTCAGGTCATTGAGCCAGCCCACGATGGCGGGCGAAAAGAAGCCGGCCAGGTTGGCGACGCAGTTGACCGCTGCGATGCCAGCCGCTGCCGACATGCCGCCCAGCAGCGCCGTGGGCAGCGCCCAGAATTGCGAGGACGAGGCCAGGATGCCGGCTGCCGCCACGCACAGGCACAGCAGCGAAGCTTCCACGCCGCCGAGCAAAGGCAGGGTGGCAAAGCCGGCTGCGGACACCAGCATCGGCACGGCCAGGTGCAGGCGACGCTCGCGGCGGCGGTCGGCGCTCATGCCGATCAGCGGCAGCGCGACGATGGCGCACAGGTAGGGCAGTGCGGTGAAGATGCCGACCCACAACGGGTCCGCCACGCCGGACTTGCGGATGATCGTCGGCAGCCAGAAGGTGAGCCCGTACTGGCCGAGCACGACGCAGAAGTAGATGGCAGCCATCAGCCACAAGCGGCGGTCAGCCAGGAACGCGCGGATCGACAAGTGCTCGTGCTTCTGCGCGTTGTCACCTTCGATATTGCGCTCCAGCAGGGCCTTCTCCGCGTCGGTCAGCCACTTCGCGCTATGGATGCCGTTGTCGAGGTAGAGCAGGATGGCCACGCCCAGCACCAGCGACGGCAGCGCCTCGATCAGGAATAACCACTTCCAGCCTGCCAAGTCGCCCATGCCGTGGAACGCATGCATGATGTAGCCCGACAGAGGACCGCCCACGATGCCCGCGAGCGGAATCGCCATGAAGAACATCGACAAGGCCTTGGCACGCCGCTCGGACGGGAACCAGTACGTCATGTACAGGATCACGCCGGGGGCGAAGCCGGCTTCGGCGACGCCGAGCAGGAAGCGCAGGACGTAGAACTGGGTGGGCGTGCTGACAAAGGCGAAGCACGCGGAGATCACCGCCCACGTCAGCATGATGCGCGCGAGCCAGCGCTTGGCGCCGACCTTGTGCAGGATGACGTTGCTTGGTACTTCGAAGATGAAGTAGCCAAGGAAGAAGATCCCGGCGCCGAGTCCATAGATCGTTTCGCTGAAGTGCAGGTCGTTGAGCATCTGCAGCTTGGCGAAGCCGACGTTGACCCGGTCCAGATACGCACCGAGGTAGCACAGCATCAGGAACGGTATGAGCCGGCGGACCACCTTGGCGTAGGTGCGGGACTCGAACGTGGCCGCATCGACGTGCGGCGTCGCTTCGCCCGCGAGGGGCGAAGTGGCGTACTTGGTCTTCATTGTTGTCTCCTGCCATGTGCGCCGGAAGTCTCCGGCTGCACGGGCGTGTGGTGGTTCGCCTCTGCGGGCGGCTTCAATGGAAATCTAGTGGATCAGCATGCCGCCGTTGACATCGAGCGTGATGCCGGTCAGGTAGGTCGACAGGTCGCTGACCAGGAACAGGCATGCGTTGGCGACATCGCCGGCGTCGCCGAGGCGGCCCAGCGGTATGCCCTTGATGATGTCCGCGCGCATGTCGGTGGTCAGCTTGTCGCCGGTGATGTCGGTCTGGATTAGCCCCGGCGTGATCGAGTTCACGCGGATGCTGTCGGCGCCGAACTCGCGTGCCATGGCCCGCGCCAGGCCCAGCACGCCCGCCTTGGCCGCGCTGTAGTGCGGGCCGCCAAAGATCCCGCCGCCGCGCTGCGCCGACACCGAAGACATGCAGACGATGCTGCCGCTTTTCTGTTCCTTCATTTGCGGCAGCACCGCCTGCGACATGTACAGCGTGCCGCGCAGGTTGACGTCCACGACGGCGTCGAAGTTGGCCGCCTGGATGTCGAGTGTGCGCAGCGGCTGCGTGATACCGGCGTTGTTGACCAGACCGTCGATGCGGCCATACCGTTCGACGACCGCCAGCGCGGCGCGCTCGCAAGCGGCCTTGTCGGTGACGTCGCAGGCCAGCCCGAGATGACGCGGGCCAAGTTCCGCGGCGGCGGACTGGGCATCTTCGAGCTTCAGGTCGAGGATCACGACATTTGCGCCCTGCGCGGATAGCGCTCGCGCGGTGGCTTTGCCGATGCCGCGCGGTGAAGCGGCGCCGGTGATGATGATGACTTTGTTTTCGACCAGCATTTCTTGTCTCCTGACTGTTGAAATGATGGGTCGAGTTTGGGCGACGGCCGGCCCCCGATCAACGCGGTCCGCCTCAACTATGGCTGAGAAATTTTCAGATATCGGCCGCTGCGGCTGGCAGCGCAGGTGGCCACGCAGGCGCACCGATAGCACCGATAGCACCGGCTGGAGCCGGTACCGTCACATGTCGTCGGCGAGCAGTTCGCGATCGATCCAGGCCAGGAAACGCGCGACGCGTGGCAGGTCGCCGTTCTGCGGGGGATAGACGACGTGGTGGGCCCCGACCTCTACCGCGTGGGTCGGGTCCAGCACGCGGACCAGTCGGCCGCTGCGCAGCAGGACCGAAGCCAGCAGCGTGCTTTCCAGCGCCACGCCAAGGCCAAGCGCCGCGGTTTCGAGCGACATGTAGGACCGGTCGAACGAGAAGTCGAAGGTCTTGCGCACAGGGTTGATGCCAAAGCGCGCGAACCACTGCTGCCACTGGACCAGCGGTGTCTCGGAGCAGATCAGGCGTTGCCCGAGCAGGTCTTGCGGAGACTGGATACCGTGCTGGCGCAGGTAATCCGCGGAGGCCAGCGGCGCGATGAATTCCTTGCGCAGCGTCTTGACCTGCAGGTCGCGCCAGTGGGCGTAGCCGTGGCGGATATCCACATCGTAGAAGCCGCTGGTGAACGATATGTCCTCATACGAGCACGACAGATTCAGCCGGATGTCGCCGTGCTCGGCCTGGAACGAGGCCAGCCGTGGCAGCAGCCACATGAGCCCGAAGCTCGGGCTCGAATGGACGCGCAGGATTTCCACGTCCGGCTGGCTCGAGGCGCGCTCGGTCGCACGATTCAGGTCGGCCAGCGCGCCAGTCACCTCGCGCAGGTACTGTTCGCCCACCGGCGTCAGCACCAGTCCGCGCCCCTGGCGGAAAAACAGCGGACGGCCAATGACCGATTCAAGGTTGCTGATCTGGTGGCTCACGGCCGAGGCTGTCAGGCCAAGCTCTTCCGCCGCGCGGCTGACGCTCTTGGTTCGTGCAACGCTTTCGAAGGCGATGACTGCCTTCATCGGTGGAATGCGCATGCTTGCGGTGCGACGCCGGAAGCCGGCGGCAAAGTGCTGGGGATTGGGGCATTCTACTTCCGCCGCTTGCCAGGTGGCGCGCGGCGGGTGGGTCAACGTGCGGCGGTCCCCATGGCGCTGATGACGATGCGCACGTCGCCTGTGCCGATCCGCACGGGGCCCGCGTGGCCTACGAGGTCTCCTGCCTGCGGCATCGCATTGCCGCTTGCCGAAATGCGCGCCTCGACAATGACCTGCTCCTGCGCCGACAGTTTGCGTTCGGGCGTCAGCGCAAGGGAATCGTCCAGCGTGAATTGCAGTGGCAGGTCGCGCACGGTCCGGCGCAGCACGGCCAGCGGCATGCGTGGGCCGTCCACAGTGCGCGCATAGACAAAGACCGTTTCATCGGGGCCGGGCGTGCGGCCGGCATCGGGCGCGAGCGTGAGGATTCCGCTGATGCTGCCGTTGGTCGCAACGGGCGCCTTGGTGTCGCCCCGCGCGGCGGCCAGGTTTGCCGCGACCCGTGCGGCGGTCTGCGAATCGGGCGGCAGCAGGCGATAGAGGCGCTCCCAGTAACGGATGGCCTGCGCGGTTTCGCCGCGCTCGGCGGCGGCGCTCCCGGCCAGCGCCAGGCCCTTCGGGTCATCGGCATCGAGCGCGAGCGCGCGCTGGATCTGCTCCATCGCCGGTCCTTCGAGCGAGCCGCCGCTGAGGCTGGCCAGCACATCGGCATAGTCGGAGCGCAGTGCCGCTACGTCGGGCGCGAGCGCGACTGCCTTCGCGTAGGCCGCGGCGGCATCGTCATAGCGCTGCAGCGCGGTGTACGAACGCGCGAGCATCGACCACCCTTCGGGATCGTCTGGCTTGTCGTGCAGGCGTGTCGCGAGCTGGTTCACCATGCCCTCGACCTGCGCGACGCTGAGGTCGTGCTGTCCGTCCCCGAGAGCGTGCATATCGCTGGCATCCCAGAGTGCGACAGGGTTGCCGAGATGCAGATAAAGCAGGATGGCCGCACTTGGCAGCAGCGCGAGCAATGCTGCGGCGAGCAGCGTGGAGGAACGCTGGCTGCGGGCCGCGATCGTTGGCTCGCCAGCGTCGTCGAGCAGGCGGCGTGCAAGTTCGTCGCGCGCCTGCTCATGGCGCGCCGGGCTCAGCGTGCCGGCGCGTAGGTCGGTGTCGAGTTCGCGCAACTGGTCGCGGTAGATCTCGCGTAGAGCCGGCGCGGGACGGTCTGACACCGCCGCACCGGAAGGTTGGCGCAACAGCGGCCACAGCAGGCCGGCCATGGTGACGGCCATCAACGCGGCGGCGAGGAACCAGAAGGTCGTCATGGCGGCGATAGCGGTGGCAACGTGTCGATCGAATGCGAGGACCGCTGCGGTGGCGGTTCGTCAAGCAATTCCGCCAGCCTGCGGCGTTCGGCGTCGTCCAGCGGAGCAGTCGGCGCCGCGCGGCGCGAACGGGCGCGCCACAGGGCCGCCAGCACCACCATCAACAACAGCAGCGGCCCGAACCACAGCAGCCACGTCATCGGCTTGAGCGGCGGCTTGTAGAGCACGAAGTCGCCGTAGCGCTGTACGAGGTATTGCTTGACGGCCTCGTCGCTGGCGCCCTGGCGTAATTGTTCGCGGATTTGCCGGCGCAGGTCGACTGCGAGTTCGGCGTTGGAGTCGGCCAGCGTCTGGTTCTGGCAGACGAGGCAGCGCAGTTGTTCCGACAGCGCGTGGACGCGCGCGTCGAGGTCGGCGTCGGTAGGGGCGGCGGCGTTGGCATGCAGGGCGAACACCATCACGCCGCAAGCGAACGCATGCCTACGCATGGCCATCTCCCTTTTCCAGCGATTCCAGCAGCGGGATCAGCTTGTGTTCCAGCACCTCCTGCGTCACCGGACCGACCTGCTTGTAGCGCACCACGCCGTTCCTGTCGATAACGAAGGTCTCCGGCACACCATACACGCCGAAGTCGATGCCCACGCGCCCGTCTGCGTCGACGAGCGACGCCGCATACGGATTGCCCATGCGCCGCAGCCAGTCGCGCGCGGCATCGTCGTGGTCCTTGTAGTTGAGGCCGTATAGCGGCACTTGCGAACGCGCCGCGAAGTCGACCAGCACCGGATGCTCAGCGCGGCACGCCGTGCACCATGAGGCCCAGACATTGAGCAGCCACACCTTGCCGCGCAAGTCGGCCGCACCGAGCTTGTGGCCGTCCTGTTCGAGCACCGGCAGCACGAACGCGGGCGCGGGCTTGCCGACCAGCGGTGACGGAAGCTCGCGTGGATCGTGACGCAAGCCTGCGGCCAGCGCCACAGCGAGCACCAGGAACACCGCGAGCGGCAGCAGGAAGCGCATCATGCCTGCGTCTCCTCACCGCCGGCGAGCGCCAGTGCGGGCGCCTGGGGCTCGGGGACAATCGCCTCCGGTGCCACGGCGCTGGCAGCCTGCCGTTGCAGCCGGTAGCGCCGGTCACAGGTCGCGAGCAGCCCGCCGATCGCCATCAGCACGCAGCCGCCCCAGATCCAGTCGACGAAGGGCTTGACGTGGATGCGCACGGCCCAGCGGCCGTCGCCGAGCGATTCACCGAGCGCCACGTAGAGATCGCGCGTGAAGCCGCTGTCGATGGCGGCCTCGGTGGTGGGCATGTCCTGGCTGCGGTAGATGCGGCGCTCCGGCATCAGCGTGGCTACCGTCCTGCCGTGGCGCGACACGCCGATGGTGCCCCGCAGCGCTTCGTAGTTCGGGCCCGTGGCGGGACTGACGCCGCCGAAGCGGAATGCATGCTCGCCGACCGCGGCAGTCTCGCCGGGCCGCATCGGCAGCTCGCGCAGGCTTTCCTGGCTGCTCACCAGCGTCACGCCCGCGATGAACACGCCCACGCCAAGGTGCGCCAGCAGCATGCCGTAGAAGCCGGCAGGCAGTTGCCGCAGCGCGGCCAGCCGGCGTCCGCGCTGATTGCGCAGCCGTGCGGCCACGCTTGCCGCCGCGCTTGCTGCGCACCAGGCCGCGAGCAGCAGGCCGAGGCCGGTCAGTGCGGATGCATTGCGCAGGATCAGCAGCAGCCCGGCACCAATCACGAGGCTGGCCGCCGCGGCCCAGCGCAGCCGGCGCGTCATGTCCGGCAACTCGCCCTGCCGCCAGCGCACGAGCGGCGCGGCGCCCATCAGCAGCACGGCAGGCGCCATCAGCGGGACGAAAACCTGCTCGAAGTACGCCGGGCCCACCGAGATCTTGCCGAGGCCCAGCACATCGACCAGCAGCGGGTAGAGGGTGCCGAGCAGCACTGTGGCGGCCGCGATGGCCAGCAGCACGTTGTTGGCGAGCAGGAATGATTCCCGCGACAGCAGGCTGAACGCCGTGCGCCGCGCGAGTCGCGGCGCGCGCCACGCAAACAGTGCCAGCGCCAGTCCCGTTACCAGCCCCAGCAGAGCGAGGATGAAGATGCCGCGCTTCGGGTCCACCGCGAACGCGTGGACTGAAGTCAGCACACCCGAGCGGACCAGGAAGGTGCCGAGCAGGCTCAGCGAGAACGTGAAGATGGCGAGCAGCGCGGTCCAGGCGCGGAACGCGCCGCGTTTTTCCGTGACGGCAAGCGAATGCATCAACGCCGTGCCGGCAAGCCACGGCATGAACGATGCATTTTCCACCGGATCCCAGAACCACCAGCCGCCCCAGCCCAACTCGTAGTACGCCCACGCGCTGCCCAGCATGATGCCGAGCGTCAGGAACATCCAGGCGACGGTGGTCCACGGCCGCGCCCAGCGTGCCCAAGCGGCGTCGAGGCGCCCTTCCAGCAGCGCCGCCACGGCAAAGGCAAAGGTCACGGCAAAGCCAACGTATCCCATGTAGAGCATCGGCGGATGGAACACCATGCCCGGGTCTTGCAGCAGCGGGTTGAGGTCGCGGCCAGCCATCGCAGGCGGCAGCAGGCGGATGAACGGATTGGACGCGAACAGCAGGAACAGCAGCAGGCCGCTACTGATTGCGCCCATCACGCCGAGCACGCGCGCCACCACGGGCAGCGGCAGGCGGCGGCTGAAGACCGAGACCGCCAGCGACCACAACGCCAGCATCAGCGTCCACAGCAGCATCGAGCCTTCGTGTCCGCCCCACACGGCAGCCAGCCGGTAGGCGAGTGGCAAGTCGCTGTTCGAATTTGCGGCGACGTAGCGCACACTGAAGTCGTTGCCCGCGAAGGCCAGCGTCAGTGTCACGTAGGCCAGCACTACCAGCGCGCACTGCACACGCGCTGCGGGCCTTGCGACGGACATCCACGCCGCGCTGGCGCTCGCGGCGCCGGCCAGCGGCAGCATAGCCTGCACCATGGCGGCCAATAGCGCCACGATCAGTGCAAAGTGTCCCAGTTCCGGGATCATCGCTGCGCCCCCCGTTCGCCTTCCGCGAGCTGGCTGGCCATGCGGCGGTTGACCTGCTCGGCCTGCTTCAGCGCATCGGCGGCTTCGGGCGGCATGTAGTTCTCGTCGTGCTTGGCCAGCACCTCGCTGGCGATGAAGGTGCCGCTGCCGTCGAGCGTACCGCGCGCCACCACGCCCTTGCCTTCGCGGAACAGGTCCGGCAGCAGGCCGCGGTAGAGTACGGGTACCTCGCGCGCCTTGTCTGTGACGATGAAGCGTATGGTCATGCCATCGCCCTCGCGGCGGATGGAGCCGGGCGCGACCAGCCCGCCGAGCCGGAAGCTGCGCGCGGCCGGCGCCTCGTGCGCGGCGACCTGGCTCGGGCTGAAGAAGAACACCAGGTTCGAGCGGAAGGCGTTTAGGACCAGCGCAAGCGCGACACCCGCGCAGGCCAGCGCGGCCAGTAGCATGCCGAGGCGGCGCTGGCGTGGCGTCATCGCAGTGCGCGCTGTGCAGCGCTCGCGCGGCTGCGCCGTGCCAGCAGGACCAGTTCCATGCCGATCAGCGCGAACGCCATGCCGAACGCGCCCGCGATATACCCGGCATGACCGGTCAGCGAAGCCAGTGTGAATCCACTCATGGTGCAGTCTCCCGAAGGTCGGCCGCCAGCGTGCCGGCTTCGCCGCGCTCCCGCAGGATGCAGCGCACGCGCACCAGCGCCACGGCGATCGTGTACATCCAGCACGCTAGCGTCATCACCAGCATGCCGGCCAGCATGGTCGCGGCCATCGAAGGCGCCGCGGTCAGGCTGACCGACGCGCCCTGGTGCAGCGTGTTCCACCACTGCACGGAGAAGTAGATCACGGGAACGTTCGCCACGCCGACCAGCGCGAGCACCGCGCAGGCGCGCTCGGCACGCCGCGGCTCGTCGATGGCGGCCTCCAGTGCGATGAAGCCGAGATACAGGAACAGCAGGATCAGCTCCGATGTCAGCCGCGCATCCCACACCCACCACGTGCCCCAGGTCGGCTTTCCCCACAGCGCGCCGGTCCACAGCGCAATCGCGGTGAACAGCGCGCCGGTCGGCGCCAGCGCGGAGGCCATCATCGACGACAGCCGCGTGCGCAGCACCAGCGCCAGCGCGCAATAGCCGGCCATGACCACGTAGATGAACATCGACATCCAGGCGGCCGGTACGTGGATGAAGATGATGCGGTAGACCTCGCCCTGCTGCGCATCGGTGGGCGCCACGACGAAGCCGATCCAGAGTCCGGCCACGAGCAGCAGCGCGGCGGCGGCGAAGAACCATGGCGCGAGCTTGCCGGCAAGCGGGTAGAAGCGCACCGGCGCGGCGAACGCAAGCCAGCGCGATCGCCGCATTGGAATCCGGTCACTGGCAACGTGGGCGGGATGCAGCGGTTGGCTCATGCCGTCTACTCCATGGCGATGCGCAGCCCCGCCGCGGTGGCGAGCGGGCACAGGAACAGCGACAGCGCCAGGCACGCGCCCAGCAGCGAGAACTGCGGCATCACATCGAGCCCGGCATCGGCCGCGGCGCCCGCGCTCGCGCCGAACACCAGCACCGGCACGCACAGTGGCAGTACCAGGATGCATAGCAGCACGGCACCGCCGCGCACGCCCAGCGTAAGCGCGGCACCGACCGCGCCGATCAGGCTCAGCGCCGGCGTGCCGACCAGCAGCGATGCCGACAGTAGCAGCGCGGACCCGGCGGGCAGGCTGTACTGCTGCGCCAGCAGCGGCGTGAGCAGCAGCAACGGCAGCCCGCTGGTCAGCCAGTGCGCGCAGATCTTCGCCAGCACCAGCAAGGCCAGCGGTTGCGGCGAAAGCAGCAACTGGTCGAGACTGCCATCGGCGTACTCCTGAGCGAACAGCCGCGACAGCGACAACATCGACGCCAGCAGCGCCGCCACCCACAGGATGCCCGGCGCGAGCGCGCGCAGTTGCTGCGGTTCGGGGCCGATGGCTAGCGGGAACAGGCTCGCGGCGATGACAAAGAACACCACGCTGCCAAGCAGGCTGCCGCGCCGCCGCCAGGCGAGCGACAGGTCGTGCATGACAATGGCGCCAAGGGTCGCGAGCATGGCGCGGTCAGACGGGCGCAAGCGCTTGCGCGCCGCCGATTTGGAGCACTTCGCCGCCGCCGGGCAACAGCCGGTGCGTGGCGATTACCGCCATGCCGCCGTCGCGCAGGTGCTCGCCAAGCAGGTCGTGAAAGCGGGCGGCCGATTCGTCATCGACCGAGGTGAGCGGTTCGTCGAGCAGCCAGAGCGCACGCCGGACCCGCGCCAGCCGCGCCAGCGCGACGCGGCGGCGCTGGCCTTGCGACAGCGTCCGCACCGGAACGTGCATGGCCTTTCCGATGCCGAGCCGGGAGAGCGCCGCGCGCACCGCCTCGTCCGACTGCTGCAGGCCGGCGAGCCGCGCCGCGTAGCGCAGATGCTCGCCTGCGGTCAGGTCCGTATCGATGCCGTCGGCATGGCCCAGGTAGGCGAGTGACTGCAGGTAGGCCGGATCGCCCGCGCGCACGGCTCTGCCAAGCCAGCTGACGCTGCCCCCTGACGGCTGCAGCAGCCCGCTCAGTACGCGCAGCAACGAAGACTTGCCGCTGCCGTTCGGACCCATGACCTGCACCAGGCCACCGGGTCCGACTCCGAAGTCGATGCCGTCAAAGACCGGGCGCCCCCCGCGCGCGAACGCCAGCTCGCTGGCCCGCAACGCCGGGCCACCGGCAATGCCATCACAGGAGAGCCCGGGAGAGGGGATCGGCACGCGCTATTTTTCCTCGGCCTTTGACACGTCGGGCAGGTGGTGGGCAATGCCCTTGTGGCAGTCGATACAGGTCTTTTCCTTGTTTTCCAGGTAGGTCGAATGCATGGCCTGCGCGCGCGGGCTCTGGCGCGTGAAATCCATCGACTGGTAATCGTGGCAGTTGCGGCATTCGAGCGAATCGTTGGCCTTGAAGCGCGCCCACTCGTGTTGCGCCAGCACCAGGCGGTGTTCCTGGAACTTCTCTCGCGTGTCGATCGTGCCGAAGATCTTGGCCCAGACCTCCTTGGACGCCTGCATCTTGCGCGCCATCTTGGTGGTCCAGTTGTGCGGCACATGGCAGTCCGAGCACTTGGCGCGCACGCCGCTGCGGTTGGTGAAGTGGATGGTGCCTTGCAGTTCCTGGTAGACGTTGTCGCGCATCTCATGGCAACCGGTGCAGAACTGCTCGGTATTGGTCAGCTCCAGCGCAGTGTTGAACGCGCCCCAGAACATCACCCCGGCGATGAAGCCGCCCAGCGTCAGGAAGCCCAGGCTGAAATAGGCGCTGGGCCGGTTGATGGTCCGCCAGTAGCGCTTGATGAGATCCAGCATGGCGCGCACCTGTCTTGTTGTTTATTTGCCCGCGCTCTTGGCGCCTGGCTTGCGCTTGAGCATTGTTTCCACATCGACGAAGCTGTTGCCCACGAGCGGTTTGGCGTCAGCCTGCGGCACATGGCATTGCGTGCAGAAGTAACGCCGCGGCGAGACATCGGCCAGCACATTGTTGTCGCGGTCCATGTAATGCGTGATGCTGACCGGAATGGCCTGCGTCTCTTCGGTGCGCGTGCGCGCATGGCAGAACATGCAGCGGTTGAAGTCCTTGTCGAGCTGGTAGCCGTCGATCTTGTGCGGGATCGTCGGCGGCTGCATGGTGTAGTTGCGCGTGCGCCGGATATCCTTGTTCTCGGTCGGGTACAGGATCGGGGCCTTGGTCTCGTTGGCCACGGGCGTGGGGCCACGCATGGCGTCGACCACGCCCTGCGCGCCGGCGGGCGCGGCTGCGAACATGGCGAATGCCGCCAGCAGCCAGGTACACAAGGCCAGCAGCGGTGCCCAGGATCGGCTCGGCATCATGGCGTCTCCTTTTGTAGGTTGGCGTGGGCGGCTACACCTTGACGATCTTCACCGCGCACTTCTTGTAGTCGGTCTGCAGCGAGATCGGGCAGGTCGCGTCGAGCGTGACCTTGTTGATGAGCTGGCTTGCATCGAACCACGGCACGAACACCAGGCCACGCGGCGGTGCGTCACGGCCGCGTGTTTCCACGCGCGAACGCATGCGGCCGCGCCGCGACACCACTTCGACCTCGACACCGCGCCGCAGCCCCATGGCCTTGGCGTCTTCGGGATGCATGAACACCACGGCGTTGGGGAAGGCCCGGTACAGCTCGGGCACGCGCCGCGTCATCGAGCCGGAATGCCAGTGTTCCAGCACGCGCCCTGTGGCGAGCCAGAACGGGTATTCCTTGTCCGGCGATTCAGGTGGCGGCTCATACGGCAGCGCGAAGATCACGGCCTTGCCGTCGGGGTTGCCGTAGAACTGGAAGCCGGTGCCGGCCTTGACATACGGATCGCTGCCTTCGCGGTAGCGCCAGCGTGTTTCCTTGCCATTGACCACGGGCCAGCGCAAACCGCGTTCCTCGTGGTAGCGGTCGAACGGCGCCAGGTCATGACCATGCCCGCGGCCGAAGCTCGCGTATTCCTCGAACAAGCCTTTCTGCACGTAGAAGCCGAATGCCTTGGATTCGGCATTGTGGTATTCGGTGCTGACTTCCTTGATCGGGAACTTGTCGACCTGGCCGTTGCGGTACAGCACGTCGAACAGTGTCTTGCCCTTGTATTCGGGCTTCTTTGCCACGAGTTCGGCGGGCCAGACTTCTTCGACCTTGAAGCGCTTGGAAAACTCCATGAGCTGCCAGAGGTCGGAGCGCGCATCGCCCGGCGCATCGACAAGCTGGTGCCAGAACTGCGTGCGGCGTTCGGCGTTGCCGTAGGCGCCTTCCTTTTCCACCCACATCGCGCTGGGCAGGATGAGGTCCGCCGACAACGCCGTCACGGTCGGGTACGCGTCCGACACGACGATGAAGTTGGCGGGATTGCGGTAGCCCGGCAGGGCTTCCTCCATGATGTTGGCCGCCGCCTGCATATTGTTGTTGACCTGCACCCAGTACGCGTTGAGCTTGCCGTCCTTGAGCATGCGGTTCTGCAGCACGGCGTGGTAGCCCGGCTTGTCGACGATGGTGCCCGGCGGCAGCTTCCAGATGCGCTCGGCTTCCTCGCGGTGCTTGGGGTTGGTGACCACCATGTCGGCCGGCAGCCGGTGCGAGAACGTGCCGACTTCGCGCGCGGTGCCGCACGCGGACGGCTGCCCGGTCAGCGAGAACGGGCTGTTGCCTGGCGTGGCGATCTTGCCGGTCAGCAGGTGGACGTTGTAGACCATGTTGTTGACCCAGCTGCCGCGCGTATGCTGGTTGAATCCCATGGTCCACAACGACATCACCTTGACGTTGGGGTCTGCGTACAGCTCGGCGAGCTGCTTGAGCTTGTCCTTCGGTACGCCGGAGAGCTTGCTGACGTAGTCGGCGTCGTATTTGGAGACGAACTTGGCGAACTCGTCGAAGGTGATGGGCTTCGAATCGCCGGGATTGGCCGCGTTCTTTGCGGCCTTCTGCAGCGGGTGGTCAGGACGCAGGCCGTAGCCGATTTCGGTCACGCCTTCCTTGAACACCGTGTGCTTGTTGACGAAGTCCTTGTTGACCTTGTTGTTCTGGATGATGTAGTTGGCGATGTAGTTGAGCATCGCCAGGTCGGTCTGCGGCGTGAAGATGATCGGGATATCCGCCAGGTCGAACGAGCGGTGCGTGAAGGTGGACAGCACCGCTACGCGCGTCTTCGGGTGGCTCAGGCGCCGGTCGGTGATGCGCGTCCACAGGATCGGGTGCATCTCCGCCATGTTCGAGCCCCACAGCACGAACGCGTCGGCGGCCTCGAAATCGTCATAGCAGCCCATCGGCTCGTCCATGCCGAAGGTGCGCATGAAGCCCTGCACGGCCGATGCCATGCAATGACGTGCATTCGGGTCGATATTGTTGGAGCGGAAGCCCGCCTTGTAGAGCTTGGACGCCGCGTAGCCTTCCCACACCGTCCACTGGCCGGAGCCGAACATGCCCACCGCGGTCGGGCCTTTTTCCTTGAGTACGCGCTTGAACTGGCGCTCCATCTCGTCGAACGCCTGGTCCCACGTGACCGGTGCGAATTCGCCGTTCTTGTCGTACTTGCCGTTCTTCATGCGCATGAGCGGCTTGGTGAGCCGGTCCTGCCCGTACATGATCTTCGACAGGAAGTAGCCCTTGACGCAGTTCAGGCCCTTGTTGACCTCGCACTGCGGGTCGCCCTGCGTGGCCACCACCTTGTTGTCGCGCACGGCCACCGTGACGCCGCAGCCCGTGCCGCAAAAACGGCATGGCGCCTTCGACCATTTCAGCTTGGTGACTTCGCTGTCGGTGACGAAGTTGGCGGCGTCGGCCGCAAGCGGGATGCCGGCAACCGACGCTGTCGCGGCGATCGCGGTCTGCTTAATGAAATCCCGACGAGAGACTGTCATCGTCGATCTCCTCGTTCATGGCTTCGGCGTCTTCGTTGTGCTGATAGACCAGGGTGGCCGACAGCACGCCTTCGAGCTGGTGAAGGCAGGTCAGCTGCGCGGCAACGGCGCGGGAGGAGGGGGCTTCGACGGTGACGACCAGCTTGCCGGTATCGCTGGCAGCATGGATCTCCACGCCCGTCATGGCTTCGACGGCGGCGCGCACGCGGCTCACGCTGTCAGGATGCGCGTACACGACGATCCCGGCGATATGCCATTCCTCGCCGGTGGAGACCGGCCCGATGGGGATAATGGGTCTTGCAGCTGGCATGCGGTAACTCCAGCTAAAGGCCGTTTAATTCTGTATTGCAGCCTTTTTATGGTTGCCCTGGATGCACTCTCTCTGGCGAGGTGGCTCCGGACTCAATGCGAAGGTGGGCCGCTGATGAGCTGGCTCATCCAGACAATGAAGCCGTAACCGGCCACGGTGATGACCGAAAGCACCGGTACCATCACCGCGGTAAGAAACAGGAAGCTGCGCAATTCTTCCTTCTTGCGCTGCGGATCTTCGACGCCGCCTTTTTCCATCATGGCTTGATGTAATGGGTGGGGCCTTTCGTGCGGCAGGCTTGATATGTGTTACCCATTAAAGAAAGCAGGTGCCAAGGTGTCAAGACTGCACCTGCTTGCAGCGCCGCAGAATGCCGGAGCACGCGCGTCAGTCCAGCCGGATCGGGCCGTATTCTCGCTGCGCCCGGCGCCACTGGATGGGCTTTGCGGCGATGGCAGCGCGAGCGGGCGCTTGCGGTGTGGCGCAAGCGACTCGCGGACGGCTCCGGATCAGTGTACGTCATGCATTGCGCCGCCCCGGGCCGCAGCTACGGATCGGGGCTTGCCGTGTTCGGGGGGCACGGTGGGGCGCATCGCAGACAGCGCAGCGAGGTCAAGTTCGTCGAGTTGTGCGTCGCGCCAGGTGGCGCCGTCCCAGCGCTGGAAGCGCAGTTCAGCCAGTGGCACCTGCGCCACCACGCCGAGCCAGTCGGTCGGGCTGGCGCCGCGGCGCAGCCCGGCCGAAACCATGGCCATGGCTTCCGGGATGTCGATATCGGCCAGGCGCGTGACCGCGGGCCACGGCACGAGACGGCTATCCGAGGCGGGCAGGCCGAAGCGGAACACGCCGTCCTTCTCGGGGAAGGCAGTCCTGGCGGCGGGGTGGCGTTTCCAGCCGGTCCTGGCGGTCGACGGCTCCCATGTTTGCTGGCGCGAAAACCACAGCACGCCGAGCGACGCCGTGGCGTGCAGCGATCTTGCGGGAATCAGCAAGCCGGATTCGGAGATGGCTGGCAACCTCGTGCCGACCGTGTAGTGCCAGACGAAGTTGGTGGGTTTCATGACAAGTCCTCCTGTTCAACACCTCCAGCTTGGGCGCGAATCCTTGCCTGGACAAGCAAGTTTATGAGGCATTGTGCAATGCGGAATAGTGGGGAGGCGTCGGCGTCGCCCTGCCAGGCCGGTTCGTGCGTCAATGTGCGCAGACCGGCCTGTGCGCTTCACGGGATCAGGCCGCGAGAGCGCCCGATGGCGACAGCCTCTGTGCGGTTCTGCGCGCCGAGTTTGGTGTTGATCTTGCGCAGGTGTGACTTCACCGTCAGTTCGGAGAGAAAGAGCTTCTCCGCAATCGCTCGGTTGCGCAGGCCTGCCGACAGCATCTGCAGCACTTCCAGTTCGCGCGCCGTGAGGCTGTCCGACAGGCCGGCCACCAAAGTGGGTTCCGCTTCGTTGGCGACAGGCGCGCCCGGCAGCTTTGCCAGCAGCCGCGTGACGAACTGCGGAGCAATGCCCAGGCCCGCCGCTTGTGCCTGGTATGCCGAAGCCCAACTGCGTACCAGCATGGCCACACGCTCCCCTTCATCGAGGAACGAGCGCACAAAGCCTTCGTGGCTGGCCAGCCGCAGCGCTTCGGTGATTTCCTGCAGCGCCTCGTCGCGCCGCGCAAGGCCGTCGAGCGCGGCGGCGCGCAGGATGCGCAGCTTGATCAGGCGCCAGTAGCGCTGATGCGCGATGGCGGCGCCAATGGCTTCGTCCAGTGCGACGAGTGCCACGGCATGCTGCCCCTGCGCGATTTCCAGGCGGCGCCGCGTGATCGACGGGCGGTCGATGTCATTGGCATGGCCGGCGGTATCGAGTGCTTCCCAGCCGCCATACAGATCGACTGCGCGCAGCGCCTGCTCGGCGGCTTCGAGCCGGCCTTCGAGCGTGGCCACGCGGGCGCGTTCGAGCCACGCCGAGCACACCGACCGTTCGGCGTTGATCTGCTGGCCGAGCAGTTCGAGTTCGGCCAGCACGCGCAGCCACTGTTCCTTGTCGCCGCGCAGCAGCGCCAGGCGCGCGCTCAGCACATGGCAGCCGATTACCGAGTCGGGCGGTCCGTTGGCCTTGGTGTAGGGCAGCGCGTCGGCGAGCAGCCGCGCCATCTCGTCCAAAGCATCGTTCTCGTACAGCGCCAGCGACCACGAGGTGTCGATCGCGGGCTTGTCACCGGTGACGTCCCCCCTCGTGTCGTTCCACGTGCGGGAAGATGCGGTGTGGAAGCGTGCCAGCGCGTTGCCGAGTCGGCCCTGCACCAGGTCGATGAGGCCTTCCAGGCAATCGGCGATGCTGCGCATGAATACCGAGCGCTCATCGGCACCGCGCTGGATCGCGCGCGACAGCACGCTGCGCGCGTCGTCGTAGCGGTGCGTGCAGATCAGGCTGTAGGCGAGCGAGTTGGCGAGGATGCAGTACTGGAACAGGTCGTCGGGCCCCAGCCGGTTGATCTGCACCGTGCTGGCCTGGCGGCAGGCGTCAACCTGATCGGTCATGACGAGCAGCACGCAGCGGATGGTTTCCGCCTCCACGGCGAGCGGCTCGCTGCCCCCGCTGCCCTCACTGGCTTCGAGCGCCTGGATCGCCTCGACGGCCTGCAGGGCATCGGCATAGCGCCGGTTGAGCAGCAATGCCCACGCTCGTGCCAGCCGCAGGCGCGGATGGCGCGCCAGCGCTTCGGGGCGGATCGGGTCGAGCCAGCGCACCAGCAACCGGACGCGGCCGGCGCTCAGCAGCGCATCGGCCTGCCGTGCGATCTCGGGCAGCGCTTCGTCGTGCAAGCCGGCCTGGAGCAGGTGGTCCACCGCCGGCACGGGTCGGTTGTGCTCCAGGTACCAGCGCGCCGCCGCGCGGTGCAGGTCCGTCGCACGGCCCGGCTGTTGCAGGTCGAGCCGGTGCTGCAGGAAGCCGGCAAAGAGCTGGTGGTAGCGATACCAGGTGCGGTCGCCGTCCAGCGGGAACAGCAGCAGGTTGGCGCGCTCGAGGTAATCGATCATCGCGCGGCTGTCTTGCCGGCCCGTGACGGCGTCGCATAGCGACGCGCTGAGCTGCCCGAGCACGCTGGTTTCGAGCAGGAAGGACCGGCAGGCATCGCTTTGCTGCGCGAGGATGTCCTCGGCCAGGTATTCGGCCAGTTCGAGGTTGGTGCCGGAGAACGAGGCCACGAAGGCCGCATGGTCCGTGCGCGTCTGCAAGGACAGCGTGGCCAGGTAGATCGCGGTGGCCCAGCCTTCGGTGCAGCGGTGCAGCGTGGCGATCTCGCTGTCGCGCAGCGGCAGGTGGCAGCGCTCGCGGATCAGCGCGGTGGCTTCCTCCAGCGTGAAGCGCAACTGCGCAGGGTGGATCTCGAGCAGGTGCCCGCGCGCCCGGATGCGTCCCAGGCCGATTTCGGGCGTGATGCGCGAGGCGATGACCAGCGTGCCGCACGGCGGCATGGCTTCGACGAGTTGCTGTACGAAGTTCAGCACAGACGCGCTCTGTACGGTCTCGAAGTCGTCGAGCAGGATGCTGAACGGCAGCACGGCGCCTGCCACCTGTTCGATGATGCGGTGCGCAAGCCGCGGCCCGGTCGTGTCATCGGCGGGCGCGGCGGCGCGCGCGGCCTTGCGCTTGCCATTCAGGGCCTGCAGGCCGGCGTCGAGGTGGACCAGGAACCGTTCGAGGTCGTTATCGCCGCCGTCCACGCGCAACCATGCCGTGCTGCGCTGGCGCGCCGCGCATTGGGCCGCGTATTGCTGCATCAGCGTGGTCTTGCCAAAGCCGGCTGCCGCGCGGATCAGGATCAGCCGCGCCGCGCTGGCATCGAGCATGCCCTGTACGAGCTGCGGTCGCGGCAGGGTCGTCGGACCGCTGGCCGGCGGCACGAGCTTCGACGCCACCAGCCCGCGAGTGGGAGGGGGGGCAGGCAAGGGGATGTCCTCTACTCCTTTGTGCATGGCTTATCCGACGCGTCTGACTGCAGTTTTGCCTGATTTGTGATCAATTCTACGCATATCGGCCATCGGAATCAGGAAAAACGCGATTGTTCCACGCCCGGATACGCCTGTCGTAGTTCTTTCGAACGATTCGGCACCCGCCGGGATTTTCCTCCCTTCGACGGACGACAGCCGACAGTGCGGCTCCTAAAGTGGCCGACTACAGCGGGGCGCCACGCCCGCCCCGCCGCCAACGCACTCCGGAGACTTCGCAGTATGTACCTGACCCAGGGGCTGCATCGCTGTCTGCAGCAAACGCCCGATCGCACGGCCACTATCTTCCGTACCCGCCGCCAGACCTTTCGCCAGCTTGGCGACCGCGTCGCGCGCCTGGCCGGCGCGCTGCGCCAGCTGGGCATGGCCGAAGGCCACCGCGTCAGCATGCTGGCGCTGAACTCGGACCGCTATCTCGAATACATGCTGTCGGTCTGGTGGGGCGGCGGCGTGCTCAATCCCGTCAATACCCGCTGGAGCGTGCCCGAGATCGTCTACTCGCTGGACGATTGCGATACCGGCATCCTGATCGTCGACGACCACTTCCTGCCGATGGTGCCCGGCATCGTCGCCAGCGCCAGCCGCAAGCCGGTGCTGATCCATGCGGGCGACTACCCCACGCCCGACGGCATGCTGTCGTACGAGCAGCTCATCGCGAATGCCACGCCGGTTGAAGACGCGCAGCGCGGCGGCGACGACCTGGCCGCCATCATGTACACGGGCGGCACCACGGGCAAGCCCAAGGGCGTGATGCAGTCGCATATGAACCTGTGGTCGTCGGCCATTTCGCGCATGGCGCAGTATCCGTGCCCCGAAGACACCATCACGCTGCACGCTTGCCCGCTGTTCCACACCGCGGCCATGGCCAAGGCGGTGACGCTCTTCGTCGCTGGCGCCACGCATGCCCTGATTCCCGCCTTCGACGCGAAGGAAGTGCTGCAGACCATGGTCAGCGAACGGGTCAATGAGATCCTGCTGGTTCCGACCATGCTGCAGGCGGTGCTCTCGCATCCGGACTTTGCCAGCCATGATCTGAGCGGCCTGCAGCGCATCAACTACGGTGCCTCGCCGATCAGCGCTGGCCTGCTCGATGCCGCGCTGGCCGCGCTGCCGCAAGTGCAGTTCTTCCACGCGTACGGCCTGACCGAGGCGGCGCCGGTGGTCTCCGTCAACCCGCCCGTCAATCACGGTCCGGAAGGCCGTACCAGCGGCCTGTACCGCTCGGCCGGCCGCCCCGGCTACGGCGTCACGGTGAAGATCGTCGACGAGCAGGGCGTCGAGGTGCCGCGTAATACCGTCGGCGAAATCATCGTGCGCGGGCCGAACGTCATGCAGGGCTACTGGAACAAGCCCGCCGAGACCGCTGCGACGTTGAAAGACGGCTGGTTGCACACCGGCGACGGCGCCTACATGGATGAAAACGGCTACCTGTTCATCGTCGACCGCCTCAAGGACATGATCGTCAGCGGCGGCGAGAACGTCTACTCGGCGGAAGTCGAGAACGTGCTCTCGCGCCATCCGACCGTGGCGTCTTGTGCCGTGATCGGCGTGCCTGATCCGCGCTGGGGTGAGGCCGTGCATGCGGTGGTCGTCCTGAAGCCCGGCGCACTGGTCGACGAAGCTGGCCTGCGCGAGCACTGCCGCCAGTTCATCGCGGGCTACAAGTGCCCGAAGAGCATCGAGTTCCGCGCCGAGATGCCGCTGTCCGCGGCCGGCAAGATCCTCAAGCGCGATCTGCGCTCCCCGTACTGGAAAGACAGCACCCGGCAGGTCAACTGAAGCGGCCGCCTCCTTCAACTCCCAACAGGAAATCGACATGAGCAACAAAGTGGTAGTGGCCGGCGTCGGCATGATCCCGTTCACCAAGCCGGGCGCCAGCGATGATTATGGCGTGATGGGCGCCAATGCGGCCAAGGCCGCGCTGGCTGATGCCGGCATCGACTACGCGCTGGTCGAGCAGGCCTATGTGGGCTATGTCTTCGGCGATTCGACCTCGGGCCAGGCCGCCATCTACGGCGTTGGCCTGACCGGCATTCCGGTCATCAACGTCAACAACAACTGCGCCACCGGCTCGACCGCGCTGTTCCTGGCACGCCAGGCAGTGGAAAGCGGCGCGATCGAATGCGCCATCGCGGTCGGCTTCGAGCAGATGGTGCCGGGCGCGCTCAAGGGCGCCTATACCGACCGACCGGGCCCGATGGAGCGCTTTGCGAAGACCATGGCGCAGGTCCAGGGCTTCGACGAGCAGGCGCCGCGCGCGGCCCAGTTCTTCGGCGGCGCGGGCCGTGCGTATATGAAGGAATACGGCATCCGCCCGGACACCTTCGCGCGCATCTCGGTCAAGGCGCGCCAGCATGCCGCGCGCAACCCATTCGCAGTGTTCCGCAATACCGTGACGCTGGAAGAGGTCATGGCCGCGCCGACCGTGTTCGACCCGCTGACACGCCTGCAGTGCTGCCCGCCGACCTGCGGCGCTGCCGCCGCAATCCTGTGCACGGAAGCGTTCGCGCGCAAGCATGGCCTCGACACGCGCGTGAGGATCGCCGCACAAGCCATGACCACGGACCGCAACAGCACCTTCGACGAAGGGGATATGCGCAAGGTGGTGGGCTACGACATGACCGCTGCCGCAGCGAGCTCAGTCTACGAGAAGGCCGGTGTTGCGCCGACCGACATCGACGTGGTGGAACTGCACGACTGCTTCACCGCCAACGAGCTGATTACCTATGAAGGCCTGGGCCTGACCCCGGTCGGTACCGCCGAGAAATTCATCGTCGATGGCGACAACACTTACGGCGGCCGCGTGGTCACCAATCCGTCGGGCGGCCTGCTGTCCAAGGGCCATCCGCTGGGTGCCACCGGCCTTGCGCAATGCGCCGAACTCGTCTGGCAACTGCGCGGCAAGGCCGGTGACCGCCAGGTCGAAGGCGCGCGCCTGGCACTGCAGCACAACCTCGGCCTCGGCGGCGCCTGCGTGGTGACGCTGTACGAACGCCAGCAGTAAGCGCAAAGGACGCAGCAAGATGATCGACAAGATGCATATCGGCGCGCTGATCTCGCGCCATTCCGTCGACGTGGAGGCCGGACGCCTGCGCTTCTTCGCCAAGGCGACGGGCCAGACCGACGCGCGCTACACCGACCTCGCCGCGGCCGAGGCTGCGGGCTATCCGGATCTGCCGGTACCGCCCACTTTCCTGTTCTGCCTCGAAATGGAATCGCCGAACCCGCGCGCCATGATCGAGCGGCTGAACATCGATATCGGCAAGGTCCTGCATGGCCAGCAGCATTTCGAATACCACCGCATGGCCTATGCGGGCGAGTGCCTGACTTTCGAAACCCGCGTGGCCGACATCTATGACAAGAAGGGCGGCGCACTGGAGTTCGTGGTGCGTGAAACCCGCGTGACCGACGCCAAGGGCGACCCGGTCGCCGACCTGCGCAGCACCATCGTCGTGCGCAACAGCTAAGGAGACAGCCATGCAGACCCTCCGCTTTGATGAGATCGCGGTCGGCACGGAGCTGCCGTCCTTCACCGCGCCACCGTTGAGCCGCCTCACGCTGGCGCTGTACGCCGGTGCCTCGGGCGATCACAACCCGATCCATGTCGATATCGACTTCGCGCGCAAGGCCGGCATGCCGGACGTGTTCGCGCACGGCATGCTGTCGATGGCCTACCTTGGCCGGCTGCTGACCAACTGGGTGCCGCAGCAGGCCATTCACAACTTCTCGGTGCGCTTTGCCGCGATCACCCATGTTGGCGACGAGATCGTTTGCACGGGCAAGGTTGTGGAAAAGGACGACGCCGCGCGCACCGTGCGCGTGGCACTGGAGACCCGCAACCAGGCGGGTGAAATCAAGCTGTCGGGCGATGCACTGATCGCCCTTGCCGCGTGACGCGGCATCTGGCAGCCGGACCAATCAACAGATCAGCAAAGGAGTACAGGAAATGAGCAAGCTCGTCGACAAGGTCGCCATCGTTTCGGGTTCGGGCCGCGGCATCGGCCGAGAAATCGCGTTGAAGCTCGCCAGCGAAGGCGCGGCCGTCGTGATCAATGACCTGGACGCGGAACCGGCACAGGCCGTGGTGCAGGAGATCGTCGCCGCTGGCGGCAAGGCCGTGGCGTGTGTGGGCAGCGTGACCGAAGCCGATTTCGGCACCCGCTTCGTTGGTACCGCGCTGCAGACCTTCGGTCGCCTGGACATCATCGTCAACAACGCCGGCTACACCTGGGACAACGTGATCCAGAAGATGACCGACGAACAGTGGTCGGCCATCATGGACGTGCACGTGACCGCGCCGTTCCGCATCCTGCGCGCCGCCGCCGACTACTTCCGCGAAGCCGCCAAGAAGGAAGCCGAGGCCGGCCAGGAAGTGTTCCGCAAGGTGGTCAACATCTCGTCGGTATCGGGCGTGATGGGCAACGCCGGCCAGGCCAACTACTCGGCCGGCAAGGCCGCCATCAACGGCCTGACCAAGGCGCTCGCCAAGGAGTGGGGCCGCTACAAGGTCAACGTCAACAGCGTGGCGTTCGGCCTGATCAAAACTCGCCTCACGGAGGCTACCGCTGGCTCGGAAAACACCTCGACGCTGAACATCGGCGGCAACGAGATCAAGGTCGGCGTGAATCCGCAGCTCATGAAGAACATCGAGGCGATGATTCCGCTGGGCCGCGGGGGCACGCCGGTTGAGGCAGCAGGCTCGGTGTACCTGCTGTGCATTCCCGAGTCGAACTACATCACCGGCCAGGTGCTGATCTGCGGCGGCGGCCGTCCCTGATTGAAGCGGAGCGAGGATATGGCATTCAATCAACGACCCTGGATCACCGACGACCTGGCGATGTTCCAGGACGCCATCCGCAAGTTCATCGAGCGCGAACTGGTTCCGCATGAGGACCGCTGGTGGAAGCAGCAGCACGTCGACCGCGAGATCTGGCGCAAGGCCGGCGAGATGGGCATGCTGTGCGCGAGCATTCCCGAGGAATACGGCGGTGGCGGCGGCACCTTTGCGCACGAGGCCATCATCACGCTGGAACAGTCGCGTGCTGGCGTGAGCAGCCTGGGCACCAACGTGCACAGCGGCATCGTCGCCCACTACATCCTGCGCTACGGCACCGAAGCGCAGAAGCGCAACTGGCTGCCGAAGATGGCCAGCGGCGAAATGGTGGCGGCCATTGCCATGTCGGAGCCCGGTGCGGGATCGGATCTCAAGAGCATCAAGGCGCGCGCCGTTCGCGACGGCGACCAGTATGTGCTGAACGGCTCGAAGACCTTCATCACCAATGGCTACCTGGCCGACCTGATCCTCGTGGTCTGCAAGACCGACCCGGACAAGGGCGCGAAGGGTGTGTCGATCGTCGTGGTTGAGACGGAAAACCTGCCGGGCTTCCGCCGCGGCCGCATCCTGGAAAAGATCGGCCAGAAGGGGCAGGACACGGCAGAGCTGTTCTTCGACGACGTGCGCGTGCCCTGCTCGAACCTGCTGGGCACGGAGGAAGGCAAAGGCTTCTACCAGCTCATGCAGCAGCTTCCGCAGGAGCGCATGATCATCGCGCTGGGCGCGCTGTCCGCCATGGAGCGCGCGGTGGAACTGACCGCCGACTACGTGCGCGAACGCAAGGTGTTCGGCGCGACGCTGCTCGACATGCAGAACACGCGCTTCACGCTGGCCGAGTGCAAGACCAAGGCGGTCATCGCCGGGGCCTTTGTCGACGACTGCATGGCCAAGGTCCTGCGCGACGAGCTCGATCCCGAGACCGCCGCCATGGCCAAGTGGTGGGGCACGCAGACGAGCTGCGAAATCATCGACGAATGCCTGCAGCTTCACGGCGGCTACGGCTACATGATGGAGTACCCGATCGCGCGCATGTACGTGAATGCTCGCGTGGGCAAGATCTACGGCGGCTCGAACGAGATCATGAAGGAGATCATCGCGCGCACGCTCTGATATCAGCAGCACCGCAGGACCGTGGCTGCATGACCAGGCCCGCCAGAGGCCGGCTGCAGCCGCTAATCAGCCAGAACCAATGACAAAGTGGAGACAGCAAGATGCAGCAGCAAAGGCGAAAGGTTTTGCAGCAGTTGGGGTTCGGTTTGGCAGGCGCGGCATTCGGAGGCATCGGCCTCAATGCCAGGGCGCAGGCCAATGCGGCCGGGTTCCCTTCGCGCGCGGTGCGCGTGGTGTACCCGTACCAGGCGGGCGGTACCGGCGACGTGGTCGCGAGGCAGATTGCCGAGGGCCTTGCCAAGGCGTGGGGCAAGCCGGTCATCGTTGACAACCGGCCCGGCGCCGGCGGCATGATCGGTGCCGACATGGTCGCTAAGGCCGATCCGGACGGCCATACGCTGCTGCTGACGCTGACCGGCATGGTGCAGGCGCCAAGCCTGTACAGCAAGGCGCCGTACAACCCGGTGCGCGATTTCGCTCCGGTCTCTGAGCTTGCCACGTCGAACCTTGCGCTGGTGGTGCAGCCCTCGCTGGGCGTGAACAGCGTGAAGCAGCTGATCGAATACATCGGCAAGCAGGGGAAGCCGCTGGCCTATGGCTCCTATGGCCTGGGTTCGAGCGGCCATCTGCAGATGGAAATCTTCGGACGCAACGCGAAAGTGGCGCTCACGCATGTGCCTTACAAGGGCGAGGCGCCAATGATCAACGACCTGCTGGGCGGGCAGCTTCCGGCCGGCATGATCGCCGCGGTCAGTGCGCGCCAGCATGTCGCCGCTGGCAAGTTGCGGGTGCTCGCTGTCGCCGGCGCGGCGCGTTCGCCGATGCTGCCTGACGTGCCGACGTTTTCCGAAGCTGGCGTGCGTGGGCTCGAGCGGCAGGGATGGGTGGGCATGTTCGCGCCCGCCGCGACGCCGCGTGCCATCGTGGAAAAGGTGTCGGCCGACGTCAACCGCACGCTGACCAACCCCGATTTCCGCGCGCGCATGGTCGATCTTGGGATCGTGCTCAAGGGCAGCACGCCATCGGCCTTCTCCGAAGTCGTCAAGGCCGAACAGGCCTACTGGGCCGAAGCGATCCGGGCTTCCGACATCCGTCTCGACTGACGCGCGCGAGAACACGCTGCGAACCGCCGTGGGGGGGGCGGGCGCGCCCCCCCCCCCACGACCCTGTACCTTATGCGAGGAGACAATATGATCCATAGCAACGCTGCCGTTCAACTGAAGGATGCATCCGCCGCACCGGAAACGGCTGGCTACCAGGGCTTCACCATTACCCGCATGACGCCCACGATTGGCGTCGAGGTCGACGGGATCGACCTGCGATCGCCGCTGGACGACGCCACCGTCGCCTCGCTGCGCCAGGCGCTGGTGCGCCACAAGGTGCTGTTCTTCCGCGACCAGGACATCACGCCGGCCCAGCACGTCCAGCTTGCGCGCCGCTTTGGCGAACTCGAAGTCCATCCTGTATTTGCGCATCACGAGGACCATCCCGAACTGGTGCTGCTCGGCGGAAACAAGGACATGCGCGGCCGCGAGAACATCTACCACTCCGACGTCTCGTGGCGCGAGGTGCCATCGATGGCGTCGATGCTGCGCTGCGTGGAATGCCCCGACGCCGGCGGCGACACGATCTGGGTCGATATGGCACGTGCCTACGCGGCCCTGCCCGACGCCGTCAAGGAGCGGATCGATGGACTCTATGCGGTCCACGACATCATGCCCGGCTTCGGCGCGCGGATGACTCCGGAGGAACGTGAGGTCAACCGCAAGAAATTCCCTGCCGTCACGCACCCGGTCGTACGCACGCACCCCGAGAGCGGCGAAAGGATCCTCTACGTCAATGAAGGGTTCGTCACGCATCTCGCGAACTTCGGCGAGAAGGCGCAGTTCCGCGTGGGCTTCGATTTCCGCTATGGCGAACTCGATCTGCTGCAGTACCTGTACCGCCAGGCCGCCGTGCCCGAGTACCAGGTCCGCCTGAAGTGGAGGCCCAACACCATTGCGCTCTGGGATAACCGTTCCACGCAGCACTACGCCGTGCAGGACTATTTCCCCGCGGTACGCCGAATGATGCGCGCGACCATCATCGGCGACAAACCTTTCTGAAGCGCCCCCACTTTCAGGAGCAACGATCGATGCACAATCTCAATACGTTCTATATCGGGGGCGAGTGGGTGAAGCCCGCTGATGGCGCTACGCTGGCGGACCTCGTCAACCCGGCGACGGAGGCCGTGATCGGCACCATCGCCATGGGCGGTGCCGCCGATGTCGACCGCGCCGTGGCGGCCGCGCGCGACGCGTTCGCATCGTGGTCCAGGTCCAGCCGCGAGGAACGCCTGGCGCTGCTGCGCCGCATTGCCGACGGCTACAAGGCGCGCATCGGCGAGATTGCCGAGGCCATCAGCACGGAGATTGGCGCGCCAATCTGGCTATGCCGTGAATACCAGGCCCCGATGGGTTTGGTACAGATCCAGGCGGCCATTGCAGCGCTCGAAGCGTTCGAGTTTGTCACGGTCAAGGGCACGACGCAGGTCGTGCGCGAGGCGGTCGGCGTGGCCGCGCTGATCACGCCGTGGAACTGGCCGGTCAACCAGATTGCCGCCAAGGTGGCGCCGGCCCTGGCGGCCGGTTGCACTGTGGTGCTCAAGCCATCGGAAATCGCGCCGCTCGACGCGCGCATCTTTGCGGAGATCGTGCAGGAGGCCTGCCAGGCCACGTCGACGCCCGCAGGCGTGTTCAATATGTTGTTCGGCACGGGGCCGGCGGTCGGCGCGGCGTTGTCGCGCCATCCCGATGTCGACATGGTGTCCATCACAGGCTCCACGCGCGCCGGCGTGGACGTGGCCATGCAGGCCGCGCCTACGGTGAAGCGCGTCGCGCAGGAACTTGGCGGCAAGTCGCCCAATGTCATCCTCGATGATGCCGATCTCAAGGCCGCGGTCTCTCAGGGCGTGGTGAGCTGCATGCTGAATTCCGGCCAGACCTGCACGGCGCCGACGCGCATGCTGGTGCCGCGCGCGCAATACCAGTTGGCCATCGCGATTGCGCAAGCGACGGTGCAGGCGCTGACCGTCGGCGAGCCCGGTTCGCCCGACAGCAAGCTCGGACCCAGTTCCAACCGTGCGCAATACGAACGTGTCCAGCGCATGATCGAAGCCGGTATCCGGGAAGGCGCACGCGTCGTGGCCGGTGGTCCGGGCCGCCCGGAAGGACTTGCGCAGGGCTTCTACAACCGCCCGACGGTATTCGCTGACGTCAGCAACGACATGACCATTGCACGCGAGGAGATCTTCGGCCCGGTGCTGTCGATGATTCCCTACGACGACGAAGCCGAGGCAATCCGCATCGCCAACGACACGCCCTACGGGCTTGCTGCCTATGTCTGGTCGGGCGACCCGGCGCGTGCGCGCCGCGTGGCGGGAGAACTGCGCGCGGGCTCCGTGCAGATCAACGGCGCGAAGATGGATTTCAGCGCGCCGTTCGGCGGCTACAAGACATCGGGCAATGGCCGCGAGTTCGGCGCGTATGGCCTGGCCGAGTTCCTCGAATACAAGTCGGTCGCCGGCTGTGCCGTGGTTGCATGAAGGAGTGACCGCTTACATGGAAACGTTTGACTATCTTGTGGTGGGCGCGGGATCGGCAGGCTGCGCCATTGCGGCAAGGCTGGCCGAGGATCCCGCCGTGACGGTGGCTCTGATCGAGGCGGGTCCGAGCGACCACCACATCAGCGTGTGGATGCCGATCGGCATGGCATCGACCGTGCCGAAGGCCGGTGCGCGCAACTACGGCTATTACACCGCGCCGCAGGATGCGTTCAATGGCCGTCAGAGCTACCAGCCGCGCGGCAAGGGCCTCGGCGGCAGTTCGTCGATCAATGGCATGGTCTATATTCGCGGCCACCGCAACGACTATGACGACTGGGCGCGTCTGGGTTGTACCGGCTGGGGCTACGAAGACGTGCTGCCGTACTTCCGGCGCAGCGAGCACCACGAGGACTTCAGCGGCCGCGACGACAACCCATGGCACGGTGGCGCGGGCCCGCTGCGCGTCAGCAACCTGCGCTCGCCCAACCCATTCTCCAACCGCTTCGTCCAGGCGGCGATCCAGGCTGGCTATGCGGCTAACGGCGACTTCAACGGCGCGCAGCAGGATGGCGCCGGGCTTTACCACGTCACGCAGCATCGCGGCGAGCGCTGGAACACAGCGCGGGCCTACCTGCACCAGGGCGATGCGGGCGACAAGACCCTGAGTGGCCGCCGCCGCAATCTGTCGGTGCTGGTCGAGACCGAGGTGCTGCGCATTGACTTTGATGGTACCCGCGCGGCTGGCCTGACCGTCGTGCGCGGCGGCGTCCAACAGAGGCTGGCGGCACGGCGCGAAGTCATCGTCAGCGCCGGGGCGTTCAACTCGCCGCAGCTACTGCTCGCGTCGGGCGTGGGGCCTGCGCAGGAACTGCTTGACCTCGGCATCCGTGTGGTCGCCGACGTGCCCGGCGTGGGCAAGAACCTTCAGGACCATCCAGATGTGATCGTCAACAAGCAGGTGCGGTCGTTCGACCTGTTCGGCCATTCGCTGCCGGGCTTCGCCAGGCTGTCCATGGAGTTGCTGCGCTATCGGCGCAAGCGTACCGGCATGCCGAGCAGCAACTTCGCCGAAGCGGGCGCTTTTATCCGGAGCCGGCAGGGACTGGTGGCTCCGGACATCCAGCTTCACTTTGTGCCGGCGCTGCTCAACCATGGCGGCGACAAGAAGAGGCTTGGCCACGGCTATTCCTGCCACGCCTGCGTGCTGCGACCGCAAAGCCGCGGCGAAGTGCGCCTGCGTTCGGCGGACATGCGCGAGGCGCCGCTGATCGATCCCCGCTTCCTCAGCGACGAGGAGGATATGGTTGGCATGGTGGCCGGCGTGCGCGCGATCCGCCGGATCTTCGCGCAGCAGGCGCTGGCCAGCGCCGGCGGCCGCGAGTTGTTCACCGACGAATTTGGCCCGGGTGAGGGTCACCAGCAAGCCATCGAAGCCTTCGTGCGCGAGCGGACCGACAGCGTCTACCACCCGGTCGGCACCTGCAAGATGGGCGTGGATGACATGGCGGTGGTCGATCCCGCCTTGCGTGTACGCGGTGTGCAGGGTCTGCGCGTGGTCGATGCATCGATCATGCCGACGCTGGTGGCAGGCAACACCAATGCGCCGGCGATCATGATCGCCGAGAAGGCGGCGGACCTGATCCGGGCCGGCGACTAAGGGAACGGCGCTGCAATGGTCGCGCCGGCCCGCGAGGCTGTGAGGTGCTGCGGGCCGGGGCGTCGGACGCTTCTTCGCGAGAACGTCCGGAGCCGGTTTCAGAGATAGGTAGCCACGACCACGTACGCGTTCGTGGCGCCACGGCGGCCAATCGGCTCCAGCCTCAACTGGGCCGCGCCCACTCGGGCGCTTGTGGGCTTGCCGAGGCCTGCCGCGCGCAACGCCTTGCTGACCGGGCGCCCCGCCGGTGTCAGGCAGGTGGCGTTGACCCCTTGCGCGTCCGCTTCGAACCCGCACGAGGGCTCGGTGATCGCACCCTGGAACGTGATGGTGCCGGACTGCGCGGCCGCACCGCCGGCGATACCGGCCGCTACACACAACGATAATCCGACCCGTCGTGCCCATGCCGGCACGCGCCTTTCCCTTCCGTCCATATCGATTCCCTCCATGGTGGATGCCACGTGACTGTTGCCGTGTGGCGCGGAGCGCGACCGCTGTCAGTGCTCCTGTCGCCAATAGCGGCGTGCCAGGGCCGGGCTTTAGTAATTCCCTTAAAAATATTGCAGCCTGTTGACTTCTGATGCGGTCCGGCGGCGACGAGTACGGCCGATGGCGCGAAAACGCGATGTTCGCGCTGAAGCTATTTGGCGCCCGCGGGATAGCTTCGGGCAAGGTCGGTGGCTGCGCTGCAGCGCATTCTTACCGGCCGCGGCGGACTTTCGAGCGCAGCGGAAGAAGATGCGGGCAGATTCTCGGAAAAGAAGCGTCATCCGCTGTCGGGCTTCATGCGTTGCATGCGGTCCGGCAGCGGATGTGGTGGGACAGGGAAGGTCGGCGCGAAGCGCGGGAGTTACCGCACCAGCAGCCGCGAACGCACGAAGCCGGCATGCGTTCGCAGCGATTCCATCAGCGCGTCGGACGGCGCGCGGTCCAGATCCGTGACGACGTAGCCGGTATGGCCGCGCGTCTGCAGATGCTGGCCGTTGATGTTGACGCCATCCTGGGCCAGCAGCGTGTTCAGTGCGGCGAGCGCGCCCGGAGCATTGCTGTGGATGTTGAGCAGGCGTGCCGGCGCGTGCAGCGGGCCGGGATCGACTTCAGGGAAGTTGACGGCGCCGATGGTGCCGCCGGTGTTCAGGAAATTCAGCAGCTTGGCGGCGACCTCCGTGCCGATGTTCTCCTGCGCCTCTTCGGTGCTGCCGCCGATGTGCGGCGTCAACAGGACATTCGGAAGCTGCTGCAGCGGGCTGACGAACGGATCGTTGTTCGTCTTGGGCTCTTCCGGAAACACGTCGATTGCCGCGCCGCCCAGGCGCTTGTCGCGCAGCGCCGCCGCAAGCGCGTCGATATCCACCACGGTGCCGCGCGATGCGTTGATCAGGATCGCACCCGGCTTGAATTGGGCAAGCACGTGGGCATCGATCATGTTGCGCGTGCGGGCCGTGGCGGGCACGTGCAGCGTGACCACGTCCGCCTGCGACACGGCTTCTTCGAGCGTGCCGGCGGCGCGCGCCGAGCCGAGCGACAGCCGGGCCAGCACGTCGTAGTACACCACGCGCATGCCCATCGACTCGGCCAGTACGCCGACCTGAGAGCCGATATTGCCGTAACCGACGATGGCGATGGTCTTGCCGCGGGCCTCGAACGCGCCGCTGGCGCCCTTGGCCCACTTGCCGGCATGGGCCAGCGCATTCTTTTCCGGGATCTTGCGCAGCAGCATCACGGCCTCGGACACGACCAGTTCGGCTACCGACCGCGTGTTCGAAAACGGCGCGTTGAAGACCGGGATGCCGGCCGCGGTCGCGGCGTCCAGGTCGACCTGCGAGGTGCCGATGCAGAAGCAGCCGATGCTGAGCAGGTCGGGCGCGCTGCGGATATCGTCGCCGCGCAGGTGCGTGGCGGAGCGGATACCCACCAGGTCATGGCTTGCCAGCACCTGGCGCAGTTCGTCGCCGGCGAGCGCGCCGCTGCGGCGCTCGACCTTCAGGCCGGCCTCGCCAAGGCGCGCCGTGGCGCTTGCATGGATGTTTTCGAGCAGGATCGCAGTCGTCACGTTCAGTTTTCCGCGCAATAAGAGGACTAGGAGAGAACAAGGGCGCGCGGGCAGTCTCTGCTGCGGCGCGGCAATGTCTATTCTGCGCGAAAAAGCTGCCGTGCTCCGGGTGCCCCTTCCGCCAACGTTGGCACCATCGGATCCGCCCGGCCTAACGGGAGTGTCCGCGCCGGTCGCCGCCGAGCGGGTCGACGATGATCATGCTTTGCTGCAGCACGCCGCTGTCGTCGAAGTAGCAGCTGAAATGGGCGGTCTGGTAGCCGTCCTTGTACATCCGGTAGGTCCAGGCCTCGCGCTTCATCAGCGGGTAATACTGGGTGGGCTCGCGTGGCTTGCCGAAGCGCTCGAGCACATCCTGCTTGGTCCAGGCTCCCACCTGCGCCTGATAGATTTCAGCTTCCGTCAGCATCTGCCGATAGTTGACGAGCTTGCCGGTCGCGTCAAAGTCCGCGGCATAGACCGTGTGCCCGAGCGGCTGCCCGGAGTAGAGCCAGCGCGACGTGCCGTTCGGAAACCTGAAGGTGTCTGTGGGCTCGCCGAATGTACTGCGCACCGCACTCTGGTCACTGCCGATCAGCCGCTGGCCGGTCTGTTCCGGTTGCAGCGCCGAGCAGGCGCTCAGGGTAAGGGTAAGGGCTGCCATGCAAGCCAGGGTGGCCAGGCGGATTCGCATCATGGGCTCCGGCGGGGGAATCCCGCATGCCCGGATTGTCCGGCCTGCGGCCCGGCGTGCGCAATAGCGCCGGCTGCGGCGGCGCGACGGAACTAGCCCTCGACCTCGCTGCGGATCAGCAGCACCGGGCGGTTGGTCTTGCCAACCACGCCCTCGGAAACGCTGCCCATCAACAGACGCCGTACGCCGCGCCGGCCGTGGGTGCCCAAGACGATCAGGTCGGCATTCCAGGTATCGGCCTGCGCGACGATGGTCGAGGAGATCTGCCCGGGGGCCACGGGCTTTTCGATCAGTTGGGTCACATGCCTGACGCCGGCTGCATCGAGCCTGCTCGCGGCCTCGGCAAGGACTTTGTTGCCGAATGTCAGGATGCCTTGCATCAGGGCCTTGGCGTCGAAGTAGGCGACGTCGAAGAACGCGTCGCTGTCGTCGGCAACGAACAGGGCCTTGACCTCCGCCCCCGTGGCCTTGGCGACTGCGATGGCCTGGCTCAATGCCAGATCGGAAGACTGGCTGCCATCTACGGCGAGCAGGATGCGTTGATACATGGCGGATCTCCGGAGCGTGATGGCGGATAGTCGGGAGTGGCAACGGTTGCCGGTACGCGTGAACGCGTGGATTCAGCGTAGTTGCGTCTGCCGGTGGTGGCTTGACGTGCATCAAGGCTTGCTGCGGCCGACGCGGAATCACGGTCCGGTCGTGCCGCATTGATGCCCGTCAAGCACCTTAGCCGGCAAGTGCCTACACTGGTTCACGTCCCAGGCCGTCCGCGGCGCCGCACTCACGCCTTTGCAAGGAGCAATGAACCGATGGACTACAAGACGATCCTTGTCGCGCTGGGCGACGATCCCGCGCGTGCGGCGCGCTTGCAAGCCGCGCTGGTCCTGTGCCGGCACTTCGGTGCGGGGCTGGTCGGGCTGACCGCAACGGGCACGCAGCTCGAGCCGTTCCGCGGCGCCGGCGACGAGGCGGGCAAGTATGCCGAACAGGCGGCGGCAAGCTTGCAGCGCACCGTGGACGAGCATCTGGCGGCGCTGCAGGCTGCAGTCACGTCATCAGCCAGCGGCATGACCTGCCGACATGCGGTGGTCGAGGCAGAGACAGGCTGGGCGCTCGCGATGGAAGGCCGTTTTGCGGACCTGGTTCTGCCGCCGGCTCTGCAGGCTGGCGATAACGCCCCGGCGCTGATGGCCGAGGAAGCCGAGTATGCGCTGCTCAATGCGGGGCGTCCGATGCTGCTGGTACCGGCCGGTGCCACGCTGGCACCGCAGGGGCATGCATTGGTGGGCTGGGATGGCAGCCAGCCGGCCGCGCGGGCGGTGAGCGATGCGCTGCCGCTGCTGGCGCGGGCGTCTAGCGTAACCGTGGTGGTGGTGGCCGGCGCCAGTGGCGAAGACGAGAAGGAAGCAGGTGGGGAACGGCTGCTGCAGTGGCTGGCAGCGCACGGGATCGAGGCCTGGCTGCGCGTCGAGCGTGGCGGACAGCCGGGCGATGAACTGCTGCGGCTGACCCGGGAACTCGGTGCCGGCCTGCTGGTGGCAGGCGGCTACGGCCGCAGCCGCCTGCGCCAACGCGTGCTGGGCGGCACCACGCGCACGCTGGTGTGGCGCGCCGGGGTGCCGCTGTTCATGTCGCACTGACGCGCGCCCGTGCGCTGGCGCGCAGGCAATCGGCAGAGCCTCAGGCGGGCAGGAAGCCTTCGACCGTCAGGTAACGCTCGCCGGTGTCATAGTTGAAGCCGAGCACGCGGGCGCCGGCCGGTAGCTCGGGCAGCTTGCTCGCGATGGCGGCCAGCGTCGCGCCGGACGAAATGCCGACCAGGATGCCTTCTTCGCGCGCGCAGCGACGTGCCATCTCGCGCGCCGGTTCGGCATCGACCTGGATCACGCCGTCGAGCAGGCCGGTTTTCAGGTTGTCCGGGATAAAGCCGGCGCCGATGCCCTGGATCGGATGCGGCGCGGGCGCGCCACCCGAAATCACCGGCGATGCCGTCGGCTCTACGGCGAACACCTTCAGTTGCGGCCATTTCTGCTTGAGCACCTGCGCGCAGCCCGAGATATGTCCGCCCGTGCCCACGCCGGTAATCAGCGCATCGAGGCCTTCGGGGAAGTCCGCCAGGATTTCCTGCGCGGTGGTGCGCGCATGGACGTCGATGTTGGCCGGATTCTCGAATTGCTGCGGCATCCACGCGCCGGGGATCGAGGCGATCAGTTCCTCGGCGCGGGCGATCGCGCCCTTCATGCCTTTCTCGCGCGGGGTCAGGTCAAAGGTCGCGCCGTAGGCGAGCATCAGCCGGCGGCGTTCGATCGACATGCTGTCCGGCATCACCAGGATCAGCTTGTAGCCCTTGACTGCCGCCACCATCGCCAGGCCGATGCCGGTATTGCCGGAGGTCGGCTCGACAATGGTCCCGCCGGGTTTGAGCACGCCGCGGCGTTCGGCGTCTTCGACCATCGACAGCGCGATACGGTCCTTGATCGAGCCGCCCGGGTTGGATCGCTCCGACTTGATCCAGACTTCGTGGGCGTTACCGAACAGCCGTCGGATACGGATATGCGGCGTATTGCCGATGGTCTGCAGGATGTTGTCTGCCTTCATGTTCTCTCCGGAGAGTTATGCGGGCGCGGCGAACCGCGGCGCGAATGCGTGCCAGACCGGGATTCTATTGAAGTTTGGAGAGCCTTGGTCGCATGCGTCACGCCGCGTGGCCCGCTGCATGGCCATCGGTGTAGGCCTGCGGCCCGGGCGCGAAGCGTTCCAGCACATGGGCCGTCATGCCCTTGGCCAGTTCTTCCTCGCCGTAGAAGACCGTGCCGATTGCCTCCTTGCGCAGCATGACGGACTCGTCTTCATTGTGCGTACGCAGGACGATCTCGATCGATGGATTGAGCGTGCGGGCGGTATCGGCCATTTGCCTGACATCGATTGGATCGGCAATGGCGACCACGAGCATGGCGGCGCGCGCGATATGGGCCTGGATCAGGACAGCGGGATCGGCCGCGTTGCCGGAAACCGCTGCGATGCCGCGATTGCGCAGGCTCTCCACCAACTCGCGGTTCTGTTCAGCGACCACGAACGGAATGCCGCGCGACTGCAGCGCGCTGCCGATGCGACGTCCCACGCGGCCATAGCCGACCAGCACGACCTGGCCCTCGAGATATTTGCGCTCGGTCGTCATCGGCAATTCGGCGTACGGGTCGCCACGCTGCTCCAGGCGCCGGGCCAGTGCCGAGCGCTTGAGGACCCAGCGGCGGAAGGGCTCGTTGACGGCGAACAGCACCGGGTTCAGCGCGATCGAGATCAGCGCGCCTGCCAGCACCAGGCTCATGCCTTCGGCCGGCAGCAGGCCGAGCGAGAGCCCGAGCCCGGCCAGGATGAACGAGAACTCGCCGATCTGCGCCAGGCTGGCCGAGACAGTCAGCGCGGTATTGAGCGGATAGCGGAACGCCAGCACCAGCGCGAACGCTGCAATCGACTTGCCGAGGATGATGATCGCCACCGTGCCGAGCACGTGCAGCGGCTGCTCGATCAGGATCGAGGGCTTGAACAGCATGCCCACCGAGACGAAGAAGAGCACCGAGAACGCATCGCGCAGCGGCAGCGATTCCTGCGCCGCGCGGTGGCTGAACTCGGACTCGCGCATGACCATGCCCGCGAAGAAGGCGCCCAGCGCGAACGAGACACTGAACAACTGCGCCGCGCCATAGGCGATGCCAATCGCCGCCGCAATGACCGACAGCGTGAACAGCTCGCGCGAGCCCGTGCGCGCGACCAGCCACAGGAACCACGGCAGCAAGCGGCGGCCCGCCACCAGCATCAGCGCGATAAAGGCACCGACCTGCAGCAGCGTGAGCGCGATGGTGGTCCACAGCGGCCGGGTCTCCGCCGCGGCCGATGCGTCCGAGCCGCCCAGGATGCCCGCCAGCGGCGGCAGCAGGACCAGCACCAGCACGGTGGCCAGGTCTTCCACCACGAGCCAGCCCACCGCGATACGTCCGTTCATGCTTTCCAGCACGCCGCGCGTTTCCAGCGCCTTGAGCAGCACGACCGTACTCGCGCACGAGAGCGAGAGCCCGAAGATCAGTCCGCTGCCCCAATGCCAGTCCCACAGCCATGCGACGCCGGCGCCGAGCGCCGTGGCCAGCGCCATCTGCACTACCGCGCCGGGCACGGCGATGCGCTTGACCGCCAGCAGGTCCTTGAGCGAGAAGTGCAGCCCCACGCCGAACATCAGCAGCATCACGCCGATCTCGGAAAGCTGCGAGGCCAGATGTACGTCCGCGACAAAGCCGGGCGTGCCCGGGCCGATGATGATGCCGGCCACGAGGTAGCCGACCAGCGCCGGCACCTTGACCCGCTCGGCCAGGAAGCCGAGAACCAGGGCAATGCCGAAGCCGGCGGCAAGCGTGGTGATAAGAGGGATGTTGTGTTCCATGCAGGACGAATGGGAGCGGCGGATTGAAAACGGGGCGGTCCTGCGGCGGAGCCCGGCAGTCCGGTTGCCGGTCGGGCAAGGTCGGGTCTGCCGTGCGCCGGCAGACATACCAGGCCCCTTCATGATAACGGCATATGAAGAAAAGCCGGTCAGAAGGGCAGATTCAGTCGCATGGTAAGTCTCCAATCCACGCATACACCGTCGCGCGAACCCGCTTGGTTGTCCGCAAGGTGCCTGAACTGCCACATTGACGAGGTGGTAGCGCCAACGCTACGCTTGCCCCCACACAGAGCGACTGATCGCCAAAGCAAGGAGACCAAAATGGGCACACTAAGCGTGCATGCCCTGACACGCCGGGTAGACCTCTTCACCCTCCGCTTGTTCCTGACTGTTGTGGACGAGCGCCAGATCCGCCGTGCGGCGATCCGCGAGAACATTGCCGCGTCGGCGGCCACCAAGCGCATCCAGGACCTCGAGGAAATCGCCGGCGTCCAGCTGCTGGACCGCCAGCCGGGTGGCGTCGTTCCGAGCGCGGCAGGCGAGGTACTCGCGCGCCATGTGCGCCTGCTGTTCGAGAACCTGGAGGACATGCGCCGGGAGATCGGCGAGTTCTCGGACGGTGTGCGCGGGCACATCACGGTGGCCACCACGGGCTCGATCATCATCCAGTACCTGGCCCGCGAGATCGGCGAGTTTTCGCGCAATTTCCCGCTGGTCGACGTGGAGCTGAAGCAGGACGCCAACGCGAATGTCGTGCGCGCGGTCGTGTCGGGCGAGGCCGACGTTGCCATCTATGTTGCCAGCAAGCAGCCGGACGAGGACGCCCTCGATACCGTCGCCTACCGCACCGAGCGCCTGGTCGCGCTGGTGCCGCTCGGCCATGCGCTGGCCGACCAGCCGGACGTGGCCTTTGCCGACCTGCTGCGCGAGCCGTTTATCGGCATTCCGCCGTACACGACGCTGATGACCGACGCCCACCACGCCGCGCGCGCGTTGGGCCAGGCGCTGGAGCCGCGTTTCAGCGTTGGCAGCGTGGAGGCGGCGCGCAGCCTCGTGGAAGCGGGACTCGGCGTCACCATCCAGCCCGAATGCATGGTCTCGCTCGAAGCCAGCGCGCGCGTCGCCATGCTGCAACTCAAGGAGCCGTGGGCACTGCGCGGCGTGCATATCGGCACGCGGCGCGGCCGGACCCTGACCGCGGCGACGCGCGCGTTGATCCGCCAGCTTACCGAGCAGCCGGCGCCCGCCGGGAGCCCCTCGGACCACGGCAAGTAGGAGCCCCAAGCCGCCCGGGCCGTGCGCCAGCGTGTGGCGCAGCTAAACGGTGCGTTCGGAAATTGCAGATGGTGCGCGGCCCGGTTAGCGGCGATGATCGGTGCCGATATCCTGCTACCGACCGTTTTCCGAGTCTTCCGATCCACCATGCGCGTCCACCTGCAGTCCTACTCGCACGTCAGCCTGCATCGACTGTTCCTGGCGTTCCCGCTGACCATCGTGCCCACGCATGGCAGGTCTGTTGTCAGGCGGCGCGGCCACGAGCGGCTGCTGGTGCCGGGACACGAGGTCACGATCGAACCGTTCGAGACCGTCGACTTGCATCTGGACGGCAGCAGCGGCCAGCCGTCGTCGTGCACGTTCGAGATCCGGCGCGGCATGCCCGGCACGCCGCAGGATGCCTTGCACCACCGGATTTCCAGGCGCGTTTTCCTGCAGCCGCAGTATGCGTGGAGCGCCGGCTTCATCGCCGAACGGATCGACATGCCGGCATCGCAACTGCGCCGCCTGCTGTTCTCGCAAGGCACTGCGCTGACAGACCTTTGCCGCACGCAGCGACTCATGCGCCTGCTGTTCGAAGCCATGGCGGGCGACGTGGCCATGGCGGACCTGAAGCGGTTTGTCGGATGGCCACCCAATGGTGATGTGGAGTCCGCTTTCTATGATCGCTTCGGTGTGTCCGTACAGACCGCGAGACGGCTGGCCAGTCATCGGGTCCCCGAACTGCGGCGGTCTATTGCCTGAGCGCACCGCATCTCCCTGCAGCAACCCAAAAGCCAAAAGCCAATAGCCATTGGCAAAGCTGATCGCGAACGAATGCGTTCCGTACCCTGAGTGCGGTGCGTAGCGCATTGTCGCGTGCGACGTCTTCTCCGAATATGACTACGACTTCACGCAGGCCTAGGCCATGCGTGCGGCCATCGTCGTCCATGCATTCCCACGCCACGGCGATTCGCGCTACGCGAATCGGTGATTCGCCAGTGACTACTTGAGCGCAAGCGGGAAGCTCAACTAGCATCAAGGCAATCGAACAGACAGATCCATACGGAGACAAGCAGAGCGGCTCGGCGAGCATCGCAGCCGTTCCGCAGCCCCAGCCCCGCGCGGCATCCATGCGTCCGCCGCGGCAGGCGATCCGGGGGCGCGCGTCCTCAACCATCCGCGAATTCGAATCAGCCCGGGAAACCGGGCCTTTATGCAATCGACCATATATCTAACGTTTGTAAGGTAAAGACAAATGACCAGGAGACATGCATGAGCACCCCTTCCATGAAGCCGGTCCGATCGATGCTGTTCGTGCCGGGCAACCGGCCGGAATGGATCGAGAAGTCCATCACGTCGAAAGCCGACGCGCTGATCCTCGATCTGGAAGACAGCGTGCCCGCGGACCTGAAGGTCGAGGCGCGCGGCATCGTCCGCGCGAAGCTCGCGTGGCTGGCGCAGCAGGGCCAGCGCGTATTCGTGCGGATCAACCGCAGTCCGCACCTCTATGACTTCGAGGACATCGTTGCGGTCGTCGGCCCCCATGTCGAAGGCATCGTGATCTCGAAGCCGTGCGGGCCGGAGGACATCGATACCGTGTCGATGATGTTGTCCGAAGCCGAGTACCGCAACGGCACGGCGCTGGGCGCAACACGCGTGATCCCGCTGCTGGAAACCGCTCGCTCGCTCGAGCTTGCCTACGAGATCGCGAAGCGCGACCGCGTCGCCGCAATCTGCGGCTGCACCGCGAAGAACGCCGATGTGGCCCGCGCACTCGGCTATGTCTGGACGCCGGAAGGGCGCGAGAGCCAGTACCTGAAGTCGCGTGCCGTGATGGCCGCGCGCGCTGCCGGCAAGCTGCCCATCGGCGGCGTGTGGCAGCAAGTGCGCGACCTTGACGGCCTGCGCCAGTCGTCGCTGCTGGACCGCAATCTCGGCATGAGCGGCGAGCTGGCGCTGCACCCGACCAATGTCGCCGTGATCAACGAGGTGTACAGCCCGTCGAAGGAAGAGGTCGCCTACTACCAGGGCATGATCGCCGCGCTCGAACAGGCACAGGCCACCGGCCGTGCCGCGACCATCTATGACGGCGAGCACATCGACATCGCCCACGTGAAGACCGCGCGCGAGATCGTCGCGCTTGCCGAATCGTTCAACGCCTGAATTCCAGAAGGAGACATCAAGATGGCCGGACTTTATTTCGAAGATTGCCGTGAAGGCCTGGTGGTCGAACACGCGATCCGCAGGACCGTCACCGAGACGGACAACATCCTGTTTTCCGCGATGACCTACAACTGCGCGCCGCTGCATATCGATGCCGAGTACTGCAAGGATTCCCTCTACGGCCAGCGGCTTGTGAACAGCATGTTCCTGCTGGCGCTCGTGGCCGGTGTCACGGTCTACGAGACCACGCTCGGCACCACGCTGGGCAACCTGGGTTTCCAGGAGATCAAGTTCCCGAAGCCGACGTTCCATGGCGACACCATTCGCGTGCGCACCGAGATCGTCAATGCGCGCCTGTCGAAGAGCCGCAATGACTCGGGCATCGTGACGTTCCGCCATGTCGGCCTGAACCAGCGCGACGAGGAAGTCTGCGTGGCGGTCCGCACGGGCCTGATGAAACTGCGCCCGCAACAGTAAGCCGGCACGACAAAACGGAGAACGAATATGGCAGAAATCATTTCCTCGTCCTACGCCGCGCGGCTCGAGCGCGAGCAGCACCTTGGCGAAGTCCGCGAGGCCGCACGCACGCTGGCGAACCGGTTCCCGCATGCGTACTGGCGCGAATGCGACAAGGAAGAGCAGTACCCGTGGGACTTCGTCAAGGCGTTCGCCGAAGCGGGCTGGATGGGCATCATGATGCCCGAGGAGTACGGCGGCATGGGCCTGGGCCTGACCGAGGCGGCCGTGATGCTGCAGGAGATCGGCGCGTCGGGCGCGGGCATGAGCGGCGCCTCGGCCATCCACTTCTATGTCTTCCCGCCGGCGCCGATCCTGCGCCACGGCTCCGAAGAGATGAAGAAGCGCTACCTGCCCGCACTGGCGCGCGGTGAATTGCTGATGGCATTCGGCGTGACCGAGCCGACGTCGGGCGTGGATACCTCGCGCATCCGCACACGCGCCGAGAAGAAGGGCGACCGCTGGGTCATCAACGGCCAGAAAGTGTGGAGTACGAACGCACAGAACGCAACCAAGTACCTGATCCTGGCGCGCACGTCGCCGCGCGACGAGAAGCGTCCGCTCGATGGCATGACGCTGTTCTTTGCCGACATGGACCGCAAGCACTGCGATGTGCGCGTGATCGACAAGCTGGGCCGTGCCGCGGTGGACTCCAACGAGGTCTTCATCGACGGTCTCGAAGTGCCGGAAGAGAACGTCGTCGGCGAAGTTGGCAAGGGCTTCTACTACCTGCTCGACGGCCTGAACCCGGAGCGCGTGGTGGTGGGCATGGAAGGCATCGGCATCGGCCGCGCGGCGCTGGACCTGGCCGTGGAATACGCGAATTCGCGCGTGATCTTCGACCGTCCGATCGGCAAGAACCAGGCCGTCGCGCATCCGCTGGCCGAGTGCTGGATGCGGCTGACGGCCGCCGAATCCGTCGCGCTGAAAGCGGCCGAACTGTACGACAACTTCCAGCCGTGCGGCGCGGAAGCCAACACCGCCAAGTACCTGGGCGCGGAGGCCGGCTTCCTGGCGTGCGATCAGGCGATGCAGACGCATGGCGGCTATGCCTACGCCAAGGAGTATCACATCGAGCGCTTGTGGCGCGAGGTGCGGCTGTTGCGCCTGGCGCCGATCTCGCAGGAGATGGTCTGCAACTACATTTCCAACAAGGTGCTCGGGCTGCCGAAGTCGTACTGAGGCAGGAAGCTGGCAGTTGCCCGGCCGCGAGGCGGCCGGGCCGATAACAAAAGGAGACAGCCGTGGCAGCAGAACAATCGCGCCCGCTGGAAGGCATTCGGGTCCTGGACCTGACCGTGGCGCTTGCCGGGCCGTATGGCTCGATGATGCTCGGTGGCATGGGCGCGGAAGTGATTCGCGTGGAAGCGCCCGGCGGCGGCGACATCGCGCGCACGAATCCACCATTCGTGGGTGGTCAGGGCATCCACTTCGGCAAGCGCGAGGATGACGAGGTATCGCTGACGATCCTGAACCGCGCGCGCAACAAGAAGAGCATCACGCTCGACCTGAAGTCCGAACACGGCCGCGAGCTGTTCATGCGGCTGGTCGAGGAATCGGACGTCGTGATCGAAAACTACAGCGAAGGCACGACCGCCAAGCTCGGGGTGGACTACGAACGGGTCCGCCAGCGCAATCCGCGCATCGTCTACGCGTCGATCAAGGCGATGGGCGAGCCGAGCGCGTTCCCCGGGCTGAAGGGCATGGACATCATCGTCCAGGCGCTCAGCGGCATCATGGAAGTGACCGGCTACGCCGACGGGCCGCCCACGCGCTGCGGCCTGCCGATTGCCGATCTGGTGACGCCGATGTATGCGGTCAACGGCATCCTGGCCGCGCTGATCCATCGTGGCCGCACCGGCGTCGGGCAGCGTGTGCAGGTGTCGATGCTGGACTGCCTGGCTTCGTGGGTGGCCGAAGAGCATTTCGACGTCATGGGGCGTGAGGGCTATCCGAGCCGCACTGGCAACTACCACGACCGGCTGGCGCCGTTCGGCGTGTACCAGACCCGCGACGGCCATGTGGCAATCGTGGCGTTCCAGCCGGACTGGATGCGCGGACTGCTCGATGCGGTCGGCCAGCCGGAACTGCTGGACGACCCGCGCTTCAGCACCCGCGGCCCGCGCATGCGCAATGCCAGCGAACTGAACGCGGTCATCGAAGCCTGGACCAGGCAGCACAGCACGCGCGAGGTGGTCGGCGAACTGCTCGACAAGCGCGGCGTACCGTGCGCGCCGGTGCGTACGCCGACACAGGTGCTGCACGACCGTCGCCTGCATGACAGCGGCGCGGTGATGGATCTGGTCCATCCCGAGTTCGGGCCGATCGGTGCGGTAGGCATGGGCCTGCCGATCCGCTTCTCGGCCACGCCCTCGCAGTTCGACCAGCCGGCCATGGCGCTCGGCGCGGCGAATGCGGAGATCTATGGCGGGCTGCTGAAGCTGAGTCCGCAGGAGATCGCGGCGCTCGAGGAAGTGGGCGTGGTTTAAGGCAGCCAGTGCCGAACCGCAAGCACCAACACAAGGAGACAGAAATTGGGACCGCTTCAAGGAGTGCGGATCGTGGAACTGGCAGGGATTGGCCCGGCGCCGTTCTGCGCGATGCTGCTGGCCGACCTCGGCGCGACCGTGATCCGTGTCGATCGCAAGGAGCCGTCGGGACTCGGCCTGTCGCGCCCGCTGCAGTTCGACCTCGTGCTGCGCAACCGCAAGTCGATCCGTGTCGATCTCAAGGACCCGGCTGGCCTGGAGTTGGTTCGCGCGCTGATCGACAAGGCCGACGCGCTGATCGAAGGCTTCCGTCCGGGCGTGACCGAGCGCCTTGGCCTTGGTCCTGATGCATGTCTGGCCCGTAATCCAAAGCTCGTCTACGGGCGGCTGACCGGCTGGGGTCAGGACGGGCCGCTCGCGCAGTCGGCAGGCCATGACATCAACTACATTGCGATCACCGGGCTGCTGAGTGCAATCGGACGGGCAGGACAGGCGCCGACGGCGCCGCTCAATGTCGTCGGCGACTATGCGGGCGGCTCGGTGTATGCGGCGCTCGGCATTGTCAGCGCGCTCCTGGAAGCGCGTTCGTCGGGCAAGGGGCAGGTCGTCGATGCGGCAATCGCCGATGGCGTTGCTTCGCTGCTGACCATCCAGACGGGCCTGCGCGCGGCCGGACTGGTCGGGCCCGAGCGGGGCACCAATCTGCTCGATACCGGCGCCCCGTTCTACGACACCTACGAATGCGCCGATGGCAAGTACATCTCCATCGGGCCAATCGAAGCGAAGTTCTACCGGCTGCTGCTGGACCGCATCGGACTCGATGCGCCCGAGCTGGCCAATCCCGAAGACCGTGCCAGCTGGCCCGCCGCGCGGCGCTTGTTTGCCGCCCACTTCAAGACCCGGACGCGTGCGCAGTGGACCGAACTGCTGGAAGGCACCGATGCCTGCTTTGCGCCTGTGCTGGACCTGGACGAGGCCGTTGCGCATCCGCACCTGAAAGCGCGCGGGACCTTTGTCGAGGTGGGCGGCGTCATGCAGCCGGCGCCGGCGCCGCGCTTCTCGCGCACGCGGCCGGCAGAACCGCGGCCGCCCGCCGCCATCACTGCGGAAAACGAGGCCGCCGCACTTGCTGAATGGTTCGCGCCAGACGAACTTGCCGCGCTGGCCGCCGCGAGCGCGGGCGGGGCCGCCAGACAAAACCAACTGGAGACTATGAAATGATTTCACGCCGTACCTGCCTGCTGTTGCTACCGGCGCTGCCGGCGCTGGCATCGCTGCCTCTGTCGGCGCGCGCGCAAACGTACCCGTCCCGCCCGGTGCGCTTTGTCGTACCCGTGAGTCCAGGCTCGGGCTCCGATATCGTGGCGCGCTACATGAGCGCGGAACTGTCGCGCTCGCTCGGCGGCACGTTCGTGGTCGAGAACCGCCTTGGCGCGAGCGGGATCATCGGCACGGATTTCGTGGCCAAGGCGCCCGCCGACGGCTATTCGATCCTGTTCAGCTATGCGGCGCACTACTCGAACCAATTCGTCGAGAAGACCCCATACGACGCGGTCAGCGACTTTGACCCGATCGCCAGGCTGGCCACGTCGGCCATGGTGCTGGTCACCGCCGCCAACTCCCCCTACCGCACGGTGCAGGACTTCATTGCCGCCGCGAAGCGCAAGCCGGGTGGCCTGTCCTATGGCTCTCCCGGCAACGGCACCACGGCACACATGGCCGCGGCGCTGATGAGCAGCAAGGCGGGTATCCAGATGACGCACGTGCCGTACAAGGCGCCGTCGCAGGTCGTGGTCGATGTCGCGGGCGGGCAGCTCGACGTGGGCTTCGGCGGCGTGGCGACATCGCTGCCGCTGGTAAAGGCCGGACGGCTGCGGGTGCTTGCCGTCACCAGCCTGCGCCGGTCGACCTACTTCCCGGATGCGCCGACCATGGACGAGGTCGGCCTGAAGGGCTATGAACTCGTGTCGCCGATCTGGGCGCTGGCCCGCCGCGGTACGCCGCCGGCCATCATCGCGCAGTTGTCCGATGCGTTGACGAAGGCCGCCGCGACGCCCGGCTTCAAGACGTTCTGCCATGAACAAGGCCTGGAAGTCGATATCCAGGATGCCGCGACGGCGCGCGCAAGAGCCCCGCTTGAACTGGAGCGGTGGAAGAAGCTCGTGGCACTGAGCCAGACGAAATCAGGCTGATTGGAGGAAAACCATGCTGCACACCAACGTTACCAGCGGCGCTGCCGGTCGGCCCGCCGTTGAAGCGGCCCGCCGTGTGGCGCCTCGACGTGACGACCGGCATGGCGATGCCCGGATTGTGCCGCTGGCCCGCGGACTCGCCATGCTGTCGACGTTCAGTCCGGAGCAACAGTGGCTCGGCAGCCAGGAGATCGCCGAGCGTACCGGCGTGCCCGCGCCCACGGTGTCGCGGATGCTCGCGTCCATGACCACGCTCGGTTACCTTCACTACGACAGCGGACGCCGCAAGTACCGGCTGGCGGCTGCGTCGCTGTCGCTCGGCTACGCCGCGATCGCGGATGCGGAGGCACCGGGGGCCGTCCGCGCCGAAATGCGCAGGTTTGCTGAGGGAACCGACACCTACATGATCCTCGGTACGCGCGACAAGCTCGATGTGAGCGTGCTGGAGACGCAGGTCGGCGAGCAGGCCGTGCTTGACCTGCAACTCAGCGCCGGCAGCCGGCTTGCGATCGCCTCGTGCCCGATGGGCTGGGCGTTGCTGGCAGCGCTGCCGGAGCAGGAGCGCTTCTATCTCGAGGATCATCTGGAGCGCCGCAGCGGCCGCGACTGGCCCGTGCTGAGGCGCCGCATGGCCGAAGGCATGTCGCAACTGCTGCGGCAGGGCTTCTGCACATCGCTCGCGGACGAGAAGGCAGGCCTGGTGTCGGTGGCCGTTCCCGTCCAGGTGCCGGATCACCCGCCGGCAGTGCTGGCGTGCGTGGGCCGAAGCGGCAGCATGCCTCGTGCGCGCGTCGAGCGCGATCTCGGCCCCCGCCTGGCTGACACGGCGCGGACGTTGCAGGGTATGCAGTGTTAAGCGCACCGCGCAACCCTTCAACCCTTCACGTCATCGGATAGGCGGAGCCTCCGGCGTTGGCGACACGTGGTGCTGGAGTATCTGCCACGCGCCTTGTCGCCTGGCCAGAATCCACGTTGCCCGCAGCGTCGACGACGTTGCGCTGCCATCAGCGAGTACGAAGCGGAAGTCGGCATGCCCCTGCATCAGCAGCGTATCGGGGCCGAGTTCGATCACGCACGGTTCCACCAGACTCATGTGCGCCGACCGTAGTGTCTCGGCATAGGAAACGAAGTAGCCCAGAATTGCCTGATACCCGACAGCATGGCCGGGCCTGCCGCCAAAGAACACAGCCTCTGGCGCGTACAGCGCTGCCAGCGCATCGGGATTCCAAGTGGCCGCCGCGGCATTCCACCGGTTCGCCACGTCATGCACGGTATCGTGGGTACTGGCGGGGGCTGCGTTGGCGCTAGTCATGTCTTCCGTCCTGATTCCTGATTCCTGATTGCCGTGGATTCATTCTGTCCGGCAGCAACCACCATATGCGGTCGTGCCGTAGTTCCATCGTAAGTCCGGATCGCGGGAGCGGGCGGTGTGCGACGCGCAAGGTTCCGTACAGTGGAAGCCGAGGCAGTCAGTTGGTCATCGTCATCCCACGATGGGGAATAATGAGGGACTGGCGCAATCACTGAATCGGCGGAGGACACAGACATGGCAGATCGAGAGCATCACTATCGGGTTTCGGTCGAGTGGACTGGCAACAAGGGCAGCGGGACGTCGGGCTACCGCGCCTATGCGCGCGACTATGTGATCCGCTCGGGCGCAAAGCCCGTCATCCCCGGCTCATCGGACCCGTCATTTCTCGGCGATGCGGCGCGCTGGAATCCGGAGGACCTGCTCGTGGCCTCCGCCGCGGCGTGCCACAAGCTCTGGTACCTGCATCTGTGCGCCGACGCGGGCATTGTCGTGCTTGCGTATGTCGATGATGCGGAAGGCACGATGATCGAAGCGCAGTCGGGCCGCTTCACAAGGATCGTCCTGCGGCCGCGCGTCACCGTGCGCGCGGGCGATGACCTGGAACTGGCAGCGCGGTTGCATCACGCCGCCCACGAACAATGCTTTATCGCCAACTCGCTCAATTTTCCGGTGCTGTGCGAGCCGACCTTCGAGCAGTCGCCCGCTTAGACCAAGCGTCGCGGTCCCGCTGTTCGGGCCGCCCCGACGCTTTGTGCGCCTGTTGGCCGTTGCCCACCAAAATCAGCCTCTGACAGGCCGTTGCCTACACCTGAGAGCGCGCGCAGTCGGTGGCATGGCATCTGCATAGTCAAGGGTGAACGTCGTATCCGCCGTTCGCTTTCCATGACTACAGGAGATTCCCATGTCCACGCTACTGATCGAAAACCTGCCCCGCGTCCTCGAACTGGACCGGGCTGCCCGTGCTGCCATCCGCGGCGGCGTTGCCTACATGCCTGCTTCCATCGCGGTGGGCGAGCCCGACCCGAACGGGCACCTGCCAGGGCCGTCGTTGCCTTCGATGCCACCGCTGCCATCGCTCCCGCCGATGCTGAAGCTGCCCGAGTTTCCGCCGGGATTCCCGTTCCAGCCCAAGCCGCCTCACATCGTGCCGCTGTAAGCACCTGTCCCTCCTCGGTTGCCTGGACGCGTCAAGCGCCGGGCAGCAGAGCGACCGCACCATGGACATCGTCTGGAGTGCCTGGCCAAACCGGCGGGGCACCCGGGCGATGTCCATGCTTCTTCCTGCGCCACGGAACTCCCGAAACTTCTATTGCTTTCATGTTGAAAGTTAGGCTAGAGTAGTTACTAGCATAATGCTAGTTGATGGGTGGCCGAACTGACGCTACCGCTGTGTCAATGCGCGCAGGTGCCGCTTGTGGCGCCGGCAACCGTCGTCGATGTCCGTAGGAGGGCAGTTTCATGAGTACGCGCGAAGTCGTGTTGTGTCACCCCGTCCGCACCGCGATCGGTGCATTCAACGGCACTTTGAAAGGCACGCCAGCGGTTGAGCTTGGGGCAGCGGCAATCGCAGAGTCGCTCCAGCGTTCGGGTATCGATGCCGGCCGCGTCGGCAGCGTGGTGTTCGGCAACGTGATCCAGGCCGGCAACCGGATGAACCCCGCACGGCAGGCCGCCATCCGCGCGGGCTTGCCGGTATCCGTCCCGGCCATGACCGTCAACCGCGTGTGCGGGTCCGGTGCGCAGGCCATTGCCACCGCCGCGGACGAGGTCAGGCTCGGCTATGCCGATGTCGCGGTCGCCGGCGGCATGGAGAACATGGACCGCGCGCCGTACCTCGTGCCGTCCGGCCGCTGGGGGCAACGCATGGGCGATACGGTCATGCATGACAGCATGCTGTTCGACGGCTTGCAGGATGCGTTCTCCGGCCAGCACTCGGGCTGGCATACCGAAGAACTCGCCACCCGCTACGAGCTTAGCCGCGATGCCCAGGACCGCTGGGCCGAGCGGTCGCAGCAGCGCTTTGCAAGAGCGCAGGAGCAAGGCCGGTTCGCGTCGCAGATCGTTGAAGTCGCCGTGAAGGCCAAGGGCGCTCCGGCCGCGTTCAAGGTCGACGAGGCCAATCGTCCCGATACCACGCTGGAGACACTGGCGCGACTGAAGGCGGCATTCCGTGAGGGGGGGACGATTACCGCCGGCAACGCACCCGGCATCAACAGTGGCGCCGCCGCCATGCTCGTGGCCGAGCGCGCCTTTGCTGAAAGCCAGGGCATGAAGCCGATGGCAAGGCTGGTTGCCTACGGTGTCGGCGCGGTGGAACCGGGCTTGTTCGGGCTTGGCCCTGTTCCTGCCGTGCGCCAGGCGCTCGAGCGCGCCCGCTGGACGCTCGGCGATATCGAGCGTATCGAGATCAACGAGGCCTTCGCTGCCGTGCCGCTCGCAGTCGCGGCCGAGCTAGGCCTGCCGCACGACATCATCAACGTGGACGGCGGTGCCATTGCGCACGGGCATCCGATCGGCGCGACCGGTGCGGTGCTGACGACGCGGCTGCTCTATGCGATGCAGTCGGATGGCATCCGGCGCGGCATTGTCACGCTGTGCATTGGCGGCGGGCAGGGCATTGCGCTTGCCATCGAATCCCTCTGAACAGGCGAGACCTAATGAAGATACTTGTGCTAGGTGCCGGCGCCATGGGTGGTTACTATGGCGCACGCCTGATCGAGGCCGGCGCTGATGTCACGTTCCTCGTGCGTGCGGGACGTGCTCAAGCGCTGGCGGAACATGGACTGGTCGTACGCAGCGCGCTTGGTGATTTCAAGCGCGCCGTGAAGACGGTGCAGGCGGGGGCGGTCAGGCCCGAGTACGACCTCGTGCTCATGGCGTGCAAGGCCTATGACCTCGAAGACGCCATGTTGGCGATTGCCCCGGCCGTGGGCAGTGACACGGCCATCTTGCCGCTGCTCAACGGGATGTCCGCCTATGACCAGCTCGACGCGCGCTTCGGCAGGAAGCGCGTGCTTGGTGGCGTGTCGTACATCGCGACGACGCTCGCTGACGATGGGACGGTCACCCACGCGGGCAGCCACGACAGGCTGATCGTCGGTGCACGGGCCCCGGAAGCGCAAGATTTTGCCAGCGCGCTCCATGAGCAGCTTTCCCGGTCGGCAGGCACGCGCGAACTGTCATCCGACATCGTCCAGGAACTCTGGAACAAGTGGGCGATGATCGCCGCCGGCGCGCTGATGACCTGCCTGATGCGCGGCAACGTCGGCCAGATCATGCATACGCACGACGGCAGGAGCCTGACGTTGCAGGCGATTGCGGAGTGCGGTGCTGTCGCGGCACTGAGCGGCTTTCCGCTGCCCGAGGCTGTCGCGAGTGCTGTCAGCAGCCGGCTACTCGATGCATCGTCGACCTGGGCCGCCTCCATGATGCGCGATATCGCACAAGGCAAACGCCAGATAGAGGCCGATGCGATTGTCGGAGATCTCGTCGCGCGTGCGGCCGTGCTCGGGCATGAGGTGCCGTTGAGCCGCATTGCCTATTGCCATCTGCAGGTCTATCAGGGCCAGCACGCTGCATAACGGGTTTGCCCCGCGCGGTTACTCCAGCGGGTACTGGCGGATCAGGTCGCGGATCCTCTCATCGTCGCTGCGCACCTGCTGCGCGAATTCCGCCGGGGAGTTGACCACGGGCTCGGCGCCCGCCGACGCGATCGTCTTGCGCACATCCGGGTCCTTCACCGCTTCGCGCAAGGCGGCCACGATGCTTTCCGACACGGCCGCGGGCGTGCCACGCGGCGCGAACAGACCGAACCACGTCACGGACTGGAACTGCGGGAATCCCGCCTCGGCAGTGGTTGGCACCTCGGGCAGCGCGGCGGCGCGCGTGCGGCCCTGCGTGGCGAGGATCCTCAGCGTGCCCGCCTTGTAGTGGGGCAGGGCAGCGGTGATGCCGGTGAAGGCGAGATTGACGTTGTTGGCGATCAGGTCGGTCACGATGGGCCCGGTGCCACGGTAGTTCACCAGGATCAGGTTGGGAATGCCCGCTTCGGCCGCCAGTTGCTTGCCGGAGATGCGCGCGGTGCTCTCGCCGCTCGCGAGCGAGCACGGCTGAGGCGCCGTCCGGCAGTAGCGCACCAGCCCGGACAGCGTGGTCACCGGCAGCTTCGCGCTGGCCACGATTGCCGCGGGCGATTGCGAGATGGCCGTGACCGGCTGCAGCCGCGCGAGCGGATCAATGCCTTTCGATCCGGGAAGGTGCTTGGTGGCCACGATGGACGGTACCTGCAATAGCAGGGTGTAGCCGTCCGGGCGCGCGTCCATGACCTTGCGTGTTCCGATCAGCCCATCGGCGCCGGGCAGGTTCTCCACGACGACGGGCTGGCCCCACATCGCGCCGAGCTGCTTTGAGACCGCACGCGCCGTGGCATCCGTGCCGCCGCCCGCCGCATAGGGCACGACGATCATTACCGCGCGGTCCGGCTTCCACGCTGGTTTCTGCGGCTGCTCCGCCATCGAGGCCGACGCCACCATCGAGATCATTGCGCCGGCCATCCATGCCGTGCGGCCCATACGTTTGCTGTCCATGCTGTCTCCTTGGCCGCCGCGCCATCATGGCGGCGTCGTATCCGGTTTGTTTTAGTGTTTATATAGTAATAAACACATTATATCTAAGTCAAGCGGGCGCCGGACGACTGCCGTCCTTGTGCTATCCTCGCCACGTCCCGCACATCACTGCCATGTCCACTCAGGTTCGCCCTCAGACTCCCGCCATCGGCCGCAATGCCGGTACATCGCTGCATCGGCAGGTCTTCAATGTCCTGCGCGACGAGATCGGCCGCGGCGTCTACGCCGGCACCGGCGCGCTGCCCAAGGAAGAGGCGATCTGCGAGCGTTTCGGCGTTTCGCGTATCACCGTGCGCCGTGCGCTGGCAGACCTCGCGGCGCAAGGGCTGGTGGAACGGCGGCACGGCCTGGGGACGTTCGTCACGGAGCAGACCGCGGGCCGGCAGGCGCCGAGCCTCAGCCTCGTGGATAGCCTGCGCAAGGCGGCCCAGGACACGCAGGTCAAGGTGATCGAAGTGAGCCAGGCCGAGGCGCCGCCCGATATCGCCGCGCAACTGCAGCTCGCACCCGGTGAACGTGCGCTGCATGCGCTGCGCCTGCGCAGCATGGACCGCCGACCCGTGATGCTCACCGACGCCTGGATTCCGGCTGCGATGAGCACGGGCGTCTCCGCCGCTGCGCTGAGGAAGCACGCGCTGTACGAGTTGCTGATGAACCAGGGCGTACGCTTCGGCAGCGTCGTGCAGGAGATCTCGGCGCAGCTCGCGGATCCCACGCTGGCCGGCCTGCTCGATCTCGAAGTGGGCGCGCCGCTGCTCAAGCTGCTGCGCCTGATGCACAACCAGGCCAATGAGCCGGTGCTGCACATTGCCATCTACCTGAGCCCGGAACGCAGCCGAATCCTGATGGACTTCCAGGGCGACAACGTCAACACGCTCGTTACCGGGCAAATCGTGCACGACCTCGGCACGCGCTGAGGTCGGCGCTTTTTTCTACCGGCGCGCCGTCTGGTGCGCTGTTCTTCCCCCTCTTCCCGCCCTTTCTTCCGCTACGTCCCTGGCGACGCAATAAAGTCTTTGACGCTCGCGCACAGTTGTATTTAGAATATAAACACATAAACACGTGAGCTGATCGGGATCGCGTACCAGCCAGCTCGGAGACAACGCATTTTCCACAGGATCGTCAATGCATCCCACGCAAACCTTACGTCAACGCCTCGCCGCGCCCGGCATGCTGGTGGCGCCCGGCGCCTATGACGCCATCGGCGCCCGCCTGATCGAGCAGGCGGGCTTTGCCGCGTGCTACATGACCGGTGCCGGCACGTCCGCCGCGCGCGGGTTTCCCGATTTCGGCCTGCTGTCCATGAGCGAGATGGTCGACAACGCGGCGGTGATGGCGCGTTCGGTGTCGATCCCGCTGATTGCGGATGCCGACACGGGCTACGGCAACGAACTCAATGTCACGCGCACCGTGCGCGAGTATGAGGCGCGCGGTGTGGCGGGGATTCATATCGAGGATCAGGTGGAGCCCAAGCGCTGCGGCCATCTCGACGGCAAGGAAGTGGTATCGCGCGAGGCCTTCGTCTCGAAGATCCGGGCTGCGGTCGATGCACGCCGCACTGCGGAGTTCGTCATCATCGCGCGCACCGATGCGCGAGCGATGCTCGGCATCGATGAAGCGATCTGGCGCGCCAATGCGGCGCTCGAAGCCGGTGCCGACATGGCTTTCGTTGAAGCGACGCAGAGCCTGGAGGAAGTGGCACTGGTGCCGCGGGCCGTGCGCGGGCCATGCCTGCTGAACGTCGTGCCTGGTGGCCGCACGCCCATTACCGATCTGCGCGAGGCCGAAGCGATGGGCTACAAGCTGGCGATCCTGCCTGGCCTGATGCTCAAGGCCACCATCGAGGCCGGCGACGCCGCTCTGGCCGCGCTCAAGATGACGCATATGGCGCCGACGGTCACGGCCAGCGTGGCCCAGACCTTCCGGCGCTTCGGCGCGGACGAGTGGGACAACCTGCGCCAGCGCTTCAATGCCGGCGCGCGCGCCACGCACGGGGAGCAGCCATGACTCCGCGCACGCTGTTCGACAAGGTCTGGGACGCGCATGTCGTCCGCGACCTCGGCGATGGCTGGGCGCTACTGCATATCGACCGTCATCTGCTGCATGACCTTTCCGGGCCGCCGGCGCTGCGGGACGTGGCCGCGCGCGGCCTGAAGCTCCACGATCCGTCGCTGGTGTTCTCGACACCGGACCACGCCGTGTCCAGCCAGCCGGGGCGCGATGGCCACACCTTCGCCCTTGGCGGCAGGCTGTGGGAAGGCCTGCGCGCGGGCTCCGCCATGGCGGGGATCACGATGTTCGACCTCGGGCAGCCGGGGCAGGGCATCGTGCATGTGATGGGCCCCGAGCTTGGCATCGTGCTGCCCGGCCTGACCGTCATCTGCGGCGACAGCCACACCTGCACCAACGGCGGCCTCGGCGCGATGGCCTTCGGCGTCGGCACATCCGAAAGCACGCATGCGTTGGCCACGCAGACGCTGCGGCAGCAGAAGCCGAAGCGCATGCGGATACGCTGCGACGGTGAACTGGCTGCCGGCGTGACGGCGAAGGACCTGATCCTTCATATCATCGGCAGGCTGGGCGCGGCCGCTGGCGTTGGCTACGCGATCGAATTCGCCGGCTCGGCGATTCGCGCGCTCGACGTGGAAGCGCGCCTGACATTGTGCAATCTGGGCGTGGAGCTTGGCGCGCGCTTCTCCATGGTTGCGCCCGACGAGAAGACGATCGAATGGATCCGCGGGCGCCAGTACGCCCCCGCGGGTGCACAGTTCGAGCAGGCCGCCGCATGCTGGCGCGGGCTGGCCACCGACGAAGACGCGGTATTCGATCGCGAAGAGTACTTCGATGCCGCGGCGGCGGTGCCTACCGTGACGTGGGGCACGAGCCCCGAACACGCAATTCCGGTCGATGGCGCGATTCCCAGCGTCGACGACACGGCCGACGCGGCGCAGCGCGAGGCCATTGGCGCTGCGCTTGACTACATGGGCCTGCAGCCCGGCACCGCGATCGCCGGCACACCGGTGGACTGGGTGTTTATCGGCTCGTGCGCCAACTCGCGGCTCTCGGACCTGAGAGCGGCCGCCGCTGTCGCCAACGGGCGGCGTGTGGCGCCGGGCGTCACGGCCTGGGTGGTGCCTGGTTCGGAAAACGTGAAGCGCGCCGCCGAGGCAGAGGGACTGCGCGAAGTCTTCGAGACAGCAGGCTTCCAGTGGCGCGAGCCCGGCTGCAGCATGTGCGTAGCCGCCAATGGCGAGCAGGTGCCACCGGGCAAGCGATCCGTGTCGACGTCGAACCGTAATTTCGTCGGACGCCAGGGGCCGGGTGCGCGCACCCATCTTGCGAGCCCCGCCATGGCCGCCGCCGCGGCCGTGACGGGCTGTATCACCGATGTGCGGAGCCTGGCATGACGATGCAACCATTCACCACCGTCACGGGCGCTGCCGTGCCTTTGATGCGCGCCAATGTCGACACCGACGTCATCATCCGCATCGAGCGGTTGACCCATGCATCGCGCGATGCGCTGGGCCAGTACGCATTCGAAGCGTTGCGCTTTCGCCCGGATGGCAGCGAAGATCCCGGCTGCATCCTGAACCACCCCGCATTTCGCGGCGCGCCGGTCCTGCTGGCCGGCAACAATTTCGGCTGCGGCTCTTCGCGCGAGGGCGCCGTCACGGCGCTGATGGGGATGGGCGTGCGTTGCGTCATCGCTCCGGGTTTTGGCGATATCTTCTACAACAACTGCTTCCAGAACGGCCTGCTGCCGGTCACGCTGCCGATGGACGTGGTTGAAGCGCTGGCCCGGCAATGCCTGGATGGTGCACACGTGTGCGTGGATCTGGCAGCGCAGGCCATCACCGCGCCGGACGGCACGACGGTGGCATTCGACATCGCGCCATTGCGGCGGGAAGGCTTGCTCAGCGGGCTCGATGAAATCGGGCTCACACTGAAGGATGACGACGCGATTCGCGCGTGGCAGGCGCAGGACCGCATCGATCGCGCATGGGCATGGTGCGTAACGCCCGGAGGCCGGCAATGAGTCCATGGGTACAGCGCTGCGCAGGATTGCTGCTGCGCGGACGGCACGCCGGCGAGCACACGCTGACCTGCCGCCATGCTTCGCTGGCAAGGGTACCTGTCACGGTTCGCGTGGAAGGCGCCATGCTGAGGGACGGGGGCGTGATGACGCAGCGATGGGCGGGCGCTGGTGTGGGGACCAATCGTTCGCCAGCGTTGTCGTGGCACGGCATGCCTACTGGTGCGACGCACTGGCTGCTGCTTGTCGAGGACCCTGATGTACCGCTCAAGCAGCCCATCGTCCATGCGGTCGCCTGGGGGTCTGTACGCATCAGCGAACTGGCAGAAGGCAGTCTCGCAGTGGGCGCCGTACCCGAGGGTGCAGTGCTCGGCATCAATGGTCTTGGCAACGCCGGCTATGACGGGCCGCGCCCGCTGCCCGGTCACGGCCCGCACCGGTACGTCTTTCAGTTGTATGCGCTGGATGCGGAGCCGTCCCCGCAGTTGCGCGGCGATATCCTCGTACAGTGGCTGGCCACGCATGCCATGGCGATGGGCCAGCTGACCGGCATTTGCCAGCGCGACTGGCGCGGCCGGCTTGTCGCGGCCGATCCGCGCTAATCGTCCTTCTTTTCCTCACGCGTGAGCCTCGGCATGCCGGTCCATACGCACTGGTGTCCGGCACTGCCGAGCTCCGAGGCGAGCGCCGACAGCGTCATGGCAAGCAGAACAAACAGCCTTCGCATCGCAAGCCACCGCGCATCAGTGCGTGTCGACGTCAAGCACGGCCTGCGCAAACGCTGCAGGGGCTTCCTGCGGCAGGTTGTGGCCAATGCCGCCGGACAGGTGCCGGTGCTCATACCGGCCCGTGAACTTGCTGGCATACGCGCTCGGCTCTGGATGCGGCGCCCCGTTGGCATCGCCTTCCATGGTGATCGTCGGCACACGGATGGCGGGTGCGGTGGCGAGCTTCCGTTCGATGTCGTCGAATCGCGCTTCGCCGGTGGCCAGGCCCTGTCGCCAGCGGTAGTTGTGGATGGTGATGTCCACGTGGTCGGGGTTGTCGAACGCGGTGGCGCTGCGCTCGAACGTCGCGTCGTCGAAATTCCATTGCGGCGATGCGAGCTTCCAGATCAGCTTGGCAAACTGTCGCGTGTACTTCTGGTATCCCGCGCGGCCGCGTTCGGTGGCGAAGTAGAACTGGTACCACCACTGCAGTTCGGCTTCGGGGGGCAATGGCAGCTTGCCGGCCGCCTGGTTGCCGATCAGGTAGCCGCTGACGGACACGAGCCCGCGGCAGCGGTCCGGCCACAGCGCGGCCATGATGTCGGCGGTGCGGGCGCCCCAGTCGAAGCCGGCCACCACGGCGTTCTGGATCCGGAGCGCATCCATCAGCGCGATCATGTCGACGGCGATCGCGGACGGCTGGCCGTTGCGGAACGTGTCGGGCGACTGGAACGTCGTCGCGCCATGGCCGCGCAGGTAGGGCATGATGACGCGATATCCGCGCGCCGCCAGCAATGGGGCGACATCGACGAAGCTGTAGATATCGTAAGGCCAGCCATGCAGCAATAGCGCGACGGGGCCGTTGGCGGGACCCGCTTCGGCGTAGCCGACGTTAAGCACGCCTGCATTGACGTGCTTGATCGGTGCAAAAGTGGTATGCGTTCCCGGCTGGGTAGAGGGCAGGGGCGAGGCTTTCGCCACGCCGGTTTGTGCCCGTGCTGCTTGCGAGAGGCCAAACTGTGCTGCGGCCAGCGTGGCGGCCGCAGCACCCAGAAATCCCCGGCGGGGCAAATCGACTTTCTCCGACATCGCGTTCTCCTGTGTGCCTGAACAATTGAGCGCAAGTCTAGGAGGCCGCCGCATGCGGCATGTGTCGAAGTTCCGGGGCTTTGTATCGCCATGTATATGGTGCCGACAGGCGCATACATCGATACAAAAAGGGCGCCATGTTGGCGGCGGGATCTCGCCGTCCGGTCAGTTCTTCTTCCAGGCCGCGTATTGCACCGGCATGCATACCGCGCAAGGGCGATATCCGGCGGCGATCGCGGCGGCTTCCTCGGCAAAAAACACGCGGTGCGCGACGTAGCCGCCGCGCGCAATGGCCCGCAGCGCGGAACGGCAATCGAGGCGGCCGTAGATCTTGCTGCCCCGGTGGCCGCCGAGCGTGCCTGGCACCGGGCTGGCATAAGGCTCCCCGTTGCGATCGGTCAGCGTCCACGTCCGGGGCCCAGGCCCGGGCGTTGCCGAATCAGGGGGCATCATGAAACGACAGTTCCATGCCGATGCGTTCGCCTGCGCGGACGCGGCTGATCGCATGCCGGAGATTGACGCGATAGTGCCCGCTTGCTCCATGGTGAGGGCGCCGGGCTGTGCTGATGATCGCCATGTCGCCAATCCCGAGCGGCACCACCGCTGGCCGCGACTGCATGCGCGGGCGCTGCTCGGTCATTACGAATTCACCGCCCTGAAAATCCACGCCCGGTTCGCTGAGCAACGCGATGACCTGCAGCGGGAATACATGTTCGCCATCTGCGCGTTGATGCAGGGCGAGATAGTCGCCAGAACGAAGGCGATTCAGGCAGGACAGCGGCTGGCACTGAGCCGCCTCCCGATTGTGTTTCAGGAACTCGCTCAATTCCCCCGGGTAGCGGTAGTCGATATCCATCAGTGCGTTCCACCGGTCCGCAATGGGCGACAGCATGCGATATAGCGCCGTGCGCCAGTTTGCCCAAGGTTCGGGAAGCATGCCGCCGAAGCAGAACAACTCGCCGCGCCCGAGCCCGGCGGATTCGAGCGACTGACGGCGTAATGCGGTAGATGGTCCGGTCTCGCGGGCGATGATCCTTGCCTGTTCCGGCGAGAGCAGGCCGGGCAGCCGGGCATAGCCATCCTGATCAAGCTGCGCGGCAATCTGCTGCCAGTCCAACTGGTCGAATATCGTAGCGGATGAAGGCATCGCATTATCCCGGTCAGGCTTCGGCTTCGCGCAGCAGCAGTTCGCGCTTGCGATCCACGCCCCAGCGATAGCCGGCAATGTCGCCATCGCGACGGACGACGCGGTGGCAAGGAATCGCGACGGCAATGTGGTTCGCGCCGCAAGCCTGAGCGACAGCGCGCGTTGCCGTGGGTCTGCCGATGCGCTCGGCGATCTCCGCATAGCTGACGGTCGTGCCGGGCGGGATCTCGCGCAAGGCCTGCCAGACGCGCTCCTGGAACGCGGTACCACGCACGTCGAGCGGCAGGTTGAGGCCGATGGACGGCGCCTCGACGAAGCCGACCACCTGCGCGACAAGCTTTTCGAAGCCGGCATCGCCGCCGATGAGCTGGGCATTGGGAAACTGGTCCTGCAGCTCGCGCACGAGCGCATCCGGGTCATCGTTCAGCAGGATCGCGCAGATGCCGCGCTGGCTCTGCGCGACGAGGATGGCGCCCAGCGAACATTGGCCGACCGCGAAGTAGATCACCGCACCCGTGCCGCCGGCCCGGTAGTCGCGCGCGCGCATGCCGAGCAACTGGTCGGAGGTTTCGTAGAACCGGCTGTTGGAGTTGAAGCCGGCATCGTAGATGGCCTCCGTCACCGATGCGTCAGGTGTGCCAAGACCCGCACGCAGCCGGCGTGCGCGGTAGGCCGATGCATAGGCCCGGGGTGTCAGGCCGGTCTCGGCCTTGAAGACGCGGTGCAGGTGGAACGGGCTCATGCCGGCGCGCGCAGCCAGTTCATCGAGGCTGGGGACGGTGTCGGAAGCTTCGATCAGGCGGCAGACCTCCGCCACCAGCGCGGCGCGCCCGGCGGCGGCGCTGGTCTGGTCGGCGCGGGCGCGGCGGCTGGCACGGTATCCGGCGGCTTCGGCTGCTGCGGGCGTATCGAAGAACTCGACGTTCTCGCGCTTCGGCAGGCGCGCGGAAGCGCTGGGACGGCAATACACGCCTGTCGTGCGCACGGCGTAGACGAAGTGTCCGTCAGCGGCGGCGTCGCGCGCCTGTACTGCCTGCCAGCGCGATGCGTCGCTCGCGTACAGGGCGTTGCGGGTGGCTTTCGCGTTCATGATGCTTGTCCTGGAAGGGTCGATCACGGTGCCAGAATAGGCCCGGATTCGATCGCAAGAACTCCGATTCTTGCGGACTAATTTCCCACAAATCCTGGACAACGGGGTGACGCCAGAAGTATCCGCCGGGCTACCTCTGGCCGGTGGCGGCGCGCCAACGCATGACGAACGCGCGGTAAGCGGCGATGTCCAGATGCCGCGTCAGGTCCGCGTCGTTCGGAATCGGGCGCATACCGGTGCCCAGTTGCGCTGCCAGATGTGCGGCGGTAGTGTCGCCGCCGACGTCGCCGCGCACGGCATACAGCCCGGCGCGCTGTGCCATCAGGGTCTGCCCGCGCCGCGACAGCGTGTAGTCGACCCATAGCCGGGCCGCGTTCGCGTGGCTGGCGCGCTGGCTGATGAGCTGGATGCGCGACAGCGCCAGCGTGTAGTCAGTCAGGAAGGCCCAGCCGATTCCGGCGTCTTTGCGCGCCTGGGCAACCGTGTAGGCGCCGAGCACGTTGTAGGCGATGGTCATGGCACCGCTGGCCACCTGGCGCAGCATGGCGGCGGTGGTCGTCGCGTACCTGGCATCGACCCTGCCCAGTCCCGCGGCCATGTCCCAGAAGGCGGGCCACGCCCGGGCGTCCTGGGCGGCCAGCAGGAAGCCCAGGCCGGATTTCTCGATATCGTAGGTGATGACGCGGCCGCGCAACGGGCTGGCCTGGGCCGCCAGCAGTTTGGCGAAGTCGCCATGCGTATGCGGCACCTGTGCCGCGGGCAGCAGCTTGCGGTTGTAGGCGATCGCCACCGGTTCGATGCTGGTGGCCCAGGCGCGGTCCTGCCACCGTGCCCAGTCGGGCAGGCCGGACGCTTCGGGCGACGCATAGGCCATGGCATAGCCGCGCCCGACCAGGCTGGCCTGCAGGTCCATGGCCGAACTCCACAGCACATCCGCGGATTCGGTGCCGAGCTGCGTCTCGGCCAGGTAGCGGTGGTACAGCTCGGTGCTGGTCAGGTCGTCGTACTCGACGCTGACGCGCGGGTACATCGAGCGGAAGTCGTCAAGGAGCGGCTTGACCACGTCGGCATCGGTGGTGGAATAGATCACCAGCCGGGCTTCGTCTTCGGCCGCGCGGACGATGTCGGCGTAGGCGCGCGGGTAGCCGGGCGGCGCCGTTGCCCGGGGCGCGTAGCCGAGCAGCTCGCTGGCGTCCTGCGCCGCCGCCAGCAGCGGTGCGCCCAGTGCCAGCCCCAGCAGTGTGCGCCGCCGGGCGAGGAATGGCGTGCGGTGATTTTGCATGCGGAAGCCTCAGGTCCTGCCCACGACCGGGATCACGCCGAAGATGATGCTTGCGAGCAGCATCACCGCCGCCGCCGAGAGTGCCCACAGCAGCGTATAGCGCTGATGATCGCCGAACTCGACCTCGCACAGGCCGACCAGCAGGTAGGTCGACGCCACCAGCGGACTGAGCAGGTGCACCTGCTGGCCGATCAGCGAAGCCCGCCCGAGCTCCGCGGCGCCAATGCCGTGCACGGCGCCTGCCTTGGCCAGGATCGGCAGGATGCCGAAGTAGAACGCATCGTTGGAGATGAAGAACGTGAACGGCACGCTCAGCACCGCGGTCACGACCGCGAGATACGGCTCCAGCCAGTTGGGCAGGCCGGCAATGACGCTCGCGGCAATGGCATCGACCATCTTCGTGCCCGACAGGATGCCGACGAAGATGCCGGCGGCAAAGATCAGCGAGACCACCGGCACGATATTGCCGGCGTGCGAGGCGATCCGCTCCTTCTGATCCTGCATATTGGGATAGTTGACCATCAGCGCGATCGCCGACGCGACCATGAACAACACCTGCAGCGGGATCGCGCCGTGGATCAGCAGCGCCATCAGTGCCACCGTCAGCGCGAAGTTGAACCACAGCAGCCGGGGCCGCGCAGTCGCGGGCTCGCTGGCGGTGACCATCGGACCAGCTTCGGCGGGCATGCCAGTCTGCTGCAGCGCCAGCGCACCGAGACGCCTTTTCTCGCGGCGCCCGAGCAGGCCCGCGACAAAGATGCACCAGACGCCCGTGACGATCATCGGCAGGATCATCGGGACGAACAGCTGGCCAACGTCCACGCCGAGCGAACTGGCCGCGCGGGCCGTGGGGCCACCCCAGGGCAGGATGTTCATGAGCCCGCCGGCCATCATGATGACGCAGGCGAGCACCAGCCGGCTGAGGCCCAGGCGCTTGTACAGCGGCAGCATGGCCGCGCAGGTGATCATGTAGGTGGTCGAGCCGTCGCCGTCGAGCGATACCACGGTAGCCAGCACAAAGGTACCGATCACGATCTTGGTCGGATCGTTGCCGACCAGTCTCAGGATGACGCGCACCGCCGGGTCGAACAGGCCGGCATCGATCATGATCCCGAAATACAGGATCGCGAACATCAGCATGACGCCGGTGGGGGCCAGCTTCTTGATGCCTTCAAGCATCATCGGGCCCAGGTTGAGCCCGAAGCCCGCCAGCAGCCCGAAGATGATGGGCACCACGATCAGCGCCACCATCGCCGACAGGCGCTTGGTCATGATCAGCGCCATGAAGACGATGATCATCGTGTAGGCGATGGCTGTCAGCATCTGCGACCTCCGGCGGTGCTCAGGCTACAAACCAGCGTCGGCGGCCGCCGAGGGCTTTTACAGCCTCTCCAGCAGCGGCGCCGCGATCACTACGTCGATACTGAGGGAGTATATGTTGCGGGGGAGGCCCGTGTAGGGGAGATTTGGGGTCTTGGGGGGCTTGGGGGAATTGGGAGGATCGCTGTTGGCTGGCGCCGCAGTTTCGCCGGCGTAGCCGGCGAGTCACTTTCTGTCCGAGCGACAAACGTGGCGATGATGACGGAGTGCCTCGGACTACCCTGACTGGACTACTGATCTGCTGGCTCGCCGGCACGCGCCCAGCGCATCGGCAAGGCCGCCTCGCGCCGCACGATTTTCTCGGGGAAGAAACGCCACAGGCGTTCGGCGCCCTGAAATGCGGCGATCTCGGGTGAGTCGACGATGACTTCCACGCGGCCCGACATCTGCAGCAGCTCACCGGTCTCGAAATCGGCGAAGGTGACGCCGGCCGTGGGGTTCACCATGAAGTTGCCGAGCGTGTTGAAGAACAGATTGCCGGCGAAATCGGGAATGGTGAGGCCGCCGTCTGCGTCTAGCCGCACGAAGCCGGGCTGACCGCCGCGGTGCGACACGTCGACCTGCCGGCCGGCATCAGGCCGGTCCGCGTAGGACGCCACAAAGAACGCGTCCCCCGAGGCGATCAGCGCGCGTGCGCGCGAGTCGAGGGCATCCATTGCCAGCGGGGCGATGGATGTCTGCTCGGACGGGTCGCGCGTAAAGCTGAACGCGCGTTGCTGGATGTAGCGCGGGCAGTTGCCGAAGCTCTGTGCCACGTCAATGTGAAAGCCCGCGCCGGCACTGTCTGCATGCCGCAGCACACCATTCATGCGATTGCGCCGGCGCGTCATCAGGTCGATGCCGAGCAGGCCCACGGGCTGGCCGTCTTCCATGCCTGCGTCAGCGGGGTCTGCGGCGTCCCGTGGCAAGTGCATATCCAGGATGCGGGCATCGGGCGAATGCAGAAAGCCCGGAGCTCCTGCGCGCAACGTTGCCCACACGCGTCCGTCCGGCGCTACGGTGCCGAGCACGACGAACGGCATCTGCGCGAAGAACTCACGATGCTGGTCCGGCATGTAGTCCCGAACTACGCGCCGGCCGATGTCTTCCATCTTTGCCGCGACACCGAAGCGGGCCTGCAGTGCGAGTTCGCCCGCGTGCCAGGGAAAGTTGGGGGTGGTGGACATGTTCGGACTCCTCCTGTCAGCGGGAGACGGGGTGCGGTGGGCCGCGCTTTCAGGCTTCGAGCCCGGCGGCGCTCTTCTTGAACTCGACAAAGCCAGGCAGCGCTTCTACGGCGGCGAGCCAGCGCCTGACGTTGGCGTAGTCCGCCAGGTCGACAAAGCCTTCCGGCGCGCGCGCAATGTAGCTGTAGAGCGCTACGTCGGCGATGGTCGGCTGTGCCGCGGCGATCCATTCGCGGCCTTCGAGCGCGTCGTCCACGCGCTTGATGACTACGTGGGCGCGGGCGATCACCTCTTCGCTGTTCAGCGGCGCGCCGAACACGGTGATCAGGCGTGCGGCGGCGGGACCGAAGGCGATATCGCCCGCGGCCACGGACAGCCAGCGTTGCACCGCGGCGGCGGCGGCCGGCGCTTCAGGCAGCCAGTCGGTCCTGCCGAACTTGCGGGCCAGGTAGACCATGATGGCGTTCGAGTCCGGTACCACGGTGTCGCCGTCGACAAGGACCGGCAGCTGCCCGAACGGATTGAGCTTGAGGAACTCGGGCGACTTGTGCTCGCGCCTGGCCAGGTCGACCTCGACAGGCTCGGCGTGGGCGCCGATCAGCGACAGGAACAGGCGGGCGCGGTGCGAATGACCGGACAGCGGATGGACGTAGATCTGCATGGAAAAAGCCCCTTTGGCGTCGGATGGTTTGCCCGCTGCTGCCGCATTCTTGCGGCCGGCGCGCGGGTGTGGTGGTGCAAATCATCTTAGGTGCGCGAACGGCCACGAAAAACGGCCTGTCCGTGAAGGGACTCTTCTGGAAACCAGAATAATGCGGCGTCAGTTGATAGTCTGGTCGGCGCGCAGCCGTTCGATCGCCAGATCCAGGAAGGCGCGCACTTTTTGCACCGCGTGGCGCCCTTCACGATGGATCACATGGATCGGAAGCGGCCGCGGTTCATAGTCGGCCAGCACGATCCGCAGCCGCCCCTCGGCCAGTTCGCCCGCGACTTGATACGACAGCACGCGGGCCACGCCGAAGCCGGCCACCGCCGCAGCGATAGCGGAGTCATTGGTGGTGGTGGCCATGCGCGGGGCGATGCGCGTGAGTACCGGCTGATCGTTGTGATGAAAGCGCCATTCCGGCAGCGTGGAGATGCCGGTGGTCTGGATCAGCGTATGGTGGGCCAGGTCGTCCGGTGTCCGTGGCACGCCATGGCGGGCGAGGTAGTCCGGCGAAGCGCAGACCACGCGCCGCACGCGTCCGACCGGCACCGCCTGCAGCGACGAACTCGGCAGATCGCCGATGCGCACACCAACGTCGATGCCTTCATCGACAAAATTGACCACGCGGTCCAGCAGCAGGCAACTGACGCCGACCTCGGGATAGCGCTGCAGATATTCGACGACGATCGGCGTGACGTAGCGCGAGCCGAACAGGACCGATGCCGTCACCGACAACTGGCCGCGCGGCGCCGCATGCGTTCCCGTGGCGGAAAGTTCGGCCTCTTCGATCTCGGCCAGCAGGCGTCGGCAATTCTCGAAGTAAGCGGCCCCGGTTTCGGTGGGCCGCACCAGCCGGGTGGTGCGCGTCAGCAGCCGCACGCCAAGGTGGGCCTCCAGTTCCGTGATCACGCGGCTCACGACGGACAGCGATACATCGAGCTTGCGCGCAGCGGCCGTGAAGCCGCCGGTCTCCACGACCGTGACGAAGGTCTTCATGGCCTGCAGCCGATCCACGCGCGTCCCCCGGGGTTGGTTTGTCGCGAGTATATCGGGACGCAGGAAAGGGGCCGTAGCCCCTCCGGTATTTGTATTCGCAGCCCAGGCTGCGAGTTGGTGCTCAGTGTTCGATCACGGGCGCATGGACCGGCGCGATCGAAGCATGCGTGGTCGCGGTACGCTGCGCGGCCTTGTGCACCATCGTGTAGGCGTAGTCGATGCCCATGCCGTAGGCGCCCGAGTGTTCCTTGGCCACGCCGATGACGGCGTCGTAGGTCTCGCGGTTCTTCCAGTCGCGTTGCCATTCCAGCATGACCTGCTGCCAGGTCACCGGCACCACGCCGGCCTGGATCATGCGTTGCATGGCATAGTCGTGCGCTTCCTTCGTCGTGCCGCCGGACGCGTCCGCCACCATGTAGATCTCGTAGTCGCCTTCCAGCATGGCGCTCAGCGCGAAGGTCGTGTTGCAGACTTCGGTCCACAGTCCGGCCACGACGATCTTCTTGCGGCCGTTCGCGGCGAGCGCGTCGCGCACCTTCTGGTCATCCCACGAATTCATCGAGCTGCGTTCGAGGGTTTCCTTGCCGGGAAACACGTCGAGCAGTTCGGGGTAGGTGAAGCCGGAGAACGATTCGCTTTCGACCGTGGTGATGGTGGTCGGCACCTCGAAGATCTTTGCTGCCTTGGCCAGGCCCACGACATTGTTCTTCATGGTCTGGCGGTCCATCGACTGGACGCCGAACGCCATCTGCGGCTGGTGGTCGATGATGATGAGCTGGCTGTTGCGCGGGGTCAGGACTTGCAGCTTGGCGTTCGACATGGCGTCTCTCTTAAACGGAAAAATTCAATCGGTTTGAACTTGGAGTCTGGCGGGCTACTTGCTGTGCTGTTCGCCATGAGCAGAACTATAGACAGGGACGACCCTAAGGAATGGGGCTATCGCTGTCATAGTTAATCAAAAAAATTGAATATCAATGAGTGGCGTACATGCCTCATGCCCCCTCCCTCAGTTGGGGTGAAATTCGACGCGTTGGTGTCGACAACCCATGGGGGCATTGCCTGCGCGCAACGCGCATCCGAAGCGGTGCGACGGATGGCCCCGCGACACAGCAGACGCCGCGCTGGTGAAAGAAGCCGCCGCCTCGGCGAGGTCGCCCCGGGCGGGCCGGACAATTTCACCACGACGAGAACCAGAACTCAGGGATGGATAGCGACTACTACCGCGTGCTCGGGGTTCAACGTGCGGCTTCGCAGGCTGATATCCGCAACGCCTATCGCCGCCTGGCCATGCGTTGGCATCCGGACAGGAATCCCGACACGGCCGAGCGTGCGGAAGCGGTCTTCAAGTCGCTGCAGCAAGCTTATGCGGTGCTGAAAGACCCCGTGGCCCGCGCTGCCTACGACGCGCAAGTGGCGCAGCCGAAGCGCAATGACGGGCCTGCTGCGGCGCCGGACGCTGCGCGCAGCCCGGGTACACCGGGCGCGGACTACGCCTGCGAGACGACGATTCCGCTTGAAACAGCGGTTCTCGGAGGTATTGCGTTGACGAGAGTCAGCGAGTCCCCGGCCTGTGTGCACTGTTCGGGAAAGGGGCAACAGGCTTCGGACTGCGCGACCTGTGAGGGCCGTGGTTCACTCGCCCGTCGCTTCCGGCAAGTGCCATGCACTGACTGCCAGGGTGCCGGTCAGCGAACGCGTCGTTGCGATGCCTGCCGGGGGCTCGGGACGACCCGGGTGGCAAAGCTGCTGCGCGTCACCGTTCCCGCGCATACCAGGGATGGCACCGTCCTGCGCGCCAAAGGCCTCGGAGGGGAATCCGTCGACGGCGGACCCAGGGGCAACCTGCTTTGCAAAGTCAGTATTCGTGCAGACCGCGTATTCCGCATGGACGGACTGGATTTGCAGCGCGAACTGAAGATCGACTTCGTGGTTGCCATCCTGGGCGGACAGGTGTCGCTGATGCGCTTCCGGACCTCTCTGGTGGTGGAGGTGCCGCCAATGACGCGCAGTGGCGCGCTGATCCGCATCGCCGGGCAGGGGCTGCACGATCCAAAGCGCCGACGATCGGGAGATCTCGTGCTGAAAGTCATGATCGATCTGCCGGCGAAGATGCGCATGCCCGACGAGCGGCAGCGTGCCGTGTTGCGCGAGATCGCTCGCGGATATTGATCGGGGCGAGGTCGCTTGCCGTCGCCCCTCATCCTCCGGCTTTGCCCGACGTCTTACCAGCGTTCCATGTAGGGGCGCAGATCCAGCTCAAAAGTCCAGGCATCGCGCGGCTGGCTGTGCAGGTACCAGTAGTTCTCCGCGATGTGCTCGGGATTCAGGATGCCATCCTGCTCCTTGAGCGCGTAGCGTTCGGGGAACGTATCGCGGATGAACGCGGTGTCGATGGCGCCGTCCACGACCACATGCGCGACGTGGATGTTTTGCGGGCCCAGCTCGCGCGCCATGCTTTGCGCCAGTGCGCGCAGGGCGTGCTTTGCCCCGGCAAACGCGGCAAAGTTTGCAGCGCCGCGCAATGCCGCCGTGGCGCCCGTGAACAGGATGGTGCCCCGGCCGCGCGCGACCATCCGGCGGGCCGCCGCCTGGGCGTTGAGGAAGCCGCTGAAGCAGGCCATCTCCCAGATCTTGAAGTACTTGCGCGGGGTTTCCTCCAGGATGCTTGAAGGTACGTTGGCGCCAATATTGAACACGAGAACCTCGATCGGCCCATGCTCGGCTTCGATCTGCTCGAACAATGCCGCCACCGCGTCTTCCTTGCGCGCATCGCTGCCGTAGCCGAACGCCTGGCCGCCTTCAGCGCGAATACTGTCGACGAGTGGTTGCAGTTTGTCCGCGTCGCGGCGAGTGACGCAGGCGATATAGCCTTCGCGGGCAAAACGCCTGGCAATGGCCCCGCCAGTGGAATCGCCTGCGCCAATGACCAGGGCAACCTTGGGCTGCGCGTGGCTGGATGTCATGGAGTCTCCTTTGGTCTACGTCCGTTTAGTGAACGAACGTTAAGTCACAGGTCGCGAGGTGTCAAGCCGCTAAAGCCTGGCGCGATCAGCCCTTTGATTCGGCGGCGGTCGGGATTGTCTTGCCCAAAAAGCGGCGGCTGGCGGCCAGGATTTCCTTGCGCGTCTTTTCGCTTTCTACGGTGCGGGCCAGTACCAGCGCGCCGACCAGTTGCGCGATCAGGGCCCAGGCCGCGTCGCTGTCGCCCGTACGCGCAGACCAGCTCTGCTGCGTGTGCTTCAGGCCGCGCTCGACCTGTTGCCGCACTTCAGGGCCGGCGCGCGCAATTTCGGCGCCCAGGGTGGGGAGGATGCAACCGACCTCGGGCGTGACTGCGTGAAACGAACTCAGATAGTCCCGCACACACTTTGCCACGTGGTTTTCAGGGGACTCCTTGTCGCCCGCCATCATGTCGCTGCTCTTCTGCATTTCGAGTTCGACAATTGCCTCGAACAGCTCCTGCTTGGAACCGAAATGGCTGTAGAACGCGCCGCCGGTCAGCCCGATGGAGGACATCAGCGCGTCCACGCCCGTGGACGAGAATCCTCCCTTCTTGGCGATCGCGCTGCTCGCATCGAGCAGCTTCTTGCGGGTCTCTTCCTTGTGGGTCTTGGTGTAGCGCATGGCAGCGGTCTGGCAGTTGACATCAAGTGAACCATAGCATATCGTCCGTTAACTAAACGTACGTTAAATAAAAGGAGGATGACGTGACCAAGATGGTGGAGTTCTACTTCGATGTAGGCAGTCCAGCCTCTTACCTGGCCTGGACGCAGCTTCCCGCGCTCTGTGCACAAGCCGGCGCGCAACTCGTCTACAAGCCGATGCTGCTGGGCGGCGTGTTCCAGGCTACCGGCAATGCATCGCCAGGCGCGGTGCCGGCGAAGGGCCGCTACGTCTCGCACGACCTGGCCCGCTTTGCGCGGCGCTACGGCGTGCCGCTTGCGCAGAACCCGCACTTTCCCATCATCACGCTGATGCTCATGCGCGCGGCCACCGCGGTCCAGTTGCGCGAGCCGGAGCGGTTCGACCACTTCCTGTCCACGGTTTTCCAGGCCATCTGGGTGGATTCGCTCAACCTGAATGACATGGGACTGACCGCGCAGACGCTCGCGCGCGGCGGCTTCGACGCAGGCCAGATCGAAGCGTGGGTGAGCGATCCCGAGATCAAGGCCGCGTTGAAGGCCACCACCGACGAGGCGCTGCAGCGTGGCGTCTTCGGCGCGCCGACGATGTTCGTCGGGCAGGAGATGTTCTTCGGCCAGGACCGGCTGGACTTTGTACGGGAAGCCCTGGATGCCTAGAACGCGTGACGAACACCGGTAATGACGCCCAGCATGCCCTTCTGGCCAGTCATCGTCGGGTAGTTGAAGGAGTAGGCCGTGGCGGCACTGTCGAAGCTCAGGCCGCCGTTGCGCGCATAGCCGACTGACACATACACGTCGGTACGCTTGCTGAAGTTGTAGTCGGCAAGCAGCGTATATTGCTGCATGTTCGGAGGATTCCCGGGACTTGCCGTGGTGATGGCGGCGCCCTGTTTCACATTGGCGTAGAAGTAGGCCAGCGACAACGTCAAAGCGGGGGAGGCCTGGTAGTTGATGCCAGCCCACCAGTAGTCGTCACGGATCAGGGTGTTGCCGTTGGGGAAGTCGGACTTGTTCCAGCGGTAACCGGCCAGCAGCTTGACGGGCCCGTTCCTGTAGCTGCCGCCTACCGAGGCCTTCCGGACTCTCGCAGTCTGGCCAGCCGTCAGCGCCGGATTCCACTGGTCGTAGCCAATGCCGAGACCGAAGACGCCGTCCAGGTACATCACGGAAGCGCCGTACGCGGTGTTGTCCTTGCCGTGAGCGGGGTCCTCGCCGGCGCCGCCGTTGGCGAGCAGGTTGCCCGTGGACAGCGCGGGCACGCCGGTGCCAAACGAGTAATGGGCCACCGCCTGGACATTGCCGAACTGGCCGGTGTACTTCGCCATGTTGCTTTCCCGGTAATTGATGCCCATCCACCAGATGCCGGGTTCATACGTGGCGGCGAAACGCAGCGGCGAGAAGTTGATCAGGCCGTCGAGCATGGATGTGGTCTGCCGGCCGAACGTAACCTGGCCGAATTGGTGCTTCAGGCCAACCATTGCGACGCGGCTGAACAGCCCGCTGGACGGGAGCCCGCCCGTATCCGGGAAGAAGCCGCCTTCCAGGACGAAAAGCGCCTGCATGCCGCTGCCAAGGTCCTCGGTGCCGCGCAGGCCCCAGCGCGACGCCGACAGGCCGCCGATGTTCGGCATGTCGATTCGCGAGCCACCGGCATTCGGACTTGCGGGCGACGCGGCAACCCGGTTGACATACTCCACCGAGGCATCCACGACGCCATACAGCGTCACGCCGGTCGCAGCACCGGCTGTCGCTTGCCATGCCGACAGTGTGCCTGCGGCCGCCAGTGCACACAGACTGGGTTTGATGTGTGTAGCCTTCTCCATTTTTCTTCTTTGCCCCGACCACGTCGCCCGCGCGTCTGCAAGACCACGGCTAGTGCCAGTATGGCTCGTCCGCGCGAGCATGCCGGGCAATTATTCCGGCTGGATGCCGGCAAGCGTGATCAGCCGCTTCCACATCTGCTGGTCTTCCCGGATCGCCTTCGCCAGTTCCGGGCTGGTGGCCGGGTAAGGCAGGCTGCCCCGCCTGGCGTGGAACGCCTGCGATGCCTGCGAACTGGCGAATTCGAGCGTGTAGCGCTGCAGCTTCTCGACGATCGCGGGCGCCGTGCCCGCCGGCGCGAACAGGCCGCCCCAGCTTGCCACGCGCACGCCGGGGTAGCCCGCTTCTGCAATGGTCGGCACTTCGCTGATTGCCGGGACGCGGCCGGGGCCCAGCACGGCCAGCACGCGCAGCCGGCCTGACTGGACGTGGGGCAGCACCGTCGCCGATTCGCTGACGGCGTAATCCACCACGCCCGTCATCACATCGGGCAGCAGGTTGGCCATGCCCTTGTATGGCACGCTGACGGCGCGGATGCTGGCGGCTTCATTGAAGGCCGCCATGGCCACCTGCGAGGGAGCTGCCGCGGTGCCATAGTTCAGCTTGCCGGGATGCGCGCGAGCATCGGCAACCAGGTCCGCGATAGTGCGGTAGGGCGACGATGCCGGGACGGCGATGACCATGGGCAGCGCCATGAAGCGCGCGATCGGGACAAAGTCCTTGAGTGGGTCATAAGGCAGCCTTTTGAACAGGAAGGGGTTGGCCGACATGACCCCGGACGACGCCATCAGCAGGGTATAGCCATCCGGCGTCGCCTTGGCCACAACGTCGGCGCCGATGATCATGTTGCCGCCCGGCCGGTTCTCGACGATGAAGCTCTGTCCGAGCTTCTGGCTCAGGTGGTTGGCCAGCAAGCGGAGGTAGTCGTCCACGCTGGAGCCGGCGCTGGTGGGCGTCACGATCTTGACGACATGATCCGGGTAGCTGTCGGCCATGACGGGTGATGTGAGCGTGAGCAGTGCGGCGAGCGTTGCCACTGCCCGACGTGTCAGGTTTGCGAGTGCGTGCATCTTGTCCCCATGTATTTTGATAGACCTGTCACCCGTGATTCGCATGTTCCGGCTGACGGTGGCGAAATGCTAATTTACTTGCTGGCGACAAACAAGATAAAATCCGGGGAGGGAATCAGATGGTTTACCCGCAAACGTATCGGCGACGTGGCGCTGCATGCAGGGGCTTTCCCTGCTCAAGCCTGGGCGGGCGGAGCCAAGGCTGTGAGAGCCATCATTTTTTGTTTATCAACATACTTGCTGTTGACAAGCAATAATGCAAGAATGGTTCCGACATTGAGCGATGCCCACCAGACGGCATCGGTCATGCAATCCACAGAGTCACAGGAGGAGACATGAACCAACCCAACCCGATGTCCATCGAGCGGTGGGCGATCGAAAGGCCGGATGAGGTGGCCGTCGTCGAAGGCGAGAGCAGCGTCACCTGGGCCGAGCTTGACGATCTCGCCAACCGCGTTGCCAATGCGCTGAAGGCACGTGGCGTGGGCGAAGGAGACATCGTGGCGATGCGTACCCGGCCCCGGCTCGAATGGGCAGTCATCGCCGGCGCTATCGCCAAGCTCGGCTGCGCGATGCTGGGCCTGAACTTTCGCCTCACTGCCGATGAAAGCCAGCATGTGATTACCGACAGCGGGGCCACCGTGCTGGTCTGCGACGACGAAGATCCGGCCGCATTCGTGTCGTCGTTCACCGGGTCGGCGCTGCGCATCGCGGTGTCGATCGAGACACCCGCCGCCGGCCTGGTCTCCTACGCCGATCTCCTGCAAGGCAACGCGGACAAGCTCTATTCGAAGGGCGATCCGCGCCTGATCATCTACACCTCGGGCACCACCGGCCGGCCGAAGGGTGTGGTGATGAACCAGGACGCCGGCGTGGATGCGCAGACGCTGCGCGAGTTTCATCAGGGGCGCGAAGGCTATGTGCGCTGCTCGGACCGCGACGCGACGCTGATCAACATGCCGTTCCACCACGCGGCTGGCCCGGCGCAGTTCTGGGCGTCGGTGCATCACCACAACAAGATCGTGCTGCAGCGCCGCTTCAATCCCGAGGAAACGCTGCAACTGATTGCGAAGCACCGCATCAGCCACTGGACCGCCGTGCCGACGATGTTCAAGCGCATTCATGCGCTGCCGGCCGCGACGCTGGAACAGGCGGACGTGTCCTCCATTGGCCAGATCCGCATCGGCACGGCGCCGGTGCCGCTGGAACTGAAGCACTGGATCCTCGATTACTTCGGCGAGGTGCTGCATGAGGTTTACGGCGCGAGCGAGGTCGGGCTGGTCAGCCTGCTTCTGCCGGAGATGCAGCGCACCCGTCCCGCGTCGAGCGGCCGCCTGTTGCCCCACGTGCAACTCCAGGTTCGCGACGCCGACGGCAATGCACTGCCTGCTGGCCAGACGGGCGAGCTGTGGGTGAAGACGCCGGTGGTGATCCGCAGCTACCTCAACGCGCCGCCGCTGGACCCCGACACGCTCGATGCAACCGGGTTTTTCCGCACCGGTGATGTGGGCTACATGGACGACGAGGGCTACCTCTTCATCACTGACCGCGTCAAGGACATGATTATTTCCGGCGGCGTGAACATCTACCCCGCCGAGATCGAGGCCGCGCTGCAGAAGCATCCGGCCGTGCTCGATGCCGCCGTGATCGGCATTCCCGACGACGAGTTTGGCGAGCAAGTGCTCGCGTTCTGCGAACTCAAGCCCGGCCAGCGCACCGACGAAGCAACCCTGCTTGCGCATTGCGTGCCGCTGCTCGCGTCGTACAAGCGGCCGCGCCGCGTTGAATTCATGGAAGAGCTGCCCCGCAACCCGATGGGCAAGTTGCTGAAGCGGGATCTCAGGGAACCCTACTGGAAGAACAAGGAGAGACAGGTATGAGCCACGATTGCGCAATCATCGGCGTCGGCATGACGCCATTCGGGAAGTTTCCGGACCAGTCGGTCCGCATGCTTGCCTCCGCTGCCGTGCAGGCGGCGCTGGCCGATGCCGGCATCGCGCCGGCGCAGGTGGACCAGGTCTATTTCGGCAACGCCGTGGCGGGCCTGATCACTGGCCAGGAAATGGTGCGCGGCCAGGCAGCGCTGCGCTTCACGGGGCTCGCCGGCAAGCCGGTGGTCAATGTCGAGAACGCCTGCGCCACCGGCAGCACTGCGTTCTGGCTGGCCTACAACGCCGTGCGCGGCGGGCAGGCAGACGTTGCCATTGCGATCGGCGCGGAGCGCATGACGCACGAGGACAAGGCCGTCTCGCTGGGTGCGCTGGCCAAGGCGGTCGACCTCGAAGAAGAGGTGCCCAAGCACGTCGGGTCGGGCAGCGGCTCGATCTTCATGGACATCTACGCCGAGAAGACCCGCAAGTACATGGCAGCGACCGGCGCCACGCGTGAAGACATTGCGCAGATCGTGGTCAAGAGCCGCCATGCCGCGTCGCTGAACCCGGTAGCGCAGTTCCGCAGCGAGACCACCGTCGAGTCGGTGCTCGGCAGCCGCGTCATCAGTGACCCGCTGACGCTGCAGATGTGCTCGTCGATCGGCGACGGCGCCGCCGCTGTGGTGCTGTGCTCGCCCGCGTTCGCCCGCAAGCTGGGCGTGAGCCAGCCGGTATGGGTGGGCGGTTCGGTCATGGTGTCGGGCACGCCCAATGGCGAACTAGAACACTGCTCGATCCGCTCGACCCTCGGCGTGTACGAGAAGGCTGGCGTCTTGCCGAAGGACATCCACGTGGCTGAGCTGCACGACGCGTCCGCTCCGGCTGAACTGATGTACTACGAGTCGCTGGGTCTGTGCGAGCCGGGCGAAGGCCCGACGCTGCTGCGCAGCGGCGCTACCGGCCTGAACGGCCGTATCTCGGTCAACCCGAGCGGCGGCCTGCTCAGCAAGGGCCACCCCATCGGCGCAACCGGCGTCGCACAAGTCGTCGAACTGACGCAGCAACTGCGCGGCCAGAGCGGCCCGCGCCAGCGCGAAGGTGCCAAGGTCGCCCTCGCCAGCAACAACGGCGGTTCGCTGGGCAAGGACGGCGCAGCGGGCGTGGCGACCATCCTGCACGTCTGATCGCCTACTCAATCATCACGGAGACATCAAACATGAACGACATCCTCAATCTCGACGGCAAGGTGACGCTGGTCACCGGCGCCGGCCAGGGCGTGGGCGAACAGATCGCCCGTCATTTCTCTGACCACGGCGCCACCGTGTTCGTGAACGATTTCCACCTCGACCGCGCAGAAGTCGTCGCGCAGTCCATTCGCGATGGCGGTGGCGAGGCCTTCGCGGTGCAGGCCGACGTGTCGGACCCGCAGAGCGTGCAGCGCATGATCGCGAAGGCTGGTGAACTCGCCGGCCCCATCGACGTGCTCGTGAACAACGCCGGCAACAACGGTGCCGCGCCGTCGGCCGATATTCGCAAGCCGTTCTGGGAGCATGGCCGCGAGGTATGGAACAGCGCCATCGAAGTCAACTTCTACGGCGTGATCCACTGCGCCAGCGCCGTGATCCCGAACATGATCGAGCGCAAGGGTGGCCGCATCATCACGATCATTTCCGACGCGGGCCGCGTAGGCGAGCCGGGCATGGAGGTGTACTCGGGCGCCAAGGCAGGCGCTGCCGGCTTCATGCGCGGTATTGCCCGCACGCTGGGCCGCCACCACATCACCGCCAACTGCGTGGCGATTTCGGCCACGGCGACGCCGTTCACTGAAAAGGCGCTGAATGCCGATCCCGAGCGCCTGAAGAAGATGATGGAGCGCTACGTCATCCGCCGTCCGGGCCGCCCGGACGATGTGGCGAACATGGCGCTGTTCCTTGCGTCGGATGCCAGCTCGTGGATCACCGGCCAGACCTACGCGGTCAACGGCGGGTTCTCGTTCGGACTGTGAGGCCGGTATGAGCCAGCGCGATCCCTGTGTCATCGTCGAACGGCGCGGCGCATTGCTAATCGTCTCGCTGAACCGGCCGGAAGCGAAGAACGCTGTCGACGGCGCCACCGCCGCGCAACTGAATGCCGCGATGGACCTGCTCGACGAGGATGACAATCTGTTCGCCGGCATCCTGACCGGCAATGGTGGCAACTTCTGCACCGGTGGGGACCTGAAGGCAGCTGCACGCGGGGAACGGCTGAGCACGGACGACCGCGGCCTGTTCGGCCTGTTCGGACGTCCGCCGCGCAAGCCGCTGATCGCGGCGGTGGAAGGCTATGCCGTCGGCGGCGGCCTGGAGATCTGCCTCGCGTGCGACCTGATCGTGGCGTCGAGCGCCGCGCGGATGGGACTGCCCGAAGTGCGCCACAGCGTGATCGCGCTGGGCGGCGGCCTGTTCCGCCTGCCGCGGCGCATCCCGTATCACCTCGCCATGGAACTGGTGCTGAGCGGCGAGATCCGGGATGCCGCGTTCTTCCAGCAGCACGGCTTGCTGAACCGACTGGTCGAGCCGGGCACAGCCTTGCAGGAGGCGGTGGCACTGGCCGAAGGCCTGCTCGTGAATGCCCCGCTCGCGCTCGCCGCGAGCAAGGCAGTGATCCAGCGCAGTGCCGACTGGACCGATGAGGAGGCCTGGCAGTTGCAGGCACCGATCGCTGCGCGCGTGCTCAAGTCCGAGGATCGCCGCGAAGGTTTGGCCGCGTTTGCGGAGAAACGCAAGCCGCAATGGAAGGGCCGCTGAGCGGACTTTGAATCGCGTTACCACTCATGCCCTCAGGCGAGGGTGGTGACGCGCCTTCGCCTTCAGGCAGACAGCTTGCCCATGGGAACATCCGGGTCGGCAAGTCGCTTCGCATCTACTTGCTTGCCCTGCTCGATCAGCCTGCGCGCGAAACGGAGGTCACGGGCGGCATTGGCGCCCAGCGCGGCCTTGATGATCTCGCCCTCGAGGTAGAACAGCATGAAGCTGTTGTCTCCCGGCATGCCGCGCGTCACCATGCGGTGCGAGGGCAGGGGGACGCCATAGATCTGCAGGTTCATATCGTACTGGTCTGACCAGAACCACGGCAGCGGCTGATAGACGACCGGCAAGCCCAGTGCGGCGCGTGCGGCGGCGATACCTTGCTCCTGCGCGTTTTGCCACGATTCCAGCCGCAAGCGGCGGCCTGCCCACGGGTTTGGCGTCACGGCGACATCGCCTGCGGCAAAGATGTCAGCGTCTGACGTGCAGCAGCGCTCGTCGACAACCACGCCACCGTCGCAATCCAGCCCTGCGTCACGCGCCAGATCATCATTCGGCACCAGGCCTACACCCGCGACGATTGCATTGCAAGTTAGCGTGTCCCCATCTGCAAGCGTCAGGACGGATCGTCCGTCCGTACTTCGGGCGATGCCGGAGAGATGGGTGCCAAGCCTGACGCGCACGCCATGCGTGGCATGCAGTCCAAGCAGATGCTCCGAGATCTCCGGGGGCACGGAACGTTCGCACAGCCGGCCTTGTGCCTCGAGCACCGTCACCTCGGCGCCTTTCTGGCGCGCCGTGGCGGCAACTTCGAGCCCGATCCAGCCGCCGCCGACTACGGCCACACTGCGGCCCGGTCGAAACTCCTTTGCCAGCGACTGCGCGTCGCCGATCGTGCGTAATGTATGGATGCGTGTCTGATCGGCACCCGGGACAGTAAGCTTGCGAGCGCGGCCGCCGGTACAGAGGATCAGCTTGTCGTAAGGCAGCGTCGTGCCATCGCTGATTTCCAGCCGTTTCGCACGGCGGTCGATGCGGTTCACCCGTGTGTCCGGCCGCCACTCCAGCCCGAGGGCGTCGAACGCTTGCGGCTTCTGCAGCCACGTGCTGGCAGGCTCGGCCTCTCCTGCCAGCACGGCCTTGGACAATGGCGGTCGCTCATACGGAGGATGGCTTTCATCACCGATCAGCACGAGCCTGCCAGTGAAGCCTTCCTGGCGTAGCGTCTGCGCGGTCCAGCTGCCGGCCTGGCCTGCGCCAACGATGACAATCGTGCCGATCGGAAAGTTGTTGGTCGCGCTGTCTGGTTGTTCGGCATTCATGCGGATCTCCTCTGCTTCCTTGGCGCAGGGCGTGTCAGCCAAGGTCCAGGAAGACCTTGCCGCCCTCGATCCGGACCGGATAGGTTCGGATGCCCTCGGTCAGCGGCGCGCACATGGCGGCGCCGTTGCGGATGTCGAACCTGCCTTGGTGAAGCGGGCATTCGATCTCGTGTCCTTCAAGAAAGCCTTCGCACAGACGAGCGTGGCCATGCGTGCAGATGTTGTCGGTCGCGTAGACGTCGCCGTCCACGCCATACAGCGCGATTTCCTTGCCTTGCACGGCCACGGCGATCACGTCGTCCTGCGGCACGCCGGACAGCGTGGCGGCCTCGATCCAGGTTTCCGTCATGAGGGTTCCTTGTCAGATGGGGTAGATCAGCGAGTTGGGGATCATCTCGCTATCGAACACGCAGAGGCGGGACGCGAATTTCCAGCCTTCGGCTGTCCGGACGATGGTGTCGAGATAGCGGCCGACGTTGTACACATCGCTCATCTGGTCGGGCTTGGTGCGAAGCACGGCATAGTTCGTCTCCGCGACGATCCTCTCGCCGCTGGCTTCGCGGATCAGGGGCGTCCCGACGATGTGGCGCTGATAGTAGGGATCGTGAAACAGGGTCTCGCGAATGCCATAGATGCGGTCCTTGAGCATGCCTTTGCCTTCGAGCGAGAGCGTGGCGAGTGGCAAGCCACGCTCGTGGTTCTCGCGGGGCTGGACGCGATAGAGGCAGTCGTCGGTGAAGAAATCCGGCCAGCGGTCCCAATCGCCGGTGTCCACGGCGTGGGTGTAGTCGGCGTAGAGGCCGAGCAGCGCGTAGTAGTCAGTGAAGTTCATGGCGTCAAACCTCCATCACCTTGCGCCAGTAGGCGTACAGGCCGCGGATCAGTGTTTCGGTGACCATGTGGTCGGTGTTCTCGGCAGTCTTGCCCCCCAGTTCGGCGATCACGCAATGCCATGGCTTCTGCGAGAAGCCTTCCTGCGAGCATTCGATCGCTTCGCCATCGTCGGCTGACACGAAGCCTGCAGGGCCGAACAGATTGGCCTGACGCAGGCGGCGCCGTGTCATCTCCTCCGTGTCATCCTCGAAGCCGAAGTGCGTCCACACGAAGTCGAACGAGTCGGGGCCATTGGGCTGGATATGGCGCGTGGAAACCGAGTTGACCTGTTGCTGGAAGATCACGCTCGGGAAAACGGTCATCATCACAGCAGTGGGTTCGCCCCACCATGGTTCGTGGACGATGTCGAGGATCCGCTCGTCGTTCAGCGCCATCTGGTCCTTGAAGCTCGATACGCCCGACGTCACGTCGCTCTTGCCGCCCTGGCCGCGCGTCGACACCATCGCCGCATGGCGGAACGCGTCATCCATGACGAGCCGCGACTTGTTGTCCGCGCGCCAGAGGCCGAACGTGACAAACCAGGTGTGCAGCAGTCCGGGGTGATAGGGGTCCTTGATGTTCTCCTGCATCAGTTTCCAGTTGCCCGGAATGCGCTGCTTGTTGTAGCCGAGCACCTTCAGCTTGCGGCCATTGAACAGGCGGTCGAAGTAGCCGAGGATGTCCGGCCCGAGATAGTCCTCGAGCGGCTCGACGTCGTGGTCGAACGAGGCGAACACGACCCCGCCACGCGTCGCAACCTTCAGTTGCGTCAACCCGTGCTCCTGCGGCTTGAAATCGGGCGGCATGCCGCCGTTGACCTTTCCGTCCTGCTTGACGCCGCGGCGCAGTGGCACACCCTGCAGATTGCCTTTCAGGTCATAGTTCCACTGGTGGTACGGGCAATGGAAGTCCTTCCGGTTTCCGCTTCGCTCCCTGCAGAACTTCATGCCGCGATGGGCGCAGACGTTTTCGACGACGTTGATGTCGCCATCCTTGTCGCGCACCAGGATCACGGACCGTTCGCCCACCGTGGTGCGCTTGAAGTCGCCTGGGTTCGGAATCTCGGCCTCAAGCCCAACGTAGTTCCAGTGACCCTGGTAGAAGCAGCGTTCGAGTTCACGCTGGTATAGCTGGGCATCCGTGTAGACGCGGAAGGGGATGCGGCTGATGCTGTCGTCAGCCCACACCGGACCAGCCTGGGACGAGTCGGTTCGCATGGTTGTCTCCGTATTGCTTTCCGTATGGGAAGGATCATGGAGCGCCGTGCAAAATAAACCAATAGAATCTGGCCTATATTCAATATTCACAGAATCAATAAGGCTTTCATGGAGCTGAAAGACGTCGATCTGAACCTGCTGGTTGTGTTTGAGCAATTGCTGCGGCAGGGCACGGTTTCTGGGGCCGCCAAGGCCATGAACCTCAGCCAGCCGGCCGTGAGCAATGCGCTGGCGCGATTGCGCGCGCTGTTGGGGGATCAGTTATTTGTGCGGAGCAGCAAGGGCATGCTGCCAACGCCGCTCGCGCTGGAGTTGGCTAAGCCAATCAGCTTTGCGCTGGAGTCACTGCAGGCGACGCTGAGCCAGAAGCGCAGCTTCGACCCCGAGCACAGCGCCCGCGCGTTCCGTGTCGCGATGACCGATATTGGTGAGGTGCATTTCATTCCGCCTTTGATGGGCGCGCTTGGACAACGCGCACCTGGCGTGACGCTGTCGACCGTGCGCAATACGGCGGTGGACCTCGCGGCGGACATGAGTCAGGGGAAGATCGATCTGGCGGTCGGCCACCTTCCGGAACTCGGCAGCGGGTTCTTTCAACGGCGCCTGTTCCGACAGCGCTATGTTTGCCTGTTCCGCCCCGGCCATGCGCTGGACAAGAAGAAGATCAGCATGCGGGACTTCGAAGCGGCGGAACACGTGGTGGTCACGGCAGCGGGCACGGGGCACGCCCGAAATGACGAGATACTTGCCGAAGCGGGCGTGAACCGCCGGGTTCGCCTGCGCGTACCGCATTTCGTGGCACTGGCGGACATCATCGCCACCACTGATCTGGTAGCCACGGTGACCTGGACGTTTGCGGAACGATGTGCCCGGTATTTCGGGCTCAAATATGTCAGCCACCCGTTTGCGCTGCCGGAGATACAGATCAATCTGTTCTGGCATGCCAGGTACCACCACGACCCGGCAAACCAGTGGCTGCGCAATCAGTTTGTTGAGCTGTTCGCGGATTAGATATGGAAAAGCAGCAGGCAGCCAGCTAATACGCTGGCTGCCTGCCATCCAGGGTTAATCCGTTCCCTTCAGCTCGATCAGCAAGTCCTTCGCCGACACCCGGTCACCAGACTTCACATGCACGGCGGCGATCTCGCAGTCGCGCTCAGCCGCGATGTGGGTTTCCATCTTCATGGCTTCCAGCGCGATCAGCGTCGTCCCGGCCGCCACGCGTTGGCCCGGCTGGACCGCTACGGTCACGATCGAGCCTGGCATCGGCGCGGCGATGTGCAGCGGATTCTCGGGGTCGGCAACCGGACGGCTGTGGCGCGACGTGCCGGCCTGCACGGTGCTGCGCTGCTCGATCACCGCCGTACGCGACTGCCCGTTCAGTTCGAACTGGACCTTGATGTTGCCCTCTTCGGCGTCGGCATGCGTGCCCTGCAGCGAGACCAGCAATGTCTTGCCCGGCTCGATGTCGATGCCCACTTCTTCCTGCGGCTGCAGGCCGTAAAGGAAGGCCGGCGTCGGCACCACCGAGGTATCGCTGTAGGTGCGCACGTGCGCGTGATAGGCGACGGCCTGCTTGGGATACATCAGGTACGACGCCAGTTGACGGTCGTCGACTGGCTGTTCGCAAGCCGCGCTAGCTTCGGCGCGTGCTGCGTCGAGGTCAACCGCCGGGATCTGGTCGCCCGGGCGGTAAGGCGCGGGCGGCTCGCCGCGCAGCACCTTGCGCGACAGTTCCGCGGGGAACCCATCGGGCGGGAAGCCCAGCTCGCCCTTGAACAGCGAGACCACCGATTCAGGAAACGCAATGTCCTTCGCCGGATCACAAACATCGGCCGCGCTCATGTCATTGGCGACCATCATCAGCGCCATGTCGCCGACCACCTTGGAAGTCGGCGTCACCTTCACGATATCGCCGAACATCTTGTTGACATCGGCGTAAGCGCGCGACACCTCGGTCCAGCGATGCTCGATGCCAAGCGAACGCGCCTGCTCGCGCAGGTTGGTGTACTGGCCGCCGGGCATTTCGTGGCGGTAGACATCGGCCGTACCGGCGCGGATCTCCGACTCGAACGGCGCGTAGTAGCGACGCACGCCTTCCCAGTACATCGACGCCTCGTGCAGCCGCTCCAGGCTCAGTCCGGGATCGCGCTCGCTGCCGGCCAGCGCTGCCGCGATGCTCGACAGGTTCGGTTGCGATGTCAGTCCGCTCATCGCATCGAGCGCACCATCCACCGCATCGCAGCCCGCCTCGATGGCGGCCAGCGCGGATGCGGCCGAGATGCCGCTGGTGTCATGCGTGTGGAAGTGCACGGGCAGGCCGGTCTCTTCCTTGAGTGCCTTGACCAGCGCGGCCGCGGCCTGCGGACGGCAGATGCCTGCCATGTCCTTGATGCCCAGCACATGCACGCCGGCCTGCTTCAGCTCGCGCGCGATGCCGACGTAATACTTCAGGTCGTACTTGGGACGGGAGCCGTCGAAGATGTCGCCGGTGTAGCAGATCGCGCCTTCGCACAGCGCGCCGCTTTCGCCCACGGCATCGATGGCCACGCGCATATTGCGCACCCAGTTCAGGGAATCGAACACGCGGAACACGTCCACGCCGGCGCTGGCGGCCTGGCGCACGAAGAACTTCACCACGTTGTCCGCGTAATTGGTGTAGCCGACCGCATTCGAGCCGCGCAGCAGCATCTGGAACAGGATGTTCGGCACCCGCTCGCGCAATTGCTCAAGACGCTGCCACGGGTCTTCCTTCAGGAAGCGCAGGGCCACATCGAACGTCGCACCACCCCAGCACTCCATCGAGAACAGCTGCGGCAGCTCGCGCGCGTAGAACGGCGCGATCGGCAGCATGTCGGCGGTGCGCATGCGCGTGGCGAACAGGGACTGGTGCGCATCGCGCATCGTCGTGTCGGTTAGCAGCACCCGCTTCTGCTCGAGCATCCATTGCGAGAACTTTTCCGCACCAAGCTCGCGCAGCAGATCGCGCGTGCCGGTCGGCAGCGGGCTCGTGGCGTCCACTGCGGGGAGCACCGGCGCGGGCAGCGGCAACGACGGCAGCGAGCGGCCGGTCATTTCGGGATGGCCATTGACGCATACATCGCCGAGATAGTGCAGCAGCTTGGTCGCGCGATCCTGTCGCTTGGTGAAGGCGAGCAGTTCTGGCGTCTTGTCGATAAAGCGCGTGGTGACGTCGCCGGCCTTGAACGACGGATGGTTGATGACGTTTTCGAGGAACTGCAGGTTGGACGCCACGCCGCGGATGCGGAACTCGCGCAGCGCGCGGTCCATGCGCCGGATCGACTCGGGAGCGGTTGGTGCCCAGGTCGTGACCTTGACCAGCAGCGAATCGTAGTACGGCGTGATCACCGCGCCACCGTACGCCGTGCCGGCATCGAGTCGCACGCCGAAGCCAGCGGCGCTGCGGTACGCGGACAACCGGCCATAGTCGGGCAGGAAGCCGTTCTCGGGATCCTCGGTGGTGATCCGGCATTGGAGCGCATGCCCGTTCAGCGAAATGCCCGCTTGTTCTGGCACGCCCGCGGCACGCACCACGATCTTGCCGTCGGCATCGCGCGTGTTCTCGGTCATGCCGATATGGCCGCCTTCGGTGATGCGGATCTGCGCCTTGACGATATCGACGCCGGTGACCATCTCGGTGACCGTGTGCTCGACCTGGATGCGCGGATTGACTTCGATGAAGTAGAACTGGCCGGAGTCGGCATCCATCAGGAATTCGATCGTGCCGGCGTGCGTGTAGCCGACCGCGCGCATCAGCCGCATCGCCGCATCGCACAGCGCTGCGCGGCCGGCGTCGTCGAGGTACGGCGCAGGCGCGCGCTCCACCACCTTCTGGTTGCGCCGCTGCACGGTACAGTCGCGCTCGTACAGGTGCACCAGGTTGCCATGCGTGTCGCCGAGCGCCTGCACTTCGACGTGGCGTGCATTGCGTACCAGTTTCTCGACGTAGACCTCATCGTTGCCGAACGCGGCCAGCGCCTCGCGCCTTGCGGCCGGCAGCAACGTTTCGAGATCCTGTTCGTTCTCCAGCATACGCATGCCACGCCCGCCACCGCCCCAGCTCGCCTTGAGCATCAGCGGATAGCCGATGCCGGCTGCCAGGCGCTTGCATGCGTCCAGATCTTGCGGCAACGGGTCGGTGGCCGGCATCACCGGCACACCCGCCTCGATTGCGGCATTGCGCGCCGCGACCTTGTTGCCGAGCTTGCGCATCACATCCGGCGACGGGCCGATCCAGCGGATGCCGGCGTCCATCACGGCTTGCGCGAAATCGGGGTTCTCCGAGAGGAAGCCGTAGCCCGGGTGGATGGCGTCGACCTTCGCCTGCCGTGCGATGCGCAGGATGTCGTCGATATCGAGGTAGGCCGCCAGCGGCTTCTTGCCCTCGCCGACCAGGTAGCTTTCATCCGCCTTGAAGCGATGGAGCGCGAGCCGGTCTTCCTTCGAATAGATGGCGACCGTCCGGATGTTCATCTCGGCGGCAGCCCGCATCACGCGAATCGCGATTTCTGATCGGTTGGCAATCAGCAGGGATTTGATTGGAGCGTAGTTCATAGCGCACAAAGGAAGGGGCGGCCAGGGTTGAGGTGGCCCATCATGGTCAATTGGGTGCGGTGCCTCGTCCCGGGGGGACGAGTAGGCGAAGGCCGGTCGGGGACTAGCGCAAGAAGCAGGCCAACGCCCGCTGCAATCAAAGCTCCTTGATTTCTATGGTTTTTTTGGCAGGTGTGCGCTTTGCGGTTTCGTCAATGAAATGCACGGTTTCACTGTTGAAATTGAACACTCCGCCAACGTTACCCGGTTACTTTAGAATTGGGCGGCACGCGGTGCTACCTCATCGCGGGGTGCCGATTCATCGTCTCGCCGGCCTGATCCCGATGCTCCCTTTCTTGCGACGACTACTTTCGGCAAGCTTGACTGCGATGTTGCTGGTCTGCGCTTGCAGCTACGCGCACGGGCAACAGGTTGTCAAAATTGGCGTGTCCAGCCCTCTGACCGGAATTAACGCCGCTCATGGCAAGGACATGCAGAACGGCGTTCGTCTCGCTATTGAAGAAGCCAATGCACAGCAATTCAAGCTGGGCGGCAAGGATGTCCGCTTCGAACTCCATGCGGTCGATGGCCAGAGCGACCCGCGCATCGGGAAAATTGCGTTCGATGCGAACGGCGACCTGAAGAACCCGACCTCGACGCTCTATGAAGTCAAGGATGGCCGCTGGGTCCCGGTCACCACGGTGGGGGCCGATTGAGGCCGATTGAGGCCGATTGAGCTGATGGCGCGCCAATGACAAGCGGAAGGGCATGCAAGCCATCGAGGTCAGCGCAAGGGTCGACTGGTTCCTGGCAGAGGGCTGAGAGCAGCGCCCTGGCTTCGCGCAGGTCCGCGGTGTCGAAGCCTTCGCTGAACCAGCCATAGCTTTCGGAGAGCAACGGGCGGGCCTCTGCCTGCCGGCCCTGCTGCAGCCACAGCCGACTCAGAGACACCGCAGCGCGCAATGCGTAACCGTCAGCGGAACCCGTCTGGCGAGTAGTGGGCGGCGATGAGAAGGTAGAGGCTTCACGATCTCTGGGAGTGAAGCGATGGCCGATCAGCGGGAAGGTAAGAGCGGACGATCTGGGTCAAGGTATGACCGCCACGATGAGGCTTTCTGGCGCGATCTACTGGCGCAATGGGGTCACAGCGGCGGGAGCATCCGTGCCTTCTGCCGGCAGCACGGCTTGGCGGTCAGCACTTTCGGCTTGTGGCGCAAGCGCTTGAGCCACGCGCAGCAATCGCCGGTGGCGCCGCCAATGTCTTTGACTGCGGACACAGCATTCATCGCCGCGGCAACGGTTGCAGTGCCGACTGTCGTGCCGGCGAGCGACCCGCTACCGTCGAAGTCTCGCGACCAGGTGGTCGTCACGCTCGGCGGCGCACGTATCGAGCTGAGTGGCGTGCATGCCGAACGCATCGTGCGCTTCGTGCTGGGGCAGTTGGGAGGCGGCCGGTGCTGATCGGCGGCGATGTGCAGGCTTTCATCTGCCGTGACGCGGTCGACATGCGCAAGTCCATCGACGGCCTATCGTATCTGGTGGAGCCGTTGCTGGCCAAGAGTCCGCTGTCGGGGAACCTGTTTGTCTTCGTCGGCCGCGATCGATCGAAGGTCAAGATTCTGTATTGGGACCGCACCGGCTTCGCGTTGTGGTACAAGCGGCTTTCGCACGGCCGGTTTCCATCGCCCGCGACGCTAGCCCAGCGTGGCTTCACGCTGGCCGAACTGAACGCCTGGCTCGAAGGCATCGAGATCCCGGCGGTTCGACCCCACCGCACTGTCACGGCCACGCGCGTCTTGTGACTTGTAAACCTGTCGGCGCTGGCGCATCATGGCACCATGCTTCCGGTACTGACACCCTCCGACCTGCCAGCCGATCTCGAGGCGGTACGTACTCTCGCGCTGGAGCAGAACCGGCTCGCCCGCACGCTGTGGGAGCAACTCGAGATCCTGAAGCACCAGGTCGCGCAGCTTAACCGCGCGCAGTTCGGCGCCAGTTCCGAGCGTCTGCCGGGGCAGGCCGAACTCTTTGCGCAACCGCTGGACCTGCCTTCACCGCCGGCGACGCCGGAGGTGAAGGTGGCGTGCCACACCCGCAAGGGCCGCCCGGCCTTGCCCAAGGACCTGCCGCGCACGCGCATCGAATACGACCTGTCCGAGGCGCAGAAGGCAAGCTTCGACTCCCTGGAGCGCATCGGCGAGGAGCGCAGCGAGACGCTGCACTACGAGCCGGCCAAGCTCCGCGTAATCGAGCACATCCGCTTCAAGTATGTGGCCACCAAGGATGGCGAGTCCACGATCGTGACCGCCGCCGCGCAACCCTCGCCGCTGCCCAAGAGCAACGCCAGCGCCGGGCTGCTGGCCAGCATCCAGGTCGACACCTTCGTGGACCACCTGCCGATCAATCGGCAGGAGACGCGCTATGCGCGCCTGGGCGTGCACCTGCCAAGGGCTACCCTGTGCGAATGGAAGCTGGCTTCTGCCGAGCTGCTGGCCACGCTGCTGCCGCCGTTGCGCAACCACGTCCTGCAGGCGCCGCGGCTGCACCTGGACGACACCACGCTGCCACTACTCGAGCGCGGGCGCACCACTACCCGACAGACCTATCTATGGGGCTACCTCGGGGCCGGGCAGCGGCAGGAGAACGGCTTATGGGTCGACCACCCGCCAGCGGTGCTGTTCGAGTTCGCTGAATCCCGCGCCGGCGCCCATCCCCTGAACTTCCTGCGCGACTATCATGGCTACCTGCAGGCGGATGCCTACAGCGGCCACGATGCGCTTTACCGTACCGGCCGGATCATCGAGGTCGGATGCTGGGCGCATTGCCGCCGACGCTTCTTCGAGATCGCCAAGGCCCAGAAGACACCAGGGCTGGCCGCGCAGGCATTGGCGTGGATTGGCAAGCTGTATGCCATCGAAGCCGGCATCAAGGACAAGTCACCGGAGCACAAGCTGGCGGTGCGCCAGGCCGATGCTGTGCCGTTGCTGGTGCAGTTCCACCAGTGGCTGCAGGGTAACGCCCATGGCCTGCTCGCCAGGCAGCCGCTGGCACAAGCCTTCGGCTACGCGCTGCGGCACTGGCAGGCGCTGGTGCGCTACACCGAGAGCGGCATCCTTGAGCCCGATAACAATCGCCTCGAGCGCGCGATCCGCCCGATTGCCTTGGGCAGGGCGGGCTGGATGTTCGCTGGCTCACCGCGCGGCGCGCGCGCCGCTGCCACGATGTATTCCTTGCTCGGGACCTGCCGCCTGAACGGCATCGAGCCCTATGGCTGGCTCAAGGAGACGCTGGAGCGCCTGCCGGCCCACCCGATCAGTCAGGTCCACGAACTGTTGCCGCTGGCGCGCTAACCGCTACACTGCGCGTCATGGACATCCCTGACGCTCTGCGCCTGGCCCCAAGTGCCGACCTGTACCGCCTGTATCTGACCATCGGGCGAATGATCAACGATCCCAAGCGTATCCTCGAGGTCCGCAGGCACCTGCATATCGGTATGACTGTGGATTACGTCGCCGACGATCTCACCCAGCCGGTGCGCCAGGGGCGCATCCTCGAACTGCGTCAGACCCAAGCGGTGGTCCAGGACACCACCAGCGGCCGCCACTGGATCCTGCCTTACGCCGCCGTGCTCGCCGAGCCCACTAGCGCCGCGCAGCAACCG
>NZ_CAJPVI010000018.1 GCF_905397435.1 Cupriavidus numazuensis
GGAGCCGCTGCGGCGGCCGGCGCGGAGGCCTAGGCCGCCGGCTTGTCCTGCGCGACGGCATGGGTGGACAGGCCGACGCCGGCCGTGCCGATGGCCAGCGCCATCGCGCCCGCCGTCAGGATTCGCTTGAACCAGGTTGTCATTTGCTTAACCTCTTGTGGTTGTGCTGTCACAGGGCATCGCTGCCGGTCTCGCCGGTGCGGATACGGATGACCTGCTCGATCGGGGCCACGAAGATCTTGCCGTCGCCAATCTTGCCGGTGCGGGCCGACTTCTCGATGGCCTCGATGGCGCGTTCGACCACGTCGTCCGGCACGGCTACCTCGATCTTCACCTTGGGCAGGAAGTCGACGATGTACTCCGCGCCGCGATACAGCTCGGTGTGGCCCTTCTGGCGGCCAAAGCCCTTCACTTCCGTGACGGTGATGCCGGACACGCCAACGTCCGACAGCGATTCGCGCACTTCGTCGAGCTTGAACGGCTTGATGACTGCAATGATGAGTTTCATCAGGTTTCTCCTAGCGGCGGACCTGCATCAGGCCCGCCTGGCCTCCGGCAGTTTTCAGAAAGTCTTGGTGATCGACGCCCAGGCAGCAGCCTTGCCGAGATAGCGGCCGCGGTTGGCACTGGTGTAAGCAATTTCCTTGGCGTTGGTGTCCACATAGGCCACCGCCAGCGCAAAGCCCTTGCCCAGGTCCTTGGTCAGGCCGATCTTCCAGTCGGTGTACGACGCGTCGCTGTTATGGTTGACGCCCTGGTAGCCCACATGCGCGTTCAGCGTCAGGTCCCAGAAGTTCAGCGGCACGTTCGCGCTCAGGTCGACGTAGTAGCTGTTCTTGCTGTCGGCCCAGCCGAACAGGTTCGTGACCGCATGCGAATACTTCAGGAATACCGGACCCCAGCCGATGCCGGCGTACAGCTCGGTGGTGTAGGGACGCGGATTGTTGTAACCGCCCGGGTAGTAGTACTCGAGCACGCCGAGGTCATAGTTGAACTCCAGGTCCGCCACCTTGAAGGTGTTCTTGAAGCCGCCGTAGAAATCCATCTCGACCGGCGCGGACACAGACGAATTCGCGTCCTCGAGCCAGCTGATGCTGGAGTTCCAGTTACCCACGTAGAAGCCGCTCTCGTGTGCGTAGTCGAACCCGCCCTGAATCGCCGGGCGCAGGTTGGTCTGGCTGATGCCGCGATAGCGGTAATCGCTGACCAGCGAGACATTCGCCGTGAACGTGTGCGGCGACGCGGGCTCGGCAGCGGCGGCAGCCGGGGCCGGCGCCGCTGCATCCGCGGCGGTCTGGGCGAATGCGGTGGCAGCGGAACTACAGAGAACGACCGCGCTGACTGCAAGGGCCAACTTCTTCATGGATTCCTTCTCCTTTTCCTTTTTGGCTCGGATTTCGTTTCTTAGGGTTTCGGTGATGCTGTCGAACTGACTACTGCAACAGCCGTGCCAGCTTTGCGAAAAACACGCATCCGGAAAAGCCCGAAGGACGGCGGGTGATCAAAACCCGGCTTGAATCTGCCTTGCATCAAAGCCAGATCGCGTCAAAAGGTGTGAACGACCACGACACGGTGCTTTCATGCACGTGCCTGAAGGGCGATAATCGAAGCCTGAAGATGACCAGCCGGCACGCACGGCAACGCGGTCGCCCGCATTAGGGGCGCCCAATTCCTGTGCGAAAGCGAGGCATGCGGCAGGTCATTTCCCGCATTGGCACCACCACGGTGCGCGAAGGAGAAACCATGAAACCGACCGATCTCTTCAACGACCTGCAGAACAAGGTCAGCGAGGCACTGCGCAACTCGCCGGCAAGGGACATCGAAAAGAACGTGCGCAGCATGATGACCCAGGGCTTCGCCCGGCTGGACCTGGTCACGCGCGAGGAATTCGATGTGCAGTCGCAGGTACTGGCGCGCACGCGCGCACGCCTCGAGGAACTCGAGGAGCGCGTGGCCGAGCTCGAACGCCGCGCCGGCATCCCGCCCGGCCCGGGCGCGGTGGACACCACCGGAGGCGCATGACGCCACGGTCCTGCGACCCGATCCTTGCCGAAAGGCCGCCGTTTCACGGCGGCCTTTTTCGTTAACGCTTCCATCACAACTGCTTCCGCGATATGAGCCTCGCCGTCCTGCATAGCCGCGCGCTCACCGGCATCGAAGCGCCGCCCGTGCGCGTCGAAACCCATCTGGCCAACGGCCTGCCCGTCTTCACCATCGTCGGCCTGGCCGACACCGGCGTACGCGAAAGCCGCGAACGCGTACGCGCCGCCATCCTCAACAGCGGCTTTGAATTCCCGAACCGCCGCATCACCGTCAATCTGGCGCCTGCGGATTTGCCGAAGGAGTCCGGACACGGATTAGATGGAGCATGGACGACGTACGGTGATTCGTTCATACCATGGACAACAGAACAACCCAACGACTCCTGGCTGGACTTAGTAGTTCGGTGAAGCAATTCCTGGCGCTTCACGTCGTGCCCTGACGCACCCTGATATGCCTTGTTCGTTACATTTCGGAATGCTCCGTGCTGCCCCATCCCTGTAGAGCGCCGACGATAACAAGGCATTTTCAAATACAGATGCTTGGCTTAATTTCGACCATCGCTGCTACTACATGCGAGCCGCGGCGGAGAACAACAACTTGATTACAAAGAAATTTCACCAACAGCCTGCTATCGAACTATCGACGTAGCTTTATATCTTTATAGCATTTACGCATCTCACATAAGATGCCCAAAATGCACCACAACGAAAAGCGGTTGATTTCTTTGACCATCTCCACGGATAATCAGTTGGGAGGTCGACCACCTCCAGTAAAGAAGTCCCGGCCCTATCGGAGGGGAAGTAAATTGGCGCGATTAGAATCAATATATTTTTCGCCTCACCGATCCGAAATACGCGGCCAACAGACGATATGGACGCCTGCGCGGTTTGGCCACATCGAGGGACTCCCGCAAATTTTCTGGGCTGATGGAAACCCCTGGCGGGAAGCAAATCTGTGGACATTTGAGCTAGCTAGCAGCCGATGCGTTAGTTTGCGAACCGTTTTAGCACTTGCTACAGCACTGCACGCATACGCAAACTGGCTCGAGGAAGCCAAGATTGCATGGTGGCATTTTCCGGAGCGAAAATCCGAGCGTTGCATAATTCAATTCCGGGGACACCTAATTAGCGCGCGCGATGAAGGGAGGCTTTCTCCCTCTACAGTATCGCAGCGCATGAGAGTGGTAATCAGGTTTTATCGATGGCTGCGCTCTAATGATCTAATTTCAACCTCTCAGCCAATGTGGCGAGAGCGAACTATCGGAATACATCTACAAAGTTCAACGGGTATTGACAGAACCATATCAGTCACAACAACCGACGTTCACATCCCCAACCGTTCGACAACCAAATTTCGACTCGAGGATGGGCTCTTTCCGGTTAGCTCTGACGATAGAAACAAAATACTAGCATTTGCGCAGGAAAACTCTTCTGTAGAGCTTTATTTGTTTCTAACGCTTGGCTTTTTTACTGGTATGAGGCTAGGGACTATAGCCGATATCAAGATCCAGACCCTACAGAATGCAATACAGGACAGTTCGGCAGTCGGACTATTTCGCCTGTCCCTTGGACCAAGCGCACAGCCACCGGTGGCAACGAAGTTTAGCGTTTCAGGGGACGTTTGGATTACCAAAACCCATTTAGACTGGCTTCTTGATTATGCTTACAGCGTTCGGAGACTACAGCGAGAGGCTCGCGCCACGGTAAACAACAAGAATCTCTTGTTCCTCACTCGATTTGGCAACCCATATGCGCGGCGCGGCACCGACAAGAGCGTTGCATTGAACGTGGAAATGCACGCATTTCGCAAGAAGGCTTTAGCGGCGGGAAACAACTCTTGGAGAAATCTCCGATTTCATCAGACTCGCAGCACTTTTGCGACCGAGTTAGCGAAAATCGCTATCTCAACGGTCGGCGCCGTCAATGCTATCGCCTTAGTTCGCGATGCGTTACTCCATAAGCATGAATCCACATCCCTTAGATACATCAAGTTTATAGAGACGATGCCGGCAAAAATCGAGGCGGCAAATGTCTTTACGCAAGAATTTCTTGGCCTCATCGAAAGCCGACGGCATTGACATGTGGCCTTCCGAAATCCCTGACCTCTCGTTCCGAAATATAACGTTCAGTTCCACTGCCGCGCCATGGAATCTCCTACCGCTGTTGTTCCGCGGTGGAGCATGCATTGACGCCCGCAAAGTCAGCACCCTAATAACCTCTGGCAAATTAGGCCAACCTATCGAAACTAGAATTCCGCTTGTACGAAAATTACACGAAACAATTACAAGCCGCCTATCAGCGGGCGGAAGCTATTATACAGCGAAAGGCACGATTTCCACTCTAAGGACGTTCTATGCGTGGCTAGACGAAAACGGCCTTTCGCCAACGGTTGAATCGATTTCAGACCAGTTTCAGCAATGGACAGAACATCAATTGGACCGGTTGCGAACCACCAAATGCATAAACCGACTCACCATTTATGCAAAAGCCAATCGACTTGGCGCCCTGCTCGACGAAGCCCTCGACACAGAGACAAGACTCGTCGACACGACGCGCATTAGAAACACCTGTGTAAAGCGGCGACCCATTGGACTTCAATCCGAAAAACAGCCGCTAGATAGCACACTTCTTTTTGGTCAAACACTAATTGATATTATAAACGCGCTCCCCACAAGCACAATTAGAGGCCCGCTTCCCGTTATCATATCGCTTCGGACCGGTCAATCGCTCGAAGAGTGGTCACGTCTGCGACCGACAAGCAGCCTCAAATCGCAATCAGAAGCGGCGAATAGCCGTGACAGGCAAACGTCGATTGAAAAACGGGCAGCATATGAGACTGACACATCGGCGCGAACAAGGCACCCGCTAATGAATCTTCGAATAGAAGCGGAGATGCTGTTGTTTATCTCCCAGACCGGCATGAACTTATCTCAAGCATACAGAATTCAATGCGGAAAATTCTCTTATCAAAGCTATTTTGATGGCTACCAAGTTCGACGCATATATAAACAGAGAAAACATGGCGAAGTGGAGTTTCAAATATATAGCGAATATCGTCCAATATTCGACAGGTATCTATCATGGAGAGCCGATATGTTTCCAAATGATCCGGAAGGTCGCCTCTTTCCGCTTAACTCCCCCCAGCGCCGCAGCCCAGATGTAGCCCCGTTTTTTTCAGCGGTTCGAAAGCGTTGTGCCAGGCTAGGTGTCGCCTTCATCGGACCCAGAATCCTTCGGCACACGCGTGTCAATTGGTTAATGAGATACTCCAACGACCGCGAATTGACGGCAGAAATGGCTCAACATACGCAAGAAACGTTGTTGCAGAATTACCTGCGCCCACATCATCAACTTGCCGTTGCAGAAATCACACGGTTCCATTCATCGGACGAATCGCACCTAATGCCGCCGGGCCCGGGATCTTGCGCAAGAGCAGAAGCAAAGCCCAATCGCGATGCACCGAAAGAGGCGCCGCGACCCGACTGTGTCAGCCCTGCTGGATGCTTGTTCTGCGTACATCACAGGGACATTGATAGTTCTGACCATATGTGGTCACTGGCTACATATCGGCATCTCAAGACTCTGGAACTTGCCGGCTCCCGATTCTCAAAATCCCCCCAGGGACTGCATCCAACTGCAGCCGTTGTCGAACGCCTTTCTGCAAAGCTCGAGAATCTTCGAATCAGCGGGTCCGAGCGAGCCCTATGGATCGAGGAGGCGTTGGCGCGAGTAGCAGAAGGCTCATACCATCCCAAATGGCACGGATTCATAGAGCTATATGAGGCCCGTATATGAGCATGAGTATTAACATGCTTGGGCTGAGCATTGACTCGCCCCTCGTCAGCAGTTCGAGACCCAATTTCAGACCGCCATCTTGGCCTCCGCCCGCGGACTTTCCTGTGGTTCTCGACCAACAAGGCGAAGTTATTAGTCGATATGCTGATCCGGTGTGGGACCTCTCCCCATGGTCGCTCAAACCAACAACGGTTAACTTTGGAGATGGCCCACAGCGTAGAGGAGTGGCTTCCATCTCGCCAGCTAATGCTCAACTTTTGCGACAAGTGGCAGCATGGCTACTTTGGCGCCCCCGATCAATACGAAATGCTGACTCACTTGTTAGCCAGGTAAAATTTCTTCGTATTGTTTTTAAGCTTTGCTCTAGGGAGAAAATTCTTGCCTCTCAGTTAAGCAGGTACCCGGCGGTAGCGGATAAGCTTCCTAGCCTTATCGCCTCATCACATGCATTCTCACTGTTGAGCACCCTTCATATGCTATTCAATGAGAGGCTCAATTTGGGATTTACGATCCTGGACCAGGAAGCCCTTAGGAGATTGGCAGCAGCTTTACCAGATCATCAGAAACAGCAAACGCTTTATATCCCTCCGCGGATTTACGGATATCAGCTTAACCGACTTCGTGCATTCTTGGAAGACTTTTTGTCCAATCGAGACGGCATAGATCGGTGCTATAGATATTGCCTCGAGGCCTATGACAAGCATTATGGCACGCTGGAGCGAGGGAGTCGGCGAGCCCAGGGCAAGAGCGGTCCGTTCACAGGCAGATACGGTCGTGGCTTTCAACGGGTTGCGGACGAATTCCAACTTAGCCAACTCTTGCAACGCTGGTGTACAAGTGAAGCGGGCGCCGAGAATCTTCGGATTGGCACACTTTCCACGTACCTTACCATGGCGAGTCGAGTTGGGATTGCCTACGTTCTCAATCTGTCTCTGATGCGCATTCAGGAGGCTTGGAATTTACGCTGCAATTGCCTCGAAATCGAGTGCGATACATTGCTGGGCCACGTTTATCTGCTGAAGGGCACGACAAACAAATTCACCGAGGATACCAATGCACGTTGGGTGACGTCGCCATATGCCAAACTTGCAATCGATGTTCTTTCCACCGTTTCCCGCCTTCGCATGCTCGCCGCGAAAGCTAATCCCCTAGTCCCCCTATCCAGGGAAGACTTCGAAAACCCGCATCTTGTAGTCAGACCATATGAGCCGTGGGCGCGGGCGAAGAACATATTGCTGCCGCACTCATCTCGGCCGAGTTACCCCTCCTACCAGAGCGTCATCGATGATCATCCCTTTCTATTTGATCGAAACATAATACGCCTAAATCAACAGGATCTCGAGATAGCGCGCACAACTACGCCAACGCTCAAGCTTACGAACATCGCTGTTGGTTCCATTTGGCCATTCTCATGGCATCAACTCCGGCGAACCGGCGCAGTAAACATGCAAGCTTCGGGGCTTGTTTCCGACTCGTCGTTGCAATATCAACTTAAGCACGCCACCTTGTCGATGTCTTTGTATTATGGGCAAGGCTATTCGCGAGTCCGACTGAGCGAATCCGCACGGTCGGAATATATACGGACGATGTACGAGGTGATGAGCCATGACATTGCCAATCTAGCGTCCGACCGCTTTGTGAGCCCATATGGCTCAGAGCGAAAGTGGGAAATACTGCAGATTGTAAGTCCCAAGGACCGAATCCGATTACTCGCTGCTGCAAAGGCTGGGAGTATTTCCTGGCGTGAAACGCTTCTCGGTGGATGCACCAAACGAGGGCCTTGTGAGTATGGCGGCGTAGATAATATCGTGCGATGCGGCGGAGGCGATGGGCGAGGTCCGTGCGCCGATGCATTGTATGACCGGGAACGCCACGGGGATCTGCAGCGCCTCAGCAATATAATAAGCTCGCATCTTCGCATTGCACCTTTAAATTCGCCGTATTGGGAATCACTACAAGCGCAACAGAAAGCAATTCAAAACGCACTTCAAACCATTAATAATGACCAAATATGACAATATCTCACCACGCCGAAAAATCCTTTAGAGAAGCGTTTGAGCGCCTAAAATTGGGGATACCAGAGAGATTGCCCCCTGGCTCAAAAATATCTCAAAACAACGTCGCTCGTGAGGCCGGCTGCGACGCCTCCGCACTCAAGAAAGCAAGATTTCCTTCCTTGATCGCCGAGATCCAGCAATGGAATAAAGATAACGCTCTCGTGGTTACCTCCCGGCAACTACAGTTATCCAAAAGAAGGAAGCGGATAACATTGGTGGCAAAAATTTCAGAATTGAAAGCCCAAAGGGATCACTTAGCCTCATTGCTTGTGGAGGCAGATGCGAAAATATTGGAACTTAGAATTGAGAATGAGCGCATGCAGGCGCTCGTGCCAAAGTCGAACGTTTACCATCTACGGTAAATACAGCAATCACGTAATGAGCGGTTATCTATCTATCGACAAATCATTGTCAAATGACTGTGTTTGCCAGCTACGATGCGATTCTCGCTCGCTCCCATGCTACCGACACCCACGCCTATGGCGAACTCATTAGCTCGTTGCCCGTCTTGTCCGACCGAGACCAGTCATCCCTGCGTATTGTGGTGTGGATTTAGCTCAATCACGATCCGCTTCAACAAGTAGTAAATATTCTGCTTCGACTTGTCTCAATACTTCATCGATGGTTTGAGCTGGCTGCCGACCGACAAAGCTAAACGCGAGAAGAGAAAGAGGATGCATATTTAGCTCGCTCGCAATTTGGTCGATCTTGTCAAGCGTGGGGCTCTTTAATCCACGCTCCAGTGTGCTGATATACGTACGGCTACTTACGCTATCGAGCGCCTCTTGCGGCATGTTGCGAAGCCTTCGCGCTGCTCGTAAAGCGCGACCGAAATTCCGGCGAAGATTCATGAGACTTGCTCTGTGCAAATCTAAGAATCTCGCCCCTACGAACACTATAGAGCTACAATCTATAGTGTTCACAGGAGGAGCTATGTTTCTAACGCGTGAAGAATGGCGCCACCCGAATCGTTACGTACAGGCGCTTGCAAGCCCCGCAGTTGCGTGGTGCTGTATTGCGGTCGGCTTCATACGAGCTCTATTGTTGGTTGAGGTCAGACATCAAGATGCAGGAGAAAGTCACAGCGAGTGGATCTTGCTGCCTCAGTTTGAGGCATTGACCGAATACCTCTCCTGCTCTCCGACTCAGATTGGCGCCGTTCAGGTTCTCATGCCGCCCCATATTTCACATGGTGACTCGTGGGAGTTGGAACGCGTGGTCGCTTTGCGAGAATGGTCGTCCGGTGTGCAAACAGGCGTCGAATACCAAACAGAAAGCGGAAAATGGCATTCATCGGAGGTCCGAGAAATCGACACCCAGATTATCCGCAGCTGGACACTGCACCATTCTTCTTGGCACGATGAGAGCGCCTCTCCCTAGAATATTGCAAGTGTAGGTCACTTGGAACGGTGTACAGCGGCGAAGCATCTGCGACAGCACATTAGGGGTTATCGACGCTTCCCGTCATTACGCCGAAAGGCATCTCATCATCTCGCTGCTTAGCCCTGTTGGTACGTTCCCGAACTGCGTCTGCTCCCATGTTCGGCCGAGCCAACTGCACCTCAACACGGGCGCGAACGGCATTCAACTCGGTTCTCACCTCTGCCACACTCATTGTGCGCGGACCAACACGAACTGCCTCAAAATGCGGTACGTCCGGCGAAAAGGCAATTTCCAAAAGGACATTTGCCTGTGAGCGCGCTTGGGCAAATGGCGAGAGCCTTCCGGACGATCGTTTTCTATTTGAATAGGACATGGCAGACTTCCTGGGAAACTCATCAGCACCCTTAATGCTAATCCATCTTCGCGAAATCGGCCGGCACGCCACTAGACACTCCGTTGGGCGAGAAACGCAAGACCCCAAATTTTTGTCGCGCCGTCCCTCATGCGTCACTGCAACGCATTATTGTTATCAGATGGCGACCTCCACTACCAACTGTCCGCTTGCCATATCTAGTCGCATCAGTTCGCGCCTACCATCGGGATGCTCGCGTATGGCGCGGCCAGGATAGTGTGGATCGGATATGTAGATGGCACGACCTTGACTCAGGTGCCGCGCCGCTTCTGTGTCATCATCGTTGGTAAGCATGTACTCGAAAATGGCAAAGAATTGCTCCTCCTCGTCTGGCGAGAGCTCTTCCAGTGACATTATATCGATCATGGTTAGAATACCCCTGCTACGCCGGCGCTAAAGGGCGCCAAAATATCTAGAGGGACTGATCACGTGGCGGAGCTGTTGAATAAGTCGCCTGTGACCGGCCTCGCAATGAAGACGAAGCATACGAAACACCGCTGCTTTCAAGAAAGCCCGATCCTGCATGCCATGATCCGCCCAGAATTCCTCATATTTTCTCAAGACCGCCACTAGGGCTTCATCGGTATCATCGCCAATTTCGGATCTAGCCCATTTACCGAACAGGCTGAGCCACCTCGAAAACGACGGGTCAAGATGATCGCGACTATACCGTTCCCGCACCGAAAAAACCTCATCCCAGGTTGGAACTTCTGCCGTTTCTGGATCGAAGCGCACAATCCACCGTGGGGTATTCGCAGTGGAACCGTCAAATGGATCACTATCGTCCAAAATAACGTCAACCTTAACATGGTTGTATGGATCAAATGCCACCCGTCTGGAGCCATCATCGCGCCGCAATAAGTCGCGCGCGAGCTTGTACTTCGAATTACATTTATGCCCCATGGGCACCAGATTACGTAGATTGATCGCTGCGAACGGGTAGCGACTCCGCGCGAGGTAGTGGTCCAGGTCCTCTCGCGGCGCACCAGGAGCATCGAAGATCTCAGTGCCACAGAACGGGCAAGTATGCTCGGGAGCTGCTGCATATATTGCCGCGTAATGCTCGTCTCGCAAACTTAGTTCTGTAAGCAAGTCAAATGCAAAACTGTAGAGATCGATAACGGGTTTTTGCACGATCTCTGGCAAGGAGTCAACGGTACCGCAGTCATGTGCTCCGGACAGCAAGTCTGGGATTCGATTTTCCGCATCGAGCGTCTCAAGTACCAGAGCGCGCTCGTCCGCGCTCAATCTTCGAATTGCTCGATTATAGGTCTGCAGCCTGTCTCGCAACCCACGCCGTGAAGCCAGATTTTCTCTATATTCCTCAGGGAGTATCTGCGGCCAAACCGGATAACGTTTCCTTGCATCTGCTGCCGCGTGAATTCGACGAATTGCTTCACAAATACACTCGTGAAGCCAGTTGTTTTGGGTTGCAGCAATCGGATAACCGAAAAGCATGATTCCAGATTTTTATTATGATAATTTTCGGAGACGATCCATCAAGAATACCTTTTCGACAGAATCTCCCAGGCGGGCAAGACCCGTCTTTATTGCTTCGCGATCATTGCTTTGCATGAGCTCTTCAATTTCCTTGCGAGCGACCTCCGACATTGGCGGGCGAACGTCGAAGCAATCGTCGAGGATCGTATCGAACGTCGCACCGAATGTCTCAATCCCAGGACGACGAACGAGAACACCCGCTTCTGCCTTCTGAAAAAGAAGCACCTTTTCACGTGCCATGTCAGACGGCACGAATGGCGAATGGGTTGTCAACAGGCAGTCTTGCTGCGCCGACGAGCTTACAGGATCGCTACGTTTCCCATTGGCAGTCGGTAGGTCCATTAAACGCGAAATAAATTTTACACGCCACTGAGGATTGAAATGTGACTCTGGCTCGTCAAGTAAAAACAATGTATTGGGAAATGATGCCATGCACATGGTGCCTAAAATCTGTGCAAGCTGGTGCTCCCCGTCCGATAACGAGACATAGTCAACAACGCCCTCCCCAGTTTTAGGACGAAAGCGAACCTGCTCAAAACGGAAAACTCGATCCTCATCTTGTGGCTCTGGTAGCCGTGAGGCAAATCGCCTTGTTTTTATATCCCGAAGCAGACGCGCCCTCGCTGCTTTCGGAATCGCCAAGTCGTTAAGCATTGACAGCTTATGTAGAGCGGAATACAACTCAATTGTTGTCGCCCAGAAAGCACGGAAAGCTACCCGCGTCTCCTCTGTCACCAAGAAATCGAAGATATAGGTCTCAGACTTTTCGTCGTAGGAATGGCAAGTCGAACAACGTCCCAGCTGTTCGATATAGGCTTCCAGCTCATCTGTAAGTTGCACACCTTTCCGCTTTTTCTTGGTCGAGCGGGCAGTAAGTTTGGGAACCGCGCTGTGTGCTAGTTGGATTACGCATCGAAACGAATGCAGCTCACTGAGCTTCGCATCGTTGAGCAATGCCTGGCGTTCCTCCTCTGAGCCGAGAATGAGGTTTGCCACGAGTACTTCGAGGTGGGTTCCATAGTCCACCAACATTAGACGTGTATCGGGGACTGGCTTCCGGATTGTGCCCAGATCTCCATCCAAAGCCTGCTTCCCCACTGCCTCAGCATATCCACTTCTGCTAAGCAGAAATGGCAGGCTCAGCGTTTCGTTATCACCCGAGGTGTACCCCACCACTCTCGTCGGCAGCAGCTCCCGCGTTGCGGGGTCATCCAGCCCACAATCCACCCACTCACGACCTTCCCTACGCTGAACCTTAAGCATCGGCCTCCGCTTTCCTTCGCCACGGCGCGATAGCCTCACGAGGAGCGGCTCGTCAGCGGGTTTAGGAGAAATCAAATACTCAAGTTCAAACTGAAGGTCTTCATTACCTTTGGCTAGCTCTTCATCGCCCGCGCAGGCATGAAATGTGGTTTGAAATGCCTCCGCTATAACTTGAAGAAATTGCGATTTGCCAGCTCCATTGGCACCAACAAGGCAGAGCGGATCGAACTGCCTCGAATTCGGAAGCCCGCCCCTCAAGCCAACGTCCAGTCCATCCAACAGTCCGCCGCAGGTCGCTGCCCTAATGATATGAACGCGAGTTAGTTTCATAGAATGACTCGCACCAACCGCATAGCACGCGCGTTCACGTCGAAGACCTGTCGGACAATGGGGGTCGGCTCTTGCAATAGGTCAAAGAGAGCAGTTTTCAGGAACTCATAGTCGCCGCCTAATTTCGCCCTGAGCTCATCAAAAGAAAATTCGTTCGCTTCCAACTTGAGGATTACCTCCTTGATGGAATCTTTATCAACGTTTTTCATATTCGAACGACCCACTGGCTTTTTTGAGCGCTTGCGAGGAGGGGCTGCGGATTCAACATTTCCATCGCCCTTCAATTTATTCAAAATTACAGAGGCCGGCATGTCCCTTGATTCCTGCGAGACGAGCTCCCCCCTGAATGCCTTCGCGAGAATTGAGGGAATGAGGTTATCTACGAGCGTTGCAGCTCGAGATCTTTTAACCTCCATCATTCCGCTCAATGCCAAGAGCTCTTTCACGCGCCGAACAATCTCACGCTGCTCAGCAACGCTAGGTAGCTCAAAAGCAAATGCCGCGAGTTTCTTCGCATTAATATTAGATTGACTAACACCATCTGACTTAACTGCACGACAGTACTCTCTACCCGCAGGACTCCCAAGACAATAATTCAGATAATCAGGGAGCAATGCCTCACCGCATCTAACACGGATCAAATAACCGGCAAAAATCGCCTCTCTCTCCCCCCAATACACAGCCGACTTCCCAACCAGCTCGGGACTATTCGTTCGATTGAAGAGAACTTCGCCTGGCGAGAGCTTATACTTCTTTATTTCCGCAGGATCGCTTGTATAAACCAAGTCTTGCCAATCGAGCACGCCGCCTTGGATATTTCCCATGCGTAGAACGGGAATCTCGCCGACCTTTGACGATTTAGAGGACGAACCATATGAGAAATCCGATGCAACGTTCTTTAACTCGACAATAGGCCATTCCCGCGGGAGATTATGCTCTTCGCGCCAATCCCGCGTAAGATGCCCTCTCGTCGCTGCCGCGAGCACGGATGAACGAAAACTCTCCAATATTACGCCAGCGCGGTTGAGGCCATCGCGGCACGCTTCCACACGCGCCAGGAGGGGGTCAAGTCTATTGGCGATTCTCTCTTGCTCAGGCAGAGGGGCTAAAGGTAGCCTAATGGAAACAACAGTACTTCGATTTAGTTCGATCTGGTTTGTACTTCCCGAGGCGAGTTCTTCAAGACTATCTTGAACTTGAGGCCCCCGGATCCATGCGAACAAGAACCGTGAGTCAATGATACCGGGCGTCGGTCGAATGATAGTGACGTGGCTATCTACAACCTTCGGCGGATCTAGATCGGCGGCACGCACTAAACAAGCGCGCCCCATCGTCCCAGTACCGGTGCTATTCCAAAGAATATCTCCCTGTTTGATAAAACGCTCCGCACCCCACTGGTCAATCTGATCTTCATGTATGAACTTAAGGTGCTCCTTTTGGATGCCGTTCCAGCGGATTGCTTTTTGGTTGATAACGGGAAGACTACTTTTTTCCGCGTATTTTGGTGATTTACCTCGCGCAACATACTCGGCTACTTCCCCGATAGTAGTCTCTATCCACCCGTCAGGAAGCTCGTTCACGCACCGACCTCCAATAGATCCTCGTCTTCGCCCAGGACTGCGAGTATCCCGCGCAGTTCTTCGTAAGCGCTCTCGAGCTCGGTCATTGCCTCTCGCGCTAGCGCTGCGGGCTCGGGCACGCCGTCTCCCGTGCTTAGGTTTTCATCCCGTAGCCACGCTATGTCCAGGCTTTCTCCGCGCTGCGCAATCCATTCTCGCGAAAACTTTCGAAACCTTCCCTGTTCGCCCGTGTCCTTACGCTTGGCTGTATTCTTTGGAAGGCCAAATGGGTCCTTCCCAAACGCGGCTTCGAACTCTGCGAAATGCCCTCGCGTTAGGGGCGTGCGCTTATTGAACTGCGGCATGTTTGCACGCATGTCGTATACCCAAACGTCCTTCGTGTTGCCCTTGTCACTCGCACCACGAGTGAAAAATAGCACATTTGTCCTCACGCCTTGGGCATAGAATAGTCCCGCGGGAAGACGTAGGATGGTATGCAGATTGCATTTATCCATTAGGTCTTTACGTATTTCTGCGCCGATATTGCTTTCAAACAGTACGTTATCGGGCAAGACTACAGCCGCGCGCCCCCCCCTCTTCAGATTGAGATAGATATGCTGTAGGAAACAAAACTGCTTGTTCGCCGTGGGAAAAGTGAAATCCCCACGCGTAGGCAGACCTCCTCCCTTCTTGGTGCCAAAAGGAGGATTGGACAGAATCAGCGTAGCAGGAGGAAGGGCCTCCCCCTCTTCGGCCAATGTGTCGCCAAATTGGATGCCCCCTTCGATTCCGTGTAGCAGCATGTTCATCTGCGACAGGCGATGTGCATCTTGAACAAGCTCTATGCCGTAGAACGTACTATGCCTGTACTTCTCCAATTGGGCTTCGGAGAGTTTGCTGAAGTCATTGTGTTGACGAAGGTAATGATTTGCTGCAATTAGAAATCCGGATGTTCCAGCGGCCGGATCCTGAATTACATCGTCAAGCGAAGGTTTCATTACCGCCACGATACTGTCAATCAACTCACGCGGTGTAAAGTATTGGCCTGCTCCGCTCTTCTTTTCGTTAGCGTTACGCGCTAACAACCCCTCATATAGATCGCCCAGATCCTCACGATGTACACTGTACCAATCCAGCTTGTCGATTCCCTCTACTAACTTGGACAGCGTTACGGGCTTAGTGATGAAGGTGCTGGCGTTGGCATAAATTTCTTGAACAGTGCCATGACCATTACGGCCATAATCACGAAGCAACTCCTTATAAAGGTCAAGCCGACGCAGCGGTGTGCAGCTCATTAAATCCGACCACCGAATACCGCTCTGTTGCTCCTTTTCAGTGTTTTTCTTAGAGGCTTTAAAGACGACCAGCCGATCCTCCTGGTCGGTCTCCTGCATCATCTTCAGAAAAAGTAAATAGGTGAGTTCGGTAACGTACTGGTGATAGGTGACACCATCGTCGCGCAATATGTGACACAGGTTCCAGAGCTTTGCAACGATGTCGGACGCTGCAGCGTTCATAGAAGTCATGAGGGTATCTTTTTTCTGAGATATGTTACTACTAGCGAAGAGTGCCGCAGCCACAGGGAATCCGTGCAAAATACAATCCCACTGAACCTACAAGTTCGCTATTTGTAAAGACCGATTTGGCCGTCGCGCAACGACCGCACTATTATTTCGTTGGCAGACGCTGGGAAAGCAAACTTAATCAATGGCCTGAACGCTCTGCTGGCTAACGGAACTTGCCGGCGCCGCCGCGATTCCGTGTTCTCGGCAGTAGCTCAAGACCATCACTTCAAGCATGGAGGCAACGCTGCGCCTCTCCATATGAGCGGCGGCAGACAGCGCCGCCTTGACGTCCGGTGGCACGCGAGCGCTAACCACTTCAGTTTTCGTAACGGCCACTGCGCACCTCCTGTGAGCAAACTGCTAGCAGTTTGCAAGTATAGCGGCTATCGCTGTGAGCTTTCGTATATGACTTTCCCGCATTTCGTCGGTAAAGGATCCGTAGGCAGCCACTCTGACAAATTCGGGGAATCCTCCCGGCGGTGCCTTCACCTTGGTGCCGAAGTTTTCATAGCCATTGCCTTGGTGCGTCCACTCCGTTTTGCCTTCGGCATGGACAAGGCAAGAATCCGGAGAGGCGGCTTTGCCGTACGTCTTCGCCATGTCCACGTCCGCAATCTAACCCGTAACTCCACGGTTCGACCTTGCCATCGCGCTGGGCATCCTGGCGGCAAGCGGCCAGATTCCCACCGCCGAGCTGGACCAGTACGAATTCGCCGCCGAGCTGTCGCTGTCCGGCGACCTGCGCCCGGTGCGCGGCGCGCTGGCGATGGCCATGCGCCTGGCGCGCGAGAACGCCGCGCGGCAGGCCAGCGGCGCCAACCCTCGCGCGTTCCTGGTGGCCGCAGGCAACGGGGCCGAGGCGGCATTGATCGAAGACCTGGCCGTCCACAGCGGCACCACGCTGCGCGAGGTCTGCGCCCATTTCACGCCGCCGCACGACCGTCGGCTGGCCCGCGCGGTACCGGCCGCGCTCTCGCTGGTACCGGAACCGGGGCCGGACCTGCGCGACGTACGTGGCCAGGCGCAGGCGCGGCGCGCCATGGAAGTGGCTGCCGCAGGCCAGCATTCGGCCCTGCTCGTTGGACCTCCCGGCACCGGCAAGTCGATGCTGGCCCAGCGGCTGCCGGGGCTGCTGCCGCCCATGTCGCTCGATGAAGCGCTCGAGTCAGCCGCCGTGCTCAGCCTGACGCCGGGCGGCTTCAAGCCGTCGCGATGGGGCGTGCGTCCGTGCCGGGCGCCTCACCACACCGCCTCGGGGCCGGCCATGGTTGGCGGCGGCGGGAATCCTCGCCCCGGCGAAATTTCGCTGGCCCACCACGGCGTGCTGTTTTTGGATGAGTTGCCGGAGTTCGACCGCAAAGTGCTGGAAGTATTACGCGAGCCGCTGGAATCCGGTCGCATCACCATTGCGCGCGCCGCCGGCCACGCTGACTTCCCGGCCTGCTTCCAGTTCGTGGCGGCGATGAACCCCTGCCCCTGCGGCTATCTCGGACACCCTGAGCGCGCATGCCGCTGCACGCCGGACCAGATCCGGCGCTACCAGTCCAAGATTTCGGGGCCGCTGCTGGACCGGATCGACCTGCAGATCGAAGTGCCGGCCCAGGACCAGGGCGAGATGCTGGACGGGCCCGCGGGCGAGTCCAGCGAAGTCGTGCGCGCACGGGTGCTGGCCGCACGCGAGCGCCAGCTTGCGCGGCAGGGCAAACCCAACAGCGACCTGTCCGGGCGCGAGATCGACAAGCACTGTCCGCTGGAACCGACCGCCCAGGCCTTGCTGCGCGGGGCCATGGCCCGCCTGGCGTGGTCGGCGCGATCCTATTTCCGGGTGCTCAAGGTGGCTCGCACGATTGCGGATCTCGAAGGTGCCGAAGTCCTGACCACCGCGCACGTGGGCGAGGCGATCCAATACCGGCGCGCCTTGCGCACGCCGGGATGAGGGAGATCCGATGCGCTCAGCGGCGCGGCGGCACGCCGACAGGCGGATCGACCGGCGGGGGAACCGGGTCCTCTTCGGGCGGCAACGGCAGATCAGGCGGGACGCCCGGCGGCGGGGGATCGTCGACAGGCGGCACGGTATGCGTGGGGTGCGCAAACGTGCCGGCTTGGGGGAACGGAATTGTCGGCATTCGGGAGATCTCCGCGGCGAGGGGTCTCTCCCATTGAAGCAAACCGGGCGTCAAGCCGCCAGCACGCAACCGGGCTGCGGCTATCAGGCGTGCTGCCGCCGCACGAAGAACAACGCCGCCCCGACCGCCATCAGCACGCTGCCGAAGAAGCGGTTCTGCCAGCGCACGGCACGCGCGTTACGGAACAGGCCCTGCATGCGCGACGCCAGCAGCGCGTAGCCGTGCATGACGATCAGGTCCACGCCGCACATGGTCGCGGCCAAGATGGCGAGCTGCGGCGCCAGCGGGTGGGACGGGTCGATGAACTGCGGCAGCACCGCGACCATGAAAATGATGCCCTTCGGGTTGGTCACATTGGTTAGCAGGCCGGTGGCGAAACGCCGGCGCGGGCTCATGGGCGTCACGCGGACGGTGGTGTTGCCGCTGTCGGCGCCACCTTCCTCGACCTTCGCGCGCCATTGCTGCAGGCCCAGATAGATCAGGTACATCGCGCCGACGGTCTTGACCACGGCAAACGCGTGCTCCGACGCCAGCAGCAGCGCGCCGAGCCCGCCGCCGGCCACCAGCAGGATGATCACCAGCCCGGCCTGCAGGCCGAAGATCGTGGTCGACGTCCGACGCACGCCGTACGACAGGCCGTGGCTCATCGACAGCACCGCGCCCGAACCGGGCGACACCGCAATGACCCAGCACGCGGCGAAATAAGCCAGCCAGACTTCCCAACGCATCACTTCTCTCCTTCAGATAAACCTTACGGGGCGGATCAGTACGGATGGAATCCGCCCAGGAACTGCTCCACCTGCTCGGCGTTGCGCTGGTCGCGCGCGCCTTCGCCCGATTCCAGCACCACGGCCTGATAAGCGTGTGTGCCCACGGCCACGAGCCGCGCCGTCAGGCGGCGTGGCGACTGGTCCTGCGGCGACACGCCGCTGACCTGGACCTCTACACCATCGAGCGGCCGCGCCGGCTGGTCGGCGGACTGGATCGTCACCGGGCGTGTACGCGCGGGGTCGCCGGCATGCACGCCAAGGTTGGCCAGCAGACCGGACTGCATGGCGGCCAGCGCTTCGCGCCGCAACCCGGCGTCGTCAGACGGCAGCGTGACCACGCCGACGGCGAACAGCGTGTCGTCGACGCGGGCCGCCTGCATGGTCATCGGCAGCTTGTGTCCGGCGATGGCCACGTCGCGCGCGGCGCTCGTGGGCTTTGCCGGATAGAGCGCCGCATAGCCGCCCTCGCCCGACTGGATGGTGCGCCAGTCATAGCGCGGCGAACATGCGCCGAGCCAGGCCACGGCGAGCATGGCCGGCAGCACCAGGCGCAGCCGGGGGAACCACTGACAAACCTGAGGAAGGGGCATCGGAGGACGTGGCCGTACGGTGCGGCGCGTGTTATCGGGACCGGCGCACGGCTGGCGGGCACGCCTTGCCGTCGGGCGAAACCGGTATTATCGGGGAAGCGGCCCGCCCCTGCATGCCGCACTTCACATGATGCGCCCCCTCAATCCGATCACTGCGATCCCCCCGATCCGTCGCCCCTCCTTTCGTCTTGCGGCAGTCTTGCTGTTGACGACGGCCACGCTCGCCAGCCCGGCTGGCGCTGGCACCGCACATCTGCCGCGCGCGACTGACCTGGCCACCCACACCGCAGAAGCGGCGCGGCGCGGCGAACCGCTCGTGGTACTGGTTTCGCTGCCCGACTGCGGCTATTGCGACACCGTACGCAAGAGCTACCTCGGCCCGCAGGCGGCGGCTGGCGAGATCGCCGTGCGCGAGATCGACATGACGGCCGACACGCCGCTGCGCGACACCGACGGCACCATGACCACCGCGCGCGCCTGGGCCCGGGCTCACCAGGTGCGGGTCGCGCCGACGGTGCTGTTCCTCGATCGCGATGGCAAGCAGGCAGCTTCCCCGCTGCGCGGCCTCCAGCCCGACTTCTACGGCGCCTATCTGGAACAGGCGCTGGGCCAGGCACGCGCTGCCGTCGCCGCCTCGCACTGACCGGTCCCGGACTGCGGCCGATTGACGCAGGCGCCGGATGACAGCAACACCGCGCACACGGGTTTAGAATGGCCTGTTGCCAGTTAAACGGGCTCCGCCCCCGCCGGACCGCATTGCCATGACAAACCCCGCATCCGCCACTTCGAAACCCCGCAAGCTTTGGCCCATTGCCGTGGCGCTCGTCGTCCTCGCCGCGCTGGGCTGGTTCGGCTATCGCGCGCTGTCGCCGTCGAGCCAGGTGCCTGCGGCCACGTTCACGCTGCTGTCGGGCGAGAAAGTCAGCACCGGCGACCTCAAGGGCAAGGTCTACCTGATCAATTTCTGGGCAACGAGCTGCGCCACGTGCGTCAAGGAAATGCCCGACATGGTTCGCACCTACGAGCAGTACAAGGGCAAGGGCCTGGAGTTCGTGGCCGTGGCCATGAACTACGATCCGCCGATGTACGTGATGAACTACGCCAAGACGCGCGGCCTGCCGTTCAAGGTCGCGATGGACTCGGACGGCGCGGCGGCCAAGGCCTTCGGCAATGTGCAGCTGACGCCCACCACCTTCGTCGTCGACAAGGACGGCCGCATCCTGAAGCGCTATGTCGGCGAGCCCGAGTGGGACGCCCTGCACAAGCTGCTCGACGGCGCGCTGGAGAAGGCCGCCTGACCGATTTCCCGGCAACGGCAGCGAAAGTTACGAAAAAGGTGCTCATCGAGCACCTTTTTTGTTGGGCGGCTGCCGCGTTCGCTCAAGCGGCTTGCATCACCGGCCTGTATGGATATACAGTTTGCGCCAGTCTCATCCGCCCCGCGCCCTGGCGCTCCCGAACCGCCCGTGTCACTGGATCTTGCCCCTCTTGCGGAACGCCCGTCCGCTCCCTCCGCAGACGTCTCCCCGGACGCTGATGTTCCGGCATACCTCGCCCGGCTCAATCCGGAGCAACGCGCGGCGGTCGAGCACCACAGCGACAGCCCGCTGCTGATCATCGCCGGCGCAGGCTCGGGCAAGACCAACACACTCGCGCACCGCGTCGCACACCTCGTGCTCAATGGTGCCGATCCGCGCCGCATCCTGCTGCTCACGTTCTCGCGCCGCGCCGCGGCGGAGATGGGGCGGCGCGTGGAGCGCATCGTCGACCAGGCGCTTGGTACCAATACCGGCGCAGGCCGCGCCGCGCTGCAATGGTCCGGCACGTTCCACGCGATCGGCGCTCGCCTGCTGCGCGAGTATGCGGAGACGCTGGGCTTGTCGCCCGCATTCACGATCTGCGACCGTGGCGACGCCGCCGACCTGATGCACGTGGTACGGCACGACCTGGGGCTGTCGGAGCAGGCCAGCCGCTTCCCGAAAAAGGAAACCTGCCTGTCAATCTATTCGCGCGTGGTCAACACGCAGGCGCCGCTCGAAGACGTGCTCAAGCGCTGGTTCCCGCGCTACACCATGTGGGTCGATGCGCTGCGCACGCTGTTCGCGGGCTATGTGGAAGCCAAGCAGAAACAGCAGGTGCTCGACTACGACGACCTGCTGCTGTACTGGGCACAGGCGCTGACCGAACCCGCGATCGCGCAGGACATGGGCGCGCGCTTCGACCATATCCTCGTCGACGAATACCAGGACACCAATGCGCTGCAGGCGTCGATCCTGCTGGCGCTGCGGCCCGACGGGCGCGGCCTGACCGTGGTCGGCGACGACGCGCAGTCGATCTACGCGTTCCGCGGCGCGACCGTACGCAACATTCTCGATTTCCCGGCGCAATTCGCGCCGGCCGCGCATCAGGTCACGCTGTCGCAGAACTACCGGTCGACGCAGCCGATCCTGCATGCCGCCAATGCGGTAATCGGGCTGGCTGCCGAGCGCTACACCAAGGATCTGTGGTCCGAGCGGACCTCGGCCGAGAAGCCTGGCGTGGTCGTCGTCAACGATGAAGCCGACCAGGCCCGCTTCGTGGTCGAGCGCGTGCTCGAGCGGCGCGAGGCGGGCCTGTCGCTGATGGCGCAGGCCGTGCTGTTCCGCGCCGCCGACCATAGCGCGCAGGTCGAGATCGAGCTGGCCCGGCGCAATATCCCGTTCGTGAAGTTCGGCGGGCTCAAGTTCCTCGAATCCACGCACGTGAAGGATGCGATGGCGGTGGTGCGCTGGCTGCAGAACCCGCTGGACCGCATCGCCGGGTTCCGCACGCTGCAGTTGCTGCCGGGCATCGGGCCCAAGACCGCGGCGCGCGTGCTGGACGGACTCGCCGTCGCCACCGAGCCTCTATTCGCGCTGGAATCGTTCGAGCCGCCACCTGCTGCCGCGCCGGCCTGGACAGATTTCCTGGCGCTCGCCCGCGCGCTGCTGGGACCCGCATCGCCGTGGCCGTCGGAGTTCGAGCAGGTCGTCGCCTGGTATCAGCCGCATCTGGAGCGCATCCACGACGATGCCGCCGCGCGCATGGCCGACCTGCAGCAGCTCGAACGCATTGCCGCGACCTATGCCTCACGCGAGCGATTTCTGACCGAGCTGACTCTGGACCCGCCGAGCGCATCCAGCGATGAATCGGGCGTACCGCTGCGCGACGAGGATTTCCTGATCCTGTCGACCATTCACTCGGCCAAGGGCCAGGAATGGAAAGCGGTGTACGTGCTCAACGCCGTGGACGGCTGCATGCCGTCGGACCTGGCCACCGGCACCACGGAAGAGATCGAAGAGGAAAGACGGCTGCTGTATGTGGCGATGACGCGCGCCAAGGACCATCTCGATGTCGTGGTGCCGCAGCGCTTCTACGTGCACCAGCAACCGGGGTTCGGCGACCGCCATGTGTATGCGTCGCGCACGCGCTTCCTGCCGAATCGCGTAATGCCGAATTTCTACAGCCGGTCCTGGCCGCCGCCGCCGATGCCGGGGGAAGCGCCGTCGAAGGCGACGCTGGCGCCGGTGGATTTGGCTAGCAGGATGCGGAATATGTGGCGGTGAGTGGAATGCTCACGCTCTTTGCTCCCCTCTCCCGCGAAGTGGGAGAGGGGTTGGGGGAGAGGGCCGGCGTACGCAATAGCGAAGGCCGTTACTTCGTCGAAGCTCCTGCCCTCTCCCCCGCCCCTCTCCCGCAAGCGGGAGAGGGGAGAAAGACAGTGGTCTATTAAAGGCCGCTGTCGACTCCCTTTAAGCCACCTTCTCCAGCAACAACCCCTTCAGGTACTCCCCTTCCGGGAATGCCGCGAGCATCGGGTGATCCGTGCCCGCCGACAGACGTCGCATGATGCGCGCATCGGCACGCGCGTCCGTCACCGCACCGGCCACGATCTTCTGGAACAGCTCCATGCTGATCGCGCCCGAGCACGAGTACGTGAACAGCAGTCCGCCCGGACGCAGCAGTTGCATGCCGACGAGATTGATTTCCTTGTAAGCACGCGCGGCGCGGTCGATATGCTGCGACGACGGCGCGAACTTCGGCGGGTCGAGCACGATCAGGTCGAACTGGCGGCCCTCGGCGCGGAATTCGCGCAGGGTCTTGAACACGTCGGCATCGAGCCACGTCGCGCGGTTTTCGTCGAAGCCGTTGAGTGCGACATTGCCGGCAGCAATCTTCAGCGCCTCGCCCGAGGAGTCGATCGACGTCACGGAGGTAGCGCCACCGCGCAGCGCCGCCAGCGAAAAACCGCCTGTATAGCAGAAGCAGTTGAGCACCTCGCGGCCCGCCGCGAGGTCGCCCACGAGCTTGCGGTTGTCGCGCTGGTCGACATAGAAGCCGGTCTTGTGGCCGTTTCGCACGTCGACGTAGTAACGCACGCCATGCTCGGTCACCGACAGCGCCGGATCGGGCTCGGCGCCCGCGAGCACGCCGGTCACCAGTTCCAGTCCCTCGCGCTGGCGCACGGCGGCGTCGGAGCGCTCATATACGTTCGGGCAACCAGTCTCCTTGACCAATGCCTGCACGATGGCGGTCTTCCAGTGCTCCACGCCCGCGGCGTTGAACTGGCACACGAGCTGGCCGCTTTCGCCATTGCCGTAGTAGTCGACGATCAGGCCCGGCAGTCGGTCGGATTCACCGAAGATCAGGCGTACCGCGTCGCTGTCCTTCACCCACTGGCGGCGATGCGCCACCGCCGCCGAGATGCGGCGCTTGAACATGGCGTGATCGACGGGCTCGTTCTCGTCGAACGTCCACACGCGCGCGCGGATCTGCGATTCGGGGCTGTAGGCGGCCTTGGCCAGGAAGCGGCCATCGGCGGCGCGCACGATGACGGTCGCGCCCGGCTCGCAGCGGCCTTCCGTGGTCGCAATGCCGGTCGCGTAGATCCAAGGGTGACGGCGCAGCAGGGATTTTTCCTTGCCGGGCTTGAGGGTGATGATGTTCATGTTGGTATGGGGAAAAGCTCGCCGTCGCAGAGCGCGTGTCTCATGCTACGGACAGCTCCCCTCTCCCGCCTGCGGGAGAGGGGTTGGGGGAGAGGGCAAGAGCGTCAACGAAGTGACGGGCGTCGATATTGCATACGCCTGCCCTCTCCCCCGGCCCCTCTCCCGCGCGCGGGAGAGGGGAGAAAACAATGTGGGAAGTGACGCAACAAAGCAATGCCTTACAGCACCACCTTCACCATCGGATGCGCCGTCAGCGCGCGATAGATATCGTCGAGCTGTTCGCGGCTCGTGACCCACACGGTCACGGTCAGGCCAAGGTAGTTGCCCTTGCTGGACGGACGCATTTCCATCTTGCCTGCGTCGAAGCCAGCGTCGAACTCCTGCACCAGCGCCACGATGGCTTCGGCAAAGCCGTCCTGCATCGCGCCCATTACCTTGATGGGGAAATGGCTGGGGTATTCGATCAGCGACTGTTCGGGCGGGATATCGCCCGGCTTGCCGCCAGTGTTATCGGCTGTCATATCAGTTTCTCCGGCGGCCTGGTGCGCGACATGCGCGCCGGGCCGCTCCATCCCATTACTTGCGTTTGAACCACAGGCGGATGGTGTCCCACAGGCGGCCGAAGAAGCCGGCCTCGGGCACTTCCTCCAGTGCCACCACCGGGAATTCCGCCACCTTCGTGTTGCCATCCATCAGCTTCACCGAGCCCACCTGCTGGCCGGCGGCGATCGGGGCGATCAGCAGTTCCTGGCGCTCCAGCACCGGCTTCAGGCGGCCGCCCGTGCCCTTGGGCACCGTGACGAAGGTCTCGTTCTGCACGCCGATCTTGACCGTGCCGGCCTTGCCCTTGTAGATGTCCGGCGTGGCCAGCACCTGGCCCTTGTCATACAGGCGCAGCGTGTCGAAGAACTGGAAGCCGTAGTTGAGGATCTTCAGGCTTTCCTGGGTGCGCACCTGTTCGGTGGTGGTGCCGATCACGACCGAAATCAGCCGGCGCGAACCGTTCGGCACATTGGCCAGCGGCCGCTTGGCCGACGAGATCAGGCAGTAGCCGGCCGACTTGGTGTGGCCGGTCTTGACGCCGTCGACGGTCGGGTCGATATACAGCAGGCGGTTGCGGTTCGGCTGCTTGATTTTGTTATAGGTGAACTCCTTCTGCGAGTACATGCCGTAGTACTCGGGGAAGTCCTGGATCAGGCGCGTGGTCAGCGTCGCCAGATCCACCGCGGTGGTGTAGTGGTTCGGGTCGGGAATGCCGTCGGTGTTGGTGAAGTGGGTGTTCTTCATGCCCATGCGCTGGGCTTCGCGGTTCATCATCGCGACGAAACCCTCTTCCGAGCCGCCCACGGCTTCGGCCAGCGCCAGTGCGGCGTCGTTGCCCGACTGCACGATCAGGCCCATCAGCAGGTCCTGCACGCTGACCGGCTTGTTGGGCTCGATGAACATGCGCGATTCATCGCTTTTGACCTTCAGCACCAGCGTGGTGGGCACCACGGTCTGGTCCAGCGTCAGACGCTTTTCCTTCAGTGCCTCGAACGCCAGGTAGGCGGTCATCAGCTTGGTCAGCGACGCGGGCTCGATGCGCTGGTCCGCGTTCTGCGAAGCCAGGGCCTGGCCGCTGGTCACGTCGAACAGCATCCAGGACTTGGCGGCCACCTGCGGCATCGGCACGCCCTGGGCCAGCACGGCGGCAGGCGCGGCGGCGAGCGTGGCTGCCGCGACGATGGCGGCGGGGGCAAAGACGGACGCTAGGCGCGGCGTGGCTCTGTTCAGCATGTTTTCAGTTTCCGACAAGATAAGTTTCGCGAAAGACGGTGGCGGCTACGGGCAAGGCCGTCCTTACCGGTCCCACGCGTTGACGACGAGCTGCTTGATCAGGTGCAGCTTGCGATGAAAGAAATGATCGGCGCCCGGTATGACAATCACGGGTAGTTCCTGCGGGCGAGCCCAGTCGAACACGCTTTGCAGCGGCACGGTGTCGTCCTGCTCGCCGTGGATCACGATGGTATCGGCGGGTACGTCGGCCACCTGCCAGCGGCTTGCGGCGGTGCCGACCAGCGCCAGGCGCTGCGCGGGCGTGCCGGCGTCGGCCAGGCGTTTCGCGACGTGCGTGGTCACGAAGCTGCCGAATGAAAATCCGCCCAGCGCAAGCGGCAGCGTCGCTGCGTCAGGTGACCATGCGGTCTGCTCACGCATCCATGCGACCACGGCGAGCAGGTCGTCCTGCTCGCCCACGCCGTTGTCATGCTCGCCGGCACTGTTGCCCACGCCGCGGAAATTCGGGCGCACCGTGGCATAGCCGAGCTGCACGAAGCAGCGCGCGAGCGTCTGCGCGACCTTGTTGTCCTTGGTGCCGCCGAACAGCGGGTGCGGGTGCGCGACCAGCGCCAGCCCGCGCGGCGCGGCTTGCGGCAGGTCGACCGAGAGGTCGATCGCGCCGGCTGGGCCGGCAATGGTCAGTACCTGGGTATGCGCGTTCATGATGACGATGGACGATGCAACTGGGGCAATGGGCAATGAAAAACGCTGCCGCTGCGCTCGGGCTGAAGCGGCATCGCTACGGTAAACACTGGAAAACCTCGGGACATCCGGTGATGCGGGCCTTGCCGCGCGGGCAGGCACCGCATTCAGCGGCTCAGCGGTCCACCATCAACCGCTCCACCGGCTTGCCGTTCAGCAGATGGCTGTCGATGATTTCGTCGATATCTTTCTCGTCGACGAAGGTGTACCAGACGGCCTCGGGGTAGACCACCAGTACCGGTCCGAGTTCACACCGGTTCAGGCAGCCGGCCTTGTTGATGCGCACGCGGCCCTCTCCGCCGGCGATGCCCAGTTCCTTGCAACGCTTCTTGGCGTACTCCTGCATGGCCTTGGCATTGTGCTGGGCGCAGCAGTTCTCGCCGGCCTCGCGCTGGTTGAGGCAGAAAAAGACGTGGTGCTTGTAGTAGCTGCTCATGCGTGCTGGGGAAGATGGCTTGCCGCACCGGCACAGGGTTCGACGCGTCCGGCGGCATGGGTGGAAGCTCGGAATTATACGGTGTGCGGAGGGCCGGACCAGGCCAATCCGGCTTTCGCAAGCAGGGTCCGCGCGCGCTGTCGCCCAATCCTGCCGCCTCATGTGCCATATCGGGCACCCCAACGTGCGCCGACCTTCCGGATCCCCGGAGCCGGCGATTCCGGATTTCCGGAAATCCGGAGTGCCGAGCCCTGCGCCTGGCTGCATGTCCTCTTTCAAATCAAAGAGTTACGAATCTGGCGCGCGCTGGCACATCCATTGCGATTCCAGATCCCGAGACGCGCCGCATCCGCGACGGTGCGCGCCCGCCGGCCTGGCGGGTTACGGCCCAAAAAACCGAGGACGACATCATGAGGAAACCCTTCTACAAGATCCTGTACGTGCAGGTGCTGTTCGCCATCTTTGTCGGCATCCTGCTGGGCCATTTCTGGCCCGACACGGGCGTTGCCATGAAGCCGCTCGGCGATGGCTTCATCAAGCTGATCAAGATGATCATCGGCCCCATCATCTTCTGTACGGTCGTGACTGGCATTGCCGGCATGAGCGACATGAAGAAGGTCGGCCGCGTCGGCGGCAAGGCGCTGCTGTATTTCGAGATCGTCTCCACCTTCGCACTGCTGATTGGCCTGGGCGCCGGGCACCTGCTCCAGCCGGGCGTGGGCTTCAACATCGACCCGTCCACGCTGGACACCAAGTCCATCGAGCAGTACGTGTCCAAGGCGCATGGCCAGAGCACGGTCGAGTTCCTGATGCACATCATCCCGGACACGATCTTCAGCGCCTTCGCCAACGGCGACATCCTGCAGATCCTGCTGGTCTCGCTGTTCTTCGGCGCCGCGCTGGCGGCCATCGGCGAACGCGCGCGCATCGTCGTGCAGCTGATCGAGCAGGTGTCGAAGGTGTTCTTCCACATCGTGCACGTCATCACCAAGGTCGCGCCGATCGGCGCGTTCGGCGCCATGGCGTTCACCATCGGCAAGTACGGCCTGGGCTCGCTCGTGCCGCTGCTCAAGCTGATCGGCACGTTCTACTTCACGGCCATCATCTTCGTGGTGTTCGTGCTTGGCACGATCGCGCGCATGACCGGCTTCAACATCCTGCGCTTCATCTCGTACATCAAGGAAGAACTGCTGATCGTGCTGGGCACGAGCTCGTCCGAAGCCGCGCTGCCGCACCTGATGGAGAAGCTGGAAAAGCTCGGTTGCTCCAAGTCGGTGGTCGGCCTGGTCGTGCCGACCGGCTACTCGTTCAACCTGGACGGCACCAACATCTACATGACCATGGCGGTGATCTTCATCGCCCAGGCGACCGGCATCGAACTGACGTGGATGCAGCAGCTGACCATCCTGGCGGTGGCCATGCTGACCTCGAAGGGCGCCAGCGGCGTGACCGGCGCAGGCTTCATCACGCTCGCCGCCACGCTGGCGGTGGTGCCGACCATTCCCGTGGCCGGCATGGTGCTGATCCTGGGCATCGACCGCTTCATGAGCGAATGCCGTGCGCTGACCAACATCATCGGCAACGGCGTGGCGACCGTGGTGGTCTCGGCATGGGAGCACGAGCTTGACCGCGCCCAGCTCAAACGCACCCTGCAGAAGGGTGGCGAAGACGATGAGGCTGAACTCGCCGACGCCGGCCAGAACGTCTGACGCGCCGCAGGCAAGTGGCCGGCCTGATGGGCCGGCCACTCCGCAGCGAGTATCATCGGCGCGACAGCCTTCGCGCGCGCCGATGCCCCATTCCGACGACTTCCTCGCCGTACATGACCCCGCCGCCGCCCAGGCGGCGCACGAGCCCGGCAGCGAGAACCGCCGCTGGTGGGGCTTTGCCGTGGTGCTGGTGGCAGGCCTGGTGCTGCTGTGCGCGCTGACCTGGCTGGTATCGGTGCAGCGTGGCCTGGCAACGCTGCAGGAAACCACCGCCACGCGCGCCGACCGCTACGCCGCCACGCTCGAAAGCACGCTCGACCGCTACGAATTCCTGCCCGCGCTGGTATCGCTGCACCCCTTCGTGCGCGGCCTGCTGCAGGCGCCTGACGACCCGGCCCGCGTGGCCGCGGCCAACCACTATCTGGCCGAGGTGAACCGGCGCTCGCATGCCTCGGCCACCTACGTGATCGCCACCAACGGCATCGCGCTGGCCGCGAGCAATGCCGGCGAGCCCGGCAGCTTCGTCGGCACCGACTACCGCTTCCGCCCCTACTTCCAGATCGCATCGCGCGGCGAGATGGGGCGCTTCTATGCCATCGGCATCACCAGCGACGAGCCGGGCTACTACATCGCGCAGCCCGTGGAGTCGGGCGGCAAGGTGATCGGCGTCACCGTGGTCAAGCTCAACCTGGAATGGTTCCAGCGCGCCGGCGGCGGCAGCGCCGAGCCGCTCATGGTCAGCGACGACCACGGCGTCATCTTCCTCTCGTCGGTGCCGGCCTGGCAGTACCGCACGCTGGGCCCGCTGCCGGCCGAACTGCATGACGAACTGGGCAAGACCCGCCAGTATCACGACCGCGATGTCACGCCGCTTCCGCTTGAACCACTGACCTCGCCGGTCACCGAATGGCTGGCCGCCAGGGCGCTCGATCCGGGCGCTCGCCTGGTGCGTGTGCGCGCCGACAGCTCCAATCCGGACGGCAGCGAGCGTGCCGACCGCTACCTCGAACTCGGCCGCAAGGTGGGCCCGGCGGACTGGACCATGCAGGTGATGGCGCCGCTCGACCCGGTGCTCGCCAATGCGCGCAATGCCACCGTGGCTGCGGCGCTGGCCTACGCGTGCATCTGCCTGCTGCTGGTCAACTGGCGCCAACGCCGACAGCGCGCGCGCGACATGCTCTACAGCCGCCGCCTGCTTGAGGCCGCCTATGACGAGTTGGAGCGGCGTGTCGAAGCACGCACGGCCGACCTGATGGCCATCAACGAAAAGCTGGAAGAAGAAGTCGCCGAACGCACGCGCGCCGAAAGCGAGTTGCGCGCGGCGCAGGATGAACTCGTGCAGGCCAGCAAGCTCGCCGCGCTCGGGCAAATGGCCGCCGGCATCACGCATGAGCTGAACCAGCCGCTGGCGGCGCTGCGCACATTCTCCGACAACACGCGCGTACTGCTGGAGCGTGGGCAACTGGCCGCGGCAGAGGGCAATCTGTCCGCCATTGCCGACCTGACCGAGCGCATGGGCAAGATCACGGGCCAGCTCAAGCTGTTTGCCGGCAAGGCCCGCCCGCCGCGCCGTTCGGTGCTGGTCAGCGCCGCGATCGAACATGTGCTGGCGCTGCTGGCGCCGCGGTTGGCTGGCGTGACGCTGCATGTGGAAGGGCTCGACACCCTGCCCTGCATCGCCGTGCGCGCCGACGAACTCAAGCTCGAGCAGGTGCTGCTCAACCTGGTCGGCAATGCGCTGGATGCCATCGCCAGCGCGGCGCCTGCGCAAGGGCGCATCGACGTTTCCGTCAGCGCCGATGCAAGCGCAGTGACGATCCAGGTGCGCGACAATGGCACCGGCATCCCGCCTGAAGACTTGCCGCGCCTGTTCGAACCGTTCTTCACGACCAAGGAAACCGGTCAGGGGCTGGGCCTCGGCCTGGCGATCTCGTCGTCGATCGTGCGCGAGTTCGGCGGACAGCTCAGCGCCGCCAATGCCGATGGCGGCGGCGCGGCATTCACCATCGTGCTGACGCGCGCACCGGCAGAAGCCGGGGCAGGCGTCGCCCAGACACATTGAGGCCCCCCATGCAAGACGGTTTGCGCGTCCTCTTCGTCGAAGACGAACCGCTGGTGCGCCAGGCCACCGCGCAAAGCCTGGAGCTGGCCGGCTTCTCCGTGCTTGCGCTGCCCACGGCCGAAGCTGCCCTGCCCCACCTGAGCGCCGACTTCCCCGGCGTGCTCGTGACCGACGTGCGCCTGCCCGGCGCGAGCGGCCTGGACCTGCTGCATCACTGCCGCAACGCCGCGCCCGGTGTGCCCGTGATATTGGTCACAGGCCACGGCGACATCACCATGGCCGTGCAGGCCATGCGTGAAGGCGCCTATGACTTCATTGAAAAGCCCTTCGGTGCCGACCGCCTGACCGAGACCGTGCGCCGCGCCATCGAACGGCGTGGGCTCGAACTGGAAAACCAGGCACTGCGCCGCGAGCTGGCGGGCTCGGCGGCCGGCACGCGCATCATCGGCCGCTCGCATGCGATCGATCAGGTACGTGGGCTCGTGGCCAACGTCGCAGCCACCGACGTGCCGGTCATGATCAACGGCGAGACCGGCACCGGCAAGGAACTGGTCGCGCGCAGCCTGCATGCGCTGTCAAACCGCGCCGACGGGCCCTTCATCGCGCTCAATTGCGGCGCTGTGCCCGAGTCGATTTTCGAAAGCGAGATGTTCGGTCATGAAGCGGGCGCCTTCACCGGCGCCGGCAAGCGTCGTATCGGCAAGCTCGAACACGCGTCGGGCGGCACGTTGTTCCTCGACGAGATCGAAAGCATGCCGCTGGCTTTGCAGGTCAAGCTGCTGCGCGTGCTGCAGGAAGGCACGCTGGAGCGGCTTGGCTCCAATGCGTCGGTAAAGATCGACGTGCGCATCGTGGCGGCCGCCAAGGGCGACATGGACGCGTTGGTGGCGCAGGGTGTGTTCCGGCAGGATCTCTACTACCGCCTGAACGTCGTCACCATTGCGCTGCCGCCGCTGCGCGAGCGGCGTGAAGATATCGTGCCCTTGTTCGAGCATTTCATGCTCGTGGCGGCTGTGCGCTATCAGCGGCCCGCACCCATCCTGTCGGAGTCGCAACGCCAGGCGCTGGCGCAGCGGCCTTGGCCTGGCAATGTGCGCGAGCTGCGCAATGCGGCGGACCGGCTCGTGCTGGGTGTGCCCGAAGGCGGACAGGCCGGCGCGGCCACAGCGGCGCCGGACGAGACTGCGCCGCTGCGCGAACGGATGGAGCATTTCGAGCGCGCCGTCATCGCCGATGCGCTGGCCCGCACCGGCGGTGCCGTCAGCCAGGCGGCGGACTTGCTGCAGGTCGGGAAGGCGACCCTGTATGACAAGATCAAGCGCTATGGCTTATAGGAAACTTGCTGCATAACCCGTCTCAGGGTTTTCACTACACTGCCATGTCAACGTCACAATCGGCGACTATATTTCGTGTGCGGTTGCGGCATTGGCAGGTGCCTTGACTGCTTGCTTCTTTTATCAGTCTTCGTGGTAGTTGGTGCCCCGCTTTGTGCGGGGCGTTTTTTTTGGGTTTCAGTTGATGGGGGCATCGCTGTTGGCATGCGCCGCTGTTTCGCCGGCGTAGCCGACGGGGGTTTTGTGGTTGGGATGGGGGGGTGTCGCTCTTCGCTGGCGCGGCTGTTTCGCCGGCGTAGCCGGCGAGTCACTTTTTGTCCGAGCGACAAAAAGTAACCAAAAAGCGCGTCGTTGCCGCTGGCCATCAATTCCACGGCGACAGTGGTTCAAACGGCTTTGGACGCCTGCTACGGTGGTCAGCCGTTCGACCCTGCTACGCCATGTGAGTTAGAACCTGTGCCTCGCGCGGCACGGCTTTTGGACGATCCCCAAGACGGACTCGGGTACAGCGTTTCAACCAGGTCAGTGGTGGGACGCCTTCGGCTGCGCTGCGCGCGCGTCGTCGTCTGGGGGCAAGCGCATCAACGTCGCTGGCGCCCGAGGTCCGTTTCCTTTCTCTACGTGCATGCAAGCGCGGGCATCTTCACCGAGGCGTAGTTTGCCTTGGGCCTGTGTGCTCAGACTAGGGCCCTGCGCGCAGCGCAGCCGAAGGCGTTCATACGATATGGGTGGTAGCAGGGGCCACGAACGCATGCAGGGCTCGTTCAATCAGCGCCGTATGCCCGACCACGGTGGTGCCCCACGCGGCAGGCAGCGTCACTGACTCTGAAGCCCATACCCGTACAACACCCCCAGCACACTACGATAAAAATTCGCCCCTTTGGGGCAACCAAAACGCGTTTTTGGTTACTTTTGTCGCTCGGACAAAAGTGACTCGCCGGCTACGCCGGCGAAACAGCCGCGGATGCCAAGCACGACGACATCACCCCAGTAGCCCCCTTCAATTCCCCAAAAAACCCACCACCATCCGATTAAACGCCTCCGCATGCTCCCACTGCGCCCAGTGCCCACAGCGATTAAAAATATGCATTTGCGCATCAGGAATCCCGGCGATCAGCCGCAGCCCGACATCCATCGGCACGAAGCGATCGTCGCGCCCCCAGATCACGAGCGTCGGCGCAGTGATCTCACCCAGGCGCGAACCGTAGTCGGTGAACTGCTTCGGATTCGCCGCGAGGCTCTTGACGAAGTTCTCGAGGTGATCGCGCCGCGCCAGCATATTGTCGAGCCGTGCCTGCATCAGATCATCAGTCAGCGAGCTGGCGTCATAGACAAACACATTCATCATGCGCTTCAGGTTCTCGATCGACGGCTCGCGGTACAGGCCGTTGAGCAGCTTGATGCCTTCCGTCGGCATCGGCGCGTACAGGCTCGGGCCGCCGGTGCCGCCGCCCATCAGCACGAGCTTGCCGACACGCTGCGGGTTGGCAAGCGCAAAAGCCACCGCGCTATGTCCGCCCATCGAGTTGCCAAGAATGTGCACACGCTCGATGTCGAGTTCATCCAGCACGCCCTTGAGCACGCGACCGTTGAGTTCCGAACGCGAGCCGGCGTTGACGACAGGATCGCTCTTGCCCCAGCCCGGGCAATCGACGAGCAGCACGCGATAACCGGCTGCCACCAGCGGCTCGACATTGCGATTGAAGTTGGCCCAGCCGGTCGCACCCGGCCCCGAGCCGTGCAGCATGACGACGGTTTCGGCACCGGCGCCGGTATCGTTGCAGTGGATGCGGAATTCGGTATCGCCATCCTTCACGGTCACGAAACGGCTTGTGCTGGCTTCGGTGATAGCTTGTACGTTCGCTTGCATGTTGATCTTCCTTGCTCGACTGAATCTGTAGGGAATGGAATGTGCTGACAGTGCGCCGCTCAGGCGCCGCGCCCGCCTGCAACTGCCGCACCGGAGGCAAGGCGCGGCGAGAATGAACCCACCACCGCCAGCGCGGCGACTGCAGCGATGACGATCAGCGGAATGCTCGCGGCTACCAGCATCGATGCGCTCTGGCCCAGCGCGAACAACTGCCCGGCGACGAGCGGCCCGAGGATCGAGCCGAGCCGGCCGATCGCGACCGCTGCGCCTACGCCAGTGCCGCGCACCTGCGTCGGATAGGCCTGGCCGGCCAGCGCGTACAGCACCGACTGACCGCCCACCAGGAACAGGCCACAAAAGAACGCGCCGACCGCCATCGAGGTACTTCCGCCCGCTCCGGCCAGCCCCGCCAGTGCGGCGGCGATGCCCACGTACATGCCGACCACCGTCAGGCGGCGGCTGAAGCGGTCCATCACGTTGGCAATGCCCACCGCACCGATACCGCCACCGATGTTGAACATCATCATCGCGATGCCCGCCTGCGTGCGTGTCAGGCCGTTGGACAGCACCATCGACGGCAGCCAGTTCATCAGGAAGTACAGCACGATGAGCGTGCCCAGATAGCTGATCCACAGCGCCAGCGTGGCGCGCGTACGGCCGTCGCCGCACAAGGCCTCGGCAAAGCTCGGTGTGGCTTCCGTGCGCTTCGCCGATTGCGACTTCGCTTCAACGAACTGCGCCGATTCGGACAGCCACAGCGCGAGCAGCGGCACCATCAGCAGCGGCCCGAACCCGCCCACGTAGAAGATGTGCCGCCAGCCTTCGTCAGCGGGACTGACAATGCCGATTGCGGCTGCGAGTGCGGCGCCGAACGGCATGCCGCAGTACATTGCGCCAACGGCGGTGCTGCGCTGCGCGGGCGAAGCCGCTTCCGAGCACAGCGCGATCAGGTTGGGCATGGCGGCACCCAGACCGAGGCCCGTCAGCAGGCGCGCGGCCAGCAGGCTTTCGAAGTTCCACACCAGCGTCGTCGCGAGCGAAAACGCGCCGAACAGCGCGACCGACAGCATCAGCACGCGCTTGCGGCCCATGCGGTCGGCCAGCCGCCCACCCAGCGCCGCACCCGGCAGCAGGCCGATGGCGCCGGCGCTGAAGGCCCAGCCCATCTGCGCCACCGACAGCGAGAACTCCTTCGCAATACGTGGCGCGGCGACGCCGGCTGATTGCAGGTCCAGCCCTTCCAGCAGGGCGATGGCCAGGCACAGGCCGATGGTGGTGATGCTGCCTTTTGTGCTGCGCACGTCGGCGCTGCTGATGTTCGATGTACTCATTCTTGTCTCCGCTTCTATCTGTATGCCGCTCTTGGTGGCGGCTTATGCGGCGAACGTCGCGCGGACGCTGCCGAGTCCTTCGATTTCGGTGGTGTAGGTGCCGGGCTCGGTCACAGCGACCATCGGGCCGAGCGCGCCGGTCAGCACGACGTCTCCGGCGCGCAGCGGCGTGCCGAGCTGCACCATGCGATCCGCAAGCCAGACCGCGGCATTGAGCGGATTGCCGAGGCAGGCAGCGCCGTTGCCGCGCGACAGGACTTCGCCGTCGCGCGAAAGCGTCATCGCGCATGCCGTGAGATCGACCGCGGACAGCGGCACCGGACGGCTGCCGAGCACGAACAGCGCGCTCGACGCGTTGTCGGCCACGGTATCGACGAAGCGGATGTCCCAGTTCTGAATGCGGCTGTCGACGACTTCGATCGCTGCCAGCGCGTAGGCGCTGGCGCGCAGGATGTCGGCGAACGTGTGGCGCTCGTGCGTCAGGTCGTGCTCGAGCACCAGCGCGATCTCGGCCTCGACCTTCGGCTGAATCAGGCGCGATAGCGGCATCGGCTGGCTGTCGCCATACGCCATGCTTGCGAACAGCGCGCCGAAGTCGGGCTGGTCGACGCCGAGCTGCTTCTGCACGGCCATCGACGTCAGGCCGATCTTGCGGCCGACGATGCGCTCGCCTTGTGCGATGCGCGCGTCGACGTTGGCCTGCTGCACAGCGTACGCGGTCGCGATGTCATCGATCGCGATCTCGCCGCGCACCGGTGCAACGGTCTGGCGCGTGGCCTCGGCATCGCGCAGGCGTGCCGCGATGGCGTTGACGATGTTCGGTTCAGTCATGGATTCTCCTTGATCGGATCAGGCCGCCGCAGGCTCGGCGTGCATGGTGGCGAAGCCCGCGATCCACTCGGGAATCGCGCGGTAGAAGTCGAGCGACGCACGGTATGGTCCGTATGCGGCCAGCGCCCCAAACGCAGCTACCCACGTGCGGATCTCGTGCGCCGACTTGCCGCCGTCGCGCGTGATGGCGTCGTTGGTCATGCCGTCGACAGCGGTGAGTTCGCCGGATGCGAGCAGCGACAGGAACGCACGGTCCCACTCGGGATTGAGCGGGTGCAAATGGCTGTCGCCTGCGACGAATGCCTTGGCAGCGGCAACGGTGCGGGCCTGGCGCGCGGCACGCGATTCGGGCGACGGGTTGCGCCCCGCGATCAGGCGTTCGGCAACTTCCTCGCTCGCACCGGCCAGTTCCGGTACCGGCGGCTCATGCGAGATGCCACCCGAACCGACCACCAGCACACGCTTGCCGGTGCGCGACAGGAAGCGGCCGACCGCATCGCCGAGCAGTCGCGCGCGGCGTAACGTGGCCATCGGCGGCGCCACCGAGTTGATGAAGACGGGGATGACCGGATAGCGATCCAAACCGCCGGTCAGTGCTGCGAGCGCATCCGCACAACCGTGGTCGACCTGCATCCGGTACGACAGCGCGACATCGATATCCGCGGCCATCACGCTTTCGGCCAGCGACTGCGCGAGGTCTGCGGGCACGGGCAGCTTGCCGGCCAGGCTCTTGAAGTCACCGATCGCGGTGGCCGCAGCACCGATGCAGAACGGCGGCATCACGTCATAGAAGAAGCCGTTGAAGTGGTCCGGCGCAAACACCACGACCAGTTCGGGATCGAATGCACGCACGCGCTCGCGCGCTGCGGCCTGTACGCGCTCGACCTCGGCAACGACTTCGGGCGCGGGGTCGACGTAGCCGTGCAACGGCGTATGCGACAGACATTCAAGTTGAATCGGCATCCTCATGCTCCTGCTGCCTGGGTAACGGTGATGGGGTCGAGCACAGGGCGCGACGTCATGGAAGGGTTGGAGGCTTCCGCATAGGGCGACGCCTGCGTCATGCCAAGCTTGCCGGCGAGTTCGGTAATGGCTTCCGACACTTGCTGCGGCGAGCACACGCCCGCCACGAAGCGGTCCGGGCGCAGCAGCACCACCGATTGCGGCAGGCGGCTGAACCACTCCTTCAGGCGGCCACTGGCGTCGCCAATCGCGATCACGCCTTCGGGCACATCGTCGCCGTGGCGCAGTTGCACATCAGGCTTGGCGAGCACGAAGCGCATGCCGGCCTTCTCGGCGAGCGCGCGCGCCTGCGGCGTCAGGCCGAAGGTCGGGTCGGTGCCCCAGCCGACCACGGCAAAGCCGTTGCCGATCGCGTCGTCGAGCAGCGTGAGGCGATCATTGGCGGTGCGTACGCGCGGCTGGATGAACATGCGGCCCACGGGCGAGCCGGCCAGCGGATCCTTGCCGTACACCAGGCGCCCAAGGAACGATTCGCGCTTCTCGCTCATCAGGCCAAGCAGGCGGCCCGGCGCCGAGTTGCCGGCGCGTTCCAGCACACGGGCGAGCCAGCCGCCGCGCGGTTGCGGCGGCGGCAGCAGCACAACGCCTTCCTCATAGCGCGGCATCGGCTTGAACCGCATCTCGATGAAGTAGCGCTTGACCGCGGGCAGCACATTGAAGCTGCGAACGAAGGCATCGCGGAAACGTACGCCGAAGCGGGTGTTCGGCGCGAAGATATCGCCTGCCACTTCGGACAGGTGGATCATCGAACGCGCGTGCGCGCGGCGCTCGGCGGTGTAGGTGTCGAGCAGACGGCCATCGGCGAGCCCCTTCGCGACCATCGCGAGCTTCCAGCCGAGGTTGTTGGCGTCGCGGATGCCGCTGTTGTAGCCCTGACCCTGCCACACCGGCATGATGTGCGCGGCGTCGCCAGCCAGCAGCACGCGATCGACGCGGAACGTCGACGCGAGCCGGGCGTTGTGCGTGTACACGCGCTTGCGGATGTAGTCGACCTTGTCCGGATCGGCCACCACTTTGCGGATCAGCGCGGCCATGTTCTCAGGCTTGGACAGCTCCTCTTCGGTCTCGCCCGGCATCACCATGAACTCGAAGCGGCGGATGCCATGCGGCAGCGCGGCCGAGACATACGGGCGCTCGTGGTCGCAGTGCATGTAGATGTGCGGCGAGCCGACCGGGTCGTTGCGCACGTCGACGACGATCCACTGGTTCGGCTTGGTGCGGCCTTCAAACGGCACCTGCAGAGCGCGGCGCACAATGCTGTTGCCGCCGTCCGCGCCGACCATGTACGCGGCGCGGATCGTGCGGCGCCTACCGGCGCTGGTGGTCACCTCGGCACTGACGCCGTGGCCGTCCTGCGTGAACGCCTCGACGCCGTGGCCGAACAGCACCTGCACGTGTTCGAAGCGCTGCAGGCCCTCATACAGCACGCGGTCGGCCAGCGGCTGGATGAACGCATTGCGGCGCGACCAGCCGAACTCGTCGGTGCGCGGCTCGATGGACGCGAAGCAATGGCCGTCCTTCGTGACGAAGCGCATCCAGTGGTCAGGCGTGGTGTGCGGCAGCAGCGTGTCGGCAAGCCCGACCGCCTGGAACACGCGCAGCGCTTCATCGTCGAGGCCGATGGCGCGCGGATAGTCGATGAGCTGGTCCAGCTTTTCGACGACCGTGACGCGCACGCCCTGCAGGCCGAGAATGTTGGCGATCATCAGCCCGACCGGGCCGGCGCCGATGATGGCGACGTCGGTATCGACATCGGGAAGACGGTCGGCGTGTGCCGTCTGCGTGGCCGTGGTGTTCATAGGTCTCCTACTGGCAAGGCACGAGCGCGCCCCCGCGCCGTTGTGGCGCGTCATGGCTGTGCTGCGATGAATGGGAATCAGGTGGCCGGGGTTCCGGCCAGGGTCAGGCGCCGGAAGTGCGGCGCTGGCGACGGATCAGGCAGGGCATTGGGGGCGTCTCCGTGGATTTGCGATTTTCAGAGGAGTCTAGGCATCCGCCAGCGCGCGCTCAAACATTTCTATAAAATGTGCAAGGAATGCACATCTTTGATTTTTAAGGATTTTCCATGACCAAGTACGCCAACGTGCGGGGGTTGTCACGCGGCCTGCAGGTACTGCGGGCGCTCAATGCCATGGAAAACGGCCGTGCCACCAGCCAGCAACTGAGCGAAGCGACCGGGCTGCACCGAACCACCGTGCGGCGTCTGCTGGAAACGCTGGTCGAAGAAGGATTCGTGCGGCGCAGTACGTCGGACGACAGCTTCCGCCTGACGCTAGACGTGCGCGCGCTCAGCGAAGGCTTCACCGACGACGAACGCATCGCCACCATCGCGCCGCCGATCATGGGACGGCTGCTGCAGCGCGTGGTGTGGCCGTCAGACCTGACCACGCCGGACGGCGACGCCATGATCATCCGCGAGACCACGCACCGCTTCAGCCCGCTGTCGTTTCACCGTGCGATGGTCGGCAGGCGGCTGCCGATCTTGCTGACCTCGGCCGGCCGCGTGTATTTCTCGATGTGCCCCGATGCCGAGCGCGAAGACATTCTCGAAGTCCTGCGCTCGGGCGCGGGCGGCGAACAGCAGCTCAAGCTGGCGATGGATGACGCATATATCCGCAACCTGATCCGGCAGACGCGCAAGGACGGGTTCGGGTCCAATCATGGGGACTGGGCGGACCAGAAAAAGATCGGGGCGGTGGCAGTTGCGATCCAGGCAGAGGGGCGCGTGCTGGCGAGCCTGAACGTCGTGTATCTGGAGCAGGCGATCAGTCCGGCAGAGGCGACGCGTCGGTTTGTGCCGGAGTTGCAGCAGGCGGCAAAGGAGATGGTGTCTGCCTTGAGCGAGTAGTCGCAGCGTAAGCCAACCCGCGGTTGCGCACCGCCGCGACGATTCCCCAATTTGGCGTAGATTGACGCTTCTAGCCCCCGCAATCCGAAAATCCCTATAATCGAACGACCGTTCATTTCAGGGTGCCGCCGGCGCCCGTACGTGGCTCAGGAGACATCATGCCCGCCGCACGACAACTGCCCCAGGCGCTCCAAAACCTGGCTCTTCCCGTCATCGCCTCGCCGATGTTCATCGTCAGCTATCCGGAACTGGTGCTGGCGCAGTGCAAGGCCGGCATTGTCGGCTCGTTCCCCGCGCTGAACGCACGCCCGGCCGAGCTGCTCGACGAATGGCTCACGCAGATGCAGGAGGAACTGGCCAGCTTCCAGGCCGCCAATCCCGGCAAGCCGGTCGGGCCGATCGCGGTGAACCAGATCGTGCATACGTCCAACGCCCGCCTGGAACAGGACGTAAAGGTCTGCGTGGACCACAAGGTGCCGATCTTCATCACCTCGCTGCGTGCGCCGGTCAGGGAAATGATCGATGCCGTGCACAGCTATGGCGGCATCGTGCTGCATGACGTGATCAGCCTGCGCCATGCCGAGAAGGCGCTGGAAGCGGGTGTCGACGGCCTGATCCTGGTGGCGGCGGGTGCAGGCGGCCATGCCGGCACGCTGTCGCCGTTCGCGCTGGTCGGCGAAGTACGCAAGATCTTCGATGGCCCCATCGCGCTGTCGGGCTCGATCGCCACCGGCGACGCCGTGCTCGCCGCGCAGGCCATGGGTGCCGACTTTGCCTACGTGGGCACGCGCTTCATCGCGTCGCAGGAAGCGCACGCCAACGAAGCGTACAAGCAGTCGATTACGGGCTCGGCCGCCTCCGACATCATCTACACGAACCTGTTCACCGGCGTGCACGGCAACTACATCCGCGAAAGCATCGTCGGTGCCGGCCTCGATCCGGACAACCTGCCGTCAGCCGACAAGAGCAAGATGGATTTTTCCAGCGGCAGCTCCAAGGCCAAGGCATGGAAGGAGATCTGGGGCGCCGGCCAGGGCGTGGGCCAGATCCACGATATCCCGCCCGCCGGCGAGATCGTCGCGCGCATGAAGGCCGAGTACGATGCCGCCAAGGCGCGGCTCGGCATCGCGCGCTAAGCCTGCTTCGTACCGTTGCCGTCCCTGCGCCGCAACACGCCCGAACCGGAGCTTGCTGCCACGGTGGTATTGAGCCGCCGGCAGCGGCTGCTGCGCGCGATGTGGGTGACGCTGGGGGCGTTGAGCCTGCTGCTCGGGATCATCGGCATCTTCCTGCCGGTGCTGCCGACCACGCCGTTCGTGCTGCTGGCCGCCGCGTGCTTTGCGCGCGGCTCCGAGCGCTTCCACGACTGGCTGCTGGAGCATCCTCGCTTCGGGCCGCTGGTCAGCGACTGGCAGCGCCATCACAGCATTCCGCTGCGCGCGAAATGCCTGGCGCTCGTGATGATGTGGACATCGATGGGCGCCACCGCGTGGCTGATGCGCGCGCGGCCGCTGGCGTCGGCGGCGCTGATCGCTTGTGCGGCGGCGGTCAGTATCTGGATGTTGCGCCTGCCGACACGGCCTCCGGGCGGGCACGGGAACTAGACCACTGCGTCAGAGCGGATGGCTTGTCGCGATTGCACGCGCCGGCCCTCTCCCCCAGCCCCTCTCCCGCAAGCGGGCGAGGGGAGCACACAGGGGGGGCGCTGAGACGGCGGCGTCAGTCGTAGCGACGCGCGTCCTCGATCACCTTGCCGTCCTGCGGCAAGGAACCCGATGGCACGAACGCTACCTCGCCGCGCAGGCGCATCACTTCCCGCAACGACTCCGCCACCGCCTGCTTCAGCCCGTCGTCGTCGCGCGTGGCGTCGCAATGCAGCGTCATCACGTCGGCGCCCATGGTGCCGGTCACGACCAGCCGCGCGGCGCGGATTTCCGGATGGCGGCGCAGCACGTCGGCCACTTGCCCCGGATGCACGAACATGCCCTTGACCTTGGTGGTCTGGTCGGCGCGCCCGAGCCAGCCCTTGAGGCGGATATTGGTACGTCCACATGGGCTTGCGCGATGCGAGGAATCGGCGACGATTGCCGACAGGTCGCCAGTACCGAAGCGGATCAACGGATAGTCGCCATTGCCGAGCACGGTCACCACGACCTCGCCGGTCTCGCCTTCAGGCATCGGCCGCGTGCCGCCCGGTTCGACGATCTCGACGAGCACGTTTTCATCGACGACCCAACCATCGCCGCCGTCCGTTTCGTAAGCGATGAGTCCGAGATCGGCCGAGCCATACATCTGCTGCACCCGGATGCCGCGCTCCTGGAACCAGCCGCGCAGCGATGGCGGCAATGCCTCGCCAGAGACCAGCGCCTTGGACAGGCTGTGGCATGGCATGCCCATTTCCACGCCACGCTCCAGCAGCAGCTTGAGGAACGACGGCGTGCCCGCGTAGGCGGACGGCTGCAGGCTGGCCAGCGCCTGCACCTGTGACTCGGTTTGCCCGACACCTGCCGGGAACACGCAGCAGCCGAGCCGGTGCGCGCCCGTCTCCATCATCATGCCGGCCGGCGTGAAGTGATAGGAGAAGGTGTTGTAGACCAGCTCGCCCGAGCGGAATCCTGCTGCGAACATGGCGCGCGCGATACGCCACCAGTCGGCGTCGTGACCGTCGGGCTCGTGGATCGGGCCCGGCGACTGGAAGATGTGGCGCAGGCCGCCGATCGGCGTGGCATTGAGGCCGCCAAGCGGTGGCATGGCCTTTTGCCGCGCGGTCAGGTCCGACTTGCGTGTTACCGGCAGCGCGGCCAGCGCTTCGCGCGTGGTCAGCATGGCGGGATCGACATCGCGCAGCACTTCCGCGAAGTACGGCGCATGCGCACGCGCATGGGCAACCTGCCGGGACAGTGCAGCCAGCAGCGCCTGCTCGCGGACTTCCGGCGCACGGGTTTCGAGCGAATCGAAGTATTCAGGCATGGTGGGATACGACGAATAGGTTCGGTGAATTCGGCGGAAGGTGCTCCCCTCTCCCGCTGAGGGGAGAGGGAAAACAGTTGGATTACGTTACGCCAGCCAGCGCTTTCTCCGGCGATAGCTCTTCACATCGCGGAACGACTTCCTCTCCCCACCCTCCGCGTCGTTGGCGGCCACGCCAAGGTAGAACTCCTTGACGTCTTCATTGGTGCGCAGCGACTCGGCGTCGCCGTCCATCACCACGCGGCCGTTCTCGAGGATGTAGCCGTAGTCGGCATAGCGCAGTGCCACCATCGTGTTCTGCTCGGCCAGCAGGAAGCTGACCTTCTCGCGCGTGTTCAGGTCGCGCACGATCTCGAAGATCTCCTCGACGATCTGCGGCGCGAGGCCCATCGACGGCTCGTCGAGCAGAATCATCGCAGGCTTGGCCATCATGGCCCGGCCGATCGCGCACATCTGCTGCTCGCCGCCAGAGGTATAGCCCGCCTGCGACTTGCGGCGTGTCTTCAGGCGCGGGAAATAGGCGTAGATCTTCTCCAGCTCGTCGCGCGTCTCGCCGCGCGACAGGCCGCGCGTATAGGCGCCGGTCAGCAGGTTCTCTTCGATGGTGAGGTGGGCGAAGCAGTGGCGGCCCTCCATCACCTGGATCACGCCACGCCGGACCAGGTCGTTGGGCGTGAGCTGGTCGACGCGGTCGCCGCGGTATTCGACCGAGCCCTTGGTGACGTCACCGCGCTCCGCATGCAGCAGGTTGGAGATGGCCTTGAGCGTGGTGGTCTTGCCCGCACCGTTGGCGCCCAGCAGCGCGACGATCTTGCCCTCCGGCACTTCGAGCGATACGCCCTTGAGCACCAGGATCACGTGATCGTAGATGACTTCGATATTGTTGACGGAGAGGAGGGTCATGGTACGGCTCTCAAATGTCTGGGGCCTCTCCGCCCGTGCACGCACGAGCGGAGAGCACACAACTGGCAGCGTTCACTGCCGCGGCAATCACGACTTCATGCACCCCGGCGTGATTCCCTTCTCCTTCGCGTACTGCGCGGCGGTTGCCTTGAACAGCGGGTGGATCAGGTTCTTGTTGCCTTCGATCCAGTCGGACACCACGACCCACTTGGTGCCATCCCACTGCTGGATCTTCACCTTGCCCGAGCCCTCGTGGTTGTCACAGCTCGTCTTGATCTCCGGCAGCAGGCCGGTCGCGCCAAGCTGCTGCAGGCGCGCGTTGGTCAGGTTCAGGTTCTCGAACGCCCAGCGCATCTGCTCGCCGGTCATCGGCTTGCCCTTGCCGAACTTCTCCTGTGCCACACGCACCGCCTCCACGGTCACCACAGCCGCGGAAACACCACGGTTGTAGAGCACCGAACCAACCTTGTTCTTGTCCTGCATATTGCCCTTGCCCGCGCCGTACACCACCTTGTCGATGTCGGCGATCAGCGGAACGCTGCGGCCCGCCACGTTCCAGGTGGCGCTCATATAGCCTTTGGCGGCTTCGCCGGCTGGCACGGTGTCTTCTTCCGAACCCGCCCACCACGAGCCAATCATCTTGTCACGCGAGAAGCCCACCTTCTGCGCGGCCTTCAGCGCGGTCTGGTTCATCACGCCCCAGCCCCAGAAAATCACGTAGTCCGGGTTCTCCTGGCGGATCTTCAGCCACTGCGCGCCCTGCTCGTTGCCCGGGTGCGCCACCGGAATCTCGACCAGGTTGAACTTGCCGAGCTTGGCCTCGGCCTGCAGCGCGACGATCGGCTCCTTGCCATAGGCCGAGTCGTGGTACAGGTAGACGATCTTCTTGCCGGCGAGCGAGCCGCCATTCTTGGTCGCCAGGTATTTCACGATGGCCGACACCTGCATCTGGTAGGTCGTCACGAGCGGGAAGGCATAGGGGAACACCGAGCCATCCACCGCATCGGTGCGGCCGTAACCCATCATTACCAGCGGCACCTTGTCGGCGGCGGTCTTGTCGACCAGCGCATACGAGATGCCCGTCGACATCGAGTGATAGGCGGTGCCCTTGGTGGTGGCGTTCTTCGCCTTCAGGCGTTCATAGCACTCCACACCCTTGGCGTTGTTGTATTCGGTCTCGCACTCTTCCCAGCTCAGCTTGACGCCGTTGACGCCACCGTCCTTGAGGTTGACGTAGTTCAGGTAGTCGACGAAGCCGCCATACCAGGACTGCCCGTTGGCGCCATACGGGCCCACGCGGTAGCTCGGCAATGCCACGAACTGCTCGTTGGCCTGCGCCAGTGCGGATGCCGCCGGCGCCATCAGTGCGGCCGCGGCGCTCACGGCCAGCACGGCACGCTGCACATTGCGAATCAGGGTTGTCATGACAGTCTCCTTCACCTTGGCAGGTGCGTTTGTTATGGGGTACCCGTTTTGAATCGAACGCTACGTCTGAAAATCAGCGATGCGGCTAGTGCGGGAACGGCCACAGCCTCAGCTTCTCCTTGGCGATCTGCCACAGCCGCGCGAGGCCATGCGGCTCGACGATCAGGAAGAAGATGATCAGCCCGCCGAACACCATGAGCTGGATATGCGACACCGTCGCATTCGTGAACGGCAGGTGCAGCAGCGATGCGAGCGGCGGCAGCACGTTGTCCAGGAAGATCGGCAGCAGCAGGATGAACGCCGCGCCCAGGAACGAGCCCAGGATGCTGCCAACGCCGCCGATGATGATCATGAACAGCACGCGGAACGACAGGTCCAGCGAGAAGCCGTCCGGCTCGACCGAGCCGAGGTAGCAGAACGCGTACAACGCTCCGGCCACGCCGCAGTAGAAAGAGCTCACGGCAAAGGCCAGCAGCTTGGTGCGCATCAGCGGAATGCCGATGACTTCCGCTGCCACGTCCATATCGCGCACCGACATCCATGCACGGCCCGTGGCCGAGCGCACCAGGTTCTTGGCGATGAATGCCAGTACGGTGACGAGGGCCAGCACGAACAGGTACTTCTTTACCGGCGTGTCGATGGCGATGCCGAACAGGTCCAGTCGTTGCGCCGTGATCACGCCCGAGGAGCTGTTGTTGGAGAACCAGGGGAACTTGGTCAGCGCCCACACTACGAAGAACTGCGCGGCGAGCGTGGCGACCGCGAGATAAAAGCCCTTGATGCGCAGCGACGGCAAGCCGAAGGCCACGCCCACCACCGCCGCCGACAGGCCGGCGAGGATAAAGGTGAGCAGCACCGGCATCCCCTCGATGCGAAGCTGGAAGTTGTACGCGGCGTAGGCGCCCACCGCCATGAAAGCGGCCGTACCAAGCGATAGTTGGCCAGCGTAGCCCGTGAGGATGTTCAGTCCGAGCGCCGCGAGCGAGAAGATCAGGAACGGGATCAGGATGGCCGAGAACCAGTATTCGGAGCCAACGAACGGAATCACGCCGAAGGCCACCGCCATCAGCACCGCAAACCCGATGCGGTCCTGGCGGATGGGGAAGATCTGGCTGTCCGCGACGTAGCTCGTCTTGAACTGGCCGGCTTCACGATAGAACATGGAAAGTCTCCTGGAGCGTAGTCAGTTCAAACGCGGTCGATGTGCTTCTCGCCGAACAGCCCTTCCGGACGGACCAGCAGGAACAGCAGCGCGAACACATACGGGAACCAGCCTTCGATGCCGCCGAAGTTGCCGCCGAACGCCGACTGGAACACCGGCGGGATGTAGATCTCGGCAAGCTTCTCCGACGCGCCGATGATCAGCCCGCCAACGATGGCGCCCGGCACCGAAGTGAAGCCGCCAAGGATCAGCACCGGCAGTGCCTTCAGCGCGGTCAGCGTCAGCGCGAACTGCACGCCATTGCGCGAGCCCCACAGCATGCCGGCCACCAGCGCGACAAAGCCCGCCACGCCCCACACGATCGCCCAGATGTGCTGCAGCGGAATGCCCAGCGACAGCGCGGCCTGGTGGTCGTCGGCGACAGCGCGCAGCGCGCGGCCCACCTTGGTGTACTGGAAGAACAGCGCGAGCGAACCGACCAGCACGCCGGCAATCGCGGCGGCGGCGATGTCGAACTTGGAGAGGACAATATTGAAGCGCGTGAGGATCGCTTCGATCGGCTCGTCGACGATGCCAAGGTTGATCGGGCGCACTTCGTTGCCGAACAGCAGCGGTCCCAGTCCTTCCAGGAAGAACGACAGGCCGATGGTCGCCATGAACAGCGTGATCGGCGGCTGGTTGACCAGCTTGCGCAGCACGAAGCGCTCGGTGCTCATGCCGACGAGGATCATCACCACGAAGGCGCCGATCACGGCGGCCCACATCGGCAAGCCCTTGTCCATCAGGCCCACCACGGCCAGCGCGGCGAAGTACACCATCGCGCCCTGCGCGAAGTTGAATACGCCCGAGGCCTTGTAGATCAGCACGAAGCCCAGCGCCACCAGCGAGTACATCAGGCCCGACAGCAAGCCGCCGAGCAGGATTTCAATGAAGAACGTCATGGTTTGCCTTTGCTTGCTTCCGTATAAGGTCCAACCTTTACCGCCGCCTGGCTCCCCTCTCCCGCGCGCGGGAGAGGGGGAGCAAACAATCAGTGCGACGTACCGAGGTAGGCCTTGATCACATCCGGATTCGCCTTCACCTCTTCCGGCGTCCCGTCACCGATCTTCTTGCCGTAATCGAGCACCACCACGCGGTCCGAGATATCCATCACCACGCCCATGTCGTGCTCGATCAGCACGATGGTGGTGCCGAACTGCCGGTTCACGTCGAGGATGAAGCGGCACATGTCCTGCTTCTCTTCCACGTTCATGCCGGCCATCGGTTCGTCGAGCAGCAGCATCGAGGGCTCGGCCGCGAGTGCGCGCGCCAGTTCCACGCGCTTCTGCAGGCCGTACGGCAGGCGTCCGACCGGCGTCTTGCGGATCGACTGGATCTCCAGGAAGTCGATCACCTCCTCCACCTTCTGGCGGTGCCGCACTTCCTCGTTGCGCGCCGGGCCCCACCACAGCGCATGGGCGAGGAAGCTCGTGCGGAACTGCGTGTTGCGACCGGTCATGATGTTGTCGAGCACGGTCATGCCCTTGAACAGCGCGATGTTCTGGAACGTGCGCGCGATGCCCTGGCGCGCAGCGGCAGTCGGGTGCATCTGGCGGCGTTCCTCGCCACGGAACACGATGCGTCCCTGCTGCGGGTGATACACGCCGTTGATCACGTTCAGCATCGAGCTCTTGCCCGCACCGTTGGGTCCGATGATCGCGCGGATCTCGTGCTCGCACACATTGAACGAGATATCGGTCAGCGCCTTCACGCCGCCGAACGACAGCGAGATGTTCTGCAGGTCGAGGATCACCTCGCCGCCGGTGCGCGCGTGCTCATGCGTCTGCTGCGAATGCCGCGTGCCGGTCTGCAGGCCAGTATCGGCCAGCGTATCGGGCGCCATCGGACCAACCGGCGCAATGGTGCCGCCACCAGGCATTGCACCGCTCGCGTCAGTACGCGCCGCGGGCATGCGGTCCGTTCCTTGCCAGGCCACTTGCGTCATGCTTTCGCTCCCCTGCTCATGCCGCACGTGCCGCCGGCGGCAGGCGTTTGGCATCCATCAGCTTCAGCGTGGCCGACACGCTGCCCTCGCGCCCGTCCTCGAACTTGACGCGCGTCTCGATGAACTGCTCGGTCTTGCCCGCATACAGCGCATCGACCAGCACCGCATACTTCTCGGCGATAAAGCCGCGCCGCACCTTGCGCGTGCGCGTCAGCTCGTCATCGTCCGGATCGAGTTCCTTGTGCAGGATCAGGAAGCGCGCGACCTGCGAGCCGGCCAGCATGCCGTCGTTGACGAGGTCGGCATTCACCTGCTCGACGCATTCGCCGATCATCGCGATCACGTCGGGCTGGCCCGCGAGGTCCACGTAGCCGGCATACGGCAGGTGGCGGCGCTCGGCCCAGTTGCCCACCGCGTCGAAGTCGATATTGATGAACGCGCAGACCGTGTCGCGGTCGGTGCCGAAGGCCACCGCTTCCTTGATGTACGGGAAGAACTTGAGCTTGTTTTCGATGTACTTGGGGGCGAACATCGAGCCATCGGCAAGCTTGCCCACGTCCTTGGCGCGGTCGATGATCTTGAGGTGGCCGTCGGCATCGATCACGCCGGCATCGCCGGTCATGAAATAGCCCTCGTCGTTGATGGCCTCGCGCGTGGCGTCGTCGCGCTTGTAGTAGGACTTGAGCAGGCCCACGCCACGCACGAGCACTTCGCCGTTGTCGGCGATGCGGATTTCCATGCCCGGTGCAGCGGGCCCCACGGAATCGAACTTCACCTGTCCGTCGGGCTGCAGACAGACATAGGCGCAGGTTTCGGTCTGGCCATAGAACTGCTTGAGGTTCACGCCGATCGAACGATAGAAGCGGAACAGGTCCGGGCCGATCGCCTCGCCCGCGGTATAGCCCACGCGGATGCGGCTCATGCCGAGTACGTTGCGCAGCGGGCCGTAGACCAGGAACTCGCCTGCGGCATAGCGCATGCGGTCGGCCAGCCCCACGTGCTTGCCGTCGAGGATGTCGGCGCCGCAGCGCCTTGCGACGTCCATGGCCCAGTGGAACAGCTTGCGCTTGATCCAGCCCGCGTCTTCCATGCGGATCATCACCTGCGTGAGCAGGCCTTCATAGATGCGCGGCGGTGCGAAGTAATAGGTCGGGCCGATCTCGCGCAGGTCCGTCATTACAGTCTCGCGCGATTCGGGGCAGTTCACCGTGAAGCCGGCCACCATGGCCTGCGCGTACGAGAACAGGTTGTCGCCGACCCACGCCATCGGCAGGTACGACAGCACGTCGTCCTTCTCCGTCAGTCCATCGAAGCCGCAGCCGTTCTGCGCCGAGCCGATCAGGCCACGATGCGCGTGGCACACGCCCTTGGGCTTGCCGGTGGTGCCGGACGTGTAGAGGATGATGGCTGTGTCTTCGGACGAGCCCGCGGCAATCGCCTCGTCATAGAAGCCGGGATGCGCCTGGTCGAACTCGCGGCCGATTTCCTGCAGCCGCTCGTACGACATCAGCGACGGATGATCGTAGTCGCGCAGGCCGCGCGGATCTTCGTAGATCACGTGCCGCACGCTGCGGCCGGACGCGGCAAGCTGCTCTTCGACTTCCAGCAGCTTGTCCACCTGCTCCTGGTCCTCGACGATCGCGAAGTCGATCTCCGCATCGTTGAGCACATAGACCATTTCATTGGCAATGGCGTCCTGGTACAGCGGCACCGGCACGCCGCCCAGGGCCTGCGCGGCAGTCATGGCCCAGTACAGGCGCGGGCGGTTGTCGCCCACCACTGCCAGGTTCATGCCGCGCGTGAATCCCAGTGCCGCGAGCCCGCAGGCCAGCGCCCTGACCTCCTGCGCCGCCTGTGACCAGCTGTATGTTTGCCAGATGCCGAGATCCTTTTCGCGATACGCCGGATGCGCCGGCCGCTGCCGGGCGTGCTCCAGCAGCAATCGCGGGAAGGTCGTCGCCGACGATTCCTGCATCGCTGTCTCCTGTCCCTCCGCGGTGGGGATCCACTCGCGGTGTCAAGCGCCGGTCCGGTCGTTATACTTGGCCTGTTTTGCCTGGCGGCAGTCATGCCGCGGCGCATCAAGCCCGTCGTGCCCTGTTTGTTGTCTTGCCTTGTGGCACTTGCCGGCTCCGTGGTGAACGTAAGATAGCCGATGCCTTCCCCCCCGGTTGTCACGCCGGTGACAATTCCGGGTTAATCCCTACACAATGATTTTTTCGCCATGCTGAACGATTTCGTCGACCGTTGCGTATGGGCCGCTGACCTCAGTCCGGAGCAGCGTGACGTCGTGCGCCGCGCGATGTTCGTGCGCGAGTACACGCAGGGCGACTACGTCTGTCATAAGGGTGAAATGGCCGAGCACTGGATGGGCGTGCTCGAAGGCATCGTCAAGATCACTACCGTGTCGCCATCCGGCAAGTCGGTCACGTTCACCGGCGTGCCGACCGGCGGCTGGTTCGGCGAGGGCGCGGTGCTCAAGTCGGAGATCCGCAAGTACGACGTGATGGCATTGCGCCGCTCGACCATCGCCTTCCTGCCGCGCGAGGTTTTTCAGTGGTTGCTGGATACCAGCCTGCCATTCACGCGTTTCCTGCTCACGCAGTTCAACGAGCGCCTTGGCCAGTTCATCGCCGCGGTCGAATATGAACGCCTGCTCGACATCGATTCCCGCGTGGCGCGCGCGGTGTCGTCGCTGTTCAATGAGCATCTCTATCCAGGCATCGGCAAAACACTGGAAATCTCGCAGGAAGAGATCGGCCTGCTCGCCGGCATTTCGCGCCAGCGCGCGAACCAGGCGCTCAAGGTGCTCGAACAGCAGGGCCTGGTGCGCGTGGACTATGGCGTGATCGAAGTGCTCGATCTCGAAGGGCTGCGCCAGTACGGCGAGTGACGCGATGCCAGCGCGCTCCGCGATCGACGATGCCACGCTGCGGGCTTATCGCGAGACCGAATACCGCGTGCATGGCGACGCGCCGCTGACACTGAAGATCGACGAACCGAACGCACCGCTGGCTGCATTGCACGAACGCCTGCACGTGGCATCGAGCGCGTTCATCACGGCGGCCAATCCGCTCAGCCAGCCTTGCGATCCCTCGCTTAACGACGCACGCCAACAAGCGCTGGCCGATGAACTCGTGCAGCTCGGCTTTACCGCCATCCCGGGCGTCGGCCAGCATCCGGACAATGGCTGGCCGGGGGAGCCGAGCTTCCTTGTGCCGGGCATCTCGCTTGAAGCCGTCCGCATGCTTGGCGCAAAGTACGGCCAGAACGCCATCGTCTGGAGCGGCGCCGACGCCGTACCGCGCCTGATCCTGCTGCGCTGATCGTGCGCCGCGCCTTTGCCCGTGCCATTCGCCTGCTGACCAGCGCGGCCGCTTTGGCGTCTGCCGCATGCGCGCCGCTGCCGCCTGCACCGTCCACCACGCCAGCCATCCCGGTTGCCGCCACGATCGACGTGGTCGCGCGCGACTGGCACACCGACGTCTGCCTGCGCAGCGAGGATGCAGGCGCCGGCGTGCGCAGCCTCGCCAGCGGGTTCGAGGACGTGCGCTATCTGTGCTTCGGATTCGGCGACCGCTCGTATGTGGTCCGGCGCAATCATGGGATCGGCACCATGCTGCTGGCGCTGGTGCCAGGGCGCGGCGTAGTGCTGATGACCGCGCTGCGCGCGCCGCCGGCCGATGCGTTCGGGGCGGAGAATGTGGTCGGCCTGGCCGTCGGCGATGCCGGGCTTGAAGGACTGCAGACCTACCTGCGCAACGCCGTGGAAAGGAATGCGGACGGCGGCGCCATACCGCTTGGCGCCGGGCCCTACGAAGGCGGCGCCTACCTGTCAGCGACGGCCGCCTACAGCCTGCTCTATACGTGCAATACGTGGACGGCCGACGCGCTGCGCCATGCCGGGCTGCCGCTCGCACCGATCGCGGTGTTCGCGGACGACGTCATGATGCAGGTCAGGCGGATTGGGTCGGAACAGCGGGAGGACGGGTTGGTCCGGGTTTCGCCGCTCTCCCGCCCGTCAACTCCTGCCAGCGCTCAATAACACGGCAACTGCGTACACGTGACTGTGGTTCCGGACGACGGCCTCGCCGCAGCATTGTTGGCAGGAGGATTCGGATCGCTGCTACTGACGGAAATACAACCGGTGAGCGACAGGGCCAGGAGCAGGACTGCCAGACAGGTTCTTTGCATTGCCGTCTCCGGTGATGAGCAGGGGCGACTTCAGTTATAGACGAAATCGGACCCTGCCCCCGGAGGGCAATGACCAGCGATCACCAGCGATCGTGGTCGCGATGGTGGCGATGGCCGTAGTATTGATCGCGTCCCCACCAGCGGCGGCCGTCCCAGTAGCGGTCGCCATGCCAGCCGATGACGAGGGCCGGCGCGACCACCACGGGGGCCGGGCCATAGGCCGCAGGCGGCGGACCATATACGACGGGCGGCGGGCCATAAACGACGGGTGGCGGCGGCGCTACATAGACCGGTTGCGGGGGCGGCGCGTAGACAGGTGCGGGGGCGACATACACGGGCGCCGGCACGCCGATACTCACACCGACATCGACGTGTGCCATTGCCGGGCTGGCTGCCAGCGACAGCGCGCCGAGCGTCAGGGTGGCAAGCAGGGGGCGGATCATCGGATTCCTCTTTTGTATTGCATCCATGATTCACTCTAACGCGCGAGTCGCGTAACGGGTGACGGGGAATTGTTTCCGCATGTGTATCCGTGTAAGCGGCTTTCGCGGCGCGCCGCCAACGCCCGAATTCACGTCAAAAAAAAACCGGCCGCCTGAAAGGCGGCCAACGTTCACTTCACATTCCGTGTTGTCGGGCAACAACACGCGGTGATCGGACGAGCACAGCGATCAAGTTTCACTTTCGGTTGCGCCCTTTCCCTTTGCCGCTCCGTTGCTTTCAAGCTGGCGCGTCATTCGCTCCAGTTCACGGGCATCCTCAGCATCGGCATCGCACCGCTCGGCCTCGCGGCGCTTGCTGTCGAATTCCGAATAGCGCCCCACCGCCAAGCGCTCAGCCACCTCCGCAGAAATCCGTCCTGCGTTCGTCAGCACGTCGTGATCATTGAACTCCAGGAATGCATCCAGTCTCTCTGCCCACTCGTGCATGGTCATCACCTTGCGCCGCTCCGCCATGTTTTCCGCGTAGTCCAGATACATCACGACAATGCGATTGAGCGTGTCCACTTCCGCCTGTTGCAGATAGTTCTTGGCAACCGTCACATCGCCCTGCCGCACGCGCCGGCCTTTCCAACTCGTCAACCCCATATTGGCCTGAGCAGCATCTGCGCGCGCTGCAATCAATTCAGCGGCGGTATGGCCAGTGACGGCCCACAGCATCTTGTTCTGGACCTTGGCAAAGAAGCGCTGGGCTGCTTCAGTCGTGCTGTCATAGTCCACGGCTGTAGCGTAGATGTCGCGTATCTTTTGATAGAACCGCTTTTCGGACGCCCGGATGTCCCGGATGCGCTTGGTCAGCTCTTCGAAGTAGTCCCACCCGCCGGGCTCCTTGAGCCGCTCGTCGTCCATCACGAATCCCTTGATCAGGAATTCGCGCAGGTGCGTGGTGGCCCACCGGCGAAACTGGGTGCCACGATGGGAGCGAACCCGGTACCCCACGGCCAGGATCACGTCCAGGTTGTATTGTTTCAACTGGCGCTGGACCTGCCGCCCGCCCTCAAGGCGAACTTGTAAGTCTTCCTTACAAGTTGCCTCCGCCTTCAACTCGCCTTCGGCATAGACAGCCTTGATGTGCAGCGTCATGTTCTGCGGCGTGGTCTGGAAAAGCTCCGCCATTTCCGCCTGCGTCAGCCAAACCGTGCCGTCCACCGCCCGCAGTCGAATCTGTGCCACACCGTCATCGGTGGTGTAGAGGATGAGTTCGCCAGCATTCATGCGCCTGCTTCCTTGAGCTAATCGTGGTTTGGCCGTTCGGAAAAGGCCGGATCGGCCTCAAACGTAACCGAAGTCACTTGCGGAACTGTTATCGCAAGTGGCGACACTGCGCCGCACGCCAGCGTGGCACCGGCAATGATCCGGGCCCCGAAATTCGGCGGCCACGTTGCGCCTCGCAGGAACAAAAAAAGACCGGCACCGGACTGAAGTCCAGTTGCCGGCCTTCATCGACCTGGCCGCCGACCGGTCAGGTCAAAGCTTCCATTACTTGCTGTAGACGTACACGCCACGGCCAGTCTTGCGGCCCAGGTAGCCCGCAGCCACCATCTCGCGCATCAGCATGGCCGGACGATACTTCGGATCGGCAAATTCCGTGTACAGCACTTCCATCACGGCCAGCATGGTGTCCAGGCCGATCATGTCGGCCAGCGCCAGCGGGCCGATCGGGTGGTTGCAGCCAAGCTTCATGCCTTCGTCGATCTCTTCCGGCGAGGCCAGGCCTTCGCCGAGCACGCAGAAGGCCTCGTTGATCATCGGGCACAGGATGCGGTTGACGACGAAGCCCGGGCTGTTCGTGACGGTGATCGGGTACTTGCCCAGTTCCTTGGCCAGCGCCTCGACGTCGGCGTGGGCCGCGTCGCTGGTCTGCAGGCCGCGGATCAGTTCGACCAGCGCCATCACCGGCACCGGGTTGAAGAAGTGCATGCCGATGAAGCGCTCGGGGCGGCTAATCACGGCGGCCAGCTTGGTGATCGAGATCGACGAGGTGTTCGACGCGATGATCACGTTCTCGCCGACGATGCCGTCGATCTGCTTGAGGATCTTGACCTTCAGGTCATAGTTCTCGGTGGCGGCCTCGATCACGATGTCGGCCTTCTTCAGGTCGTCATACGCAGTGCTGCCGTGGATGCGCGAGAGCGCGGTCATCTTGTCGGCTTCGCTGATCTTGTCCTTCTTGATCAGGCGGTCCAGGCTGCCGGCGACCGTGGCGATGCCCTTCTGCACTGCTGCGTCGCTGATGTCCACCATCACCACGTCCAGGCCCACCACCGCGCAGGCCTGCGCGATGCCGTTGCCCATGGTGCCGGCACCCACGATGCCTACTGTCCTGATTGCCATCTCTTCTTCCTCTTTGCTGGTTATATATTCGGTGTTCGCGGCAGCTCAGGCTGCCTGTTCGCTCAGCGCGGCAATGATGCGCTCTGCGTGTTTCTTGAGCAGGTCCGGGTCCTGCATGTCGCGCGCGTGACCGCGCAGCGTCTGGTCGGCATAGCGCGGCACGATATGGAAATGGATGTGCGGTACGGTCTGGCCGGCTGCCGCGCCATTGAACTGGCCAATCGACAGTCCGTCCGGATTGAACGCCTGGCGCACCGCGCGCGCGACGCGCTGCGTGGTGCGGATGGCGGCCTCGGCACCGGCTTCCGACAGGTCGAACAGGTTGACCGCGGCCTCCTTGGGCACTACCAGCGTGTGGCCATCCGATTGCGGCATGATGTCCATGAAGGCGATGGTCTCGGCATCTTCATAGACCTTGTTGCACGGAATCTCCCCGCGCAGGATCTTCGCGAAAATGTTGTTCGTGTCGTATTGGCTGTTCATGGTCGGGTGCGGCGGTGGTTCCGGAATCCGGCGAGCCTCCGAGTTTACCGCACGAGGGCCGCCATGGACGTGACAGCCACCCTCCGCCCCCCGATTTCCAGGCGGTTTCCGCGCTTCCAGCCCGGTTCGACCTACATATTGCGCCGGTACTGGCCTCCAACCTCGAAAAGCGCGTGCGTAATCTGCCCAAGAGAGCACACGCGCACCGCGTCCATCAGCACCGCGAACACGTTCTCGTTGTCGATCACGGACTGACGCAGCCGCTGCAGCATCGCCGGGGCCTGGGCCGCATGCGCGTGCTGGAACGCAGCCAGGCGGTCGAGCTGGCTCTGCTTCTCGGCCTCGCTGGACCGTGCCAGTTCGAGCTTCTGCGGAATCGGATCGCCTTCCGGATTGCGGAACGTGTTCACGCCAATGATGGGCAGCGTGCCGTCATGCTTGAGCTGCTCGTAGTGCAGCGACTCCTCCTGGATCTTGCCGCGCTGGTAGCCGGTCTCCATCGCGCCGAGCACACCGCCGCGCTCGGCGATGCGTTCGAATTCCTGCAGCACGGCCTCTTCCACCAGGTCGGTCAGTTCCTCGATCAGGAAGCTGCCCTGGTTCGGGTTCTCGCACTTCGCCACGCCCCATTCGCGGTTGATGATCAGCTGGATCGCCAGCGCGCGGCGCACCGACTCGCCCGTGGGCGTGGTGATGGCCTCGTCATACGCATTGGTGTGGAGCGAATTGCAGTTGTCGTAGATCGCGATCAGCGCCTGCAGCGTGGTGCGGATATCGTTGAAGTCGATTTCCTGCGCGTGCAGCGATCTGCCGGAGGTCTGGATGTGGTACTTGAGCTTCTGGCTGCGCTCGTTGGCGCCGTACTTGTCGCGCATCGTGACCGCCCAGATGCGGCGCGCCACGCGGCCGAGCACGCTGTATTCCGGGTCCATGCCGTTCGAGAAGAAGAACGACAGGTTGGGCGCGAAATCGTCAATATGCATGCCGCGCGCGAGGTACGCTTCAACGTAGGTGAAGCCGTTCGCCAGCGTGAAGGCGAGCTGCGAGATCGGATTCGCACCGGCCTCGGCAATGTGATAGCCCGAGATCGACACCGAATAGAAGTTGCGCACCTGGTGGTGCACGAAATACTCGGCGATATCGCCCATGACCTTGAGCGAGAACTCGGTCGAGAAGATGCACGTATTCTGGCCCTGGTCTTCCTTGAGGATGTCGGCCTGCACCGTGCCGCGCACGTTCTGCAGCACCCACGCGCGGATCTTGGCTTCTTCGTCGTCGGTCGGCTCCCGGCCGTTGTCGGCGCGGAACTTGTCGAGATTCTGGTCGATGGCGGTGTTCATGAACATCGCCAGGATGGTCGGCGCCGGACCGTTGATGGTCATCGACACCGATGTACTCGGGCTGGTCAGGTCGAAGCCGTCGTACAGCACCTTCATGTCGTCAAGCGTGGCGATCGACACGCCTGAATTGCCGACCTTGCCGTAGATGTCGGGACGCACATGCGGGTCTTCGCCATACAGCGTGACGGAATCGAAGGCCGTGGACAGCCGCTTGGCGTCCATGCCCTCCGACACCAGCTTGAATCGTCGGTTGGTGCGGAACGCATCGCCCTCGCCCGCGAACATGCGGGTCGGATCCTCGTTCTCGCGCTTGAATGCGAACACGCCAGCCGTGTACGGGAAGCTGCCAGGCACGTTCTCGCGCATCAGCCACTTCAGGATCTCGCCCTCATCCTCGAAGCGTGGCAGCACCACCTTGCGTATTTTGGTGCCGGACAGCGTGGTGGTCACCAGCCGCGTGCGGAGTTCCTTGTCGCGGATCTTCACCACGTAGTCGTCGCCGCTGTAGGCCTGCTGCATCTGCGGCCACATCGCCAGCAGCTTGCGTTCGAGTGCGCCGAGCGCTGCGTCGCGCTCGGCGGCAAGGTTGTCCAGGGCTGAAGCGCCCTCGCCATTTGCTTCCGTCAGCATCCGGCTCGATGCGCGCAGTTGCTGACGTTCGCGCGCGATGCGGCTCTGTTCCACTGCGCAACGATGGTAAGCACGCACCGTATCGGCCAGCTCCGCCAGATAACGGCTGCGCTGCGGCGGCACGATCACGTTTTGCCCCGTGGAGATGCGGCCCTTCAGCGCTGGCAACGTACCCGGCTCCAGCTTCAGCCCCTTGCCCGCGAGCGCCGCGCGCAGGCCCTGGTAGAGCATGGTGACGCCATCATCATTGAAGCGCGAGGCCTGCGTGCCATACACGGGCATATCCTCGGGCTTGCCGTGCCATTGCTCGCGGTTGCGCTGCACCTGCTTGGCGACGTCGCGCCACGCATCCTGCGCGCCCTTGCGGTCGAACTTGTTGATGGCGACGAAATCGGCGAAGTCGAGCATGTCGATCTTCTCGAGCTGGCTCGCGGCGCCGAACTCGGGCGTCATCACATAGAGCGACAGGTCCACGTGCGGCACGATGGCTGCGTCGCCCTGTCCGATGCCGGAGGTCTCCACGATCACGAGATCAAACCCGGCAACTTTGCATGCGGCGATGACGTCAGGCAGCGCCTGCGATATCTCGCTGCCTGCCTCGCGCGTCGCCAGCGATCGCATGAAGATGTTCGGATGGTTAATCGCGTTCATGCGGATGCGGTCGCCGAGCAGCGCGCCGCCCGACTTGCGCCGCGACGGATCGATCGACACCACCGCGATACGCAGCGTGTCCCGCTGATCCAGTCGGATGCGCCGGATCAGTTCATCGGTCAGTGACGACTTGCCCGCGCCGCCTGTGCCCGTGATGCCGAGCACGGGTACCGTGGCCTTGCCAGCCTGCACGTGCATGTCCGCGACCAGTCCCGGCTCCGCCTTGCCGTTCTCCAATGCCGTGATGAGCTGCGCGAGCGCGCGACGATCACCGGCCTTCACGGTATCGAGCGTCGTCGGCGCGTAGCGGCTCAGGTCGATATCGCAGCGCTGCACCATGTCGGCAATCATGCCGGCCAGGCCCATGCGCTGGCCGTCCTCGGGGCTGAAGATGCGTGCGACGCCATAGGCCTGCAGCTCGCGGATCTCGTCCGGCACGATCACGCCGCCACCGCCGCCGAACACCTGCACATGCTCGCCGCCCTTCTCGCGCAGCAGGTCGACCATGTACTTGAAGTACTCGACGTGGCCGCCCTGATAGCTGGAGATGGCAATGCCCTGCGCGTCTTCCTGCAGGGCGGCCGTGACGATCTCGTCGACCGAGCGGTTGTGGCCGAGGTGAACCACCTCGCAGCCCTGGGACTGCAGGATGCGCCGCATGATGTTGATCGACGCATCGTGGCCGTCGAACAGCGAAGCCGCCGTGACGAAACGCACCTTGTTGACGGGGCCGCGCGCCTGGGCCTGGGGCGCGTCGCGACGTACGTCTCGCACATCGGAAAGGTCGGTCATAGTCTCCACCGCTCGCTGATATGGGCTGGCGGCCGCTTGCTGGCCTGTTACGCCGGTCTGTTGCCGGCTTGGCCGTGCATGCGGGGATGGCCCTCGCGAGGCGAAGGCCAGTCGATTATATGACTTTGACGTCAGACAAGCTTTGGACGGTTGTGGCGGCAAGAGCGCTCGGTCACACTGGCATATTCCGACCTAGATATGAAGGAGAGCGGTCTATGGCACGTGAAATCCCCCTGGCCACGCCGGGGAAGATTCTTCAGATGGAGTGGCTCGAGCCACACCACATTTCGCGGAATGCTCTGGCAAAAGCCATCGACGTACCGCCGCGCCGCATCAACGAGATCGTCAAAGGCGAACGCGCGATCACGGCGGACACAGCGGTGCGCCTGGCCGCCTACTTCGGCACCGATGCGCAAAGCTGGATGAACCTTCAGACCTACTACGACACCGAAATGGCGAAAGAAAGGATCGGCCCGGCCAAGCTGGCGGAGATCAGCCGGCAAACGGTTGTGGCCCAAGCCACATCGTGACGAAGGCTAGCCGAAGGCAGCCTTCGCCAAACCGTTGAGCGGCATCACCGCACACTCAGCCTCGGACACTCGCCAAACGCATCCGTCTTCCACTCGCCCCAGCGGTGCGCCAGCGCCCGCAGCCAGCCGGCCAGCCGCCGCAATGACAGCGGCGCTGAGGTTGCCGCCAGCGTGAATCGAGCCGGGCCGCCCTCGCCCGACAGCCAGAAGCGCTCGCCCTCCGCCAGTGCAAAGACTTCGCCCGGCTGCAGCCAGAAATCGGCCACGCAGCCTTCCACCGTGACCCATACCCGCCCTTCCATCACCTTCACGCTTTGCCCATAGCCGGCGCGCAGGCTCACGGGCTGCCCCGGCTCTTCCAGTTCGAACACCCTGAGTTCACGCATGTCGCCACTCCTTGTCTGCCTGGCGGGACCCTTCGCCGCCATGCTTCCATTATTCGCATTGGCGCCTACAATCCCATGTACAGTTGTGAACAGTTTTCGATGAACTGTTCAGCAGTTTTCCCTGACAGTTCACCACGCCGCCATGAAGCTGATCCTCGACGCCAACACCGGCATCCCACTGACCGACCAGATCATCCAGGGTGTGAAGGCCTGGATCAGTTCGAGCGAAGCGCGTCCCGGCGCGCGGCTGCCGTCGATCCGGCAACTCGCGGCCGACAACGGCATCAGCCGCTTCCCGGTGATCGAAGCCTATGACCGCCTTGTATCGCAGGGATTGCTCGATTCGCGGCAGGGTTCGGGGTTCTATGTCGCGGATAGTCCGCTGGCGAGCCGCTCGGCGCGCGGCTGGTCGGACCCGAGCCTGGCCGAGGACCTGTCCGACCATATCCTCGAACAGTTCAACCACCCGAGCAGCACGCTCAAGCTCGCAGGCGGCTTTGTGCCGGAGACCTGGCGCGATGTGGAGGGACTGACGCAGGCGATCCGCGCGGTCTCGCGCAACGAGATCGACAGCGTGATCCACTACGCCACGCCGATGGGCCACCCGGAGCTGCGCCGGCAGGTGCTGCACCGCGTGCGCCAGCTCGGCATCGCGGCGGAACTGCCGCAGGTGCTGATCACGACCGGCGCAAGCCAGGCACTCGATCTAGTCGTGCGCCATCTGCTCAAGCCCGGCGATACCGTGTTCGTCGAAGACCCCGGCTACTACAACCTGTTCGGCCTGCTGCGCCTGCACGGCGTGCAACTCGTCGGCGTGCCCCAGACCCCTTCGGGCCCAGATCCCGATGCCACCGAGGCGCTGTTGCGCCAGCACAAGCCCAAGCTGTTCTTCACCAACAGCGTGCTGCAGAACCCCACGGGTTCCACACTGGCGCCGCCGGTCGCGTTCCGGTTGCTGGAGCTTGCGCGCCGCCATGGCTTCCGCTTTGTCGAGGACGACATCTTCTCGGACTTCCAAACGCACTTCACCGACCGGCTGGCAACGCTGGACCAGCTCGAGCACGTGATCTACATCGGCGGATTTTCCAAGACCGTGTCGGCGTCGCTGCGCATCGGCTACGTGGTCGCCGACAAGGCGCTGGTGAAAGACCTGGTGGATGTGAAAGTGCTGACCAGCGTGGCTGGCTCACACTTCGGCGAAGCCGTCACGGCCGCGCTGCTGGAGCGTGGCGGCTATCGCAAATATGTGGAGCGGCTGCGCCTGCGCGTGCGCGAGTCATCGGCCAACGCGCTGCGCCAGCTTGCGTCCTGCGGGTGGGAGGTATTCTGCGAGCCAGCCGGCGGCAATTTCCTGTGGGCCCGCCCGCCGGGCGTCGAGGATTCGCGCGAACTGGTCACGCTGGCCGAGACGTTCGGCGTGACGCTGGCGCCGGGCAATTACTTCCGGCCTGGCGGCGAGACCTCGGCGTGGATCCGCGTCAACACCGCCTACGTCAACGAGCCCCGCGCCGTGGCGTTCTTGCGCGAGGCCGCCTCAAGAGGGTAAGCCGCGACTGACGTTCAGCCGCCGTGGTTATGCAGCACGGCATTGCGCCGCGCGTAGAGGAAATAGATCGCCAGCCCGATCACCAGCCACACCAGGAATGCGATCCACGTAAGCGCCTGCAGATGCGCCATCAGGAACAGGCAGAAACCGGCCGACAGCAGTGGCACCACGGGCACGCCCGGGCAGCGGAACGCGCGCGGCAGGTCCGGGCGCGTGCGGCGCAGCACCAGCACGGCAATCGAGATCAGCGTGAACGCAGCCAGCGTGCCGATGTTGATCAGCTCCGCCAGCACATTGAGCGGCACGAAGCCGGCAATCGCGGCAAATACGATGCCCACGGTCCACGTGGCGAAATACGGCGTGGCGTGGACGGGATGCACCGACGACAGCCGCTCGGGCAGCAGGCCATCACGCGACATCGCGAAGATGATGCGGGTCTGGCCGTACGTCATCACCAGTATCACCGTGGTCATGCCGAGAATGGCGCCAAGGTCGACAAAACCCGCCACCCAGTTCTTGCCCGCGTACTGCAGCGCCAGCGACACGGGGTGATCCACACCCGCGAATTTGTCGAACGGCACGATGCCCGTCATGATCGCGGCCACCACGACGTAAAGCACCGTGCAGACCGCCAGCGAGCCGATGATGCCAATGGGCAGATCCTTGCTCGGATTACGCACCTCTTCCGCGGCCGAGGTCACGGCATCGAAGCCGATGAAGGCGAAGAACACCAGCGCCGCCGCATTGAACACGCCGGTCATGCCGAACGGCGCGAACGGTTGCCAGTTGGCCGGCTTCACGTGCCAGACGCCCACCGCGATAAACAGCACCACCACGCTGATCTTGATCGCGACCATCACGTTGTTCAGTCGCGCCGATTCCTTCACGCCATACGACACCACCCACGTGATCGCCAGCATGATCAGCACGGCCGGCAGGTTCACCATGGTCTCGACGCCGGGCACCGCTCCGGGCGCCGCGGTCAGCGCCGCCGGCAACTTCACGCCGAAGCCTGCCACTAGCGACTGGAAGTATCCGGACCAGCCCACCGACACCGCCGACGTAGCGAGCCCGTATTCGAGCAACAGGTCCCAACCGATCATCCACGCGATGATCTCGCCGAGCGTGGCATAGCTGTAGGTGTAGATGGAGCCCGAGACGGGAATGGCCGATGCGAACTCGGCATAGCACAGGGCGGCAAACCCGCAGGCCATCGCGGCAATCACGAACGACACGGTGAGCGCGGGCCCGGCAGTCAGCGCGCCGGTCCCGGTCAGCACGAAGATGCCGGTGCCGATGATGGCGCCGATGCCCATCATCACGAGATCCATCGGCCCGAGGACCTTCTTCAGGCCGTCGTTGTGTGCCACGGCGAGCATGGCGTCGATATTCTTGGTGCGGAACAGACTCATTGGAGCAACTCCTGCGAATGCCCGTCTTGTGGAGGGGATTCGGCTCTTTCTGGAAAGGGTCGGAGTTTACTCTTGTGGGGGGGCGGGGGGAGGCACTAATCGCCGGGGGCTTCTTGTTAGGGGGAGGTGGTCGCCCTTGGCAGGCGCTGCTGTTTCGCCGGCGTAGCCGGCGAGTCACTTTTTGTCCGAGCGACAAAAAGTAACCAAAAAGCGCGTCGTTGCCGCTGGCCATCAATTCCACGGCGACAGTCATTCAAACGGCTTTGGACGCCTGCGATGGTGGTCAGCCGTTCGACCCTGCTACGCCATGTGAGTCAGAACCTGTGCCTGGCGCGGCACGACTTTTGGACGATCCCCAAGACGGACTCGGGTACAGCATTTCAATAGCCTCAGTGGTGGGACGCCTTCGGCTGCGCTGCGCGCACGTCGTCGTCTGGGTGCGATCTCATCAGCGTCGCTGGCGCCCGAGTCCAGATTTCCTTTCTCTGCGCGCATGCAAGCGCGGCATCTTCACCCGGGCCTGGTTCGCCCTGGGCCTGCGTGCTCAGACTAGGGCTCTGCGCGCAGCGCAGCCGAAGGCGATCACACGATATCGCTCGCAGCAGGGGCCACAGACGCTTGCAGGGCTCGTCCAATCAGCGCTGTATTCCCACTCACGGTGGTGCCCCACGCGGCAGGCAGCGTAATTCACTCTGAAGCCCATACCCGTACAACACCCCCAGCACACTACGATAAAAATTCGCCCCTTTGGGGCAACCAAAACGCGTTTTTGGTTACTTTTGTCGCTCGGACAAAAGTGACTCGCCGGCTACGCCGGCGAAACAGCGGCGCCAGCCAAGAACGATCAACGCCATTCCCAGCAATCCCTCTTACTTCGCCACCGGCATCATAAACTCCGCCCCCTTGCCAATCGAATCCGGCCAACGCTGCATCACACTCTTGTAGCGCGTATAGAAGCGCACGCCCTCTTCGCCGTAGGCATGGTGGTCACCGAACAGCGAGCGTTTCCAGCCGCCGAACGAGTGCCATGCCATCGGCACAGGGATGGGAACATTGATCCCCACCATACCAATCTGAATCTGCCGCGCAAACGCCCGCGCGATGCCACCATCGCTGGTGTAGCAAGACACACCATTGCCATACTCATGCGCGTTGATCAGCGCCACCGCTTCGGCAAAGTCATGCACGCGCACCACCGACAGCACCGGCCCGAAGATCTCTTCCTTGTAGATCGTCATGTCCGGCGTGACATGGTCGAACAGCGTGCCGCCGACATAGAAGCCGTTCTCGTGGCCCTCGACCTTGTGGCCGCGGCCATCGGTCACCAGCGTCGCGCCTTCTTCCACGCCCTTGGCGATATAGCCTTCGACCTTCGCCTTGTGCGCGCCGGTCACCAGCGGGCCCATTTCGGCGTCCGCTTCCATGCCGTTGCGGATCTTCAGCGCCGCGGCGCGCTCGGCCAGTCGCGGTACGAGCTTGTCGGCTACGTCGCCCACGGCAACCGCAACCGAGATCGCCATGCAACGCTCGCCGGCCGAACCGTAGCCCGCGCCGATCAGCGCATCGACGGCCTGGTCCAGGTCCGCGTCGGGCATCACCACGAGATGGTTCTTCGCGCCGCCCAGTGCCTGCACGCGTTTGCCGCGCTTCGTGCCTTCCGTGTAGATGTATTCGGCGATGGGCGTCGAGCCCACGAACGACAGCGCCTGCACGTCCGGATGCGCGAGCAGCGCATCGACCGCGACCTTGTCGCCTTGGACCACGTTGAACACGCCATCCGGCAGGCCTGCCTGCTTGAGCAGGTCGGCGATCAGCAGGCTCGGCGACGGATCGCGTTCCGAAGGCTTCAGCACGAACGTGTTGCCGCATGCGAGCGCGACCGGGAACATCCACATCGGCACCATCACCGGAAAGTTGAACGGCGTGATGCCGGCCACCACGCCCAGCGGCTGGCGCAGGTTCCAGTTGTCGATGCCACCGCCAACGTTGTCGGTGAAATCGGTCTTGAGCAGGTTCGGGATGCCGCAGGCAAACTCCACGATCTCGAGGCCACGCGTGACTTCGCCCTTCGCATCGCTGAACACCTTGCCGTGTTCACGCGTGATCAGCGCAGCAAGGTCATCGTGATGCTTGTCCAGCAACTCCTTGAACTTGAAAAGGATGCGCGCGCGGCGCAACGGCGGCGTGTCGGCCCAGGCCGGGAACGCTGCCTTCGCGGCGGCGACGGCGTCGGACACCTCTTGCGCAGTGCCGAGCGCCACGCGCGCGGCCACTTCACCGGTGGCCGGGTTGAAGACGTCGGCAAAGCGCGCGGACGCGCCTGGCCGGACCGTGCCACCAATGTAGTGGTGGATTTCGGCGATCTGCCGGTTCTCAGCAATATTCACGTTGAATCCTTCGTTACTGCACTTCCTGCAGGGCCTGCTTGACCGTATCGAACAGCTCGGCGATCTGCGCCTCGCTGATGATCAGCGGCGGCGAGAACGCCAGGATGTCGCCGGTGTAGCGCACCAGCACGCCACGCTCCAGGCACTTGAGGAAGGTTTCGTAGGCACGTGCGCCGGGCTGGCCCGGACGCGGCTCCAGTTCGATGCCGGCCACCATGCCGAGATTGCGGATGTCCTTTACGTGCGGCGCGCCGCGTACGCTGTGAACGGCGGCTTCGAACACCGGCGACAGTTCGGCGGCACGGCCGAACAGGTTCTCGCGCTGGTACAGGTCCAGCGTGGCGATGGCAGCGGCGGCGGCCAGCGGGTGGCCCGAATACGTGTACCCATGCGCGAACTCGACCGCACCCGGTGCGGCCGAGTTGACCACGGCATCGTGCACCTCGCGGCGCACGGCCACGGCGCCCATCGGCACGGCGGCGTTGTTGATGGCCTTGGCCATGGTGATCAGATCCGGCGTGACCTTGAAGCGTTCCGCCGCGGTGGCGGTACCCAGACGACCAAAAGCCGTGATGACCTCGTCGAAGATCAGCAGGATGCCGTGCTTGCTGGTGATCTCGCGCAGCTTGTCCAGATAGCCGACCGGCGGCACGATCACCCCGGCCGAGCCGGCCAGCGGCTCGACGATGACGGCGGCAATCGTGGAAGGATCATGCAGCGCGACGATACGCTCGAGTTCATCCGCCAGATGCGCGCCCCATGTCGGCTGGCCCTTGGAGAACGCGGCTTCGGCGATGTTCAGCGTCGCCGGCAGATGGTCGGTGCCCGGCATCAGGTTGGCCGAGAACGCCTTGCGGTTCGGCCCGATGCCACCCACCGCCATGCCGCCAAAGCCCACGCCGTGGTAACCGCGCTCACGCCCGATGAAGCGGGTGCGCTGTCCCTCGCCACGCGCGCGGTGGTAAGCCAGCGCGATCTTCAGTGCAGTGTCGACCGACTCCGAACCGGAATTCGTGAAGAAGATACGGTCCAGCCCCTGCGGCATGATCGCGGCCACCTTGGTGGCGGCTTCGAACGACAGCGGATGGCCCATCTGGAACGGCGGCGCGTAGTCCAGCGTGGCAGCCTGGCGGGCCACAGCCTCGGCAATCTCCTTGCGACAGTGGCCGGCCGCTACGCACCAGAGGCCCGCGCAACCGTCGAGGATCTGGCGTCCGTCGTGGGTGGTGTAATACATGCCACTGGCCGAGGCCAGCAGGCGCGGCGCCGCCTTGTACTGGCGGTTCGCGGTAAAGGGCATCCACAGGGCATCGAGATCGGGAATCACGGTCTTGGCGGCGTCCATACGTCCTCCTCTGGGCAATCAGGCAATTCGCGTTGGCGCGCGCTGTCACGGCGAAACGTGTGCAGCGGCAGGGATGTCGGCCACTCTACCGGCGGCGCGGGGGCGACAAAATATACAGTCCGGACAACGTCGCCTTACCGTACAGTTTAGACAAGCCAAACCGTACAGGATTGTGCCGGTGCAGCAGCAGTCCGCGCGCAGTCTGGCAGAGTGGTCGATGCGATGCCGTGCGGCGCCCCACATTGCACTGCGTCATTTACGGAGACAGCGCGGCCGCCTTCGCCAGAGCGAGTCGCGCAACCGCTAAACTGTACAGGTTGGAACCCGCCCGAAGTGCCCCATGCTGACCCTGGACCTTACCCGTAGCCGCCGTGGCGGCGAGACCCTGACCGAACAGATCGTGGCCGGCATTGCCGCACTGGTAGACCGCCGCGCGCTGCGCGCGGGCTCCGCACTGCCTTCGGTACGCCGCTTCGCGCAGCAGCATGGCGTCAGCACTTTTACGGTGGCAGAAGCCTATGGCCGCCTCACCGCGCTCGGCTATCTCGCTGCCCGCCCGGGCTCCGGCTACACCGTCGCGCACCGCCATGCGCCGGCCGGCGGCATGCGCTCGCCGCAATGGGAGGCGCCCGGTCTCAACGCTGCATGGCTGCTGTCGGATGTATTCGCCGATCATTCGGTGCCGATCAAGGCCGGCGCCGGCTGGCTGCCGGGCGACTGGCTCAATGAGGAAGGCCTGCACCAGGCCATGCGCGCGGCGGCGCGGGTGCCAGCCGCGCAGGTATCAGGCTATGGCCACCCCTATGGCTACGCGCCGCTGCGCGAGCATATCGCCACGGGCCTGGGCCAGTACGGCATACCTGCGCAGGCGCAGCAGGTCGTGCTGACGCAAGGCGCCACACAGGCGCTGGACCTCGTGGTACGTACGCTGCTGCGCGCCGGAGATGCGGTGCTGGTCGAGGCGCCCTGCTACTGCAACCTGCTGCAGATCCTGCGGCTGGCCGGGCTACGCGTGATCGGCGTGCCCCGCACCGCGGCCGGGCTCGATACCGATGCACTCGAAGACGCCATCCGCACTCACGCACCGCGCGCGCTCTTCATCAACACCGTGCTGCAGAACCCCACCGGCGCGAGCCTGACCAGCATGAACGCGTTCCGCGTGCTGCAGCTAGCCGAGCAGCACCGGTTGCTGGTCGTGGAAGACGACATCTACCGCGAGCTCGCGCCGGCCGGCTCGCCGATGCTGGCCGCGATGGACGGGCTGTCGCAGGTGGTCTACATCAACGGGTTTTCCAAGACCATCACCCCGTCGCTGCGCGTGGGTTACCTCGCCGCCAGCGCGGATCTGGCCAAGGCGTTTGCGCGGACCAAGATGGCCGTCGGCCTGACGTCATCGGAGGTCACGGAGCGGCTCGTGTACTCGGTGCTCACGAGCGGCCACTACGGCCGGCACGTGGCAGCGCTGGCCGAGCGCCTGCGCGCGCAGCAGGACCGCGTGACGGAGAAGATGGAAGCGCACGGCCTGGAAGTGCTGCTGCGGCCGGAAGGCGGGATGTTCGCGTGGGCACGTGTGCGCGATGCCCTGCATGATGGCGCGCCCATGACCGGCAACCGGCTGGCCACGCTGGCGCTCGAACGGGGCATCTGGCTGGCGCCAGGCTCCTATTTCGAGCCGGAGGAAACAGATTCGCCGTGGATTCGTTTCAATGTGGCGACGGGCGACGCGCCACAATTGTGGGAATTCTTTGACAGCCTGGCGGACCGGGAGCGCGCGGCACGCGCCGCCTGAAGCTGATGAACCGGCCGCCGCGGAGGATCAACCCCAGAGGCGCTCGACCACCCAGCCTGCCGTCGCGCAAACGCCAATCCAGACTGTCATGCAGGTAGCGATGAAACGGTAGCTCATATCGGAATCAACAACAAATGTGAGGCAAGAATGTGAATACTTTTTGAAATTATACATGCATTCATGAATGTATGTTTCTGGCAATCATCACATTCGCCGAATATCCGTCTTGATGGTGCTTCATTCTGCTCATTCTGTGACATAACGCTATGCACACTGACAACCTTTCCTCGTGGACCCACAGCCACGTCTTCGACACAGGCAACCATGCTGCCGAGCGCGGCACGCGGCTGGTGATGGTGATCACCGCCGCGACGATGGTGATAGAGATCGCCGCGGGCTGGTGGTTCAACTCGATGGCGCTGTTGGCCGACGGGTGGCACATGAGCTCGCACGCGATTGCTATCGGCCTGACGGCATTTGCCTACGCCGCCGCGCGCCGCTATGCGACCGATGCGCGCTTTGCGTTCGGCACGTGGAAGGTCGAGGTGCTCGCGGGCTTCGCGAGCGCCATATTCCTGCTTGGCGTGGCGGCGCTGATGGCGATCGGCTCCGTCGAGCGCTTGTTCAGTCCGCAGGCGATCCACTACCGTGAAGCCATGGTGGTTACGGCGCTCGGCCTGCTGGTGAACCTGGGCTGCGCGCTGATTCTCGGCGGCGCGCATCACCACCACGACGGCCACGACCATCACGAACACAGCCACGGGCATGCGCACGACCACCATGATCACGGCCACGCGCACGGCCACGACCACCACCACGACATCAACCTGCGCTCGGCCTACCTGCACGTGCTCGCGGACGCGGCGACGTCGGTGCTCGCCATCGTCGCGCTGGCGGGCGGATGGTGGCTCGGCTGGAGCTGGCTGGATCCGGTGATGGGACTGGTTGGCGCGGCACTGGTGGGCCGCTGGGCGTTCGGGCTGCTGCGCCAGAGCGGCACCGTGTTGCTGGATCGCGAGATGGACCATCCCGTGGTCGATGAAGTTCGCGAGGTGCTCGCCGCATTCGAGCACGCCGGCAACGACCGCGACGCCACGCGCGTGACCGACCTGCATGTCTGGCGCGTCGGCAAGCAGCAGTTCGCCTCCATTGTCTGCCTGGTCACGCACGACACCACGCTGACGCCGCAGCACGTGCGCGAGGCGCTGTCCGTGCACGAGGAGCTCGTGCACGTGACGGTGGAGATCAGTGTATGCCGGGATCAAGACTGGCACGCCGTGCCGGCAACGCGGCACGGCTGATCGCACACTACGGCAACAGCACGATCGCTCCGGTCGTCGCCCTGGCCTCGGCGGCGGCATGCGCGTTGGCAACGTCTTCCAGCGCGTAGCGCGCACCGATCTCCACCTTCACATGGCCGGCGGTAACGGCGTCGAACAGGTCCTTTGCATTGGCCCTGAAGGTATCCGGATCGGCGTTGTGCGGAAACACTGAAGGACGCGTCAGGAACAGGCAGCCCTTCTTGTTCAGCAGTTCGGGTTCGATTGCCGGCGCCGGACCGGACGCAGCGCCGTACAGCACCACCAGGCCGAACTGCTGCGCGCAATCGAGCGAGCCCAGGAAAGTGTCCTTGCCCACCGCGTCGTACACGACGCGCACGCCGCGTCCGCCGGTGGCATCGCGTACAGCCTTCACCCAATCGCTGGTGCGATAGTCGATGGCCACGTCACAACCCATCCGGCGCGCGAGTTCGCATTTCTCCGGCGAGCCCGCGGTGCCGATCACAAAGGCGCCGAGCGCCTTGGCCCAGCTGCTCAGGATCTGGCCCACGCCGCCCGCGGCGGCATGGACCAGCACGGCATCGCCCGCCTTCACGGCATGGGTATGGCGCACGAGGTATTGCGCGGTCATGCCCTTGAAGATGACGGCGGCTACCTGCTCGTCGCTGATGCTGTCAGGCACGCGCACCAGCTTCGCGGCCGGCACGTTGCGGTAGTCGGCATAGGCGCCAAGGCCCGCATTCATGTAAGCCACGCGGTCGCCCGGTGCAAACCCGTTCACGCCCGGACCGACTGCCTCGACCACGCCGACAGCCTCATGGCCAAGACCGGTGCCCGGCGGCAACGGATACGTGCCGCGGCGCTGGTAGATGTCGATGAAGTTGAAGCCCATCGCAGTCTGGCGCACCAGTACCTCGCCTTCGGCGGGCGATGCCAGCTCGATGCGTTCGAGCTGCATGGCTTCGGGTGGGCCAAATTCGTGGACGCGTATGACGCGGGCGGTCGGCATGCCGGGTCTCCTGTGGTTGAGAAGACCCGATTATTTCCGGTTTTGCGAAAACGTGCCGGCGCTCAGGCGCAAGCGTTCAGGTCAGCTCGCAGCACATGCATAGCGGCGGCGTGTCGGTATGGCGGTGGAATTCGCTCGACGACAGCACCTCGGCCGGCAGCTTGGCGGCCGGGATCAGCGAGAAGCCATAGCGTGCGAAATAGCTTGGGCAGCTCGTCGTCAGCAGCACGGCGCGCTTGACGCCGTTGGCACGCGCCCGCATCAGCACCGCGCGGACCACATGGGACGCAACGCCCTGGTCGCGGTATTCCGGCAACACCGCGACCGAGCGGATCACGACGGTGTCGCCAAACCGCTCGCCGGCCCCGCAGCCGACAATCTGCGATTCATGGACGGCAACGTGGAAGTGTTCCAGCAAGCGGAACACATCATCGGTCGGCAAGCCGCAGCGTTCCAGCACGGCGCCGACCGCGGGCGCATCCGGAGCGAGCGCCGCCCGGATTCGCAAATCTTTGATCATCTGGAGCCTCTTGTTCTTGCGTCACTCAAGTACGGCAACACCACGGAAGCCCTGCATGGTTGTCACGTGCGTCTGCCTGAAGTGTATGCCGTACATCGACTCGCAGCCGCGCCATCACAGTACCTTAAACCGCGCGGTTGTTCCAGACGGGAAGAACGCGTAAACAGCGGCAAATTCAGCACACCGGCCGCGAGGCGCGGGTGCCGGAGAGGCCCCGAACGGGTGAGAGAGAAAGGCAATACTGGAATGCGGGCGCCGCTGCACGGCGCCGCGAAGATCCGGCGCCAGGCGCGCGGAAGGAAACTGGAGGCGGGGATCCGGAATCGAACCGTCGTAAACGGCTTTGCAGGCCGTCGCATCACCACTCTGCCACCCCGCCGTGGACGTAACGTCCGGGGACAAATCGTGTTGCGGGGCGCAGTGTAGCGGGAAATCGGAAAGTCTGCAGGAACGCTGCTCGCGGCGCGGCTATTCCATGCCGCCCATGGCCGACTGGATGTAGTTCTGTATGCCGACCTTGCCAATCAGCTCGATCTGCGATTCGATCCAGTCGATATGTTCTTCGGTGGCTTGCAGGATATCGACGACCACCTCACGGGACACATAGTCGCCCACCGATTCGAAATACTTGATCGCATCCTTGCAGCTCGCCTGGGAAACCTGTTCGAGCTTGAGATCGCAGGCCAGCATTTCCTCGGTGTTTTCGCCGAGCAGCAATTTGTCGAGGTCCTGCAGATTCGGCAAGCCGTCGAGCAACAGGATGCGCTCGATCAGCTTGTCGGCATGCTTCATTTCCTCGATCGATTCCTCGTATTCATGCTTGCCGAGCGCGTTCATGCCCCAGTGCCGGTACATGCGCGCGTGCAGGAAATACTGGTTGATCGCGGTCAGTTCATGCTTGAGCTGGCCGTTGAGGAGCTGGATGACTTTCTTGTCCGTTTTCATGGCATATTCCCTCCCCCCGGCGGCTGAAAATCGTGCTTCTCCTTTTTCTCCATCGTGCCCGGCTTTTACCGGTGCATTTTTATGGTAGCCACAATTGGCGTGACATCAAGCGACACGCCAAAATGCGACGGTAATCGCCACTTCTCGCGACGGTAATCGAGAATGCGTATGGTTTTGATTTTCGTCCAGATTATGCTTTGCCATGCAGAAGTAGAAAACCGCCGTGACCGGCGGTTTTCTTTCTTTGCCCCATCGCGATGCCGGACTCAGTCGAGCTTCGCCCCCGAATCGGCCACCAGCATTTTCAGAACCGGCCAGTCGCGCGCAAAAATCGTCTGGGCCTCGGCCGGCGTGCTGCCGAGGGGGCGCAGGCCCAGCCCCACCATGCGCGACTGCATGTCGGGCGTCTGCATGATCGCGCGCACCTCTTCTTCCAGCTTCGCGGTCACTGCCGGCGGCACGCCAACGGGGGCTGCCATGCCGATCCAGCCTACCGTCTTGAACGCGCTGTCGCCCATGCCCAGTTCGGCAAAGGTCGGCAGCTCGGGCAGCGCGCTGCTGCGTTGCGCACCCGTCACTGCCAGCGCCTTGAGCTTGCCGCTCTGGATATACGGCTTGGCCGTGAGGATGCTGGCGAAGCCGAACTGCACCTGGCCGCCGAGCAGGTCCTGCAGCATCGGCGCTTCGCCCTTGTACGGCACATGGGTGGACTCGGCGTGTGAAAGCTTGCTGAAATACGCGCCGCTCAGATGTGAGTACGAGCCCACGCCCCACGATGCATAGCTGACTTTGCCCGGCCGCGTGCGCGCATAGTCGCCCAGTTCGCGCGGGGAACGCGCCGGCAATGACGGATTCGTCACCAGCACGAGCTGTGCGTCGGCGAGCACGCTGACCATCGACAGATCCTTGCGCGGGTCGTAAGGCAGCTTGGCGAACAGGAACTGGTTGGTGAGGACTGTCTGGGTGATCGTCACCAGCAGCGTATAGCCGTCCGGTGCGGCCTTGGCCACCGCGTCGGTGCCGATGATGCCGGAGGCACCCGCCTTGTTCTCGACCACGACGGGCTGGCCCAGCCGCTTGCTGAGCTTCTCGCCGAGCGCGCGCGCCACGGTGTCGGTGCCGCCGCCGGCCGCGTACGGCACGACGATGCGAATCGGCTTGGAGGGATAGGTCTGCGCGAGCGCCGGTGCGCTGCAAACAGTGATGCCACTCAGGGCGAGCGCCAGCAGCGCACGTCGGTTCATGCCTTGTCTCCAGTTGCTTGAGCTTGATGTTCTTGGTTTGGCAGACAAGCTAACTGGCTTGAGAAAATACGTCCAATGCAATATTTTTCAGATTTCCATGCATAAAAGCTGAATTTATGAGCCTGCGCCAGCTCCATCACTTCGTCACGCTGATCGAGCAAGGCAGCTTTGCCCGCGCCGCGGATGCGCTGCACCTGTCGCAGCCCGCGCTCACACGCAGCATCCAGACGCTCGAAGGCGACCTCGGCACACTGGTGGACCGCGCCTATGGCAAAGCCAGACCCACCGCTGCCGGCGCCATCGTGCTCGAGCGCGCACAGCGTATGCTGCGCGAAGGCCGCGAACTCAGGCGCGACCTGCAGATGCTGCAGGACATCGAGATCGGCGAGATCCGCATCGGCTTCGGGCCGTTCGCGTCCGCGTTCCTGCTGGAGCCGGTGCTGGCGGCGCTGGTGGCGCGCCATCCGACGCTGCGCATCGATCTGGAGACAGCGGACACGCGCACCATGCTGAAGTCGCTGGAAGCGGAACGGCTCGATGCCTTTGTCGGCGAGAGCCAGAGCCTGGCCCGGCTGCCGCATCTGCACATCGAACGGCTGCCCGCGTTGCAGACGGCATTCTTCGTGCGCAGCAGCCACCCGCTGGCCAAACGCCGCGCGGTCAACCTTGCGGCACTGACGCCCTACCCGGTCGCCGGTCCGCGCCTGCCTGCCGACGTCAGCGATTTCTTCAACCGCCGGGTCGCCGAGGACCAGGGCAACACCGATGGCACCGCGCGTGAACTGCTGACGGTCACGTGCGACGACATGCACGCGCTGCGCACGCTGATGCTGTCGACGGATGCCGTGGTGCTGGTGCCGCGCGCGATGATGGCGGGCCTGCAGGCCGACGGACAAGCCGTGGCGCTGCCGCTGCGTCCCGCGACGGAACTGCGCGCACCGTATGGCGTGGTGTCACTGGCCGGGCACTCCCTGTCCCCGGCCGCGCGGGCGTTCGTGACGCTGGTGCATGAGGTGCTGGCCGAACATCCGGCCTTGCGCAAGGGCGCACGGTAGGCGCGTGCGGCGTATGCTTTGCACTTCGGTTTCCCGAAGAAAAAGGAGACACGGCAATGTCCAGACTCAGAGTGAACAGCTTTACGTTGTCGCTTGACGGCTATGGTGCCGGGCCCGCCCAGAGCCTCCAGAACCCGTTGGGCGTGGGCGGCGAAGCGCTGCACGAATGGGCGTTCGCCACACGCCGCTTCCAGGTCATGTTCGGCGGCGAAGGCGGCGGCACCGGCGTCGACAACGAATTCGTCGAACGCGGCTTCGACAACGTCGGCGCATGGATTCTCGGCCGCAATATGTTCGGGCCCGTGCGCGGACCATGGCCCGACGAGAACTGGCGAGGCTGGTGGGGCGATAACCCGCCCTACCATGTACCCGTGTTCGTGCTCACGCACCACGCGCGGCCATCGATCGAAATGGACGGTGGCACGACCTTTCACTTCGTCACCGAAGGCATCCATGTGGCCCTGGCGCGCGCTCGCGAAGCGGCGCAGGGACGCGACGTGCGGCTCGGGGGCGGCGTGTCAACGATCCGCCAGTATTTGCAGGCCGGCCTGGTCGACGAGATGCACCTTGCCATCGTGCCAAAACTGCTCGGCGGCGGCGAGGCGCTATTGGCCGGACTGGATCTGCCCGCGCTCGGCTTCGCTTGCAGCGAGCACGTGAATACGCCGGCTGCCATGCACGTCGTGCTGGCGAAGCAGGCGTAAGAGGATCTCAGGCGGGTACGCCAACCGGAGCCGGCGTGTCGGTGCTGCCAGGCCGCAAGGCGTGCGACGCGGAATCCGCCGCTGGTTGCGGCGCCTGGCAGTAGCTATTGCCGGCGCGGGCGCATGCCACGCCGGTCTGGCGCGGACGGTCGGTGTCGGCGTGCACCGCCGTGAACGCGCTTGCTGCCAGCAGCGCGGCACAGTGTAGAAGTATTTTCATGTCGGGCTTCCTGGCGTAGCGCACCAGCTCAATGCGCATCCGCAGACGGTGCCTTCGGCGGCGCGACCTTGCGCATCAACGGGACCATCGCGGTGGCAATCACGAAGCACACCATGACAATCAGGAACGCATCGCCGAACGTCTGCGTCTGCGCTTCCCGCCAGGCGAGCGCGAAGAGTTGCTTCAGCGCGGCCGTGTTCGCATCGACCAGGTCGTGGCCTGCTGCGAGCATCTGGTTGCCGGCGCCCTGCAGGAACGCACCCATCGCCTCGTTGCGGATATTCAGGTGCTCCGCCTCGCGCAGGAAATGGAGGTTGCCGCGGTCGTTGAGCACGGTGGCGCAGGCCGCGATGCCGATGGCGCCGCCAAGGTTGCGCATCAGGTTGAACAGGCCCGATGCAAGCTTGAGCCGTTCGGGCGGCAGGCTGCCCAGCGTCAACGTAACTGTCGGCGCCACCGCAAACTGCTGCGCCATGCCGCGCAGTGCCTGCGGCAACAGCAGTTCGGCACCACCCCAGTCATGCGTGATCGGCGCGAAGAACCACATCGACAGCGCAAACAAACCGAGTCCGAACATCATCAGCCAGCGCAGGTCGACGCGATTGGCCAGGAAGGCATAGAACGGAATCGACGCGACCTGGAACAGGCCCGTCGAAAAGATCGCCAGGCCGATGTCCAGCGCGCTGAAACCGCGCACGCGTCCGAGGAACAGTGGCGTCAGGTAGATCGTCGCGAAGATGCCGATACCGGTAACGAACGAGAAAAAGCAGCCCAATGCGAAGTTGCGCTCGCGCAGCGCGCGCAGGTCCACCACGGGATTCGCGTAGGTCAGCGATCGCCAGACAAAGGCCACGCCCGATAATCCGGCAATCCATGCGGTCGCAAGGATCACTTCGTCGCCAAACCAGTCCCAGCGCGGCCCCTCTTCCATCGTGTATTCCAGGCAGCCCAGGAACAGCGCCATAAACAGGATGCCGAGGTAGTCGGCGCCGCGCACCAGCGACCAGTTCGGGCGATCGACCTTGACCAGCATCGGCACGGCAACCGTGACGAAGATGCCAGGCACCAGATTGATGAAGAACAGCCAGTGCCACGAGAAGTTGTCGGTAATCCAGCCCCCGATGGTCGGACCAAGCGTAGGCGCGAGAGACGCCAGCGCGCCGATGGTCGCTGCGGCGATCACGCGCTGCGGGCCCGCAAAGAATGCAAAGGCCGTGGTGAACACCAGCGGGATCATCGATCCGCCCAGGAAGCCCTGCGCCGCACGGAACGCGATCATGCTCTGGATATTCCACGCCACGCCGCACAGCAGGCTGGTCACCGTAAAGCCGGCGGCCGATGCGGCAAACAGCCAGCGCGTCGACATCACGCGGGACAGCCAGCCGGACAGCGGGATGACGATGATCTCCGCGATCAGGTAGCTGGTCTGGACCCAGACCGTCTCGTCGGTGCCCGCCGACAGGCCGCCGCCGATATCGCGCAGCGACGCCGAGACGATCTGGATGTCGAGCAGCGCGATGAACATGCCCACGCACATGGTCGCGAAGGCGAAGATCTTCGCCGGCGTGGATAGCGATGCCGGGGACGGCAATGCCGCCGCCGGCGCCGCGACCGGCCTGTCGAGGGTGGCCGTACCCATCATTGCACCTGCTTGGTTGGATGCGTATCGGGATGCGTATCGACCTGCGCAATGACGGACAGGCCCGGGCGCAAGGTGCCGAGCGTGGCATCTTTCTCGTCGAGCTGGATGCGTACCGGCACGCGCTGGACGATCTTGGTGAAGTTGCCGGTCGCGTTTTCGGCGGGCAGCACGCTGAACTGCGCGCCCGTCGCCGGCGCCAGGCTGCCGACGCGGCCATGGAAGACGCGCCCGGGCAGCACGTCGGCTTCGATCGTGACCGGCATGCCCTCGCGCAGATGCGTGAGCTGACCTTCCTTGAAGTTCGCATCAACCCACAAGCCGCTGGCCGGGACGATGGACAGCAACTGGCTACCGCTGCCCGCGTAGGCGCCGACGCGCGCGCGCCGGTTGCCCACCGTGCCGTCGACCGGCGCGCGCAATTCGGTGTAGCTGAGGTTGAGCTTTGCGATATCGCGCTCCGCCACGGCCTGCGCCAGCGCCGCCTTCGCCTGCAGCTTCTGCGTGCCGATCACCTCGAGCTGGCGCTGCGCGGCGAGCAGCGACGCCTGTGCCTTTTCACTGTTGGCGGCCGCCTGCTTGTAGTCGGCGTCGGCCTTCTGCGAACTCTGGATCGACACCGCCGATTTCTCGACCAGGCTCGCATAGCGTGCCTGGTCCTGGCGCGCGCGCACGGTATCGGCATTCGCGCCCGCGAAGCCGGCCCGGGCCTGGCCGATGACGGCTTCCTGCAGCCGCTGCGTGGCATCGAGGTTCTCGAGCAGCGCCTGCTGCGCAGCCACCGCTCCCTCGGCCTTGGCCAGCGCGGCGCGATAGTCGCGGTCGTCGATGCGAACCAGCACATCCCCTGCATGCACAGGCTGGTTGTCAGTCACGGCGACTTCGGAGATATAGCCGGCAACCTTCGCGCCGATCACGGTCACGTCGCCGCCCACGTAGGCATCGTCGGTGCTCTGCACGAAGCGCGCGGAGCTCCACCAGTGGTACCCGTAGCCGACGCCGGCCAGTCCCGCGACAAGCAGGGCCCCGGTCGCGAGCAGCTTCTTCGTATTGGGCCGCGATCCTGCCTGTTTCGCGGCCGGAACGGGCTGCTCGCCCGTGCGTTCGGTCATGGTGTTGCTTGTCATTGCACTTCCTTTCTGCACTTGAGTTCGGAGGGATTCAGATTCGTAGCGGATGCGGCCGGGGCCGCCGCAGTGCGATTCAGTCTCTGCCGCATGCGCTCGCTCGCGGCCGGGCCGGGCCCGAGCACATAGGCGGCCTCGGTAATGGGCCGCCCGTTCGCGGCATCGACCAGCACCGGCTCGACACGCGCTCCGGTCTCGCGATCCAGGAGCTGCACGCTTTCGCCTTCTGGCGAGAAATGCCGGTTGCCCCACGCCAGCAGCGCCACCAGCACGGGACGGAAGTCGCGACCGCGCGGGGTCAGCACGTATTCGAAGCGCGGCGGGCGCTCGCAGTAGCTGCGCCGCTCCAGCAAGCCTTCCGCGACGAGCGCGGCAAGCCGGCGCGCGAGCATGTTCGGCGCGATGCCGAGGCTCCTCTCGAAATCGTCGAAGCGGGCCGTGCCGTAGAAGGCCTCGCGCAGGATCAGCACGCTCCACGCGTCGCCGATACGCGCGACGGTCCGCGCAATCGGGCACGGTGCTTGGTCCAGTGGCTTTCTCTGCATGATCATCATCCCTTTCAATCCGGGGTTGCTATCAAGTTGAAAGTTAGTCTAGAGTGGTGACTATCATGTTGCAAGTTAATTTTGAAACATGCAGTCCGGATCACGAATGAGAGGTGTATGACATGACGCAAGCGCAACCCTTCCCCTTGGCAGCGCGCTTCGGGCGCGGCCTCGCGGCCCTGACCGCCGCGGCAATGGCCGCCAGCCTGGCCGCGTGCGCGGTCGGCCCCGATTACCGTGCCCCCGCAGCGGACCTGCCGGCGGCCTATGCGCACGCCGCCGCCTTGCAGGGTCAGGAAGCGGTGCCTGCAGCGCCCGCGCTGGATAGCTGGTGGAAGGGATTCGACGATCCCGCGCTGACCCGGATCATCGAGCGCGCGCTGGCGCAGAACCTGGACCTTGCCGCATCGGTGGCCCGTGTCGACCAGGCGCGTGCGGCGGCCAACTACGCGGGCGCGGCATTGCTGCCCGAGGGATCGCTGTCCGGCAGCGTCGCGCGGCAACGGCAGTCGCTCGAAAGCCCGCTCGGCAAGATCGCCAGCAAGTCGCCTGGCTTCGAGCGCAACAACACGCTGTACAACATCGGTGCCGGGGCAAGCTGGGAAATCGACATCGCGGGCGGCCTGCGGCGCGGGGCCGAGGCGGCCGACGCGGAAGCCCAGGCGGCCGAGGCCGAACACCTCGGCGTGCGCGTGCTGGTGGCAGCGGAAGCGGCCGACGCCTACTTCCGCGTGCGCGGTGCGCAGCAGCGCATCGCCATTGCACAGCAGCAGGTGCAGACCAATGCGCGGCTGCTCGATCTGGTGAAGCTGCGCCTGGCCGACGGCATCGGCGCCGAGCGCGAGCGCGCCCAGGCCGAAGCGCGGCTCGCGCAAACCCGCGTGACCATCCCGCCGCTGCAGATCGAGCTCGACACGCAGCTCAACCGACTCGACGTGCTGATGGGCGCTGCGCCGGGCACCTATGCCGCCGAACTCGCCGCGCCGGGTGCGCGCACGGGCGTCCCGCAGATCCCGCTCGCGCAGGGTCCTGCCGCGCTGCTCGAGCGCCGCCCCGACGTCATTGCCGCCGAACGCCGGCTGGCCGCGTCCAGCGCGCGCATCGGCGTGGCCACTGCCGAGTACTACCCCAAGCTGTCGCTATCGGCGCTGCTCGGCTTTGAAAGCCTGTCGGCGGGCAAGATGTTCACGGCCGCCACGTTCCAGCCCGCGGCCATGGCGGGCCTGCGCTGGCGCCTGTTCGATTTCGGCCGCGTCGACGCCGAAGTCGCGCAGGCGCGCGGCGCCAATGCGGAGGCACTCGCCACCTATCGCAAATCCATGCTGCGCGCGACGGAGGATGTGGAGAACGCCATCGTCACGCTGACCCAGCTGCAACTGCAGAGCCAGGATCTGGCCGTGGAAGTGGATGCTCAGGCCCGCTCGCGCGGCGCGTCCGAAGAGGCCTACAAGGGCGGCGCGGTCAGCTTGTTCGAGGTGCTTGAGGAAGACCGCCAGCTACTGGCCGCACGCGACCAGCAGGCACGCGTGGGCACCGACAACGCACGCGCCGCGGTGGCGGCGTTCCGTGCGCTCGGTGGCGGCTGGTAAGGGGCAGGAAGGAAGCGCCGCGTCGCCTTAACCGGCTTCGGCCTTTTCCGTGGTCGACAGGTAGGCGGCAGCATCGGCCAGGCGCCGGCGCACCCCTTCGCCGGCTGCAGGCCCGGGTGCCAGCGCGTAACGCGCGAGGTCAACCGGCGCACCGCTCGCGGCATCGACCAGCACGGGTTCGACGGGCGCCCCGGTGGCCTTGTCGACAAGCTGCACGCTCACTCCCTCGGGCGCGAAATGCTTGTTGCCCCAGGCCAGCATCGACAGCATTACCGGCTCGAAATCGCGGCCGCACTCGGTCAGCACGTATTCGTAGCGCGGCGGCCGCTCCGAATACTGGCGGCGCTCCAGCAAGCCTTCATCCACCAGTCCGTTGAGGCGGCGCGTCAGCATGTTCGGCGCGATATCAAGGTTCTTCTGGAAGGCATCGAAGCGCGTCGTGCCATAGAACGCCTCGCGCAGGATCAGGATGCTCCACCACTCCCCGACCCGCTCAAGGCTCCGCGCGATGGGACACTGCATGTCCCGGAAGGTCTTTCTCTGCATGGTGGCGTGGCTGGTTGTCAAAGCGGGAGACCGTCGTGCGGACCATGCTACTGCCGAGGCTTCAATCATGCAAGTAAGGCCCGGCGCATGCGGCGTGCTCAAGGTGCTGGCCAACCCGGATCGCCTGCTGCGAATGTGCCAGCTGTCGCAGGGAGAGCTTGCCGTGGGCGAACTGGAGGAACAGCTTGGCATCCGCCAGCCCGCGCTGTCCCGGCAACTGGGCGTGCTGCGCGAGAACGGCCTCGTAGCAACTGGCCTTGTGGCGGCCAGGGTGGCCGCATGATCGTATTCGAAGTCGTCGAGCGCGCAACGTCCACCATGCGGCAAGCCTGAGTGTGTCGGCATTGTCGCGGGAGATTGCGCCAGATCAAGGGCCGGCCGCACGCAAGGCGCAGTATGGATCTGCCGGCGTTATTGCTGGCAGATCCCGGGAATTTCACCCGCATCGCAAACTGGCAAGGAGCCGGCCATGCAAGCAAACGTCGGAACCCTCGACCGGACTCTCCGGATCGTCATCGGCCTGGCCCTCATCGTCCTGGCGGCAACGGGGCACATCGGGGCGTGGGGATGGATCGGCATCGTACCGCTGGCCACGGGCATCCTGCGCGTCTGTCCAGCGTATAGCCTTCTTGGCGTAAAGACGTGCCCGGCATCTACACCGGACGCCAAGTAACGCCCGGCCATCTTGCCTGAATGACAAAGCCCCGCACAAGCGGGGCTTTATCTTGCCGGGGTGTACTACTACGACGCGCCGCCAGGCGCGCCCAATTACTCCACCGTCACCGACTTCGCCAGGTTCCGCGGCTTGTCCACGTCGGTACCGCGTGCGCACGCCGTGTGGTACGCCAGCAGCTGCAGCGGCACCACGTGCAGGATCGGCGACAGGTCGCCATAGTGTTCGGGCATCCGAATCACCTGGATGCCGTCCGACGACTGGATATGCGTGTCGCTGTCGGCGAACACGTACAGACGGCCGCCGCGTGCGCGCACTTCCTGGATGTTGGACTTCAGCTTCTCGAGCAGCGCGTCGTGCGGGGCCACGGTGACCACAGGCATGGCTTCCGTCACCAGTGCGAGCGGGCCATGCTTGAGTTCGCCGGCGGGATACGCCTCGGCGTGGATGTACGAGATTTCCTTGAGCTTGAGCGCACCTTCGAGTGCGATCGGGTAGTGCATGCCGCGGCCCAGGAACAGCGCGTTTTCGCGGCGCGCGAATTCTTCCGACCACGCGATGATCTGCGGCTCCAGCGCCAGCACGCCATGCAGCGCGGCGGGCAGGTGGCGCAGGTTGGCCATGTCCTTGGCCTCGGCTTCTTCGGACAGGAAACCGCGCACCTTGGCCAGCGCCAGCGTCAGCATGTACAGCGCGGCGAGCTGGGTAGTGAAGGCCTTGGTGGACGCCACGCCGATTTCAGTGCCGGCACGCGTGAGGAAGCGCATCTCGGTCTCGCGCACCATGGCGCTGGTCGCCACGTTGCAGACCGACAGCGTATGCGTATGGCCCAGCGCGCGTGCATGGCGCAATGCAGCCATGGTGTCGGCGGTCTCGCCGGATTGCGAGATCACCACCACGAGTGCGCGCGGATTGGGCACCGTGTCGCGGTAACGGTATTCGCTGGCCACTTCGACCTGCGTGGGGATCTTCGCGATGCTTTCGAGCCAGTACTTGGCCGTGCAGCCCGAATAGTAGCTGGTACCGCAAGCCAGGATCAGCACGCTGTCGATCTCCGGGAACACCTCGGCGGCGCGATCGCCAAACAGCGTGGGCGAGATACCGTCGATGCCTTCCAGCGTGTCGCCGAGCGCGCGCGGCTGCTCGAAGATTTCCTTCTGCATGAAGTGGCGGTACGGGCCCAGGTCCACCGTGGCGGCGTGCGCCTCGACCACGCGCACTTCGCGTTCGACCGGATGGTCATGGCCGTCGTGGATGGTCACGCCGTCGCGCGTGACCTCGACGACATCGCCCTCTTCCAGGTAGATGATGCGGTTGGCCGTGCCAGCCACAGCCAGCGCGTCCGAAGCGAGGAAGGCCTCGCCGTCGCCAAGCGCCACCACCAACGGCGAGCCCGCGCGCGCGCCGACCACGCGCTCGGGCTGGTCCTTGGCGAACACGGCGATCGCGTAGGCGCCGTGCAGGCGCTTGGTCACGGCGCGCACCGATGCGAACAGGTCGCCGCGCGTGGCGCTGCTCGGATAGCAGTAGGCCTGGTGGATCAGGTGGGCGACGACCTCGGTGTCGGTCTGCGACTCGAAGCCATAGCCGACCGCGCGCAGTTCTTCGCGCAGCGGCTCGTAGTTTTCGATGATGCCGTTGTGCACTAGCGCGATGGTCTCGCCGGACAGGTGCGGGTGGGCGTTCACGGTGTCGGGCTTGCCATGCGTGGCCCAGCGCGTGTGCGCAACGCCAGTGGTGCCCGCCAGGCCCGATGCCTGCGTCTGGGCATCCAGATCGGCCACGCGCGACACCGTGCGTGCGCGCTCGACAGCGTTATCGCGCACGACGGCGACGCCGCAGGAGTCATAGCCGCGGTATTCGAGGCGGCGCAGGCCTTCGATCAGGACCGGAACGATATTGCGCGTGGAAACCGCGCCGACGATGCCACACATGGCTGTACCCCCGTGCTCGGCGCCGATGCCGGCGCCTGTTTCAATGCCGGTCGCGGCCACAGCGCCGCGCCGGAACGGCCGCAACACTGCGGCCGCCGTATTGTGTTGATCGATGGCCACCGTACATGACGTGCGCGGCCGCCGTACCGCTTACTCGCTTACTGCTTCGGCTTCTTGACCGGGCGCTGCCAGGCGTCGAGCGTCATCTGCTTGGCGCGCGACAGCGTCAGCTTGTCGGCCGGCGCTTCCTTGGTCAGCGTCGTGCCAGCGCCGATGGTCGCACCGCGGCGCACCGTCACCGGCGCAACCAGTTGCGTATCGGAGCCGATAAAGACATCGTCCTCGATCACCGTACGGAACTTGTTCGCACCGTCATAGTTGCAGGTGATGGTGCCGGCGCCAATATTCACGCGCGCGCCGACCGTGGCGTCGCCCACATAAGCCAGGTGGTTGGCCTTGCTGTGCGCGGCGACCTGCGAATTCTTCACTTCCACGAAGTTGCCAATATGGACATCTTCGCCCAGTTCGGTGCCGGGGCGCAGGCGCGCATACGGTCCGATGCGGCCGTCGGCACCGATTTTCGCACTGTCGATATGGCAGAACGGCTGTACCTGCGCGCCGGCATCGATGCTGCTGTTGCGGATCACGCAATTGGCGCCGATCTGCACACCGTCACCGAGATGCACGCGGCCTTCGAACACGCAGCCGATGTCGATGGAGACATCGCGCCCGCAAGTCAGCTCGCCCCGCACGTCGATGCGCGCCGGGTCGGCCAGCGTCACGCCGGCCTCGAGCAGGCGCTGGGCCAGGTTGCGCTGGTGGATGCGCTCGACTTCCGCCAGCTGGACCTTGCTGTTGACGCCGAGCGTCTCCCACAGCGCCGCGGGCTGGGCCGAGACGATGTCGATGCCTTCGGTCGCCGCGCGCTCGACGGTATCGGTCAGGTAGTACTCGCCTTGCGCGTTGTCGTTGCCCAGCGTCGACAGCCACCGACGCAGATGGCCAGTCGGGCACACGATGATGCCGGTGTTGATCTCGCGGATCGCGCGGATAGCCTCGCTGGCGTCCTTTTGCTCGACGATCCGCACGATACTGCCCGCGGCATCACGCACGATGCGCCCATAGCCGGTCGGATCTGGCATTTCCACGGTCAGCACGCCAAAACGCGTGTTGCCGGCTGCCTCGACCAGCGCCTTGAGCGTCGCTGCCGTGGTGAGCGGCACGTCACCATAGAGAACCAATGTGGGCTGGTTGTCGTCCAACTGAGGAAGTGCCTGCATCACCGCATGGCCGGTACCCAGTTGCTGGGCCTGTTCGGCAAAGGTGACATCATCGGCGGCGACGGCCTCGCGCACACGCTCGGCACCGTGGCCGACGACCACGACCAGCCGCGAAGGCGACAGCGTACGTGCCGTATCGATGACATGCGCGAGCATCGGGCGCCCGGCGACTGGGTGCAGGACCTTGGGCAAATCGGAATGCATCCGCTTGCCCATGCCCGCGGCGAGAATGACGATATTCACAAGGAGACCCCTTGGTGCATGTATCGGGAAATATATTCTTTAAAGCACCAGCCGGATGTTCGATAACCGGCGTTCATGGCGTTCAACAACCCGGTTTCCGCCAGCCCGGCGGTGGTGGCTTCCAGCTTTTCTGGAACCGCCGAACCCTTGCCAGGACTGGGCTTGTGGGCAATCAGCAAACCCTGGCAAGATGCGCGGCGATTTTAACATGACGGTATCTGCTCAATCCCCCCCTGTTTCCGATTCTCACAATCGCTGGCTGCGCCTGATATTGGCGATATTTGCCACGGCAATCCTTGGCGCGTGCAGCGCAATGAAGACCGGCTATCAGCAGGGCGACCGCCTGGCTTACTGGTGGGTCGACCACTACGTCGACGTCACCGACGCTCAGGAGCCGCCCACGCGCGAGGCCATTGCGCGCTTCTTCGCCTGGCACCGGCAGGCGCAGCTGCCGGAAATCGCCGGATTGCTGACGCAGGCCCGGAATCAGGTCCAGCAACCGGTTAGCACCGCGGCCATCGTGCAGATCCAGGAGGCCAGCCAGCGCCTGGCGCGGCAGTCGTTCGACCAGGCCATCCCCGATGTGGCGGACCTGCTGCTCACGCTGACCCCGGCCCAGATCGACCGGATGGAAAAGAAGTTTGACGAGGGCAACGCCAAGTACCGCAAGAAATTCCTGAGCGGCAGCGCCGAGGACCGCGAATCGGCGCGCTTTGACAAGGTAATGAGCTACGCCAAGCTGATCTACGGAAGCTTCTCGAACGAGCAGGAACAGGCCATCCACGCCGCCATGGCCCCGCTGATGCAGGGTGCCCAGGCGCGCTACGCGGAACGGCTGCGGCGGCAGGAGGACTGGCTGGCGCTGGCGCGGCAGGTCCAGCAGACGCATCCGCCCAAGGCACAGGTCGTCGAACTGCTGCGCCGCTTCGGCGACCGCTGGCAGCACCCGCAGGGCCAGGTACGCGCCGCCAGCTATGAAGCCAACAACCAGGCCGGCGTGGCGCTGGCCACGACCATCGCCAACCTCGCAACGCCCACGCAGAAGGCGCATGCCGTGGAACGCTTCCAGAAGTGGATCGACGACACGCGCAGCCTGATGCGCGAACGGCAGGGCAATACGTCCCAGGCGGCCAACAAGTAGCGCCGGCCCAATGCAAAACGCCCGCGTCACAACGCGGGCGTTTTGCTTTCCGGCGGGCCGATTATTCGATGCTGGCCTGCTGGGCCGGCGCCGACGTCTGTGGCCGCTCGAAGCGCACGAATTCCAGTCGGTTCTCGTCGCTGCTGCCGGCAAACACCAGCGGCTGCTGCGTGAACGTGGTCTCGCCGAACAGGGACGCCTCATCCACCTTGGCCAGACCCGTGGCCAGCCCCGTGAACGGGAACAGGTCAGTATCGGCCAGGTGCGACGGCACCACATTGCGCAGCGAGGCGAAGATATTGTCGATACGGCCCGGGTTCTCGCGCTCCCATGCCTGCAGCATTTCGCTAACCTTCTTGCGCTGCAGGTTCTCCTGCGAGCCGCACAGGTTGCACGGGATGATCGGGAATTCCATCGCGCGCGCATAGGCGGCAATGTCCTTCTCCGAGCAGTACGCGAGTGGCCGGATCACGATGTGCGCGCCGTCGTCCGTGGCGAGCTTGGGCGGCATGGCCTTCATCTTGCCGCCGAAAAACATGTTCAGGAAGAACGTGTTGACGATGTCGTCGCGGTGGTGGCCCAGCGCGATCTTGTTGGCGCCAAGCTCCTTGGCGGTGCGGTAGATCACGCCGCGGCGCAGGCGCGAGCACAGCGAGCACGTGGTCTTGCCCTCGGGCACCTTCTCCTTGACGATCGAGTAGGTGTCCGCCTCGACGATCACGTATTCCACGCCCGTCGACTTCAGGTACTCCGGCAGCACATGCTCCGGGAAGCCAGGCTGCTTCTGGTCCAGGTTCATCGCGATCAGCTTGAACTGGATGGGCGCGCGCTTCTGCAGCGCCATCAGGACCGACAGCATCGTGTACGAGTCCTTGCCGCCACTCATGCAGACCAGCACAGTGTCGCCGTCCTCGATCATGCCGAAGTCGCCGATGGCCTTGCCGGTTTGCGATTGCAGCCTCGTCTCGAGGCGGTAGAAGTTATTGGAGTGGCTCATGGGGCATACCTGATCGTTGCGGCCGCCCGGATGAAATGGCCGGGACGGCTCGGAAGGGCCAAGATTTTACCCGGGCCGGCTCAGTTCTGCTTGATGTGGAAGACTTCCACGCCGACCGAGTCGCAATCCGGGTAGACGTCGGGCTTCTCCGTCGACACGCGCACGGCACGCACCTTCGGGTGCTTGAGCATGGCGCGGGCCACGTCGTCGCACAGCGTTTCCTGCAGGTGCACGTGGCCCTGCGCCATGCGCTCGGCGACGGTATTGCGCATGAAATCGTAGTCGACGACTTCTTCAAGCTTGTCGGCTTGCGGCGTGCTGGCGGCCAGCGGCACGAACAGGTCGATATTGATCAGCACGCGTTGCTCGCCCTTCTTCTCGAATTCGTGCACGCCGATATTGATCTGCACTTCGTAATTACGCAGGAACATGCGGCGGCAGTCTTGCAGGCTGGGATGGGTCAGGGCGGCGAGCATGGTCATGGCAAGCGGGGAAAAGGGAATTCAGGAGGGGCCGCGCCTGGCCACGAAATGGTGTGCAGGCGCGGCAGGTGTTTACATCATTCTGTCAGGAACATCACGTCGCGCGACAGCGGCATCAGGTGCTGGCCGCCGTCGACGTAGAGCGTGGTGCCGGTCACGGCATTCGCGCAGGCGAGATAGGCCACAGCCTGGGCAATGTCCTCGGGCGTGGACGACTTGCCCAGCGGCGTGACGCGGTGCGCGCGGCGGAAGCTCTGCTCCGACTGCTCGCCCGACATCAGCGTGATGCCGGGAGCGACGCCAACCACGCGCAGGCGCGGCGCGAAGGCCTGTGCGAGCTGCACGGTGGCGGTCTGCAGCGCGGCCTTGGACAGCGTGTACGACAGGAAGTCCGGGTTCAGGTTGTCGAGCTTCTGGTCCAGCAGGTTGATCACGACGCCGCGCGGGTCCGTCACCGCATCATCGGCGGCGCTCAGTGCCTTGTACATCTCACGCGCGAGCAGCAGCGGCGCCGCAACGTTGGTGCGCATATGCGTGTCGAGCGACGCATACGAGAAACTCGTCGCCACGTCGTACTGGAACAGCGACGCGTTATTGACGAGGCAGGTCGGCACGCCCAGTTCGGCCGTGCAGGCGGCGATCAGCGTCCCCGTGGAGGCCTCGTCGGCCAGGTCGGCCTGCAGCACGGCGGCACGGCGACCGCCGGCGCGGATCTTCGCGGCCAGCGCCTCGGCCTCGTCGCGGGAACGGTGGCAGTGCACGGCCACATCCCAGCCTTGCGCGGCCAGTTCGAGCGCGATGGCACGGCCAAGCCGGCGCGCGCCGCCGGTGACGATGGCCACGCCGCGCGCGGCCGTAGCCTGCGGCTGGGCCGGCGAGGGAGCGGCGGCAGATGGATTGGTTTCGGGCATTGCTACAATCAAGGCATGCAGAAAGCCGCTAGTTTACCCCTTCCCCCCGCCGACGCGCTGGCCGCCTCCGACGCGCTGGCCACCCTGATCGGCGAAACCATCGATGCGGCCGGTGGCTGGATCGGCTTCGACCGCTACATGTCGCTGGCGCTGTACGCGCCCGGACTGGGCTACTACAGCGGCGGCGCCGCCAAGTTCGGGCGCGATGTGCGCGATGGCAGCGACTTCATCACCGCCCCGGAACTGTCCCCGTTCTTTGCGCGCACGCTCGCGCGCCAGTTCGCGCCGCTGCTGGCACAGGGCCTGCCGCGCATGCTCGAGTTCGGCGCGGGCACCGGGCGGCTGGCTGCCGACCTGCTGCTGGCGCTGGAACAGGAAGGGCAATTACCCGACACCTACGGCATCGTCGAACTGTCCGGCGAACTGCGCGCGCGCCAGCAGGATACGCTGACGCAGCGCGCGCCACACCTGGCGCCGCGCGTGCAATGGCTGGACACGCTGCCCGAACATTTCGAGGGCATCGTGGTCGGCAACGAAGTGCTGGACGCCATGCCGGTGCGGCTGTTCGCGCGCACGGGCGCGCGCTGGCATGAACGCGGCGTGGCCCGCAGCGTCGCCGGCGATGACAGCACCGCCGCGCATGCGTTCTCGTTCGAAGACCGCCTGCTCGCCGCGCAAGCGGTCCCCGACGCGCTGCATGCCATTCCCGGCGACCACGACGTCGTCACCGAAACCCACGCCGAGGCCGATGGCTTCGCGCGCGCGGTGGGCGCCATGCTCGCGCGCGGCGCCGCGTTCTTCATCGACTATGGCTTCCCGGCGAGCGAGTACTACCACCCGCAGCGCACCGGCGGCACGCTGATGTGCCACTACCGCCACCACGCGCACCCCGATCCTTTCTTCTACCCGGGGCTGCAGGACATCACCGCTCACGTCAATTTCAGCAGCATCGCCCATGCGGCTGTCGACGCCGGCCTGTCCGTGTCGGGCTTTGCCTCGCAGGCGCGCTTCCTGATGAACGCCGGCATCACCGACCTCCTGATGACGCTGGACCCGTCCGACACACGCGCTTTCCTGCCCGCCGCCAACGCCGTGCAGAAGCTGCTGTCCGAAGCCGAGATGGGCGAACTGTTCAAGGTGGTGGCGCTGACACGCGGCCTGGACGACAGCGAGCCGCTCGCAGGCTTTGCACGCGGCGACCGCTGCCACACGCTCTGAGCCGCTGCCGCCATGCTGCGCTGGACACTCACCATCTTCCTGAGCGTGGTCGTGCTGTCGGCAGCGTTGCCGTGGCTGCAGAAGCTCGGCATCGGCCGGCTGCCCGGCGACGTGCGCTTCCGGCTGTTCGGGCGCGATTACACCCTGCCGTTCGCGTCGACGATCCTGCTGTCGCTGATCGCGCTAGTGATCGGCAAGCTGCTCTAGTCGGGCATTCACCGCCGCCACGCGCGCCTCGTGCACGCGTTCCTTGATCTTGCTGACATCGTCGGCGGACGCCTTGGCGATGGCGCCGGCGTCTACGCTGGCCGCGGCATCCAGCGCCGCGAGCAGCCGCGCCCGCTGCGGATAGGTGTCCGCCTCGAAACCCTTGCGTCCGCGCTTGTCCGCCTCGCACGCGAGCAGTGCATCGGCAAAGCGGGCAGGCTTGCGCAGCGCGTCGCAGCGCTCGAGCAGGCGCGTGATCGCGGCCGCGCCGAATTCCGTGGAGCGATGGATGTTGCCGTGCTCGCGTGCCACCACCACGGCCAGGTCGCGGCAGTCATTAGGCACGCGCAGGCGCTTGCAAACGTCTTCGAGCAGTTCGACGCTGCGCGTTTCATGGCCCAGGTGGCGCGGCAGCACGTGCTCGGGCGTGGTGCCCTTGCCAAGATCATGGACCAGCGCGGCAAAGCGCACCGCGAGCGGCGTGCGCATCGCGGCGGCGCAGTCGATCACCATCATCACATGCACGCCAGTATCGATTTCGGGGTGATAGTCCGCGCGCTGCGGCACGCCCCACAACCGGTCCAGTTCGGGCAGCAGGCGCGCGAGCGCGCCGCACTGGCGCAGCACCTCGAACATGCGCGCCGGCCGCGCCTCCATCAGGCCGCGCGCCAGCTCCTGCCAGACGCGCTCGGCCACGAGTGCGTCGACTTCGCCAGCGTCGACCATCCTGCGCATCAGCGCAACGGTCTCGGGTGCGACGGTGAAGTCATGGAAGCGCGCGGCAAAGCGCGCCACGCGCAGGATGCGCACCGGGTCTTCCGCAAAGGCATCGGACACGTGCCGGAATTGCCGCGCCGCCAGATCGCGCTGGCCACCGTGCGGGTCGATGACCGGGCCGACCAGATTGCCGTCATCGCCGACGGCGCGCGCCATCGCGTTGATGGTCAGGTCGCGCCGGACCAGGTCGTCTTCGAGCGTGACATCGGGCTCGCAATAGAACGCGAAGCCCTTGTAGCCCATTGCGGTCTTGCGCTCGGTACGCGCGAGCGCATATTCCTCTTTGGTGCGCGGATGCAGGAAGACCGGAAAATCCTTGCCGACCGGCTTGTAGCCGGCGGCTTCCATGTCGGCCGGGGTGGCCCCCACCACAACATAGTCGCGGTCCTGGCTGGGCTTGCCCAGCAGTTCGTCGCGGATTGCGCCGCCGACGGCGTACACCTGCATTGTCTTGCCTCGTTGTGCTGCGCCGCCGGCGCGGCGCTCAGTGGTTGATGATTATCGCATCGGCACGATCAGGCGCCAGGCGATACGGCTCGTCGTCAGCCAGGAAATCGCGCTCTTCGCGCGCATCGGCAATCCATTCCTGCACGGCCGGCAGCTCGAGGATGAAGTCCGCATAGACTTTGGCCGCCTCCGGCAGGTGAACGCCGTACGTCGCGAAGCGGGAAACCACTGGCGCGTAATAGGCATCGGCCACCGTAAAGGCGCCGAACAGGAACGGGCCCGCGTCGCCATGGCGCGCGCGCAGATCCGTCCAGATCTGCGCGATGCGGTCCACGTCGCGTTGCACGGAGACGTTCCAGCCGCAGCCGGGCAGCACCGCGGTCACGTTCATCGGCATCTGGTTGCGCAAGTTGGTGAAGCCGGCGTGCATCTCGGCGCAGACCGAGCGCGCATGCGCGCGCGCGGCGCGGTCAGCGGGCCAGAGCGCCTTTTCGGGGAAACGCTCGGCCAGGTATTCGGCGATCGACAGCGTGTCCCACACCGCAATGTCGCCATCGATCAGCACCGGGACCTTGCCGGCCGGCGAATATTTCGCGATCTCGTCGGCAAAGCTGTCGACGAACAGCCGCACCTTCACTTCTTCGAATGCAATGCCGGCTTGGCGCATCAGCAGCCACGGGCGCAGCGACCAGGACGAGTAATTCTTGTTGCCGATGACGAGCTTCATCGCGAAATCCTTGGGGGAGGAAGGGATGGAGAAAGGCCGCCGGGCAGCGGCATTGCCTGACCGGGGCCGGCACAGCCGCCGCTTGCGGGTGGCTGTGCCGAACCGTTCATTTTGCCAGCGCGCCGTTCGCTCTCAAAGTGAAAAGGACTCGCAACGGCTGTGAATCCAGATCACATAGAGACGCAGCGTTGGCAGGCGGGTCCTCGCTACCGATGCACGCTCGCGCGCATGACCGTGAGCTGGGCATCGCGCGTGCGCCCGGCCAGCACGTCTGTCATGACGGATTCCAGCCCGACCGGATGCAGGCCGAGTTCGCTCGCCATCGGCCCGTGCAGCACGTTGTCGAACTGCATCGAATCGAGGTTGTCGCGCGAAAGCAGCGGATCGCCCGGCATGTGCTCCATCACTGCGGCCTGCACGCGAGCCAGCGCGTCGGGCAATGCGATCACCGGGCGCGGGTGCCCCGAAGCACGGCCCGCAAAGCGCACCAGTTCTTCCAGCGTGTACACCTGCGGTCCGCCGAGGTCATAGCCATGTCCGATCGTCGAGGGCGTGACCATGGCGTTGACGAAGGCCTGCACCACGTCCAGTACGTAGATCGGCTGGAAGCGCGCATGCGCGCAGGCTAGCGGCACCACCGGCGCGATCTCTTGCATGTGCGCGAACAGGTTGAGGAAGTGGTCGTCGGGACCAAAGACTACGGAGGGGCGGAAAACGGTCCAGTCCAGGCCGCTGTCGCGTACCAGGCGTTCGCCGTCGCCCTTGCTGCGCTGGTACATCGAGGGGCCGCGGCTGTCCGCGCCGAGCGCACTCATATGGAGCAGCCGGCGAACACCGGTGCGCAGGCACGAACCCACCACCTGCTCGACGATTTCGACATGGGCGGCCGCGAACTCCGGCCCATACGGATCGCCACGTTCGCCGTGCAGCACGCCAACCAGGTTGACGACAATGCCGTCCGTGCCGAGCGGGCCAATCGCGTCGTCGAGCGCCGCATTGTCGGCCAGGCCAAGTTCCACCACCTCGACACGCGGCAACAGCAGCAGATGCTGCGCATGCTCCACGTTGCGCGTGCCGATCACGATGCGTTCGGGCGCGATGGGGGAATCAGGATTGGAGCCCGGTTCCAGCGGCGCGCCGGACGCCGAGGCGGCGCCGGCCAGCCGGGAAGCGAGATGGCTGCCGATAAACCCGGCGCCACCGACGATGAGGACGTTGCTGGTCTGCATGGATGCCTCCGTGCGAGGAAAACGGCACGTGGCGGCAGACCGGCCTAGGCACGCGCCCCGGAGAGGCGGGGCGCGCACGCGTTCAGGGCAGGCTGGTGGTGGTCACCGCCGACGGTGCAACCTGGCCCAGGCGCGACTTCAGCGACTGAGGCTGGCCGCTCATCAATGCAGCATAGTACGTAGCGTTGGAAAGCACATTCTTCACGTACGTACGCGTTTCGTTGAACGGAATGGTCTCGGCGAAGATCGCGCCTTCGACCGGGCGCGACAGCGTGCTGCGCCAGGCCTTGGGCCGGCCCGGGCCAGCGTTGTAGGCCGCCGACGCCAGCGTCCACGAACTGTCGAGATCCGTGAGCACCATGCTCAGGTAGTTGGTGCCGAGCACGATGTTGATGTTGGGATCGCCCATCATCGACGGCGAGAAGTCGGGCATGCCGATCTTGCGCGCCACGTACTTGGCGGTCGCCGGCATCACCTGCATCAGCCCATGCGCGCCCGCCGACGAACGCGCATTCATGATGAAACGCGATTCCTGGCGGATCAGGCCGTAGGCCCATGCCATGTCGAGGCCGACATCGTCGGTCGCGCGCTGCATGAGGTCGCGATACGGCATCGGGAAGCGCAGCGAGAAGTCATGCTCGGCGCGCGTACGGTCCGCGGTGTTGACGGTGCGATCGAGCAGTTCGACGCGGCGTGCGTACTCGGCAGCAGCCAGCAACTCGCGGTCGCTCATGCCGCGCAGTTCCCAGTTCCATTCCCGCGTGCCTTCAAAACGCAGGTTCATGTTGTAGAGCTTCTGCGCACGCTGGAACCCCGCGCGGCTGCGCATGGCCATGGCTTCGGCATCGCTTACGGTGGTGCGCGACGGCAGCGTGATGCGGTTGCCGAGTTCTTCGCTCGCGAGTTGGCCATAGAAATTGAACTGGCCAGCGATCTGCTGGTATTGCTGCTGCGCCTCGGCGTCGCGGCCATCAGCCTTCAGGGAGCGGCCGTACCAGTAGGTCCAGGCCGGGTCCTTGGCGCGCAGCTCGGGCCGCATCATCTCGATGGCCTGGCGCACCTGCTTCCAGTCGCCCTGCCGCAACGCAGCGCGCACGCGCCATTCCTGCGACTCGTCGGACATCCACTGGTTGCCGCCCAGGTCCATCTGGCGGCGGTAGTAGAAGGCGGCATCGGGTAGCAGCTTCTTGGCCGCGTACTGGCCGATCACGCCCCACGCCGCGCCCTGCTCGTCGCGCGACAGGCTCCCGCCGCTTGCGGTCAGATAGGCCACGGCCTGCGACGGATCATTGCGCGCCATCTTGACGATAGTGGCCAGTGTGTCGCCGTCCGCGCGCGCATCGGGCACCGTGGCCGCGATCCTGCCCGCCAGCGTGACCAGGTTTTGCTCTAGCGCCTGGCGCGCCTGGAACGCGACATCGCTGCGCTGGATCTGCTGGCTCTGCACGAGATAGCTGATCAGGTCGACGCAGCCTTCGCCGTAGTAGCGCACATCGCTGAGCACATTGCGCGTATCGGCCGCCACATTCTGGCCCTTGAGCGCGCGCGACAGCAGCGCATAGCACTCGACCTGCGTGTCGTCCTTGAGCACGAACTGCGGATACTCCGCATCGAAATTGGCCCAGTCGCGCTTCTTGCCGAGCACCAGCAGCCAGTCATTGCGCATGCGGTCGGCAATGGCCTGGCCCTTGTAGCGCTGCAGGAACGCGCGCACCTGGTCGTCCGGCGCATCGATGCGCGCCAGTCCGCTGCCGTCGAACATCTGCGGCTTGATGCGGAAATATTCGACGTAAGACGGGATCGGGTAGTCGACCAGCGTCGCCGAGATGGCGTACGCGCGCTCGACGTCGTTCTTGCGCGCAGCTTCGCGCAACGCAACGAACGCGTCGTCCGGATCGGACGGGATGACCGGCGCCGCCTGCACGCGCGGCGCAGCCTGCTGCTGCGGGCGCTTTTGCGCGAGCGCGGGGGTGGCAAGCAAGGCACACGCCACGGTGACCCATGCGGCCTGCCCGGCACGCCGCAGATATACTCCCTTCAGCATATTCTTTGCTTCCTTGTTGTGACGTCGTGCAGCGCCAGCCTTGCGCGCCACCGCCGCCAATGTTGGTTCGATTGCAGGCATTATCCCACGCCATGTCAGCCCATCATCCACCTTCGCCGCCCCCCGATTCAGGTCCGGAAGACGACCGCCGCGCGCAGCGCGCCCGCCTGCTCGCGCTGCGTGCCGCCGTGCCCGACCGTGGCGATGCCGAGGCGCGCATCGCCGCCAGCCTGCTGCCGCTGCTCGAACGGCTGGCGATCCGCTGCCTGGGCTTCTACTGGCCCATCCAGCAGGAATTCGATGCACGCGCCGTCGTGATGCAGTGGCTGTCGGAGGACACCAGCCGCCGCGCCGCGCTGCCCGCCGTCAGCCGCCCGGGCGCGCCGCTCGACTTCCACCTGTGGACACCGGACACGCCGATGACCAAGGGCCACTACGGCATTCCGGTACCGGACGGCACCGACGCGGCGCAGCCCGACGCGTTGCTGATTCCCTGTGTCGGTTTCAGCCCCGATAAGTTCCGCCTCGGCTACGGCGGCGGCTTCTACGACCGCACGCTGGCGGCCATGTCCGCGTCGCCCGTGGCCATCGGCATTGGCTTCGAGGCCTGCCGCATCGCGCTGCAGGCGCAGGAGCACGACCTGCCGATGGACTGGATCGTCAGCGAGGCTGGCGTGTTCTGACGCTGAGACTAACGGTGAAACGGCGCGAGGCTTGAGGGGGCTCAGCCCGCGCAGACCAGTTCGTCCACCAGCGCGCGCATGCAGCGCCAGTGCGAGCCTTCCCAGAACACGCGCCGGCAGCAATCGCACGTGACGAAGCGGTCGTGGCGTTCGAGCACGGCAGGCGGCACGCGGTCCGCCACGACGTCGCGCGCCACCCGCTGCAGCGGTACGTTGCAGTCCAGGCAGAGCGAGAACGGCCTGGCACTGCGGGCCAGGTCGAGCCGTTGAAAGATCTCCCGCACCTGCGGCGTGGACTTGATCGCGCGCACGTAGCAGCCGTGCGTAATGCCGCGGCGCTTGAGCAGCTCGCGGTCGCGCGTCAGCACGATGCGCCCTTCGCGCTCGGCAATGCGCTCGATCTCGCTGTCTTCGAAGTGGTTGTCGTAGAGCGTGTCGAAACCCATCATGCGCAGCAGGTGGGCCAGCCCGCCAAGATGGGCATCGGCCACGAAACGCATGACGCGCATGGGATATGCGCGTACCCGCAGCAGCGGAGAAATATCGAGCGATTCGAACTTGGGATAGACCGAGACGCGGTCGCCGTCCTCGAGCATGCGGTCGAAGCCTGACGACTCGCCGTTGACGAGGATAAGCTCCACCTCGGTATGCGGCACGCCCAGTGCCTCGATCATGTGCTTGACCGTGGCGGCGCGCGCGCACGGGCACAACAGGTCACGCCTGCGCTGGTCCGGCGCAAGGAAGTCGTTCAGCTCCTCGTAGAAGCGGAAGGTAGCGGTGACCATGGGGCAGAGTATGACACCGTTGGCCCCGTGGCGCGGTTCAGCCCTTCTGGTTCGCCAGCCGCAACGCGGCCTCCACGGCCATCTGCGCCCAAGGCGTCATCGCCGCCGGCGACTCCAGGCACTCCGCCGGCAGGCTCAGGTAGTGGCGCAACGCCACCTCGCCCCGGGACGACTGGTAACGGAACGTATGGCTGCGCTCGGCCTCGAAACGCGGCAGCGTCTTGTCGTCGGCCTTGAGGTAGCACTGGCCATCGCTGACCAGCGCGAACATCAGCCCGTCATAGAACAGGCCGTGTCCGCCGAACATGCGGCGCGCGGAGATGGCGCCGATGCACGCCGCCAGCGGCCCCATCAGTTCGAGCAGGTGTTCGATGAAGGGATCGGGTCGGCGCGCGGCCACGCTCAGAGCTTCAGGCGCTGCCAGATCGCCTTGGTGGCGCCGGCCGCGTTGAGCGTGTAGAAATGCAGGCCCGGCACGCCGCCAGCCAGCAGCCGTTCGCACAGCGCCGTGACCACGTCCAGGCCGAACGCGCGGATCGACTCGCGGTCATCGCCAAAGCTCTCCAGCCGCTTGGCCACCCAGCGCGGCACTTCCGAGCCGCACATGTCGGAGAAGCGCATCAGCTGCGAATAGTTGGTGATCGGCATGATGCCCGGGACGATCGGCACGTCCACGCCCATCGCGCGCGCATCATCGACGAAGCGGAAGTACGCGTCGGCGTTGAAGAAGTACTGCGTGATCGCGGAGTTCGCGCCGGCCTTCACCTTGCGCGCGAAGTTCTCCAGGTCGTGGCGCGGCGATTTTGCCTGCGGATGGTATTCCGGGTAGGCCGCCACTTCGATCTGGAACCAGTCGCCGGTCTCGGCGCGGATGAACTCCACCAGTTCGTTGGCGTAGCGGAATTCGCCGATCTCGCCCATGCCCGACGGCATGTCGCCGCGCAGCGCCACGATGTGGCGGATGCCACCGTCGCGGTACTGCTGCAGGATCTCGCGGATGCTCTCGCGCGACGAGCCCACGCACGACAGGTGCGGCGCGGCTTCGATGCCTTCGCGCTGGATTTCCAGCACGGTATCGAGCGTGCCTTGCTGCGTGGTGCCGCCGGCGCCGAACGTCACCGAGATGTACTTCGGGTTGAGCGGAGCGAGCTGCGCGCGCGTGTTGCGCAGCTTCTCGGCACCCTCCGCCGTCTTCGGCGGGAAGAATTCAAAGCTGTAGTAGCGGTCTTGCATGATAGTGGCGCGCTGCGTTGGCACAGCGCGCTTGGTAGGACCCGCGGTAGTGCGCGGCCGTCAGGCCGTGCGCTCGCCCAGCAGCAAGCTGGACAGCAGCCACGAGATCACGCTGTACAGGATGGAGCCCAGCAGCGCCGCGCCGAAACCGCCGACCGAGAAGCCCGACAGCAAGTTGCCGACGAACAGGAACAGCAGCGCGTTGATCACGAAGATGAACAGCCCCAGCGTCAGCACCGTCACCGGCAACGTCAGGATCACCAGGATCGGCCGGATCAGCGTATTGACCAGGCCCAGCACCAGCGCGGCCAGCATCGCCGAGCCGAAGCTCTTGAGGTGGATCGACGGCAGGATGTACGGCAGCACGAACAGGGACACGGCGTTGATGATCCAGACGATCAGCAGTCTCATGACGGCTCCTTGGAATCGGTTTCTCCCCCTCCCGCAAGCGGGAGAGGGTGCGTGGCAACGGTATCAATAACGGTAGTGATCGGCCTTGTACGGGCCTTCCTTCTTCACGCCGATGTACGCGGCCTGCTGCTCGGTCAGCTCGGTCAGCTGCGCGTTCAGCTTGCGCAGTTGCAGGCGGGCGACCTTCTCGTCCAGGTGCTTCGGCAGCGTGTACACGCCGACCGGGTACTTGCCGCTGTCGCGCTCTTGCCAGAGTTCGATCTGCGCAATGGTCTGGTTGGCGAACGACGAGCTCATCACGTACGACGGGTGGCCGGTGGCGCAGCCCAGGTTCACCAGGCGGCCCTTGGCCAGGATGATCAGCTTCTTGCCGTCCGGGAACTTGACGTGGTCGACCTGCGGCTTGATCTCGTCCCACTCGTACTTCTCGATCGAGGCGATATCGATCTCGTTGTCGAAGTGGCCGATATTGCAGACGATGGCCTGGTCCTTCATCTTGGCCATGTGCTCATGCGTGATGACGTGGTAGTTGCCGGTGCAGGTCACGAAGATGTCGCCGTGCTCGGCGGCGTAGTCCATGGTGACCACGCGGTAGCCTTCCATGGCAGCCTGCAGCGCGCAGATCGGATCAATTTCAGTGACCCACACCTGAGCCGACAGCGCACGCAGCGCCTGCGCGCTGCCCTTGCCCACGTCGCCGTAGCCGGCCACGATGGCGACCTTGCCGGCGATCATCACGTCGGTGGCGCGCTTGATGCCATCGACCAGCGATTCGCGGCAGCCGTACAGGTTGTCGAACTTGCTCTTGGTGACCGAGTCGTTGACGTTGATGGCCGGGAACTTGAGGTCGCCCTTCTGCGCCATCTGGTACAGGCGGTGCACGCCGGTCGTGGTTTCCTCGGTCACGCCGCGGATGGCGGCCAGGTTGCGGCTGTACCACGACGGGTCCTTGGCCAGCTTTTCCTTGATCGCGGCGAAGAGGAAGGTCTCTTCCTCGCTGCCCGGGTTGGCGATCAGCGAAGCGTCCTTCTCGGCCTTGGCGCCGAGGTGCAGCAGCAGCGTGGCATCGCCGCCGTCGTCCAGGATCATGTTCGGGGTGCCGCCGTCGGCCCAGTCGAAGATGCGGTGCGTGAAGTCCCAGTATTCCTTGAGCGACTCGCCTTTGAATGCGAACACCGGCGTGCCGCCCGCGGCGATCGCGGCAGCGGCGTGGTCCTGCGTCGAGAAGATGTTGCACGAGGCCCAGCGCACGTCGGCGCCCAGTGCCGCGAGGGTCTCGATCAGCACGGCGGTCTGGATCGTCATGTGCAGCGAGCCGGCGATGCGCGCGCCCTTGAGCGGCTGCGCGGCGGCGAATTCGTCGCGGATCGCCATCAGGCCCGGCATTTCGGTCTCGGCGATGGCGATTTCCTTGCGGCCCCAGCCGGCCAGGCCGATGTCGGCGACGAGATAATCTTGCTTGAGGTCGGTCACAGCGTTCATGTATCACTCCCGGTGAAGAGTGGATGACGGTGACGGGCGGGAAATCAGGCCGCGCTTCCCATATGCATGAAACGCCATGCGGATAGGGATGAAACGGGCGGATAGGTCGACTCGCCACCGTGCAAACCACGGATCAGCGAGCGCCGTTGAAGACAGTCCGAGCCTGGCGGAGGGCATGTTACGCCACGATCCGTTGCAACGCTCCTCGGAGTGGCGGTATTGTAGCCTGCCCGGCGTGGACCCGCACAATGGCCACCGGCTTTTTTTCCGCTCATTTCCTTGACATGACCCCGACACCACCCCGCACTCTCACCATCGCAGGTTCCGACTCGGGCGGCGGCGCCGGCATCCAGGCCGACCTCAAGACGTTCTCGGCACTCGGCTGCTTCGGCATGAGCGCCATCACCGCGATCACGGCCCAGAACACGCTGGGCGTGACGGGCGTGCATGCGATTCCGGCCGACATGGTTGCCGCGCAGATCGACGCAGTCGCCTCGGACATCGGCGTCGATGCCGCCAAGACCGGCATGCTCGGCACCGCGGCCATTGTCGAGGCCGTGGCTGCCGCTGCGGACCGCCATGGCATCCGCAAGCTGGTCGTCGACCCGGTGATGATTTCGACATCGGGCGCGACGCTCTCGGATGACGCCACCAGCCAGGCCATGGTGCGCCTGCTGTTCCCGCGCGCCGTGCTGGTGACGCCCAACCTGCCTGAGGCCTCCTACCTGCTGGGCCGGCCGATCACACGCCGCGCCGAGATGGAACAGGCCGCCGCCGACCTGATCGCGCTGGGCTGTCCCGCAGTGCTGCTCAAGGGTGGCCACCTCGATGACGATGGCCCCGCGAGCGTGGCCGGCGGACTGGACGATCTGCTGATGCTGGCCGACGGCACCGTGCGTGTCTTCACGCACCCGCGCATCGACACGAAGAACCTGCACGGCACGGGCTGCACGCTGGCCGCAGCCGTCGCGGCGCAACTGGCACGCGGCGACGCGCTGGAAGATGCTGTCAGCAAGGGACTGGACTACGTGGCGCAGGCGATCACAGCCGGCGCCAGCCTGAAACTTGGCGCGGGCAATGGCCCGCTTAACCACGCCTTCGCACCGCGCGTGCTGGGCTGAACGGAGCCGATATGCAGCAGCTATCCGACATCGACCTGCGCGAAGACCCCGCCGCCGCGCGCTACGTCAAGGAAGAGCAGGTACAGGTGATGTTTGCCGCCAAAGCCGGCGAACTGGAGAGCCGCGAAGGCCCCAACCGCTACCGGGTCGGCGATGCCATCGTCACTGGCGCGACCGGCGACCGCTGGGTCGTCTCGCGCGAGCGCTTCGACCCGAAGTACGTGGCATTGGAGCCGTCCGCCCACGGCCAGGATGGCCCCTACCGCAACAAGCCGGTACCCGTGCTGGCCCGGCGCATGGAAGAGGCGTTCAGCATCGCGCGCTCGGACGGCGGCGATGTGCTGCACGGCAAGCCGGGCGACTGGCTGATGCAGTACGCGCCCGGCGACTACGGCATCACCGAGCAGAAGCGCTTCGCAGCGGTCTACCGGCGACTGCCGGACTGATCAGTTGCCGCCGCTGGACAGCGGCACGAGCTTGAAGGCCGCACGGGCCACGCACACCACGGTGCCCGAGGCGTCCTTCACCTCGCCCTCGCAGAACGCGATGCGGGCGCCGCGGCGCATGCAACGGGCCTCGAGCGTCAGCTCGCCGCGCGCCGCAGCCAGGAAATGTGTGGACATATCAATCGTGATCACACCCGTTTCCGTGGGTGCGTGCGACCGAGCCGCGCCGCTCAGCGTGAAATCCAGCGTTGCCATCAGGGTGCCGCCGTGCACGTCGCCGCGGCTGTTCACGAGCTGCGGATGCGCGGGCAGGCGCGTGCGGCAATAGCCCTCCTCGATCAGCTCCGGCTGCAGGCCGAAGTAGCGCATCAGCGGGACATCGATGCCGAAATACGGCTTTTCAGGCGTGCCGGGGGCGGCGGGGATGATTTCGGGGATGGTCGGGCTGGACATGGCGGGGAACGATCGGTGGTTGGCCGGGGATGCTGCACGACATGATAGCGGGGTGGTTTGGAGCGGTTTCGGGTGCTGGGCGAAAGTCGCACGAATTTTGGGGGGATCGGGGAGGGATTTTGGTTCGGGCGAGGGAATCGCTCTTGGCGGGCGCCGCTGTTTCGCCGGCGTAGCCGGCGGGTTTTGGTTGAGACCGGGGTATCGCTCTTGGCATGCGCTGCTGTTTCGCCGGCGTAGCCGGCGAGTCACTTTTTGTCCGAGCGACAAAAAGTAACCAAAAAGCGCGTCGTTGCCGCTGGCCATCAATTCCACGGCGACAGTGGTTCCAACGGCTTTGGACGCCAGCGATGGTGGTCGGCCGTTCCAACCTGCTACGCCATGTGAGTCAGAACCTGTGCCTCACGCGGCACGACTTTTGGACGATCCCCAAGACGGACTCGGGTACAGCGTTCCAACCAGGTCAGTGGTGGGACGCCTTCGGCTGCGCTGCGCGCACGTCGTCGTCTGGGGGCAAGCTCATCAACGTCGCTGGCGCCCAGGTTCGTCCAAGGTCCTCTCGACTTCGGCATGCCATGCGCGGGCATCGTCCCCGAGGCGTGGTTTGCCCTGGGCTTGTGTGCTCAGACTAGGGCTCTGCGCGCAGCGCAGCCGAAGGCGATCACACGATATCGCTCGCAGCAGGGGCCACAGACGCTTGCAGGGCTCGTTCAATCAGCGCTGTATTCCCACTCACGGTCGTGCCCCACGCGGCAGGCAGCGTAATTCACTCTGAAGCCCATACCCGTACAACACCCTCAGCACACTACGATAAAAATTCGCCCCTTTGGGGCAACCAAAACGCGTTTTTGGTTACTTTTGTCGCTCGGACAAAAGTGACTCGCCGGCTACGCCGGCGAAACAGCGGCGCCCGCCAAGCACGACAAACCCACCACCTCAAGCGCCCTCAATCAAACACCAAACAAAGCCTTCAACTCCCCCACCGCCGCAGTCAAATCAACAGCCTCGGTAACCGCCCGCACCACCGCAGCACTCCCAACCCCAACCGCCAGCACCTGCCCCATATTGGAAGCATTCACACCACCAATGCCCACCAGCGCCGGAATCACCGGCTGCATCAGCTTCGCATACGCGCGGAACCGCCCCATGCCCTGTGGCGCCGTAGGCATGACCTTGGTGGTCGTCGGGAAGATCGCCCCCAACGCCAGATAACTAGGCCGAATCGCCGCCACGCGCAGCATCTCCGCATAGCCGTGCGTCGACACGCCGAGCCTCAGCCCCGAAGCGCGCAGCGCATCAAGGTCGGCATCGTCGAGGTCTTCCTGACCGAGGTGGATGCCATAGATACCGCTGTCGCCGCCGGCGGCGGCATGTAGCTCAACAGCCGCCTGCCAGTGGTCGTTGATGAACAGCCGCGACTGCGATCCCTTGGCAGCCTGCGCGGCACGCGCGATTTCCGCACGCACGGCGGCCGGGTCATCCGACTTGAAGCGCAACTGCACCGTGGGCACACCCAGCGGCACCAGCCGCTCGATCCATTCCGCGGTAGGCACCACAGCATAAAGGCCAAGCGCCGGCGGGCACGGCGCGAAGGCCTGCGCAGCAGCTTCCGGCGCCACCAGCGCGGCGTGACGCACACGCGGGAACCGCTCGAACTCTGACGGCCATTCCGCCGACCCCGGCCGCCACGCACGTGCGAGGCACAGCGCGTCATGCGCCGGGAAATGCAGCGACAGACAAGCCAGCAGCACCGCAACGAACGCCGGCGAGTGTGCGTGATCGTCGTCAGCGCGCGAGGAGAGCACCCATGTGCCCATCGGCGAACGCACGGTGTCGATCCACTGGCCGCCTTCGCGGTCAGTCTCGATCAGCGTGGCACCGGCGGTGGCAATCCGTGCGATCAGGTCGGCATCGACCTCACCATCCGACAGCAGCACGTCGTGCACGCCGGGCGTGGCGGGCGCATCGGCAAGCCGCCACGCCTGCCACGGATGATCCGACAGGCCAAAGGTCTCGCCGTAATGCTCCAGTACGGCCTGGCGCAGCGGACCGTCGCTCGCGGCGTGTACCGCGTGGCGGGTCATGCGCGGTGCTCCGTGCCTTCGGCGTGCCAGAACGGCATGCCGACCACCGGCGTGCTGGCCTGCGCGACTTCGCGCTCGGGCATCGGCCCGGCCAGGTAGGCGGTGCGGCCGGCTTCGACGGCCTGCGCGAAGGCGCGGGCCATGTTGACCGGATAGGCGGCCTGCGCCACGGCGGTGTTCAGCAGCACGCCGTCATAGCCCCATTCGAGCACCTCCGCGGCGTGTGACGGCAGGCCCAGGCCCGCGTCGACGATCAGCGGCGTGTCCGGCAGGCGTTCACGCAGCACGCGCATCGCGTGCGGGTTGATCGCGCCACGGCCGGTGCCGATCGGCGCGGCCCATGGCATCAACGCCTGGCAACCCACATCGAGCAGGCGGCGGCACAGTACGAGGTCCTCGGTGCAATACGGCAGCACCTTGAAGCCTTCCTTGATCAGCGTTTCGGCCACGGCGGGCAGGTTCAGCGTGTCGGGCTGCAGCGTGTAGTCGTCGCCGATCAGCTCGAGCTTGATCCAGTCGGTCTCGAACACCTCGCGCGCCATCATGGCGGTGGTGATCACTTCCTGCGGCGCGAAGCAGCCAGCCGTGTTGGGCAGCACCGGCACGCCCAAGCCCTTGAGCATCTGCCAGAAGGCCTGGCCACCCTCGCCTTCGCCCACCGCGCCCTGGCGGCGCAGTGCCACGGTCACCATGGCCGGGCGCGAGATTTCCACGGCGGCCTGCAGTGTGGCCGGCGACGGATAGCGGGCCGTGCCCAGCAGCAGGCGCGAGTCGAAGGACTCGCCGTAGAGCACGAACGGGTCGCGCAGGGTTTCTGTCGGTTCGAATGTCATGGGGGTCAGCCTCCCGTCACGGGTTGGACGAGGTCAATGCGGTCGCCGGCCGCGAGGGGCGTGGCCGCGTGCGCAGCGCGCGGCACGAACTGGCCGTTGACCGCCGCGGCGAACGGCGGAGCAATCTTGGCGGCCACCACCGCGTCCGCCAGCGTGGCGGCGTCGGCGACGATGAAGGGGCGGCCGTTCAGCAGGATATCCATGGGTTCAGCATCAGTGCAGCAGGCCGGAGTGGACCACAGGGGCCCCGGCGAGCGCGGGTGTTTCCGTCACGGCCTCGATCATGCCGGGCCAGCGCAGAGCCGCCGGCACCGCATGCGCGGCCGGGTCATCATTGAGCAGCGCGTTCACGACGGCGCAGGCCGCTTCGGTGACCGCGGGTGCGATCAGGAAGCCGTGCCGGTACAGGCCGTTCACGCGCACCACGCGCGCCTGCTGGTCCACGCGGATCGCAGGCAAGTGGTCGGGACGCGTCGGGCGGCGCTGCACGTTCAGTTCAAGCACGCGCGCCTCGCCGAATGCCGGATGCAGCGAGTGCGCCGCCGACAGCAGTTCCAGCGCGGAGCGCACGCTCATCGGCGAATCATCTTCGCTTTCGAGTTCGGTGGCGCCGATCACGTACAGATCGTTGGGCTTCGGCGCGATATAGATCGGGTAACGCGGATGCAGCATGCGCACCGGCCGATGCAATTTCACATCGGGCGCATGCACGCGTACGACTTCGCCGCGCAGCCCACGCAGGCCCGGCATCGCGCCGCGGCCATCCTTGCCCGGTTCGGCCGGCCACGCGGTGCGCGCACCCAGACCACGGCAGTCAAGCACCACGCGCGCCTGGATGCCTAGCGACGGCAGCGTGGCAACGTCCACCTCTCCGGCCTCCCAGACGCAATGCACGCCCTCGCTGACCGCGCACGACAGCAGCGCGCGCAGCGCGCCACGGTTGTCGAGCTGGCCTTCGCCGGACAGCAACAGGCCTTGGGGAAAACGCCCAGCCAGTGCAGGCTCCACGTCGCCCACGCCCTTGCCGTCGAGCACGCGCATGCGCTGCGCCACCAGTTCCGGCGGCGACACTGCGCGCACGCGGCTCGTGAACAGCGACATCTCGCCGCGATCGCGCGCATGCCAGACCACGAGCGTGCCGTCCTCCTGGAAGAACACGGGCTCGGGCAACTGTGCCAGCCACGCGCGCCACAGGTCGACGCTGGCAATGCCGAGATCGACGATGCGGCGCTCGGCAATTGCCGACTCCGCAAGCGGTGCCAGCATCGCGGCGGCGACATGCGCGGCAGAGCCCGAACCGTCCGGGCTGCCGCGCTCGACCAGTGCCACGCGCGCGCCGTGGCGCACCAGCTGCCATGCGGCCAGGCGACCGGCCAGGCCTGCACCGAGGATCGCGACATCAAAGGACTGCACTGCTGTCATGGGGTGTGTGCCGTCTGGCAACGCATGCGCGCCGCCTCCGGCCTCCTATTCCGGATAGCCCGCCGCGCGAGGCGCTGCGCGACGGGCGGAAAGAACGCGGGCATGGCAGCGAACCATGCCCGTACTGCCTTACGAATAGATCTTGCTGCCCTTCTTCAGGAACTCGATCGACTTCTCTTCCATGCCCTGCTGCGCTTCCTTCGGCAACGATGCCGCGTAGTCGCGCACTTCCTGCGTGATCTTCATCGAGCAGAACTTCGGCCCGCACATCGAGCAGAAGTGGGCAATCTTGGCGCCTTCGGCCGGCAGCGTGGCATCGTGGTACGAGCGCGCGCGTTCCGGGTCCAGGCCGAGGTTGAACTGGTCTTCCCAGCGGAACTCGAAGCGTGCCTTCGACAGCGCGTTGTCGCGCAGCTGTGCGCCGGGCCAGCCCTTGGCGAGATCGGCGGCATGCGCGGCGATCTTGTAGGTGATGATGCCCTCGCGCACGTCTTCCTTGTCCGGCAGGCCCAGGTGCTCCTTCGGCGTGACGTAGCACAGCATGGCCGTGCCCATCCAGCCGATATTGGCCGCGCCGATGCCGCTGGTGATGTGGTCGTAGCCGGGGGCGATGTCGGTCACGAGCGGGCCGAGCGTGTAGAACGGCGCTTCGTAGCAGTGCTTGAGCTCTTCATCCATGTTCGCCTGGATGCGCTGCAGCGGCACGTGGCCCGGGCCTTCGATCATGACCTGCACGTCGTGCTTCCACGCCTTGGCGGTCAGCTCGCCGAGCGTGCGCAGTTCGCCGAACTGGGCATCGTCGTTCGAGTCTGCGATGCAACCCGGACGCAGGCCGTCGCCGAGGCTGAACGACACGTCGTACGCCTTCATGATCTCGCAGATCTCGTCGAAGTGCGTGTACAGGAAGTTTTCCTTGTGATGCGCCAGGCACCACTTGGCCATGATCGAGCCACCGCGCGAGACGATACCGGTGACGCGGTCGGCGGTCATCGGCACATAGCGCAGCAGCACGCCCGCATGGATCGTGAAGTAATCCACGCCCTGCTCGGCCTGCTCGATCAGCGTGTCGCGGAACATCTCCCAGGTCAGGTCCTCGGCGATGCCGCCGGTCTTGTCGAGCGCCTGGTAGATCGGCACCGTGCCGATAGGCACCGGCGAATTACGCAGGATCCACTCGCGCGTTTCGTGGATGTGCTTGCCGGTCGACAGATCCATGATGGTGTCGGCGCCCCAGCGGATCGACCACACCATCTTTTCCACTTCCTCGGCCAGCGACGACGTCACCGCCGAGTTGCCCAGGTTGCCGTTGATCTTGACGCGGAAATTGCGCCCGATCGCCATCGGCTCCAGCTCGGTGTGGTTGATGTTGGCGGGAATGATCGCGCGGCCCGTGGCAATCTCGTTGCGCACGAATTCCGGCGTGATGTCTTCCGGACGCAGCGGCAGGCCGGCGCCCAGCGCATTGCCGGGGTGCTGGCGCAGCAGCGCCTTGTATTCGGGCTTGTCGTACAGCGCCTGCAGGTTCAGCGACTCGCGCAGCGCCACGTATTCCATTTCCGGCGTGATGATGCCCTTGCGCGCATAGTGCATCTGCGACACGTTGGCACCGGCCTTGGCGCGGCGCGGGTTGGTCAGCTGGGCAAAGCGCAGGTGCGCGGTGGCCGGGTCATTGGCGCGGTCGCGGCCATATTCCGACGACAGGCCGGGCAGCACCTCGGTGTCGCCGCGCTCGGCAATCCACTTTTCGCGCAGCGCCGGCAGGCCGGCCTTCAGGTCGATATGCACGTCCGGGTCGCTGTACGGGCCCGAGGTGTCGTACACGGGGATCGGCGGGTTGGGCATTTCGCCCTTCTCGGTGCGCGTGGACGTCTGCAGGATCGTGCGCATCGGCACGCGGATATCCGGGCGGCTGCCGGGAATGTAGGTCTTGCTGGAAGCCGGGTAGGCAAACTTCTGGTCGAGGTCGCTCTCGAGCGATTCGAATGATGCGGCGGGGGCAGTACGGGCCATGGGTGTCGTCCTCTCTCTTGCGGGGTGGACGAAACCAGGAGCCCTGTGAGCGCCGCCGGGGCCTGAGGCCGGGGAGGCGAGTCCCGGAGGGACAAGAGGCTTGGTCTTGCTAGAAACTTCCCACGCCGGTACTAACCGGATCGGGTTCGAAGGGACTCTCTCAGCTCGCACGGCCCATCCGTACGGCACCCCTGTTTCATCCAACGGGGTGAATTTAAGCATAAGCACCGGGTGGGCGCCAGTGCCAGTTGCCGGTCATTTGTGGTGCCACAGCTTTTCGCCACGGTATCGAATCGCGCATGCTGCAGCGCAGAACGCGCCATAAGGGCACAACGGGGCACTCATGTGCGCTTCCACGTGCTCTACCATGCAATCAAGCGCCAGCACGATCCAGGAGACATCATGACCGACGCCGCCACGCATCGCGTCTTCAACCAGGTGCCGGATCTCGCGCACTACAACCTGTTTGGCTGCGACCCTATCGTCGGCGATGCGCTGGAGCGCCTCGGCGGCGGCTGGCACGCGGCGGATCTGATGGCTTTTGGGGCACGGCTTGGCGAGCCTGAAGTGCTCGCGTGGGGCGCCGATGCCAACCGGCACGCTCCCGAACTCCATACGCACAGCCGCACCGGGGAGCGCATCGACCAGGTCACGTTCCACCCGAGCTGGCATGCGCTGCTGTCCCTGTTGCGCAGCCAGCAACTGCAGGCGATGCCATTCGCCGAGCCGCGCGCCGGTGCGTGGATGGCGCGCACGGCGGGCTATTTCCTGCAGGCACAAGTCGAATCCGGATCACTCTGTCCGATCACCATGACCTTTGCGAGCATTCCCGTGCTGCGCAAGGAAACCGCGCTGTTCGCCGAACTGGAACCGCGCCTGTACGCGAAGGACCATGATGCGCGCGACCTGCCATGGCGCGACAAGACCGCGATCATGATCGGCATGGGCATGACCGAGAAGCAAGGCGGCTCGGATGTGCGCGCCAACACCACAGTTGCGCGCCCCGTGCGTGGCGAAGGCCGTGGCGCCGAATACCTGCTGACCGGTCACAAGTGGTTCTTCTCTGCACCGATGTGCGACGCGCATCTGGTGGTCGCGCGCATGGGCGCGGAAGACGGCCCGCTATCCTGCTTCTTCGTGCCGCGCTTTCGCGACGACGGCAGCAAGAACCCGATCCAGATCCAGCGCCTGAAGGACAAGCTCGGCAACCGCTCCAACAGCAGCAGCGAAGTGGAGTTCCGCGAGGCCAGCGGCATCCTGATCGGCGAGGAAGGCCGCGGCATCCCGACCATCATAGAGATGGCCACGAGCACGCGGCTCGATTGCGTGATCGGCAGCGCGGCGATCCTGCGCGCCGCTTATGTGCAGGCGCTGCACCATACGCGCCACCGCACCGCGTTCGGCAATCTTCTGGCCGACCAGCCGCTGATGCGCAATGTGCTGGCCGATCTCGCGCTCGAAAGCGAGGCCGCCACGCTGATGATGATGGAGCTGGCCCATGCGTTCGAGCATGCCGACTCCGATCCGCTCGCCGCGGCATGGAAGCGCGTGGTGACGCCGGCCGCCAAGTTCTGGATCTGCAAGCGCACGATCGAGGCCACCGGCGAGGCGATGGAAGTCTGGGGCGGCAACGGCTATGTCGAAGACGGCCCGATGGCGCGCCTCTATCGCGAAGCCCCAGTCAATTCGATCTGGGAAGGCTCCGGCAACATCATGTGCCTGGACGTGCTGCGCGCGATCCAGCGCACGCCCGACGACGCCGCGCGCCTGCTGCACGACCTGTCCCGGCGCGCCGCGGCGCATCCTGCGGTGCGTGCCGAACTGGCATCGCTGCAGGCCATGCTGCGAGAGCCTGCGGAGCAGCTCGAAGCCCATGCGCGGCGCTTCGCGCAGGGATTGGTGCTCACCGCGCAGTCCGCACTGATGCTCGCACATGCCGATGCCGAGAATGCCGAAGCGTTTGTTGCAAGCCGGCTCGGCCGTCAGCATGGGCGCGTATTCGGCACGCTCGACATGGAGCCCGAAGCGCTGAAGCGCGTGTTCGAACGCGGATGGACGGCGTGAAACCAGGGAAACGGCTCAGGCCTCCATCGGCTCGCGAATCCTGAGCAGTACGCGCGGCGCGTAGCGGATCAGGTCGTGCGCGCGCTCGCCGATCATGATGGCGGGCGCATTGGTGTTGCCGCCGATGAGCGTCGGCATGATCGAGGCATCGACCACGCGCAGGCCTTCCACGCCGCGCACGCGCAATTGCGGATCGACCACCGCCATTGCGTCCATGCCCATGCGGCATGTGCCCACCGGATGGTAGATCGTGTCCGCGCGCTCGCGGATCATCTCGCGCACGGCGGCGTCGTCGCTGTCGTCGGCATGCAGGTGCGCGGAATGCAGTTCTCGCCCGCCAAAACACAGGAGCTGCGGCTGATTGAAAATCCGGCGCACGATCTTCACGCCGGTCACCATATCGTCGAGGTCACGCGCATCGGACAGGTAGCCGGGATCGATGCGCGGCGGCTGCCGCATGTCGGGCGAATCCAGCCGGACTTCACCGCGGCTGCGCGGACGCAGCACGCACACATGGCACGAATAGCCGTGGCCGAAGCGGATCCTGCGCATGTGGTCATCGGCCATGCCCACCACGAAATGGAGTTGCAGGTCGGGCTCCGCCAGGTCGGGATGGCTGCGGATGAATCCGCCGGCCTCGGCAAAGTTGGAACTCATCATGCCCGCGCGCTCGCGGCGGTAGCGCAGCATCTCGGACAGCAAGTGCATGGCACCGCTGAACGACAGGCCAAACAGTTCCGGCGCGGCCACGCGCTTCTGCAGGATGACATCGAGATGGTCCTGCAGGTTGCCGCCTACGCCGGGCAGGTCATGCACCACCGGAATGCCGAGATCGCGCAGGTGCGCCGCGGGTCCGATGCCGGAGGCCATCAGCAGTTGTGGCGAGCCGAAGGTGCCAGCCGACACGATCACGTCGCGGCGTGCGCGCAGCAGGTGCTGGCGGCCATTGCGCACAGCCAGCACGCCCACCGCATGCCTGCCCTCGAAGACAATACGCAGCACCTGCATGCCGGTCAGCACGTGCAGGCCGGCACGTCCGCCGTTACAGGCCTTGTCGCGTGCATTGCCGCCATGCAGGTAAGCGCGCGCGGCGTTCCAGCGCTCGCCTTCATGCTGCGTAACCTGGTACCAGCCGACGCCTTCCTGCTCGTCGCCGTTGAAATCGTCGTTGCGCGTGAAGCCGGCCTGCTGGGCAGCGTCGATGAAGTGCTGGCCGAATGGATTGGGCGTGCGCAGGTCCGATACGTGAAGCGGGCCAGTGCCGCCGTGCAGCGGATCGTCGTCGCTGCCGGCCACGCGCGCATTGCACTCGGCGCGGCGGAAGTACGGCAGCACATCGTCCCACGACCAGCCGTCGCAGCCCGCGGCGGCCCACGCGTCGTAGTCGGCCGGGCGGCCACGTGTGTAGATCATGGCGTTGATCGACGAGCTGCCACCGAGCCCGCGGCCCCGTGGCTGGAAGCCGCGCCTGCCGTTCAGCCCGGCCTGCGGCACGGTTTCATAGGCGTAGTTGCGGGCCCCGCTGCGCGGCAGCATGGCGCCGATGCCCGCGGGTGTGCGCACCAGCACATGGTGGTCGTGGTGGCCGGCCTCGACCAACGCGATACTGTCGCTGCCGCTGTCAGCGAGACGCCCGGCCAGCGCACACCCAGCCGAACCCGCGCCGACAACGACATAGTCATACGTGGTTTCCATCAGTCTCCCCGCGAGTCCGGAGATGGCGGCGGGGCCTCAGCCCTCTGCCCGCACCCCGGAGGATGGCAAGCCTGAAAACCAGTGTAGGCGCTGCCGCCGCGTGAAGTGAAGGCCGGAGGGCGCGCGTCTTGCGGAGTCGCCGCGCGCGCGGGCCGTCAGGAGACCAGCATCGGCCGGCCCAGCATGCGCGACAGCACGGCTTCCGGCGAGTGGGTGTGGTCGGAGATCGCCTTCGGGTCCAGATAGATGGTCTGCTCCATCATCGCGCGGCCGCGCATGGCGGCGTGCAGCAACTGGTCGCTGAAGACGATCCACGTCGAGCCCGGCGGGAAATGGAATTCCTGCTGCGGCACGCTGGCCTGGTAGTCCAGGTCGGCCTTGGCCAGGTCGTGCAGTTGCAGCATGCGGTGGTCGTATTCCGAACGCGTGCGCTTGGTGATGTGCAGCAGTTTCATCAACGCCGCCTGCCCCGGCCACATGCCGTGGGTCTTCGGCACGAAGCGCTGCGCAAAATCGGCAAACGGCTCGCCCACGCGCCACACGCGCGGCGCTTCCGGGTCGATGTTGTGGAACACGCGTAGCAGGCGCTTGCCCAGCAGTGGATTCGACGGGAAGGAATCGACGTGCAGGCGCGTGTCGTCCTTGCGCCAGCTCACGGCACGGCCGGCGATCTGGCTCGGGCGCAGCGAGGTGCCCGCGCGCGTCATGTACGGGCCGTACTCCGGGAACAGCGACAGCACCAGCTTTTCGCTGAAATCGGCGTAGCGGTGGATCAGGCGGTACAGATCGGCTTGATCCTGCTCGGTGCCCTGCGCGCCGCGCACGGCCGTGTCGCCCGCGCGCAGGTTGATGTTCTTGGATTTGCCGTCCGAATAGCGGCTGTCGAGGAAGCGCTCCTCGCCCGGCTCGAAACGGAAGTGCAGATCGGGGAAATAGAGCACCGCGCCCTGCTCCAGCTGGCGGCGCAGGTCTGCTTTGGTTGCGGCATCCACCTCCGGCGACCAGTCGGTGTACGGCTGCGGGCGGATCAGGTCGAGTTTGGCTGAGGAAGTGGAGGCGGAGGGCATGGCGTTCTCGGTTTGCCGGATAGCCGGATTTTACGCGCTATTTTTGGTGACGAATTGATCACAGACATGGCGGCCGCAAAGCACTCAATAAAAAAAACCCCGCCGACCAACGGCCGGCGGGGTTTCATGCCAGAACGGCAAATGCTTACAGACCAGCGGCTGCGCGCAGGATCGCAGCCTTGTCCGTGGCTTCCCACGAGAACTCCGGCTCTTCGCGGCCAAAGTGGCCGTAAGCGGCAGTCTTCTCGTAGATCGGGCGCAGCAGGTCGAGCATCTGCACGATGCCCTTCGGACGCAGGTCGAAGTGTTCCTGCACCAGTTCGGCGATCTTCGCGTCGGAAATCTTGCCGGTGCCTTCCGTATAGACGGTCACGTTGATCGGACGCGCCACGCCGATGGCATAGCTCACCTGCACCTGGCACTGGCGCGCGAGGCCCGCGGCCACCACGTTCTTGGCCACATAGCGCGCGGCGTAGGCGGCCGAACGGTCGACCTTCGACGGGTCCTTGCCCGAGAATGCACCGCCGCCGTGCGGCGAAGCACCGCCGTACGTATCGACGATGATCTTGCGGCCGGTCAGGCCGCAATCGCCCTGCGGGCCGCCGATCACGAAGCGCCCGGTCGGGTTGACCAGGTACTTGGTGTCCTTGAGCATCTCGGGCGGCAGCACCGGCTTGATGATCTCTTCGATCACCGCTTCGCGGATCTGGGCCTGGGTGATGTCCGGTGCATGCTGGGTCGACAGCACGACGGTGTCGACGCTGTGCGGACGGCCGTCGACGTAACGCACGGTGACCTGCGACTTGGCGTCCGGGCGCAGCCAGGGCAGGCGGCCGTCGCGGCGCAGTTGCGACTGGCGCTCGACCAGGCGGTGCGAGTAGTAGATCGGGAACGGCATCAGTTCCGGGGTCTCGTCGCAGGCATAGCCGAACATCAGGCCCTGGTCGCCGGCACCCTGGTTCAGGTAATCGTCCGAGGCGCGGTCCACGCCCTGGGCGATGTCGGGCGACTGCTTGTCATAGGCGACCAGCACCGCGCAACCCTTGTAGTCGATACCGTACTCGGTGTTGTCGTAGCCGATGCGCTTGATCGTGTCGCGTGCGACCTGGATGTAGTCGACGTTGGCCGTGGTCGTGATTTCCCCGGCCAGCACGACCAGCCCGGTGTTGCAGAGCGTCTCGGCAGCCACACGCGCGTACTTGTCCTGCGACAGGATGGCGTCGAGGACGGCGTCGGAAATCTGGTCTGCGACCTTGTCGGGATGGCCTTCGGAGACGGACTCCGAAGTGAAAAGGAAGTCGTTTGCCACGAACTTATTCTCCAGGTTGGCTATTGCGTGCCACCCTGTCGGGTCATGGCGGCGACGCTTTAGCGGTATTTTCAGGCCGCTCGGTTAGAGCGGTATCGCCCCGCAAGTTGTCAGTTAACTCGGCGATACACGCTATTATACGCGCCTGCCGGCACAATGCAGCCTGTGGCCCAAGGGCCACCGTGCGCCGGCGCACGCCGATCGGATACATGGTTAGCGGCAGGAATCCACCGATCCTTAGCCGCGCGCGACGGCTTGCACACGCATTGATGACCCCGTCCCGCAAGGGACCTGCCATGCACCGCCACGCGATGACTTTCCTGTTCTGGCTGATCTCCCGCTTGCCGCTGCGCCTGCTCCAGGCGGTGGGCGGTGCGCTCGGACTGCTGGCGGCCCGCGTGCCGGGGCGTTATGGGCGGCGCCTGCGCGAAAACTTCCTGCTGGCGTTTCCGGATGCCACCGAGTCGATGATTGCCGAAGCGGCCCGCTCCAGCGGCCGCATGGCCCTCGAAATGCCCTACTTCTGGAGCCGGAAGACCATCGGCGCCCGCCTGTACGGCTTTGACGACTACCTGTGGCCGGAACTGGAAAAGCTGCAGGCTCGCGGCAACGGCATCATCATCCTGACCCCTCACCTGGGCTGCTTCGAAGTGCTCCCGCAATCGCACGCGCTGGTGCGCCCGGTCACGGCACTGTTCAAGCCGCCGCATCAGGCGTGGCTGCGCGACTGGATCGAACGCATGCGCACCCGCCCCAATATGGCGATGGCGCCGGCCACGCCGCGCGGCGTGCGCATGCTGGTCAAGGCGCTCAAGCGCGGACAGGCTGTCGGCATCCTGCCTGACCAGGTACCAAGCGGCGGCGAAGGCAACTGGGCGCCGTTCTTCGGCAAACCGGCCTATACCATGGCGCTGGTCCACCGCCTGCAGCAACTGACAAGGGCGCCGGTTGTCGCCATCTTCGGCGAACGGCTTCCTCGCGGTGCTGGTTACCGCGGCCATCTGCGCATCATCAACGATGGCGGCATGTTGCCTGAAGACCCGGCCGAAGCCGCCGCCATCATCAACCGGACCATAGAGGCACTCGTGGCCATCGCGCCGACGCAGTACCTCTGGGGCTATCACCGCTACAAGACTCCCTCCGGCGTGCAGGACCCCGATCGGGGCACGCTGGCGGCTACCGAATCCTCCCACTCATGAGCCGTATCTTTACCTGGCTCGGCATCGGTCTGCTGACCGTGCTGGGCAAGCTGCCCTACCCGTTCGTCGCCCGTTTCGGCGAGGGGCTGGGCAGCCTGCTGTATTGCTTTCCGAGCAGCCGGCGCCGGATCGTGCAGGCCAACCTCCGCGCCAGCTTTCCCGACAAGAGCGAAGCCGAGATCGACGCGTTGTCGCGTGATTCCTTCCGCACCGTGTTCCGCAGCTTTGCCGAACGCGGCATCTTCTGGACCGGCAGCGAGGCGCAGATGCGCCGCTGGGTGCAGATCGACGACCAGGCCGATCTGGTCGCGCTGGACGGCACGCCGCATATCCTGGTCACGCTGCACCTGTCCGGCGTGGAAGCCGGTGCGATCCGCCTGACCATCCACCTGCGCGACCACGTCGGCCGTTCAGGTGCGTCGCTGTACACCGCGCAGAAGAACACGCTGTTCGACGGCTTCCTCAAACACGCACGCGGCCGCTTCGGCGCGAAGATGATCTCGCGCAATGACAGCGCGCGCGACATCCTGCGCTGCCTGAAGAAGGGCGAGGCGCTGCAGCTCATCGCCGACATGGACTTCGGCGAGCGCGATTCGGAGTACGTGCCATTCTTCGGCGTACAGGCGCTGACGCTGACCTCGGTGTCGCGCCTGGCGCGGATGACCGGCGCCAAGGTCGTGCCGATCTACACGGAGATGCTGCCTGACTACCAGGGCTACGTGTTGCGCATCCTGCCGGCCTGGGAAGACTACCCCGGCGACAGCGTGACGGAAGACACGCGCCGCATGAACGCATTCTTCGAAGACTGCATTCGTCCGCGCGTGGCCGAGTACTACTGGGTGCACAAGCGCTTCAAGAACCGCCCGGCCGGCGAGCCCTCCATCTACTGACGACCGCCGGCAGGTCCGGCCCTGCGCGGCTACAATTCGCACCATGAAACTCCAGTTCACCAAGATGCACGGTGCCGGCAACGACTTCGTCGTGCTCGACGGCATCCACCAGAAGCTCGACCTGACCACCGAACAGTGGCGTGCGCTTGCCAGCCGGCATTTCGGCGTCGGCGCCGACCAGATGCTGATCGTGGAAAAACCCACGCGCGAGGACGTGGATTTCCGCTACCGCATCTTCAATGCCGATGGCAGCGAGGTCGAACACTGCGGCAATGGCGCGCGCTGCTTCGTGCGCTTCGTCACCGACAAGGGCATGACCGACAAGCGCTCGGTGCGCGTGGAGGTCATGAACGGCGTGATCACGCTGACGCTTCAGGACGACGGCCAGGTCACGGTGGACATGGGTGCGCCCGAACTGGAACCGGCTCGCGTGCCGTTCCGGCCGGAAGGCCTGCCAGTCCGCACGCAAGGTGAAGACACCGCCTACGGGCTGGAAATCAACGGCCGTACGGCGTGGATTTCCGCGGTGTCGATGGGCAACCCGCATGCGGTGCAGGTGGTGGACGATGTCGAGAACTTCCCGGTACTGCAGGACGGTCCGTTGATCGAACATCACGTAACGTTCCCGAACCGCGTGAACGCCGGCTTCCTGCAAGTGGTGGACCGCCATACCGCGCGCCTGCGCGTATTCGAACGCGGCGCGGGCGAGACGCTGGCCTGCGGCACGGGCGCCTGCGCGGCGGTGGTGGCCGGCATTCGCCGCGGCCTGCTGGATTCCCCGGTCAAGGTCCACACGCACGGTGGCGACCTGAACATTGCCTGGGACGGCGGCGCCGAATCCGTGCGCATGACGGGCCCGGCTACCACCGTGTTCGAAGGCACCATTGACCTGGCCGCCCTGCCGGCCTGACCATAGGGGCCTGTGCGCCCCGCTTCGCTTCATCGTGTCCCGACTGCGGCGGGGTTCCCCGAACGTTCCGCGCGGTGTCCTGCCGCCGGACGCACCGATGGAGCACCCATGCCGCTGGACGATTACCGCATCACCTCGGGCAAGCGCTTCAACCTCGCCAGCTTCGACCCGGGCAGCAAGCCCATGTCGCAAGGCGACAAAGAAACCGATCTCGCTTGCATCACGCGGCTGAGCGAATCACTCGACGCTCAGCAAGACATCTTCTATGCCGAACACCGGCGCAAGATCCTGGTCGTCCTGCAAGGCATGGACACCAGCGGCAAGGACGGTACGGTACGCTCGGTGTTTCGCAGCTTCGATCCGCTCGGCATCCGCGTGGTCAGCTTCAAGGCACCCACACCCGATGAACTCGCGCGCGACTATCTGTGGCGCGTACATGTACAGGTGCCCAAGGCCGGCGAGATCGTGCTGTTCAACCGCAGCCACTACGAAGACGTGCTGATCACGCGCGTGCACGACTGGATCGATGCGCAGGAATGCGAGCGCCGCTACAAGCAGATACGCGCATTCGAGACGCTGCTGACCGAGACCGGCACCACCATCGTCAAGTGCTTCCTGCATATCTCGAAGGACGAACAAAAGGCGCGCCTCGAAGCACGCCTGGCCGACCCGAACAAACACTGGAAATTCGACCCGACCGACCTGGCTGAGCGCAAGCACTGGAAGGCCTACATGGACGCCTACGAGTCGGCCATCGCGGCCACGAGCACGCCGGAATGCCCGTGGTACATCGTGCCGGCAGACTCCAAGACCCATCGCAACCTGATGGTGGCCGAGATCCTTGCCGAGGTGTTCCGCCAGATCAAGCCGGCCTACCCGCCGGCGCGGGCCGACCTGGCGGGGATCAAGGTCGAGTAGCGCGCCGCATTACTCGCGGTCGCCGTTGCCTCGATGCACGTCGTGCGTGACGAACGGGCGTTCGCGGCTAGGCATGGCCAGCCAGTGCGGGTGACGCAGCGTATCGCGGATATCGTCGAGACCGCTGGACCAGTGTTCGTTCATCGCCAGCAAGCCGAACTGGTAATCCTTGGCGCTGTTCTCGAATGACTTGTCGCGGTAGATGAGCTGAATCACGTTGCGGCGCGCATCGCAGGCATGCTCGGCGGCGCGGCGGTACCAGTCGCTGTCACGCTTCGAAGCCGGCACCAGGGCCATCACCTCACTGAGCATGCGGCGGTAGTTCTGCTGCTCGCGCATGTAATCGGTGATGGTGCGGGTCCGACTGGAATACTGGATATCCTTCTGCCGCTCGGCTACCTCGCTCAAGTCATGCGGCAGCTTGCCGCGCGCGCTCCACAGGTCGACCTGGAAGATCAAGGCGTCGCGGCGCGGCTGCGCGGTAAGCACCTCGGCCAGCGGCGTGTTGGACACCAGGCCGCCGTCCCAGTAGTACTCGCCATCGATCTCCACCGCCGGGAAGCCCGGCGGCAACGCGCCCGACGCCATGAAATGCTCGGGCCGCAGTGTGTCGCGCGTGTTGTCGAAATAGGCGAAGTTGCCAGTGCGGATATTGACCGCGCCGACCGACACGCGCATTTCCTTGGGCCGGTTGATCAGGTCGAAGTCGGCGAAGCGTTCCAGCGTGGCCTTGAGCGGCGTGGTGTCATAGTAGCTCGCGCGTGTCGGGTCCGTGTAGCGCGTCACCAGTTCCAGCCAGTTGCGCGGCATGAAGAAGCCGCGCTGGCCTTCGAACATCGCGCGCGCCGCATGCATGCCGTCAAACCAGACGCGCAGCGGCTCCGGCCAGGTATCCGCGCTGTCGAACATCGACGATTGCGACAGGCTCGGCAGCCACGGCTGGGCGCAGATGTAATCCCAGAACGCGCGTAGCTGCTCGACGCGCCGCTCGGGCGGATTGCCGGCAATGATCGCCGCATTCAGCGCGCCGATCGAGATGCCCGCAACCCAGTTCGGGTAGATGCCGCCTTCTGCCAGGCCCTGGTAGACGCCGGCCTGGTAGGCGCCGAGCGCGCCGCCACCTTGCAGCACCAGCGCGCGCACGGCATAGGCCTCATGCGCGGGGCGGCCGGGTTCGGGTCCCTTGGGCAGGTCTTCGGCCGGCCCGCATGGCTGTTCCTGCGCCACCTTCTTGCGCGTGCGTGCGGGCTTTGCGCGCCGCGCCGCCGTTTCCTGGGATTCCTGTCGCTCTTTGCCCGCCACGCCTTGCTCCTTCACAGATGGTGAATCCTGCCGGGGGCGCGGCACGACGGGAGCTACCTCCGGTCAGCCGCGCGCCGAAGTGCCGGTCAGACGCCGTAGCGCTGGCGGTAGGCAGCCACGGCCTCGCGCGAGGCCGACAGCGAGGGATTGTTGGACGCGTCGAGATAGGCCAGCAGATCCTTCAGGCTGGCAATGGCGATCACGGGCACGCCGTATTCGCGCTGCACGTCCTGCACCGCCGAATGGGTGCCGATCTGGTCGGCGGTACCGCTCTTTTCCATGCGGTCCAGCGCGATCAGCACGGCGGCCGGTTCGGCGCCGGCCGCCCGGATCAGCTGCATCGATTCGCGCACCGAGGTGCCGGCGGAGATCACATCGTCGATGATGACGACTTTGCCCTGGAGCTTCGCGCCGACCAGCGTGCCGCCCTCGCCATGGTCCTTGGCTTCCTTGCGGTTGTAGGCGAAGCCGACGTCACGTCCCATGCCCGCCAGCGCCACCGCGGTGGCAGACGCCAGCGTAATGCCCTTGTAGGCCGGTCCGAACAGCACGTCGAACTGCACGCCCGAGGCCAGCAGGGTTTTCGCATAGAATTGCGCCACCTGGCCGAGCATGGCGCCCTGGTTGAACAGGCCGGCATTGAAGAAGTACGGCGACTTGCGGCCCGCCTTGGTGACGAACTCGCCGAAGGACAGCACGCCGGCGTCCAGCGCGAAGCGGATAAAGGTCTGGCTGAGATCCTGCTGGCCCGCCTGCTGCGTGGTCGAAGTCGTCGTCTGCTGCGTCATTCTTTTCTCTCTGAATTCAAAAATTTTCCCGCATGTTACGGATTATCAGCGCCAACCTCAACGGCATCCGCTCCGCTTCCAAGAAGGGCTTTTTCGAGTGGATGGGCAAGCAGGACGCGGACATGGTCTGCGTGCAGGAACTCAAGGCGCAGGCCGCCGACATGACCGAAGCGTTCCTGGCGCCACATGGTTACCACGGCTACTTCCACTACGCCGAGAAGAAGGGCTACAGCGGTGTCGGCCTCTACACCCGCCACAAGCCCGAGCGCGTGATCACGGGGTTCGGCAACCCCGAGTTCGACAGCGAAGGCCGCTATGTGGAAGTGCAGTATCCGCACCTCGCGGTGATCTCGGTCTATGTTCCGTCCGGCTCAAGCTCGGAGGAGCGCCAGCAGGCAAAGTTCCGCTTCATGGAAGTGTTCCTGCCCCATCTGCTGGAACTGAAGGCTAGCGGGCGCGAGATCGTGCTGTGCGGTGACGTGAACATCGCGCACAAGGAAATCGACATCAAGAACTGGAAGGGCAACCTGAAGAACTCGGGTTTCCTGCCGGAAGAACGGGCCTGGATCGGCCAGCTGTTCGACACGCACGGCTACGTGGACGTGTTCCGCCAGCTGGACCCGCGCCCCGAGCAGTACACCTGGTGGAGCAACCGCGGCCAGGCCTATGCGAAGAACGTCGGGTGGCGCATCGATTACCACCTGGCCACGCCAAAAATCGCCGGCACGGCGCATGTCTGCTCGATCTACAAGGATGAGAAGTTCAGCGACCACGCGCCGCTGTCGATCGACTACGACTATCCGCTCTGATCGCGACCGCTCAGGCCGCCCGGACTTCCTCGAGCAGTTCCGGGTGGCGGTCGAGGAGTTTCAGCAGTTTGACCAGAGCCACCGGCGGCAACATTCGACCGGTTTCATAGCGGGAAAACGCGTTGACGCCGCCTCCAAATATCTCGGCGGCTTCCCGCTGATCCAGGCGCAGCTTCTTCCGAACCTGCGCAATGAAGCCGGGGTCCACATACCTGGCATTGACTTCACGATTAAAGGCGAGCATGGCTTCGCCGAGCGAATCGTCGCCCATCGGCATGACGCCTTCCCCGCACCGGGGGCACCAGTCTCCCCTGACACCGCGGATCACGGTGCTTTCGCCGCGATACGTATAAGGCACGTCCCGCAGTTCATTCACGAGTTCGGCGCCGCCGCATTCCGGGCATTTCATTTCGCTCTTCCCTTTTGCAAGCCGGCATCGATTGTCACCGGTGCTTGAATGACACCACCAGCACGTCGTCGATGACGGTCAACTTGATATACAAGGCACCCTGTCGCGTGACGGGCCTGTAGACGTCCTGCCAGACGCGGTGATCCTCGTGCGTTGTCATGCTCTTGTAGAAATCGCCGGCATCCAGTTGCAACAGCAACTGCCTCACAGTTGGCGCGCTCAGTCCCATGCCGCTGGCTCCGTCAAATGCCGCACGCGTCATTCTCATCCTTCCGGCGCGGAGCAACTCCTTCACTCGCACCAGCTTGTAATGCGCCGTCCCCTTCTCCATGCAAATTAACCTACTAGGTTAAATCCCGCAAGCCGCGAACCCAGCTGAATCGCAAGAATCCAATCGGTACAAACCCCTGCGACCCGCCCCCATCCCCGTTACAATGCAGGTTCGCCCCTGCGCCCGGCAGGAGACGTTTCGCATTCCCCCCGCATCTCTAGAGCGAGTCCGCCATGGTTTTCAAAGTGTTCGTCGATGGTCAGGAAGGCACCACCGGTCTCCGGCTGCTTGACTATCTCTCTGGTCGTTCCGACGTCGAATTGCTGCGCATTGCTGATGACAAGCGCAAGGACCCGGCCGAGCGCGCACGCTTCCTGAACGCTGCCGACGTCGCTTTCCTGTGCCTGCCGGATGTCGCCTCGCGCGAGGCCGTGTCGCTGGTGACCAACCCGATTACCTGCGTGATCGACGCCAGCACGGCGTTCCGCACGTCCGACAACTGGGCCTATGGCCTGCCGGAACTGGTGCGCGGCCAGCGCGAGAAGATCCGCGCGAGCAAGCGCATCGCGGTGCCGGGCTGCCATGCCAGCGCGTTCGTGCTGGCGGTGCGTCCGCTGATCGATGCCGGCGTGCTGCCGCGCGACTATCCGGTGTCGGCGTTCTCGCTGACCGGCTACAGCGGCGGCGGCAAGAAGATGATTGCCGACTTCGAAGCCGGCGGTAACCCGAAGCTGCACAGCCCGCGTCCGTACGCGCTTGGCCTCGCGCACAAGCACCTGCCCGAAATGCGCGTGCAGGGCGGCCTGGCGGCGGAGCCTATCTTCAACCCGATCGTCGGCAACTTCTTCAAGGGCCTGGCCGTGACGGTGCCGGTCTATGCCGACCGCCTCGCGCGCAAGGTCAGCCCCGAGCAGATCGTCGACATCTATCGCCAGCACTATGAAGGCGAGCAGTTCGTGCGCGTGTTGCCGTACAACGCCGACGACAACCTCGACGATGGTTTCCTCGACGTGCAGGCCAACAACGACACCAACCGTGTCGACCTGTTCGTGTTCGGCACGCCCGAGCGCCTGAACCTGGTCGCTCGCCTGGACAACCTGGGCAAGGGCGCGGCCGGCGCGGCGGTGCAATGCATGAACGTGCATGTCGGCGCCGACGAGGCGACCGGGCTGCAGGCCTGAGCGTTCCGAGGCCTCAAGTAAAAAAGCCGGCATTGCCGGCTTTTTTTGTTATCTGCGGGATCGATCAGCGTTTCAGTGGCCGCTGGCGGTCGTCGTCGCCGGCATCGACCGGTGCGTCGCCAAGGTTGGCCATATTGGCGCGGTACGGCGGCAGGCGATCCACCGTGGTGTTGATGGCGCGCGCGTAGAGCGGCAGCACTTCCGGCATGTGCTTCTCGAGATCGGCAATGCGGGTGCGCCCCGACGGGTGCGTGGACAGGAAGTCGGCGCCCGACTGCGTGACCTTGGCCATCTTCTGCCATAGCGTCACGGCGGCGCGCGGGTCGTAGCCGGCGCGCGCGGCGATGTCCATGCCGATCAGGTCGGCCTCGCTTTCATCCGCGCGGGAAAAGCGCAGCGTCAGCAGATGCGCGCCCGTGCCCAGCGCCATATTGCCGAGGTTGCCGAAGCCGAACAGCTGCGACACGACATTGGCGCCAAGGTTGGTGATTTCCGACTTGGCCGCGCGCTCGCGCGCATGCTCCTGCAGCGCGTGCGCGATCTCGTGGCCCATGGCCATGGCGATCTCGTCGTCGGTCAGCTTGAGCTGGTCGAGCAGGCCCGTGTAGAACGCGATCTTGCCACCCGGCATGCAGAACGCGTTGACCTGCTTTGAACCGATCAGGTTGATTTCCCACTGCCACTGCCGAGCGCGCTCGTTCCAGCGCACGGTTTCGGGCAGGAGCCGCTTGCCGATGGCACGCAGGCGCTGCAGCTGCGGATTGCTGTCACCGGCTAGCGCATGCTTGGCGATCGCCTCCTGCTTGAGCTGCTCGTACTCCTGCGCGGCCTGCTGTTCGATGACCTCAACCGGGACGATGTTCCGCACCGCCGAACCGCCACGCTGCAGGCGGATGCCGTCTTCCTGTCCCGCGTCCTGCTGCGCCAGGGCCAGCGGCGCCATGCTCATCGCCGCGCCGACCGATAACGCGCAGGCCATGCGGGACAGGGCAGGACGCGGAACACCTGGCAGGTGGCGGGACATGTTCGGTTCCTCGGGGGGCAGTAGGGAAAGCCGGGAGCAGTCTGGAACAGGGCGGGCAAACAGGTGATGCAATAATACACGGCGCCCGCGCAGCCGCGCGGCGCCATCCGCCCACGCCATCCATGAATTTCCAGGACTATCTCGACATCTTCCGTAACCGCCGCATCGGCGCCATGCTGGCGCTGGGCTTCGCCTCCGGACTGCCGCTGGCGCTCACGTCCGGCACGCTGCAGGCGTGGATGACGGTCGAAGGGCTCGATATCAAGACCATCGGCTTCTTCTCGCTGGTCGGCCAGGCCTACATCTTCAAGTTCCTGTGGGCGCCGCTGATGGACCGTTACACGCCGCCGCTGATGGGCCGGCGCAAGGGCTGGCTGCTGGTCACGCAGATCGGGCTGGTGATCGGCATCGGCGCCATGGCGTTCTGCCCGCCGCGCGAAGCGCTGTGGACGCTGGCGGCGCTGGCCACGCTGGTGGCGTTCCTGTCGGCCTCGCAGGACATCGTGTTCGATGCCTACAGCACTGACGTGCTGCGCCCGGCCGAACGCGGCGCCGGCGCCGCCGTCAAGGTGCTCGGCTACCGGCTGGCGATGCTGGTCTCGGGCGGTCTCGCGCTGTGGCTGGCAGACCGCGTGATGGGCTGGCCGCAGATGTACCTGCTGATGGCCGCGCTGATGGGCATCGGCATGGTCACGCTGCTGTGGGCTCCCGAGCCCGACGTGCCGGCGCGCGCGCCGCGCTCGCTCGAAGAAGCCATCGTGGGCCCGTTGCGCGATTTCTTCTCGCGCCCCGGCGCGTGGTGGCTGTTGCTGCTGATCGTGCTGTACAAGCTTGGCGATGCGTTTGCCGGCAGCCTCTCCACGACGTTCCTGATCCGCGGCGTCGGCTTTTCCGCCGGCGAAGTCGGTATCGTCAACAAGACGCTGGGACTGGCCGCGACCATCGTTGGCGCGCTGTTCGGCGGCACGCTGATGGTGCGGCTCGGGCTGTACCGGTCGCTGATGCTGTTCGGCGTGCTACAGGCCGTGTCCAACCTCGGCTACTGGATCCTGTCGGTGACGCCGCCGCACCTGTGGTCGATGGGCGCCACCATCGCGGTCGAAAACCTCTGCGGCGGCATGGGCACGGCGGCGTTCGTCGCACTGCTGATGACGCTGTGCAACCGCTCGTTCTCGGCCACGCAATACGCGCTGCTGTCGGCGCTGGCTTCGGTGGGCCGCGTCTATGTCGGGCCTACGTCGGGCTATATGGTCGAAGCCTGGGGCTGGGCGCCCTTCTACCTGGGCACGGTGCTGGTGGCGCTGCCCGGCGTGCTGCTGCTCTGGGCCATGCGCCACACCGTCCATCGCTACGAAGCCCAGGCGCGCGAGGCGATTGCCTGAGCCGCATAACCGGCAGCCTTATTCCTTGTAGTAGACGATCTGGTGCGACGTGGCGAGCAACTCGCCACCCGCGCTCCAGACCTGCGCGCTCTGGTCGAAGAAGCCCTGCCGGAACACCTGCGCCTGGGCGCTGCACAACACGTGGCTGTCACCGAGCGCGGCCAGCGTGGCGGCATCGGCATGGAAATAGGTTGTCAGCGACACCGTGCCCGCTGGCACGAAGCCGGCGCGCTTGAGGAAGACGCGCGGATAGAAGCTGTCGCACCACGCCGCCACGGCAGCAAAGTCCGGCGTGCGTGCCGGTTCGTCGCGCAGCCAGAACTGCGTGAGGCTGTCGGGATGTTCCGTGCCCGGCTCCGTGGTCGGCTTGGCGCCGCGGAACGGTCGCATGTCATAGGACTTGAGCCAGCGCACGGGCGCAAATCCCGCCATCGCCGGGACTTCGTGTGCGGGGGGTGCCTCGGGGCGCGTGGCTTCCCCGCAAGCCCAGGTCTCGCGCCGCACGGAAAACACCGCAGTGGCCGTGGTGGCCACCGCATCGCCCTGCCGCAACTCGATCTGCCAGTGCTGGGTCGAGCGATTCGTACGCGTCGGGCGCGCCTCGATCTCGAACGGCCCTTCGGCAATCGGGCCGGCGAAATTGACCGTCAGCGCGAGCGGATCGCCCAAGCGCTCCGGATGCTGCAGCGCCGCCTGCAGTAGCGTGGCTGCGGTGATGCCGCCAAACGGCCCGATCATGTTCCAGTAGGCCGGCGTGGTGCGGCCCAGGTAACGGTGTTCGCCTGCGGGCTCGAGCACAAGCGCATCGTCGAAGGGATGAAGCAGCATGCCGGCGGCAGTGGCGGCGGTGACAGTCTGGGGCGCGGTGGTCATGGCGAATAGCACGGTCGTTCGATTATCCTGCCTACATTAGCCGTAGTCAGGGTTCACGTCAATGCATATCCGCAGTCAGTTTCGGGCGCGAATCCCCAGCGGCACGCTCCAGCCGAGCTGGTTCGCAATCACGCCGAGCAGGACCAGCGCCATCCCCGCGAGCTGCAGCGGTCCAAGCACCACATCGAACACCGCCACGTCGATGACGATCGCGACCAGCGGGTAGATGAACGACAGTGTCGCGATTGACACCACGCTCAGCCGCTGGAACGCCCCGTACAGCAGCGTGTACATCACGCCGGTGTGGATCAACCCGAGCGCGAGCAGCGCGCCCCATGCCTGCCCCGTAAAGGTGCCCACGGCCGGATGCGCCAGCGGTGCCAGCATCAGCACGCCGATCACCATCTGCAGCCCGGCGATCTGACCCGGGGGAATGCCCTGTAGCCGCCGCGTCGCCATGGTGGTGATCGCATACAACAGCGCCGCCAGCATGGCCAACCCGATGCCAGCCAGCATCGCCATCCCCTGCGCCCCGTGCTCCAGCCCCGTGATCAGCATCACGCCAACGAATGCCAGCAGCAGCCATGGCAACCGGCCGAACGGGAACGGCTCGCGCTGGAACACCGCCGTCAGGATCAGCAGGAAGAACGGCTGCGTGTGATAGACCACCGTGGCGATCGAGATCCCGCTGTACGCATAGGCCGAGAACAGGCACAGCCAGTTGAGGATCAGCGTGACACCGCCGAGCACGAGCCAGCCCATGCGCGCCTTGTCCATCCGCACCCAGCCGCGCTGCAGCGTCAGCACACCCAGCAGCGAAGCGCCGCCGAGCAGGCAGCGGAAGAACACCACATCGAGGGTCGGCTGGCCGCTGGTGACGACGAACCAGCCGATAGTGCCCGATAGCGCCATCGCGGCGACCATGCGCCAGGTACCGCCGGCGCCTGCTTGTTGATTGCCCATGAAATGCTCCGCTAAATCATTGCGTGCATTGTTCCACCATGACCAGGGATCAACAATCCTGGGACAACTCAATTAGTATTTGACTTCACGTCAAAGAATGGGGAGACCCGGATGCAGGCTGCGCCACTCAATGCCATGGCCGTGTTCGCGCGCGTGGTGGAATGCGGCAGTTTCTCCGCCGCCGCGCAGGATCTCGGGATGACGCCGTCGGCGGTCAGCCGGCATGTATCGCGGCTCGAAGCCACGCTCGGTGCGAGCCTGCTGCAGCGGACCACACGGGCCTTCGCGCTGACCGAGCTGGGCCATGCCGTTTATGGCGCCTGCGCACGCATGACGGCGGCCGCGCGGGAGGTCACTGCACTGGGTAGCGACCATACCGGCGAACCGCACGGCGTCCTGCGCGTGAGCGCCTCGGTCGTGTTCGGGCAAGCCTGGCTGGCACCTCGCCTCCCCGCGCTGCTGGAGCGCTATCCGGCCCTGGAACTCCAGCTGACGCTGGCAGACCGCATGGTAGATCTGGTGGAGGAAGGGCTGGACGTGGCCATCCGCATCGCACGCGAGCTGCCGCCGGGGCTCGTGGCCCGGCCGCTGCGCGAGGTGCGCTACCAGCTCGTGGCCTCACCGGGATGGCTGCGCCAGCATGGCGCGCCGGCCGGCCCGGAAGACCTGCCGCACACACGCTGCCTGTACCTTGGCTATGGCGCGTTCGGCGAGCGCTGGTCGCTGCGGCACAAGGCCTCGGGCGATGACGTCACGGTCCGCATCCCGCCGCGCTTTACCGTCAACAACAGCATTGCCATCCTTGCCATGGTCGAGCGCGATGCCGGGGTCGGTCTCGTGCCGGATTTCTCCGCAGCCGCCGGTTTGGCGGACGGACGGCTGGTCACGGTGCTGGACGACTGGGACATCCTGGAGCCGTACATCGGCACGGCCTACGCCGTGTACACCCCGACGCGGCACGTGCCGCCCAAGGTGCGCGCGTTCGTCGACTATCTGGTGGCCACGGCTGCCGAGCGTTGACCGCCCGGCGTTCCCTGCCGCTCAGGCCGAGCAGACCCGGTACACCGCGAGGCTGCCGCGCCAGTTCACGCCCCAGTTCACGGTGATGCCTTCATGCATAACCACGCGGTCGACAATGCGCAGGCCGACCTTGGGCGCCAGCGCCTCGAAATCGCTGATGGTCAGCACGCGCACGTTCGGCGTGTTGTACCACTGGTACGGCAGCGACTCCGACACCGGCATGCGGCCACGGAACACCGACAGCCGATGCGGCCAGTAGCCGAAGTTCGGGAACGAGACGATGCACTCGCGCCCCACGCGCAGCGTGTCGCGCAGCACCTGGGCGGTGTTGTGGATGGTCTGCAGCGTCTGCGACAGGATCACCGTGTCGAAGCTCTTGTCCTCGAACAGCGCGAGGCCGCCTTCCAGGTTCTGCTGGATGACATGCACGCCCTTCTGCGCGCAGGCGAGCACGCCTTCGTCCTGGATCTCGATGCCGTAAGCCTGCACGTCGAGCTCGTCCTGCAGGACGCGCAGCAGGCTGCCGTCGCCGCAGCCAAGGTCGAGCACAGTGGAATTAGGCTCGATCCAGCGAGCGATCGCGCGGAAGTCCGGACGCAGCGCGAGGATATTCGGATTGGCCAGGGCGTTCATGCGCCGATCTCCTCTGCGATGCGGTTGTAGTAAGCGCGCATCAGGTTGTGGTAGCGCGGATCGTCGAGCAGGAAGGCGTCGTGGCCGTGCGGGGCGTCAATCTCGGCGTACGAGACCGGGCGCTTGTTGTCGAGCAGCGCCTTGACCAGTTCGCGGCTGCGGTTCGGCGCAAAGCGCCAGTCGGTGGTGAAGCTCGCGACGAGGAAGCTCGCCTGCGTCTGCGCCATCGCGCGCGTCAGGTCGCCGCCATAGGCCAGTGCCGGGTCGAAATAGTCGAGCGCGCGCGTGATCAGCAGGTAGGTGTTCGCGTCGAAGTACTCGGCAAACTTGTCGCCCTGGTAGCGCAGGTAGCTCTCGACCTGGAACTCGACGTCGAACGAGAAGCGGATGTCCTCGGTCTTCAGTTCGCGGCCGAACTTCTCGGCCATGTCTTCATCCGACAGGTAGGTGATATGGCCGATCATGCGGGCCACGCGCAGGCCGCGCTTCGGCTTCACGCCATGCGCGTAGTAGTTGCCGCCGTGGAAATCCGGATCCGACAGGATCGAGCTGCGCGCGACCTCGTTGAACGCGATGTTCTGCGCCGACAGCTTGGGCGTCGATGCGACCACGATGCAGTGCCGCAGCCGCTGCGGATACATCAGGCTCCAGGCCACCGCCTGCATGCCGCCGAGGCTGCCGCCCATCACCGCGGCGAACTGCGTGATGCCGAACACATCGGCCACGCGCGCCTGCGCGTTGACCCAGTCTTCCACGGTCACCACGGGGAACATTGCGCCGTAGGGCTGGCCCGTGGCCGGGTTGGTGCTCATCGGTCCCGTGGAGCCAAAGCATGAGCCCAGGTTGTTCACGCCAATGACGAAGAAGCGGTTGGTATCGAGCGGCTTGCCGGGACCGACCATGTTGTCCCACCAGCCCACGTCGCGCGGATCGTCCGCATAGACACCCGCCACGTGGTGCGACGCGTTCAGCGCATGGCAGACCAGCACGGCATTGGAGCGGTCGGCATTGAGCGTGCCGTAGGTCTCGACCATCAGGTCGTAACCGGCGATCGACGAGCCGTTGCGCAGCTTCAGCGGCTCCTGGAAATGCATGCGCTGCGGCGTGACGACGCCGACGGAATCGTTCGGCAACGCGAGTGCGGCAGGCGGCAAGGCGACATCTGTCATGGAATCGGCCCGCGTGAAGCAGGCATAAAAAAACCCGACCGGCAGTGCGTGTGAAGCGTCGCAGCCAAGTCGGGCATTCGCGGTGTTCCGCGTGCCGGCGTGAATCCCGATCCTGCCTGGGGGCGCCGACCCAACCTCTTTAGCCGCATTTATATTCGCAGACGGAGGATCGTGGGACCATCCGGCTGCCGCGCGCCCGCAAGCCAGTCATCAAATCGGCGCGACGGCTTATTATAGTGCAATCCGCCGACCGCGCCGCAACGGGCGTTCATCCATCGCCCATGGACCGCGTCGGCACCGCCGAATCGCCATGCACAAGCCGAACATCCTGGTCATCGAAGATGAATCCGCCATTGCCGACACGATCGACTACGCGCTGTCCACCGACGGTATGGCCGTGGAGCGCTGCGCGCTCGGTGGCGAGGCCCTGGAGCGGCTGCGCACGCAGGCATTCGACCTGGTGATCCTTGATGTCGGCCTGCCCGACCTGAGCGGCTTCGAGGTCTGCCGTACCCTGCGCACGTTCACCGATGTGCCGGTCATCTTCCTGACCGCGCGGCATGACGAGATTGACCGCGTGGTCGGCCTGGAGATCGGCGCGGACGACTATGTGGTGAAACCCTTCTCGCCGCGCGAGCTGGCCGCGCGCGTGCGCGTGATCCTGCGGCGCACCGCGCGCCAGCCAGTTGCAGAAGCCGCGAGCCAGAGCGTATTCACGGTGGACAACGACGGCGCACGCGTGGCCTTCCATGGCCACTGGCTCGAACTCACGCGCTACGAATACCGCATGCTTGCGCTGATGCTGCGCCACCCGGGCCGCATCTACTCACGCGCGCAGCTCATGGACGAGGTCTGGCACGACGCGCCGGACACCATCGACCGCACCGTCGACACCCACATCAAGACCGTGCGCGCCAAGCTGCGCGCGCTCGATGCCGCCAGCGACCCGATCCGCACCCATCGCGGCATGGGCTACTCCATCGAACCATGACGGTCGACAGGGCCTGAACATGCATATCGGGCTTCGCATCTTTTTCGGCTTCTTCGTGATTGTCGGGCTGGCCGCTTTCCTCACGCTGCGCGTCTTTGTGCAGGAGGTGAAGCCCGGCGTCCGGCAGGCCATGGAGGACACGCTCGTCGATACCGCCAATGTGCTGGCCGCCCTGGCGGCGGACGACATGAAGCAGGGCCGGATCAACGATGGCGCCTTCGCCCAGCGGCTGGCGCGGCTGCAGGATACGCCCGTCGACGCCAGCGTCTGGGGCCTGCGCAAGCAGTCGGTCGGCTATCGCATCTACGTCACCGACACGCACGGCATCGTCCGTTTCGACACCACCGGCAGCGCGGTAGGCGCCGACTACTCACGCTGGAACGACGTCTACCTGACGCTGCAGGGCAAGTACGGCGCGCGCAGCACGCGCGCCAATCCCGATGACGAGAACAGCACGGTCATGCACGTCGCCGCGCCGATTCGCGATCCCGCCAATGGCCAGACCATCGGCGTGCTGACCGTCGCCAAGCCCAACCTCGCGATGGCGCCGTTCATCGAGCGCAGCCAGCGCAAGATCCTGCTGTACGGGCTGCTGCTGATGGGCGTCGCGTTCGCGGTTGGCCTGGTCTGCACGCTGTGGCTGGTGTTCGGGCTGCGCCGGCTGCAGCGCTACGCGCGCACCGTGGCAGCCGGCGAGCGCGCGGAAATGCCGCTGCACGGCGCGAGCGAGCTGGCCGAACTGGGGCGCGCGGTGGAAACCATGCGGCTGCGGCTCGAAGGCAAGCAGTATGTCGAGCACTACATCCACACGCTCACGCACGAGATGAAGAGCCCGCTCGCGGCGATCAGCGGCGCGGCGGAACTGCTGCAGGAAGACATGCCGCCGGCGGACCGTCAGCGCTTTGTCGCCAATATCCGCGGCCAATCCCAGCGCCTGGCCCAGATGATCCGCAAGCTGCTGGTGCTGGCCGCGGTAGAGCAGCAGCAGCGGCTGGACCATGCCGAGCGCGTCGAGCTGTTGCCATTGCTGCAGGCACTCGTCGATGAGCTCGAACCGCGCGCGCGCCAGCGCGGCGTGACGTTTGCCCTCGCACCGGACGCCGAACCTGCACTGGCCGTACTGGGCGATCCCTTCATGCTGCGACAGGCCGTCACCAACCTGCTCGAAAACGCGCTCGATTTCGCGCCAGCCGGCAGCACGGTGCGAATAGATGTGTCCGGCGCGCCGGCCGGCCAAATCGCCATACAAGTCGCCGACGATGGCCCGGGCATCCCCGACTACGCGCTGCCGCGCCTGTTCGAACGCTTCTATTCGCTGCCGCGCCCGGACGGCCGGGACAAGAGCACGGGACTTGGCCTCTGCTTCGTGCGCGAGGTCGCGACGCTGCATCACGGCGACATCACCATCCGCAATAGCGACGGCGGTGGCGCGCTTGCCACGCTCACGCTGCCGGCCGCGTCCTGACCCAGCCGGCACGCACTTCACATCGGGCACACAAGCGCTTCACACCGGCCCCGCGGTCTGCGCACACGCGGTGGCTAATCTGGCCGGCACCATCACTTCCGGGGCCCGAGCCATGAACAAAGTCCTGCTGTACAAATCGCTGATCACCGGCGTGCTGATCGTGCTGATCCTGATCCCGCTCAGCCTTGTGGGCAACCTCGTCCAGGAGCGCAAGTCCTACGGCCAGGAGGCCGAGCAGAGTATCTGGAAGAGCTACGCCGGCCCACAGACGCTGACCGGACCGGTGCTCGTGGTGCCGTACAAGGAGGTCACCTCCGTCACCGAACGCGCCGATCCGAAGCAGCCCGCCGTCTCGACGATGCGCGTCGAGGTGCGGCAACTGCTGGTGTTTCCGCAAACCCTGCGCGTGCAGGCCGGCGTTACGCCGGGCGAACGCTACCGCGGCATCCACAAGACGCTGGTGTACGAGATGCAGAGCCGCTGGGAGGGCAGCATCACCCTGCCCTCGCCCGATGACCTGGCCCGCTCGCCCGGCCATGTCCGGTTTGAAGTCGGCCAGCCCTATCTGGCGCTGGGCATTACCGACACACGCGGCCTGATGACTGCGCCCGTGATCGAACTCGATGGCAAGAAATTGCCGCTGCAACAAGGCGCGAAACTGCCCACGCTGCCGCAGGGCCTGCATGCCGATCTGGACCTGCCCGACTTCAAGGTCGCGGCGGGCCATCCGCGCGATGCTGGCCGCACCGTGCCGTTTGCTCTGACGCTGCCGCTGCTGGGCGCGCAATCGCTGTCCGTGGTGCCGATCGCCGCGCAGAACGATATCGCGATTCAGTCGGCGTGGCCGCACCCGAGCTTCGACGGCGAGTTCCTGCCGCGTACGCGTACGGTCGACAACAAAGGGTTCCGCGCGAACTGGAGCGTGACCGCCTTCAACACCAAGGCACGCGAGCAGATTTCGGGCGCAGGCGGCGGCGGTCTGGACACGGTCACGGTCAAGCTGATCGAGCCGGTCAACATCTATCTGCAGACCGAGCGCGCAACCAAGTACGGCATCCTGTTCGTATTGCTGACGTTTGCGGGGTTCTTCCTGTTCGAGCTGGTCAAGCAGCTTCGCATCCACCCAATGCAATACCTGCTGGTGGGCCTGGCGCTGGCGCTGTTCTTCCTGCTGCTGCTGAGCCTCTCCGAACATATCGCCTTTGTGCTGGCCTATGTGGCGGCAAGCGCTGCCTGCATCGGCCTGCTCGGCTTCTACCTGTCGTTCGTGCTGCGCAGCTGGAAACGCGGGCTGGGCTTCGCCACGCTGCTGACCACGCTGTATGGCGCGCTCTACGTGCTGCTGCGCTCGGAAGACAACGCGCTGGTGCTTGGCTCGCTGCTGCTGTTCCTGCTGCTGGCCGCGATCATGGTCGTGACGCGCAAGGTGGACTGGTATGCCGCCGGCGCGGCCTTGCAGCCGCAGCACGACAAGCCCGCCGCCGTTGCGGCGGCGGGAGAGGGTGCGGTCTAGCCGAGCAGCACGCGCAACTGCGCGTCCACGCGCTCGCCCGGCGACTTGCGGAAACCGCTCTTGGCATAGCGATGCCACTGGCCTTGCACGTACGCCATGACCAGCGCGGCGCGCAGCGCGACATCGGCATCGGCCGGGAACGCGCCCTGCGTCACGGCGATCTTCAGGCACTGGCGCAGCGATGCCTCGATGCGGTCGACCATCTGGTTGATACGGTCCTGCAGGCGCTCGTGCTCGCCGACGAGCGCCTCGCCGGTCAGCACGCGCGTCATGCCCGGGTTCTTCTCGGCGAACGACAGCAGCATGCGCACGATGGCCTGCATCTGGCGCAGCCCGTGCTCCTCGGTCGTCGTGATCTGGTTGATCAGGCCGAACACGGTTTGTTCGATGAAGGCGATCAACCCTTCGAACATCTGCGCCTTGCTCGCGAAATGGCGGTACAGCGCCGCCTCCGACACGCTCAGGCGCGCCGCCAGTGCGGCGGTGGTGATCTTTTCCCCGCGCGGGTGCTCGAGCATGGCAGCCAGCGTCTGCAGGATCTGGACGCGGCGTTCGCCCGGCCGCGGCCGCTTGCGCGCCGGCGGCGCGGTTTCGGTGGCCGGCGCGGCGTCCTGCCCGCCCGGCAGGACCGCTTCCGGCGGGGTTCCGTTGCTTTCCATCATGACCCGGTTCTCCGCAATCTTTGTTGTAGTTGATGCATCGATTGTACTTTTATGTCCACATAGGCCGGCCGGTTCGGCACGCGCGCCCGTACGCGCGGCGCGTGATCGGGCTGTGATTGCGGTGACAGCCCGGTAGCGCCTGCCGCCGGAGGGACCTGAGATTCGGCCGCCACCAGCGTCACCGAATGCTCCTGCGCGGCATGGCTCGCATGCTGGCGATCCTCGGCATCCAGCGTGGAACGCACCGCGGCATCGCCGCGGCTGCCGGAAGCTTCCGGCGCCGCCACCGCGTGCGGGCGCGATGGCGCGATCGTGCGCAGGTAGCCCGTGACCCAGGCCGTGCGAATGCCCGTGCCGGCGTAGCGCTTGAGGTGCGACAGCGTGTCTTCCACCAGCACCGCCCGGTGCGGCGCGATGCGGGTCTGCGCGAGCAGCCGGCGCAGCATGCGCCGGTCTGGCTTCGGGCGCAGATGCCCGTGCACCCACATCTGCTCGATGGCGATCACGCGCTCGAAGCAATGGCTGATGCCGGCAATATCGAGCACCTCGCGCGCATAGGCCTGCGGCGCGTTGGTGACGATGATCTTGCGCCCGGGCAGCCGGCGCAGGTGCGCGGCCAGCCCGCGCCGCACGCGCACCATGTCGGCCAGCTCGGGAAATTCGTGCGCGGCGCGCAGGAAATCGGCCGGGTCCACGCCGTGGTGGCGGATCATGCCGAGCAGCGTGGCGCCGTAGCGCTGCCAGTAATCCACGCGCACGCGGCTCGCGGTGGCGTCGTCGCAGCCCAGCACGCGCGCGACGTAGGCCGTCATCAGCCGGTTGATGGCCGGGAAGATGGCATGCGAGGCGTCGTGCAGCGTGTTGTCCAGATCGAACAGCCACACCGTGTCGCCGGACTGGTCACCGGCCGGACGCCGGCGCAGGCGCGCCTGGACACGGCGCGAAGTGGAAGGACTGGAAGACACGCCGGATCGGTGCTGAGGCAAAGGAGGAGAAGACAGCGGGCGGCGCGCCAGCCGGGCGCCGCCCTGGGTGCCGCTCAGTGCGAGCGGATCATCGTGCCGAACGCCTGCTCGGTCAGGATTTCCAGCAGCAGCGAGTGCTCGATGCGGCCATCGATGATGTGCACCGAGTGCACGCCGCTCTTGGCCGCGTCGAGCGCCGACGAGATCTTCGGCAGCATGCCGCCCGAAATGGTGCCGTCGGCGAACAGTTCCTCGATCTCGCGCGCGGACAGGTCGGTCAGCAGGTTGCCCTTCTTGTCCATCACGCCGGGGATGTTGGTCATCATGACCAGCTTCTCGGCCTTGAGGATCTCGGCCATCTTGCCGGCAACCACGTCGGCGTTGATGTTGTAGGCCTGGCCGTCGTCTGAGAAGCCGATCGGCGAGATCACCGGGATGAACGCGTCGTCCTGCAGCGCCTTGACCACGGCCGGGTTGATCGCCTCGATGTCGCCGACGTAGCCGATATCGATGAACGCACCCGGGTTCTCGCGGTCGGGCATCTGCAGGCGCTTGGCGCGGATCAGGCCGCCGTCCTTGCCGGTCAGGCCCACGGCCTGGCCGCCGTACTGGTTGATCAGCATCACGATGTCCTGCTGGACCTCACCGCCGAGCACCCACTCGACCACTTCCATGGTCTCCTCGTCAGTCACGCGCATGCCTTGCACGAAGGTGCCGACCTTGCCGACCTTCTTGAGCGCCTCATCGATCTGCGGGCCGCCGCCGTGCACCACCACCGGGTTCATGCCGACCAGCTTCAGCAGGATCACGTCGCGCGCGAAGCCGTGCTTGAGCTTTTCCTCGGTCATGGCATTGCCGCCGTACTTGACCACGATGGTCTTGCCGTGGAACTTGCGGATATAGGGCAGCGCCTCGGCGAGGATCTCGGCCTTGAGGGCGGGGGCGATAGCGGCCACCGCAGTCGCGGCAGCTCCAGGGTTGTCGGCGTTCATGGCTGGGGACATCCGTGAGAATCAACAGGTATGATGGCAAATCTGCCGCAAACCTGACGGAAAACTCACGGGGATCGCCCGAAAGTGCACCATAGGGCCACGGCAGGCGCCGATTTTACAAGAATCCGCGAGGTGCGCGGGCGACCGGCTCACGGGGCCGGGCACAAGCCGGGCCGATGCGCCGCGTGGCGCACGACACGGCGCCCCGGCGTCATCTTTGCGCAACACGTCCGGACCAACGCCGCAGCGATGCCTCACGACACCGCCGACCTGGAAGCCCTTCGCCCCCACCTGCTTCGCTTCGCGCGGCTGCAGCTGCGCGACGAAGCGCTCGCGGAAGACGCGGTGTCCGACACCCTGCTGGCCGTGCTGGAGCACCCGGAACGCTTTGCCGGGCAATCTGCGCTGAAGACCTACCTGGTCGGCATCCTCAAGCACAAGATCATCGACCTGCTGCGCAGCGGCCGGCGCGAAGTGCGGCTGGCGCTGGCCACCGACGAGGACGGCGAGACCCAGTCCGAGCAGGACGCCTTCGACGCGCTCTTCACACGCAACGGCCACTACCAGGACATGCCATCCGACTGGGGCAATCCGGACCGGACGCTGGAGCGGCGCGAGTTCTTCGAGATCCTGCAGGCCTGCGTCGACCGCCTGCCCGCCAAAACGGCACGGGTCTTCATGATGCGCGAATGGCTGGAGCTCGAGACCGAAGAAATCTGTCAGGATTTGGACGTCAGCGCGACCAATGTGTGGGTCATCCTGTACCGCGCCCGTATGCGCCTGCGCGAGTGCCTGGAACTGAACTGGTTCGGGCAGCAGCCCGGACTGACGACCGGCAAGACGCGGTGACCCGCCTGAAAGGAACCCATGCCTGATTCGTCCCGCCACCGCCTGCTGCCCAACTGCGAGGAAGTCCATCATCTGACCATGAAGGGGATGGATCGCCCCCTGAGCTGGACCGAGCGTCTGCGCGTGCGCAGCCACCTGGTCATCTGCGACGCCTGCACGCGTTTCAGCGCGCAAATGGAGATGATGCGCTCGGCCATGCGCCGGCTGGGCGAGGATGATCAGGACGGCCAGGACGGCGATATGCCGGGAAGCCCGCGGTGACCGATCCGTCCACCGTGCTCGCCGGCCAGTTGCGCCCGGTCGAACACTGCAGCGAGTGCGGAGCGGGCTTCGTGTGCGGCTACGTGGCCGGCTTGCCCGAATGCTGGTGCGCCAGCCAGCCGCTGCTGCCCGCGCGCAGGATCGTGCCGAACCAGCACTGCCTGTGCCCGACCTGCCTGCAGAAACGCCAGGCCGCGGCTCAGGAAGCCTCTCAGACCCCGGACTGAAGCGGAGGCGCGGCTTGCGGCCGCGCCTCATGTGCCGCACTCCACTGCATCACCACCATGCCGGCCACGATCAGCGCCGCGCCGGCCACGCGTGCCGGCGTCAGCGCACGCACCGCGAAGCCTGCCAGCCCGAAGTGATCGACCGCCAGGGCCGCCGCCACCTGGCCGGCCACCACCGCGGCAATGAAGCCGCCGGCACCCAATCGCGGCGCCATCAGCAACGCGGCTGTGATATAGAAGACGCCCAGCACCCCGCCGATCCATATCCATGGCGGCCGGGACGCCGACAGCGGCAGCGTCGGCAGTGGCACCTTCAACAGCCAGAGCAGCGGCAGGATGGCGGCCAGGCTGACCAGCAGGGATACCACCGTCGCCCACAGCGGATGCCCGAGCGTGCGGCTAAGCGTGGCGTTGGCGCCTGCCTGAAACGGAATGGCCGCCCCGGCCAGCACGGCCGTGGCAAGCGGGAGAAGCAGGTTTGTCGGAAGGGTCGTGCCTGACATGGCGCACTCCGTAAGGCAATATTCGATGCCTGACAGTGTGAAATATCGCAGAATGAATTTCCAATTCTGCTTTCATACGTTTAATATTCACCGAATGAATAGCCTACGCGGTATCGACCTGAACCTGCTGGTGGTGCTGGAAGCACTGCTGGCCGAACGCCACATCTCCCGCGCCGCGCTGCGCCTGCACCTGAGCCAGCCGGCGGTCAGCCACGCGCTGGGCCGGCTGCGCCAGTTGCTGGACGATCCCATCCTGGTACGCGGCAAGGGCGGACTCGTGCCAAGCGCGCGCGCCCATGAAATCGCCGGCCCGCTGGCCGAAGCGCTGTCGCAAGTGCGGATTCTGCTCGGACCCGGCGGTTTCCAACCCGCCACGGCGCGCCGCACGTTCCGTCTGGCGATGTCGGACTACGGCGCGCTGGTCGTGCTGCCGCGGCTGCTGCGCGCGGTGCGCAAGGCGGCGCCAAATATCGACCTCGTGGTTACACAGGCGAGCCGTGAAGCCATGACGGCACAGGTGGCCGACGGCGAGATCGACATGGCGCTGGGCGTCTTCGCGCATCAGCCGGAAGGCGTGCAGGCGACGGCCCTGTTCGAAGAAAGCTATGCCTGCGCCGTCGATGCGGCGACCGTGCGCGACACCGGCAGGCTGGACCAGGTGGCTTACCTCGCGCGTTCCCACGTGCTGGTCGCCACGCACAGCGAGCGTGTCGATGCCATCGATGCCGCGGTCGCCAAGATCGGTGGACGCCGCAAGATCGCCTGCGTGGTACCGCATTGGAGCGTGGCGCCCGCATTGATCGCCGGCACCAACCTGGTCCTGACCACGGCACGCCGCAGCCTGGCGGCACTGGAAGCGGATCCGCGCTACGCGGTGTTCGATCCGCCGTTCCCGCTCGACGACTTCACGTTCAGCATGATCTGGCACGACCGCACCGACGCCGATCCGGGCCACACCTGGCTGCGCGAACGCGTGCAGGCCGCTGCGGCCACTCAGGAATCGGACGAGCCGATCAGCTTGCGCGGCTGACGCGCAGGCGTCGGCCTGCCGCCGGTCTGCGGCGGGCCCGACTTGCGCACGGCGCCTTTGCCGCGCGACGGTTGCGGCGCGCCCGTGCCGCCACGGAATACGAGCTTCTGGCGGGTACCGAGCTGCTTGTTGGCCATCTCTTCCCCCGCCGCTCGGTCGATTTAGTGCTTGTGATCGCCGTGGCCGCCCTGGCTGGCGGCGCTGGCGGTCATGTCGCGCACTTCGGCGGTGACCTTCTGCTCGATCACCTTGCCGCCCTGCTCGATCTTCAGCGTGATGGGCACCGTATCGCCCTTCTTGAGCTGGGATTTCAGGTCCGTCAGCATCACGTGGTAGCCGCCCGGCTTGAGTTCGACGTCCTGCATCTTCGGCAGATCCAGCGACGGGATCTGGCGCATGCGCATGACGTTGCCTTCCATCTTCATCTCGTGCAGCTCCGCCACACCGACCGGCGACGACACGCCGACCAGCTTCGCGTTGTCATGCGCGTGCAGCACCATGAAGGCGCCCGACGCCGTCTGGGTCGGCACCGTGCCGCGCACCCAGGCGTTGCTGACATCGACCTGCGCCAGCGCGGCGCCCGAGGCCAGCATGGCGAACGATGCGGCCAGCGTGGCCGCGCGGAATTTGGCTTGCATGTAGGGCTCTCCCGAAAGCAGACATTAGACCATGCTACCGCCGGACGGTGCCGGCAGCGCAGATAACCGGATAGTCTGGCAGCCGCAGCCCCACGTGACCAATGCGGCAAGGTGTCGCACATGCCGGAGCCGCCGGGCCGCATTGATACACTCGCAGCATGCATGCCGCTCCCGCCGCTCCTGCCGGTGCCCATCCGCCAGCCTTCACCGCTTCGCCGCCACTTCCGGCCGGCCCCGCCGCGCGCCCGAACCTGGTGAGCCTGCGCCGGCTGTTCTGGCTGCGCTGGGCGCTGCTGGCCGGGCAGGCACTGTGCCTGCTGTCGTGCGAGCCGATCATCGGCGTCGCGCTGCCGACGGGCCCGCTGCTGGTTGTCTTCGCGCTGCAGGCGCTGTTCAACGTGCTGACCGGACTGCGCCTGCGGCTGCACACCCGGCACGGCACGGTGCCCGGCGAAGCCGAGCTGATGGGCCAGTTGCTGGTCGACCTGACCGCGCTGTCGGCAATCCTGTTCTATACCGGCGGCGCCACCAACCCGTTCGTGTCTTTCTATCTGCCGGGGCTGGCCATCGCCGCGGCCATCCTGCCATGGCGGCAAGTGATCGCGCTCGCGTGCTTCGCGCTGGCCTGCTACACGGTGCTGCTGTTCGAGTACCTGCCGCTGGACCTGCATGATCCGGACAAGGCCGTGAACTACCACCTCGCCGGCATGTGGCTGAATTTCGTGGCCAGCGCGGTAATGATCGCGCTGTTCGTGGCGCGGCTTTCCGGCGTGCTGCGCCAGCGCGAGGCACAACTGCACCTCGCACGCGAGCAACTGCTGCGTGAAGCGCGCGTGGAAGACCTCAATGCCCAGGCGGCAGCTGTCGCGCACGAGATCGGCACGCCGCTGGCGACGCTGGCGGTCATCGCGGGCGAGCTGCGCGGCGATGCCTCGGACCGTGCGCGCGGTGTCACACCGGTTGCCGACTACCTGCCGGACCTGCTGACCGTCGAACAGCAACTGGAATTGTGCCGAACCATCCTGGCGCGGCTGCGCGAGGATCCGGCCACGCTCGAGCCCGCGCGCATCGACGCATGGCTCGGCGGCTTCGCCGAGCGCTGGCAACTGCGCCATCCCAATGCCACGTTGCAGGCCAGCGCCACCGCGCAGGCCGGCGCACTGGCCATCGAACCGGCGCGCGTGGGTCAGATCCTGACCATCCTGCTGGATAACGCTGCGCGCAGCCAGCAATCGGCCGGGAACGCACAACGGCCGCTGCAACTGGAAATCGCCTTCGAGCAGGGCAACCTCGCCTTCCGCGTGAGCGACCACGGTGATGGCATTCCGCACGAACTGCGCACGCAGCTTGGCGAAGCGCCCGTGGTCAGTCCGCACGGCGGCCAGGGCATCGGCCTGTACCTCGCGCAGAGCGGCGCGCGGCAGATGGGCGGTGGACTCGCCTGGTGCGATCGACCCGGCGGCGGCACCGTCGCCGAACTGCGCGTGCCGTCCTCCCCTTCCCTGGCAGTCAATCCGTCATGACCGTTACCCACCACCCGGTTCCCGAATCGACCGCGCCGGCAGGCACGCCCTTCCTGGTCATCGACGATGATGCGGTGTTCTCCGGCGCGCTGGCCCGTGCGCTGACGCGCCGCGGCTACGCCGTGCAGGTCGCGCACAACAGCAGCACGGCGCTGGCACTGGCCGCGCGCACGGCGTTTGCGTACGTCACGCTGGACCTGCACCTTGGGCCACCACCTGAAGCAGGCAGCACGGCACCGGCCGAGTCCGGGCTGCAACTGGTCGGGCCGTTGCGCCAGTCGCTGCCTGACGCGCGCATCCTGGTGCTGACCGGCTACGCGAGCATCGCCACCGCGGTGGCCGCGGTCAAGCAAGGAGCCGATGAATACCTGGCCAAACCCGCGAACGTGGATTCGATCCTCACGGCCCTGATGGCGGGCATCTCTGAGGAGGCGGCGGAAGCCGCGATGGAAGAGCCGGTGCCACTGTCAGTGGCCAGGCTCGAGTGGGAGCACATCCAGCGCGTGCTGAACGAGCACGGCGGCAATATCTCCGCGACCGCGCGCGCGCTGAACATGCACCGGCGCACGCTGCAGCGCAAGCTGGGCAAGCGGCCGGTATCGCGCTGACCGTACGGAGCGGATTACAGCCGAAGCTGCACGTAGTCCCATTCCAGTGCATCGCTGGCGCCGTCCGACTTGTCTTGCCGCGCGACTACGCGCAGCGCGTCGCTGGCGTGACGGTCGGCCAGCGTGAACAGCTCCCCGGATTGCAGTGCGAGCGTAGCCGCCGCAACCGCGGCGGCGCCCAGGCTGCCATGCCGCGCGACGGGCGCGGCCGCGCCTGCCGGACGCATGCACAGGAAAGCAGTTGCCGCAGCAATTGCGGCCAACAAGCCGGCGGTAGCGACCACCACGCGGCTGAACTGAGTCTTCACCATGTTTTTCCTCCTGCCAGTAGGTTGTTGAAATGCGGTGGCTCCCGCATCTGCCATTCGGCTCAAGGTGCGCAAGGGTCTCATCGGGCGGCTGGTGTGCGCCAGTGTGCTTACCAATGCTTACCAACCTTACCGAGATGTGGCAGGGTCGATACGTCTGATACGTCCGTGACACGCATTGCTGACATCCACGGCTGCGGCACTACGCCGCATCGGCCCACAACACGAGGCAGCAGCCGCGCCGCTAGACTGGCGGGCTGACAAGGAGAACTTCATGCATGACCCGCTTTCCCTGCGCCGGCTCGCGCGTCAGTGGCTGCTGCCCGCCGCGCTGATGACGGTGTCCGCCGCCGCGTCGGCCCATATCGTCTTCGAACAGAAGCAAGCGCCGGCAGGGAGCTACTACAAGGGCACGCTGATGGTTGGCCACGGCTGCAATGGCAGCGCCACGCGCGCCATCACGGTCACGATCCCCGACGGCGTGCAAGGCGCGCATCCGCAGCCGAAGGCCGGCTGGCAGCTCGAGGTCAAGCGCGCAGCGCTGGCCAAGCCCGTCCAGTCGCACGGCAAGCTGATGACCGACGATGTGCGTACGCTGCGCTGGTTCGGCGGCACGCTGGCCGACGCGCACTTCGACGAGTTCGTGATGCTGATGAAGTTGCCCGAGCAGGGCGGCAAGCTGTACTTCCCTGTCGTGCAGGAATGCGAGAACGGGACGACGGAATGGACGCAGGTGCCGGCAGACGGACAGACGACGCGTGATTTGAAGTCACCGGCGGCGGAGCTGGAGGTGGTGGCGCCGGCGGGGCATATGCAGGGGCACTCGCACTAAGGGGGGGTGTCAATTGCGCTTGGCTGGCGCCGCTGGTTTTGCTGGCGTAGCCGGGTGGGGGGTTTTGTGGTTGGGATTGCGGTGTTGTGCTTGGCAGGCGCCGCTGTTTCGCCGGCGTAGCCGGCGGAATTTCTTTTGGGCGGAGTGGCGGTGGCGTTCTTGGCAGGCGCCGCTGTTTCGCCGGCGTAGCCGGCGAGTCACTTTTTGTCCGAGCGACAAAAAGTAACCAAAAAGCGCGTCGTTGCCGCTGGCCATCAATTCCACG